>NZ_JBHXVK010000021.1:0-78012 GCF_042672305.1 Gordonia sp. NPDC127522
TGATCGCGATGGCCAACCTCACCAGGGGCGGCGCATGCCCGGAACTCCCACATCGAAACTGACTGAAAAACGCCCACTTTCAGGTCAGGAGATCCAATCGCGTTCGACGACGAGATTTCTCCACAGCCGCGATGACAATGAATCCGGTTGCACAGCAGCAACTTATAACTCACACCCCAATGGTGAACCGTGGTGAACTGCCGTGAACAGGAACCCCATCAGTCACAGACGCCGGGCGGGTGCACCGGAGGGCACCGCCTCGGACGCCGGACCCTTCGTGACGCGCCCTCCGCAAGCTCCGGACGCTCCTCAGGGGGCGGTGGGGGCCGCGCCCCTCCGCAAGCTCCGGACGCTCCTCAGGGGGCGGTGGGGGCCGCGCCCCTCCGCAAGCTCCGGACGCTCCTCAGGGAGCAGGGCGGGGCGCAGTTCGCTCACGTCAGTACGGCGTCGATCACTCTGCCGGCGAACGGAATTGAGCGCGCTTCCAGTCGCCGTTGATCTCATCGCGTTCGCGGACGGCGTCCCGGAAACCGACGGTTGCGGCCCGCTGCTGGAAGGCGTAGCCCTCGCGGGTGTGGCGGGAGACGCCGTCGAAGACCGTGCTGATCATGCCCGAATTCGCGACGCCCTGGGCCAGGAGCGCACTGTTGAGCGCCAGTTTGGCCATCACGAGCTGATTGATCGGCATGCGGGCGATCCGCTCGAGCAATGCCTCCGTCCGGTCGTCGAGCTCGTCGGCCGGCGGTGCCTCGACGGCCAGCCCCCACTCGTGCGCCTGTGTGCCCGATAGGCAATCGCCGGTGAACAGCAGTCGCTTGGCGCGCTGATCGCCGAGCCGATGGGCCCACATCCCCGCGGCGGGGATACCCCACACCCGGGTCGGCGGATAGCCGATCTTGGTGTCGTCGGCGCAGATGATCTGGTCGGCGTACAGGGCGATGTCCGTGCCGCCGGCCACGGCGAACCCGTGCAGCTTGGCGACCGTCGGCTTGTTCGCGTGGAGCAGGCTGGCGAAACCGCGGTTGAACCTGCTCATCATCGCGTAGTCGATCATGGGATCCCAGGTGCGGCCCGGGTCGTGATTGCGTGCCTGCACAACGGGATCGAGGACGGTTCCGGTCCGCGGGTTGACGGTATGGGGATCGACGGTCTGCGACGGGTCGCCGCCGTTCTCGGCGAAGATCGACAGGTCGTATCCGCCGCAGAAACCCTTGCCCCGCCCGGATACGACGATCACGTGGACACCGGGGTCGAGGTCGGCGCGCTCCACCGCGTGCGACAGTTCGACGGGGGTGTCGACGGTGATCGCGTTGCCCTGATCGGGTCGGTTGAAGGTGATACGGGCGATCCGGCCGGTGACCTCGTAGGTGAGCGTGCGGTAGTCGACATCCGGCTCGCGTCCGGCGCGGCCGGCGAACAACGAGTCCGCACCGTCGCGCAGGTCGTCGCGCCACGCGGCCGGCCGCGAGCCGGACGACTCATCCACGGGCGTTGTCCTGCACGGTCTTCGGCGTCACGCGTTCGATGATCGACGCCGTGTCGATCCCCGACGGCAGGGTGCCGAACACGTCCCCCCGGTCGCTGCCGAGCCGACTCGCGGCGAACGCGTCGGCGACCGCCGGATGCCCGTACCGGACCAGCAGGGAGGCCTGGAGGAGCTGGGCCATGCGGCCGACGACCCGCCGGGCCCGGTACTGCATCGCGTCGAGGTCGCCCAGCTCGCGTCGGAGTTCGTCGGCCGCGACGTCGAGGTGCCGGTCCGCCCCTGCCGCACTGTCGATCTCGTCGAGGAACACGGTCACCGTGTCGGGCTGTTTGGCCATCGCCCGCAACACATCGAGCGCAGCCACATTCCCCGACCCCTCCCAGATCGACATGAGCGGCGACTCCCGGAAGAGCCGCGGCATCCGCGACTCCTCCACATATCCGTTGCCGCCCAGGCACTCCAGCGATTCGGCGGCATGGATCGGGGCCCGTTTGCACACGTAGTACTTGCTAACCGCGAGCGAGATCCGCCGCAGCGCATCCGCCCGGGTGTCGCCCGCGGTCGCCTTGTCGGTCAGTTCCGCGAGCCACAGTGCCGTCATCGTGGCTCCTTCCGACTCGACCGCGAGATCGGCGAGCACATTGCGCATCAGCGGTTGGTCGACCAGCGCGGCGCCGAAGGCCCGGCGGTGGGTGGCGTGATGGGCGGCCTGGGCGACGCCGACCCGCATGCCGGTCGCCGAGCCGAGGGTGCAGTCCAGGCGGGTCATGTTCACCATCTCGATGATCGTCGCCACCCCGCGGCCCTCCTCACCGACGAGCCACCCGACCGTGTCGTCGTACTCGACTTCGCTGCTCGCGTTGGAGTGGTTGCCCAGCTTGGCCTTCAGCCGCTGCAGCAGGAAGGTGTTGCGGGATCCGTCGGGCAGCACCCGCGGCACGAAGAAGCACGACAGGCCTCCCGGCGCCTGCGCCAGCACCAGGAACACATCGCACATGGGTGCGGAGGTGAACCATTTGTGGCCGGTGATGCGGTACGTCCCGTCCGGTTGGGCGACGGCCGTCGTGGTGTTCGCGCGAACATCGGAGCCGCCCTGCTTCTCGGTCATCGACATCCCGGCGGTCAGCCCCGCTTTCGACAGCGGCGCCCGGAGACCGGGATCGTAGGTCGTCGAGACGAGCAGCGGCTCGTACAGCCCGGCGAGTTCGGGGTTGGCCCGCAGTGCCGGCACCACCCCGTAGGTCATCGACAACGGGCAGCTGTGCCCGGCGTCCACCGAACCCCACACGCTCGACTTCACCGCACGCTCGAAGTGCGCCGTCGGGCTAGGGTCCGACCATGCGGTACCACCGAGACCGAAACCGATACCCGTCCGCATGAGGTGGTGATAGGCGGGGTCGTAGGTGACCTCGTCCACCCGGTTGCCGTAGCGGTCGTGGGTCCGCAGTTCCGGCGGGTGGGACTCGGCGAGGTCACCCCATCCGAGCGCTTCGGCACCACCGGCGAGACGGCCGATCCGGTGCAGGTCCTCGAGCATGTGGTCGGCGCCCGCGCGGTGAACCGCCTCGGAGATGGCCGGATTGTCCGCGGCGTCGAAGTCGACGAGTTCGGGGACCTGATTGGTGACGACGTGGGTGGACATGGCGGAACCCGCTTCCTGGTGGAGGTCGTGATCCACGGTATTACATCATTCTGCTGTGCGCCAGAGTTTTGTAATAGCCGTCGTCGCCACCGAGCCGATCCCGCCCGATAGCATCGACGCCGTGCCCGGACGCGTGGACATTCCCAAGCTCACGGCGCGATCGGTCATCCTCAGCGCCCTCCTCGGCCTCGACTCCCCCGATGCGTCGATCAACGGGCTCCTGGCCACGGCCACCGAGCTCGGGCTCCGCGAATCGACCGTCCGGGTGGCGCTGACACGTCTGGTCGCGGCGGGAGACCTGGACCGCATCGACGGCAGATGCCGACTCTCGCCCCGCCTGGTCGAGCGACAGCAGCGCCAGGATCGGGCCCTCCATCCGGCACGACGGGACTGGGACGGCAGCTGGGATCTCGCCGTCGTGACGATCGGTTCGGAGAGCTCGACCGAACGGGCCCTGCTGCGCGACACGCTGCGGAAGGCCCGGCTCGGCGAGATCCGGGAGGGCGTCTGGGCCCGCCCGGCCAACCTCGACATCGAACTCCCGCCCGAACTGCGCCGCCGTCTGAGTCTCTTCCGGGCGGCTCCCGAGGAGGCGTCGACCGAGCTGGCCGCACGACTGTTCACGCCGTCGACCTGGGCCGCGACCGCGGACGAATTGCTCGACGCACTCGCCGCCGCGACGACGGTCGCCGATCGATTCGAGGTCGCCGCCGCCATCGTGCGGCACATCCTCCGCGACCCGCTCCTGCCCGAGGAACTCCTCCCCGGCGCCTGGCCCGGGGATCGGCTCCGCGAGGGATACGAGGGCTTTCGCAGCGAGCTCACCGGACTCACCGCCCGGCACCTGGCACCCGACGGGGAGTGAGGAACCGGCCTCCGCACCAGACCGGCGCGGTCATGCGGTGCATCGGCCCGGTCCGGCCATCGGCCCACGAGGGTGTGCCCCGTCCGATCCGTTAGGCATGATGGATCCCGATGAACGCGCCCGACCCCGACCGCAGCCACCCCGCCGACGCCGACGCACCGGCCGGCGGACCCCGCCGACCAGGCGCTTTCGCCCGCAACCCGGTCTTCGTGGTCCTGGGCGCGATCGTTGTCGGCGCACTCGTGGCGGGCGGGATCGCCTTCGCTGCGGGGGCCTTCGACGACAGCGGCAGCGTCGGCGGCAGCAACATCGGCGAGGGTGAGCGGTTGGTCGAGAACGCCTTCACGAAGTCGGTCGCGGGCGACTGTCTGGATTGGCCGGCCGGCAACCCCGGCCAGCCGGTCGATGTGCCGTGCGAGCAGAAACACCGCTTCGAGGTCGCAGGAGCCATCGACACCGCGTTGATCCCCGGCGCGGAGTTCGGCGAAGACGCTCTCTGGCCCGGCGCCGAGCGGTTCGCGACGATCCGCGACGAACAGTGCCCGGTGATGGTGGACCAGTATCTCGCCGGGCGCCTCGACCCGCAGGGTCGCTTCGCCGTCGGGATGATGTACCCCTCCCAGGTGCAGTGGGACAAGGGCGCGCGTCAGCTGCGATGCGGGGTCCAGGAGAACGGCGCCGACGGGGCTCCGGTCCAGTTCTCCGGCCGGGTCGCCGACCAGAACCAGTCGTACGTCTGGCCCGAGGGCACCTGCGTCGGGATCGATCCCGAAACCCGCACCCCGACCGGCTTCGCAGTCAATTGCGCTGAGCCGCATGCCTTCCAGACAACCGGGATCGTCGATCTGTCGGTCCGCTTCGGCGACCGGATGTCGAACAGGCCGTGGCCGCCGACCGGCGCCCAGAACAGCTACCTCGGCTCGATCTGCCCGGTCCAGGCCGAACGGTTCGTGGGCGGGCGCAAGCAGCTCGACGCGACCACGCTCAACGTCCAGTGGTCGGTGCTCAGCGAGCCGAGTTGGCTCGCCGGAAGCCGCAAGGTGGTGTGCTACCTCGGGCTACCCGACAAGCGGGGCGGCTTCGCGACCCTGGTGGGCGACGCCAAGGGCGGCGCGCTGCTGATCAACGGGCGCGCGCCGGTCGCACCCCCGGAGGCGCCACCGGGCCGGGCCCTGCCGACCCCGGTGCCGCTCCCGCCGGGCATCGCGCCCAACCCCGCCGAAGCACCGGCCCCGGCGGGCTGACCCGATGGCCGTGTACATGTCCGACGACGAGTTCGACGGGCTGGTCTCCGACGCGCTGGACACCATCCCCGGCGAACTGACCGACGCCATGAACAACGTCGTGATCCTCGTTGAACCGCACAACCCGGAGGAACCCGGCATCCTCGGGCTGTATCACGGTGTGGCACTCACGATGCGGACCACCGACTACGGCGGATTCCTGCCCGACACCATCACCATCTACCGCGACCCCATCCTCGCGATGTGCCACTCGCGGGAGGAGGTCGTCCACGAGGTGGCGGTCACCGTCGTCCATGAGATCGCGCACCACTTCGGCATCGACGACGAGTGGCTGCACGCCAACGGCTGGGGCTAGTGGTGTGGCCGGCGCCCCGATGCCGCCGACTCGATGTTTGACCTGCGGCGGAACGCGGTACGAGGGGTAGCAGATCGAGCAGCCCTCTATCTCAGGAGTACGTCCATGTCCTCAGACGCCATCGTCATCCTCCGGGACGACCACAAGGAGATCCGCAAACTGTTCCGCGACTTCAGGTCGCAGGGCGACAACGCCGTGAAGACCAAGGGCAAGATCGTCGACAAGATCATCGAGGCCCTCACCGTGCACACCTACATCGAGAACGAGGTGATGTACCCCGAGATCCGCAAGCGGGTCCCCGATCTCGAGGACGACATCCTCGAGTCCTACGAGGAGCACCACGTCGCCGACGTACTCGTCGTCGAGTTGGCCGCTCTCTCACCGGACAACGAGCGATTCGACGCCAAGACCACCGTCCTGATCGAGAACGTGGAGCACCACATCGAGGAGGAAGAGGACGAGTGGTTCCCGAAGGTCCGAGAGGCGCTGAGCCGCAAGGAACTCCGGGAGATCGGTGAGGAGATGCTGCGCCGCCGGGAGAAGGCTCCCCGACGCCCGTCGCAGCCCTCGGCGCTGAAGAAGACGGTCGACGCCATCATCAAGTAACCCTTCGTGACGCTCGCAAGCTCGCTCCTCAGGAAACGGGGTGACGCTCGCAAGCTCGCTCCTCAGGGAACGGAGGGACGCCGTCAGCCCATCGGTTCGTCGACGAGCGGCTCGTCGGCGATCTCGAACGGGGCCGTCGTGGCGCCCCATCGCGTGCACACCCAGATGCCGTCGGAGTACTCGAGTTCGATGGAACCGGTGTTGCCGAGGTGGGTCGCCGCGGCGAACCGGGAGTCGATCCCGGCGAGCCGGGCGGCGATCAGGCGGATGGCCGCACCGTGACTCACCAGGAACACATCGCGCTGGTCAGGGCCGGTGAGGTACATGTCGGCAAGGTCCTCGACCGTCGGCAGGTACCGGTCGTAGACCATCGCGAGGGATTCGCCGCCGGGGATGCGTGCGTCGAGGTCGCCGGCGTGCCAGCGGTGCATGATGTCCTGGAAGACCTCATGCGATTCGCGGTCGGAGCGGTCCTCGAGCTCGCCGGCCTGGACCTCGTGCACGCCGTCGATCGCCGCGGTCTCCACATCCCACACCGACCCGATCAGCTCGGCGGTCTGCCGGGCGCGGAGCGCGCGTGAACTGAGCAGCACCGCGTGCTGTTCCGGCACGTTCTCGAGACCGAACCGAACACCCTGTCGCGCACCGAAATCGGTGAGTGCGGCACCGGGCAGAGCGGTGTCGAGGCGGCGCATGACGTTCGAGGTGGTCTCACCGTGACGGACCAGGTGCAGCCGCGCCATCACTTCCCTCCCCGCCGCATCGAGTCGACCCAGGCCAGCGACTCGGTGTGGTCCGGTGGCGCGGAGCCGGTGGTGCGTACCGCAGGCCACGAGCCGAGAAACACCACCCGCTCGCACCGGCGGTGGAGGGCGGCAAGGGCTTCGGCGACGGCCGCGTCGTCGATGTGTCCGACCGCGTCGAGGAAGAACCGGTACCGGCCGGCGATGCTGCGGCCCTGGGCCTCGTCACGCTGCGGGCGCGACTCGATACGTGTGAGGTCGATTCCGCGCGAGGCGAATTCGTTCATCGCCGCCATCAGGCTACCCGGTTCGTTCGACAGGTCGAGGATGACCGAGGTGCGGTCGGCACCGGTGCGGGGCAACGGCACCCCGGGCCGACCGAGCAAAAGGAATCGCGTGGTCGCCTCCCGCGCGTCGGCGACACCGTCGGCCAGCACGACGAGTCCGGACAGGCGCGCGGCGAGCCCCGTGGTGACCGCGGCGTCCGCTTTCCCGGCCGCGACGTCTTGCGCGGCAGCGGCATTGGAGCTCGCGATCACGAACTCGGCGTTGGGGAAAAGCTCGCCGACCGACTGGCGCACCTGCGCGGAGGCAACCGGGTAGGCGGCGAGCGTGCGGACATCGGCCGCGGCCATCGGCGCGGCTGCGGCTATGGCGAACGAGATGTCGAGCACCGTCTCGGCGAAGGCCTGCACCCGACCGTCGACGGCGTCGGCCGCGGGCGGCACCAGTGCGTCCATCGTCGCCGGCACCGAACCCTCCAACGAACTCTCGATCGGCACACAGCCGTAGTCGGCGTCTCCGGTACGGATCATGGCGATGGTGGCGGCAGGACTCGACGCGGCGACCCGGTCGACCCCGCCCGACAGGTCGAGGCCGTCCGCGGACTGTTGTTCGGCGAGGACCGCGTCGAGCGCCATCTCGGTGAAGGTTCCGGGCGGGCCGAAGTAGGCGATCACAGGCACCACACGAGCCTAGTGGAACAGGCCTGCCGAGACCCTTTCGCGCATGTGTCCCAGGCTCTACGCAGGGGTGTCGAAACCATTGACGCGTGCACTCGGGGTATTTAGGTTAGGGTTACCTTTCATACGACCCGCGCCCCGCGACGCCGACCGGAGAGACTGTCATGACGAGAACGACGACCGACCGCCCCACGGATGCCGAGATGATCCAGACGGCCTGTCGTCGCGGCGGTTCCGCCATCCTGGCCGTCGAGGGCGCGGACGCCACCCCGATCGACGTCGTGCACCTCTTCGAGTCCCAGGCCTTCGTCCTCGTCCCCACCGACGGCGACGCGATGCGGACCGTCGACGGCGCCGAGGGCGTGCCCGCCATGCTCGAGGTCACCGACTGGGCGCCCATCGACCTGCGTGAACGCGTGCGTTCGGTGATCTGGCTGAACGGCACGTTGCACGAGGTCCCGCGCGACCTGGAACGCGACCTGGCCATCGAGATCGCGGGCGAACACCCCGACGACGGTCTGCTCGACATCGGACACGGCGCGTCGATGATGCGTCTGCAGGTCGACACCGCGGTCATCGCGTCGTCGGACGGCGCGGCCTCGGTGTCGGCCACCGAGCTCGCCGACGCCGACCCCGACCCGTTCTGGGAGCACGAGGGCAGCTGGCTCGAACATCTCGACAGCGACCACGCCGACATCGTCGGACAACTGGTCCGCAAGCTTCCCGTCGAGCTGCGCACTGGACGGGTGCGTCCGCTCGGCCTCGACCGCTTCGGCATCCGGTTCCGCATCGAGGGACTCGAGAGCGACTCCGACGTCCGCCTCCCGTTCGCCCGGCCGGTCTCCGACGTGTTCGAACTGTCCCGCGCGCTGCGGAATCTCGCGGGCTGCCCGTTCCTGAACTCGATGCCAGACTGACCCGGCTTCCACGACGCCGGCCCGCTGTTTCCGCATCACTGCTGCGGATCGCGGGGTCCTAGGCTGACCGGCATGGCCTTGCGCGAGTACCTCACACCGTCGCCCCACGACATCCCGGTCGTGACCGACCGGACCGAACGACGCGGCATCATCGTCGAACTGGTCATCGTCGGCGTCCTCACATTCGCGTTCTCGGCGTTGTCCGCGGCACTCGCACTGCTCGAGGCGCAGCTCGCTGGCGGTATCGGCGAGACGACGGTCGCACTCAATCCCAGCCGCTCCGACCTCGATGTCATCGACGCCGTCCGGCAGATCATGGGCGGCCTCCGCCTGTTCGCCATCGCCGCCTTGGGTATATATCTGTTGTGGCGCAGCGGGATCGGACTGTCGCGCGTCGGTCTGGGTCGGTGGACCCCGCGCCGCGACATCCCCTCGGGACTGGTTCTCGCCGCCGTCATCGGTCTGCCCGGCCTGGGACTCGTCGCCGTGGCCCGGGCCCTGGGCCTCAACGCGAGCCTGGTGCCCAGCCAGGCCGACACCTGGTGGGAGTGGCCGGTTCTGGTGCTCATCGCGATCGGCAACGCCGCCGCCGAGGAGATCGTGGTGGTCGCGTACTTCATCACCCGGTTGCGACAACTCGGGGTGTCCGACAACGCGTCGCTCGCCGCCAGCGCGATTCTCCGCGGCGGCTACCACCTGTACCAGGGCTTCGGCGGCGGACTCGGGAATCTGGTCATGGGCGTGGTCTACGGGCGCTTCTTCCAGGTCACCGGCCGCGTCTGGCCCCTCGTGATCGCGCACGCGGTCATCGACGTGGTCGCCTTCGTCGGCTACGGACTGCTCCGCGACCAGCTGTCCTGGGTCGGCTGAGAACCGAGACATCGTCGACCGCGCGGCCTTTCCCGTCGACTGTGCGTCGATTCCCGCCGACTGTGCGCCTCCGACCATGCGCCCCTACCGGCCACCGTTGAACAGGGTGAGATGATTCGCTAGATTCGTCTCATGCCCGTCGAAGCGCTGTCCGACCCGACCGCCGAGCCGGCGAGCCTCCCCTTCCCGCGACGCCACCGAGCCGCCGAGTCCCGCGGCCGCCGCATCGGCAGACTCCTCAAGGTCTACAACCACCTTCGTGAACCCGGCGACGACGAGCTCGCGGAGCTCGGACGTCGGCTGCGCACACGGGACGAACCCGCCGCGGCGCTGGTCCGGGCCATGCGCCTCCCGCGGAACGCCGACGGCCGGGTCACGATGCGCCAGTTCGAGCGGGCACTTGCCGGTGACATGCCCTCCGATGCGCCCGACGCCCTGCTCGACTTCTTCGCACTCGTCGAGAAGACACCGGACTGGGTCGATCCCGCTCTCTGCGACCGCGGGGCCGCCGTCTATCGGCGGTTCGGCCAGAACGCCAACGACGTCCTGCTGCAGCTCTCCCTGATCGGCGGCTACCGCTTCGGCGGGCCCGCCGACCTGCTGGTCGCGACCGGCGGCCTCACCGGGAACACGGTCATCCGACGACTCGGCGAGACTCAGACCTGGGCCATCGCGGTCGGCGAACCGGGCGGGATGGCACGCGACGGCGACGGCTGGCGACTCACCGTCCATGTGCGCCTCATGCACGCCCTGGTCAACGAGCGGTACGAGCACAACGGCCGCTGGGACATCGACCAGTGGGGTCTGCCGATCAACCAGTCCGACCTCGCCGCGACGCTGAACCTCTTCAGCGGCGCACTGATGATGGGGGTCCGCGCCCTCGGCGTCCCGGTGAGCCGTGACGACTCCCGCGCCCTCATGCACCTGTGGAAGTACGTCGGCTGGCTGATCGGCGTCGACGACGACTGGCTCTTCGACTCCGAACGCGACCAGCATCAGCTGAGTTATGCAGTCTTACTGGCGCAGCACGACGTGACCGACGCCGGCGCGGCACTCACGACGGCGATCGTCGACGCCCAGAGCCGCTTGCACTACCGGTTGTTCCCCCGCCTCGCCGCGCGCTACACCCGCGCCCGCCTGCTGAGCATGCTGCAGGGCTTTCTCGGCGTGCGCGGCATGCGCGACCTCGGTCTCCGCCCCGCGGTGCCGTGGGCGTTCGGTCTCGCGTGGGTCCGCAACAGTGTTGTCTACCAGGTCATCGCACGGACACCGGCCGGTCCGCGCTATCTGGAATGGACCGGCACCCGTTCCCGACGCCGAGCACTCTTCCGCCACTTCGGCCCGGACGCCCCCGAGATCGGATCGCTCGCGGAGCGTTGAGAAGCCGTATGACGTCGTGCCCGGATTCCGGGCTCGAGATCATACGGATTTCCCAGGCCTCGACCTGCACCTCGACGTTGCGGCATCTCGGCCCGCCCGGAGGCGAAGCGCCACAACGGTAATTCACTGTCGCGCCACGGGTCGGGCGCCTACGGTGGACCGATGTCGACGACCGGGACGATCCGCGAATGGCACCACGAAGAGGGCTGGGGTGTCATCGAGTCACCGGCGTTGTCCGGCACCGTCCACGGGACCACCTTCGTCGTCCGTATTCGGGCCGTTCAGAATCTCGACGAACTGTCCCTGCCCGGCTTGCGCCCGGGGACCGTCGTCGACTTCGACCATGCGATAGCTGTTCCACCGGAGAACGGATGCCGATATGTGGCGCTGTCGGTCTGGCCGACCGATGTCGCGCAGCCGGACCGTACACGCAGCGGCGCGTTTCGAACAGCACTGTGGCACAGCGTCGGTGACGCTGGACCGGACGGACTCACGACGATCGAGGAGACCGCCCTCTCCGACACACCGACGTCACCGCCACCGACCGCCCTCGGCCCGAACATCACCGGGACCGTTCGGTCGTGGAACGGCGAAGAGGGATGGGGCGTACTCGATTCCGACGCCACCCCGGGCGGGGCGTGGGCGTTCTACAGCGAGATCGTCGGCACCGGTTTCCGGGACCTGGTGCCGGGGCAGACCGTCGATTCCAGTACGAGAGAGCGAGTCAGGACGGATACGACTACCGCGCGAACAACATCCGCGTCAGGTGAGGCGTCCGGAGCGATCGTCGTCGATGTCGTCGTTGATGTCGTCGTCGTTCACCCGGTGCCCACCCGACCCGGTCACACGCGCTAGGAGATAGAGCACGAGTCCGACGACGATCAGGATGCCCGCGCGCAACCAGGTCGATGCGCTCTGCTGCGTCATCAGGACGATGCAGGAGATCACTGCCAGCACGGGCAGGATCGTCGGCGCCCGGAAATGGTCGGTGTCCGTGCGGTCGCGGCGCAGGACGAGGACGGCGACGTTGGTGCTGACGAACACGAACAGCAGCAGGAGCACCACCGTCTCGGCGAGTGCCGCGACGGTTCCGGTCGCCGAGAGGATCATCGCGACGGCGGTGGTGGCCACGATCGCCGTCCACGGCGTCCGACGACCGGGCAGCACCTTCGCCAGCGCACCGGGCAGCAGCCCGTCGCGGGCCATGCCGAAGGTCAGGCGCGACGCCATGATCATCGTGAGCAGCGCGCCGTTCGCGACCGCGATGAGAGCGATCAGTGAGAACAGCTGGGCGGGGATCCCGACATCGGCGATCGAGACGACCTCGAGCAGCGGGCCCGACGACTCCACCAGGCGCTCGGGTGGCGCGACGACCGACACGGCGAGACCGACGAGGACGTAGACGACGCCGGCGGCGATCAGCGCACCGAACAGCGCCTTCGGATAGACCCGCCGCACGTCACGGACCTCTTCGGCCATGTTCGCGGAGGTCTCGAACCCGACGAACGAGTAGTAGGCCAGCAACGCCGCGCCCAGCACGGCGAGAGCCGGGGTGGTCTCGTCGGTGAACTCCAGCACCCGCTGCGGCTCACCGTCACCGCGACCCAGCACGATCCCGGCCAGCACGACGACGAGCACGAGTCCGGAGACCTCCACGATCGTCATCACCACATTGGCCCGCAGGGACTCGGTGATCCCGCGGGCGTTCAGCGCCGCGACGGCGAGCAGGAACACCAGCGCCGCCGCGGTCGTGGGCACGTCGAGAAAGACCTGCAGGTAGTCACCAGCGAAGGCGAGCGCCAGCCCGGCGGCGCTCGTCACACCGGCCGCCAGCATGCAGAATCCGACCAGGAACGAGATGAGCGGATGGCGGTAGGCGTGCCGCGCGAACACCGCCGCGCCGCCGGCCCGCGGATATTTGGTGACGAGCTCCGCATACGACGCCGCGGTCAGCATCGCCAGCGCGAGGGCGAGCGCCAAGGGCACCCAGATCGCTCCGCCGACCTCCCCGGCGACCTCCCCGACGAGCGCATAGATGCCCGCACCGAGGACGTCGCCCAGGATGAACAGGAACAGCAGTTTGCCGGTGATGGCGCGACGCAGCGGGGTGCGTCCGCCGTCGGCCTGGGCGTCATCGTTCCCGGAGTCCTGCGCCGTGGCGTCGGCGACGTGTTTGTCGGTCATGGCGTGTCCTGTACCCCGTTCGGTCCGGAACGAGACCTCATGTGGGCGGTTCGACGCCACGTCGGCAACCAACCGACCGACATCCGTCGCCACCGCCCATGCGTACATTGGTTGGGATGAACGAGCAGGACCCGCCGATCCTCCGGCGAGGTCGCCCCGGACCGCCGATGCCGCCCGGGCGGCCAGCGGGCCCGTCTCCGCGCCCGGGGCCACCACCCGGACAAGGCCACCGCCCGCCTCCCGGTGCCGTCGGCCCGTCCGCTCATCCGCAGGCCATGCCGCGGATCCCCGCCCGCGGTCCCGACCCGCGTAGGGCTCCGGGCCCCGGTCCCATCGGTCGGCCGCCGCATCCGTCCCCGGCCGATCGGCCGTCATCGTCGGCGCGGCCCGCTCCCGGCGGGTATGCGCCCACCCAGAAGCCGGAGCCGATCCCCGACGATCGGTCCCGTGGGCCTCGTCCGCCGCGTGGCGACCGTCGCGACCGCGATCGGGCCGTCGGACGTCCGCCCGCGCCCCCGCGGCCGGCCGGTCCTCGCCGGCCCCGGCACACGGGGCGCCGCGCGGTCCGGGTGGGCAAGATCCTGATGATCCTGCTGCTCGTCGTCGTCCTCGGCAGTGTGGGACTGCTGTTCTACTACGACACGAGACTGGACCGGATCGACGCCCTGCCGGCCTACGCCGGACGCCCATCGGACACCCCCGGCACCAACTGGCTCATCGTCGGCACCGACTCGCGATCCGATCTCACCGAGGAACAACGCCGGGCGCTGGCCACCGGTGACGCCGACGGCTCCCGCACCGACACGATCATGCTCGTCCACACCCCGCCCGGTGGCGGCAAGGCGATCGTGGTGAGCATCCCGCGCGACCTGTACGTGGAGGTGCCGGGCCACGGCAGCCTGAAGATCAACGCCTCGTTCAGCATCGGCGGTCCGGCGCTGCTCGTGCAGACCGTCGAGAACCTGACCGGCATCCGCATCGACCACTACGCCGAGATCGGCTTCGGCGGATTCGACACCCTCGTCGACTCGGTCGGCGGCGTCGAGATGTGTATCGACCAACCGCTCAACGACCCCAAAGCCGGTCTGCGCCTGGCGAAAGGCTGTCATCGCCTCGACGGCCGGCAGGCTCTCGGGCTGGTCCGGACGCGCGCATTCCCGCGCGCCGACCTCGAGCGAGTGGTCAATCAGCGGAAGTTCCTCGCCGCACTGGTGTCTCGCGCGACCAGTCCGTCGGTCCTGCTCAACCCGTTCCGGCTCTTCGGGTTCGTCGGCGGCGCCATCGACGCGCTCACCGTCGATGAGCGAGATCACATCTGGAATCTCGCGTCCCTCATGTTCGCGCTACGCGACCCCATCACGACGACGACGCCGGCCGGCGAGAGCACGTTCACCGACGAAGGTTTGGCGCTGCCCGTCAACGAGCAGACCGAGGAGTTCTTCGGCTATCTCCGCGCAGGTCAGCCCGTCCCCGACGAGCTTCTCGTCGACGCCGGCGGGCCGTCGTGAAAGGGTCGCCGAACGCAGGCCAGACTTGCCTTACTTAGCCTGAACTTGCTGGTGAGAGCCATTTTTCGGCTCTACGATGGGCCGCATGTCCGAACACACGAAATTCCATCAACTGCTGCACGACCAGATCAGCAACGAGTTCTACGCCTCGCAGCAGTACATCGCGGTCGCCACCTACTTCGACAACCACGACATGCCCCAGCTGGCAAAGCTCTTCTACCGCCAGGCCGTCGAAGAGCGCAATCACGCGATGATGGTCGTGCAGTACTTCCTCGACCGCGACATGGAGGTCGAGATCCCCGGTATTCCGGCACCGAACAACCGGTTCGAGGACTACCGCGCGCCCATCGATCTCGCTCTAGCACAGGAGAAGACGGTGACCCAGCAGGTCGTCGACCTGGCGAAGTCGGCCCGCGATACCGGCGACTACCTCGGCGAGCAGTTCGTGCAGTGGTTCCTCAAGGAACAGGTCGAGGAGGTCGCGACCATGACGACCCTGCAGACCATCGCCGAACGCTGCAACGGGAACCTCTTCGACCTGGAGAACTTCGTCGAGCGAGAGTTCAACGGCGAGAAGACATCCGACGCCACCGCACCGGTCGCGGCCGGCGGGAACATCTGACGGAGTTCCATCCGCTCCCCAATCCGAAAGAGCCGCTGAAGCCCCGCTCCAGATCCGAGAGAACGACATAATCCTCGCTCCCTGAGGTGCGAGGAGCGATAGCCGCCGGGCCGAGCAAGCGACGAAGGAGCGCGTCGAGGTCGACGAGCCACGAAGGGCTGGCGACGGACGTCACCACGCCCCTTCGTGGCTCGCTTCGCTCGCACCTCAGGGAGCAGAAGAAGGCTCTCAGGGAGCAGAAACAGCGCGGTTACGGACCACGCCGGTCAGCGCAGCGTGACCTGGCGACCGCGAATGCCGTTGCGGGAGCTGCGCTGTTCGATCGTCAGCGGCGAGGTGTCGGCGAGTGCTTCGCCGAGGCGGCGATCGAGCTCGTTGAGACCCGCGTACCACTCCTCGTGGTGCATCTCGTTGTCGAGGTCGAAGACCGGCACGAGCAATCCGTGGGTGCGGAACGATCCGGCGAACCGCGAACCCTCGCCCATAGTCAGATGACCGGCCGCGTGGAGCCGGGCCATCGCCGACATCAGGTCGTCCTCCGGCTCGGGTCGAATCCAGCGCAGGTGCGCACGTTCGCCCGCATCGACCCACCAGGGCGCACCGGCGCCGCTGTCGACCACGAGCCGCGCGGTCGGCAGCACCGAGTCGTTGGCGCGCTCGAACATGGCCGTGATCTCCGCCGGGACCTCGGTGCCCTCCACGAACCACCAGCCGAAGTCCTGGTGCACCGTGATGTCCAAGGCGGCGTCGGTCTTCACGACCTCGTCGAGGCTCGGGGCCTCGTCGGCAGCCTCGAGGTCGAACTCACTGCCGGCGTCGGCGTGAGCGGCCCACGCGATGGCCGCGGCGAGTTCGACGGTCAGCGCCGAGCGATCGGGGTCGGTCTGCAGACCCACGAAACCCTCTGTCGCACCGTCGAGGTCGCGCGCGAGCGCAGGCACCGCGCCCGGCAGGATCGTGACGATCGAGACGTCGTTGCGGGAACCGGCCGGCTCGGTGAGCTCCAACCGCGCAGTCGCCGAGGCGACGAAGGTCCGCAGCGCGACGAAATCGCATTCGGACGCGAACCCGGCGAAGGGCCGGGGCGGCGGCGCCAGAGCTGCGGCCTGGCGTGCCTTACGTGCTGCGACGCGCTCGGCGCGATTGCTTCCCGGACGTGGTCCACTACCCCGTTTGCTCTTCTTGCCCATCGGTCCACTCTCTCACGTCGGCCCGCGGCGCCCGACAGGTCGTGCGGTCGGCAGCTCAGTCGACCGTGACCAGCCAGTCGCGCACCTTCGCCGGGTGGTTGGTGGCCAGCCACCGCACACCGAGATCGGCACACAGCTGGACGTCGACCTGCTCGTCGACGGTCCAGCAGTAGGTGACCCGACCGGCAGCGGCGGCGCGATCGACCAGGTCCGGGTACTGCCGCAGGGTCATCACCGACGGCCCGATGCCGGTCGCCCCGACCGCGGTCGCGGCGCCCCCGCCCAGGACCCGGGCGGTGTCACCGAGCAGGATCGTCGGCAGCATCGGGGCGTGGCGTCGAATCCGCCAGACCCCGGCCGACGAGAACGAGATGACCACGGCGCGGCTGTGATCGGCCGACGGCGGCGTCGCCACCCCGAACTCGTGCAGCATCTCGAGGAGCTTCTGCTCGACGAGACTGCCGAACCGCACCGGATGCTTGGTCTCGATGAACAAGCGGACGGGTCGGCGCCAGTCCAGGGTCAGCGTGAGCAGCTCCCGCAGCGTCAGGATCGACGCGGGACCACCAGCGGCATGCCAGCTGCCGAAGTCGAGTTCGCGCAGTTCGGCGAGCGTCATCTCGCTCACGATCCCCGAGCCGTCGGACGTCCGGTCGACGGTCCGGTCGTGCACGCACACGAGCTCGTGGTCCGCGGTCAACCGGACATCGCACTCAAGGCCGTCCGCACCCTGTGCGAGAGCCAGCTCGTAGGCGGCCAGGGTGTGTTCCGGACAGTCACCCGACGCCCCGCGGTGCGCCACCACCGCCGGCTTGCCCGAACGCGAGACCTTCTCGGCCGCGCCCACGTTCACCCCTGAGTTCATCCGACCGCCACCCACCGTCTCGTCGGGACCGGGGCCGCCGCGGCGGCGTCGAACAGTGTCCGTACCCGGCGTGCCATCCAGAAGGCGAAGGCGGCCGAGACCGCCGCGCTGACGATGACCATCACCATCGCGTTCGCCCCGGTCTGCAGCGAGTCCGAGCGCCACGCGACGAGCCGGGCGATGATCGCCGCCCCGGCCGACACATTCACCACCACCCAGGCGACCCACAACTTGCGGAGTCGTCGTCCCACGAGGTCGGCATCGAGCGTGGGGTCCTGGCCGACCCGATGCACGGCGACCTCCTGCACCACCAGCGGCGCACCGACGAGGTTGACCAGCGGCAGGCCGGCGAGCGCGGCGATCCAACCGGGCCGGCGCGGGTCGACGAGTCCGGCCGCGGCGTAGGTGTCCGCGCGCAACTCCAGGACCCAGCGCATGAAAGCCAGCGTCGCCAGGACGAATCCGAGGAAAGCGACGACACCGACGAAGATGGTCAGCCAGTCGGACGCGACGACGAGGAACTCGGGCAGCGGACGGTCGCGGTTGACGACCAGCAGGAGGTAGCGGACGAGATGGACCAGTGCGGACGCGGCCAGCGCAGAGCCGGCCACGTTCAGGGCGAACTGCAGACGGGCACGCGAACTCTCGAGTTTCCGGTGCGCGGTGTCGACCTCTGCCGGTTCGTCGTGCAGACCCCAGGTGGGTATGTAGACGTACCGGGGAATCAATCGGGGGCCACGTCGGCCCGAGGGGCCGCGGCGGGCAGGAATCGCCTCGGGTGGGCGGCGGGCCACCCACCGGACGTTGCGACTGCGGTAGAGACGTCCGGGGGACAACGGGGCCGGGCCGGGACGAGACGGGACATGCGGCGGGCGCACCGCGCCGGGCGCGGACGATCGTGCCGGCGTCTGCCGGGCGGCCAGCGCCCGCGCGGCATCCTCGACGACGCTGAGCGGTCCGCCGCATCGGGGGCAGTGTTCACGGCCGGGACGGTGCGGTGCCTGGATTCGACACCGCGGGCACAGGTCGATCATCGGCCGGCGTCGCCCTCGGGTCGCGTATCACCGATCTCGACGGGCTTGCCGTGTTCCTGCCAGGCGAGCATGCCGCCGCGGACGCAGATCCCGTCGTAACCGACCTGGGCGAGGTACTGCAGCACGCGCATCGACCGGCCGCTGGAATGGCAGACCACGTACAGATCGTGATCGGGGTCGAGTTCGGCAAGGCGGCCGGGCACCTCGGCCAGCGGGATGTGCACGGCGCCGCGGATGTGACCGGACGCCCATTCGTCGTCCTCACGGACGTCGAGCATCACCGCGTCGGTCTGCCCGGTGAAGTCGTCCGGAAGGTCGGTCACCGGCACCTGAGTGATGTCGCCCATGCTCACGTTTTCCATGGTGGCACAGAGACGGCCGGGCGCGGCGGCAGCTCGACCGGACCACTGCCCGCGCGCCCCGCTGTCATCGCCGAGACGGGTGTGGAGCAAGGTGCTATGTAGACCTACATAAATTTATCCACATGTACGTCCTGGACATTTGTCCCTTGTTCGCGCACTGACCGTCTACTTGGGGATGAGACTGTGGAATTGTGGAAAAACGCTGGCCACCGGCCCGCGACTTGTGACCGCAATCACTCGTTTAGCCGAATGTGCGCGTAGGAAATTCACGAAAGTGCACACGTCGAAACGTCGTGAACTCTTCCTTCGATGAACAACACCTGTGGATAACGTGGGGACAATTCACAAGCAAAACCATGTGAACGGGCTGTGATCGGGCCTTTCAGTCTCGGTGGAGCAGCGACAGCCGCAACGACGGAGCGCGGTCGAACGCCGCCAGAACGCCGGTCGTCACGCTCTCCGCAAATCCGGCAACCGATGTCTGACCTCCCACGAGTCTCATGAGCAGCGGCTTCGGCGTCTCCACGACGGTGATCTCCGCGTCGGGGTACCGCTCGGCGACGACCGAACGCATCACGCCGATCCCGTCGACGACCCCGAGTTCCGCGGCGCGGTGACCGATCCACACGTCGCCGTTGAAGAGTTCCGCGTCGGAAGCGGTCAGCTTTTTACCGCGGCGCTGCCGGACCCACGCGATGAACGCCTCGTGCAGCTGTGCCTGCAATTCCTTCAGCCATTCGACGTCCTCGGGCTGTTCGGGCGAGAAGGTGTCGAGTCGCGCCTTGTTCTCACCGGTCGTGTACAGCCTGCGCTGTACACCGAAGCGGTCGAGCACGGCTGAGAAACCGAAGCCCGACGACACGACCCCGATCGAGCCGACGATGGAGGTGTGGGCGGCGAAGATCTCGTCGGCCGCGCACGCGATCCAGTAGCCACCGGAGGCCGCGACATCCTCACAGAACGCGAGGACCGGCACGCCCTTCTCCGCCGACAGCTGGCGGATGCGTTCGGCGATGTACTCCGACTGCGCAGGCGAGCCACCGGGCGAGTTGATGACGACCACGACGGCCCGCAATCGCTCCGTGGCGAATGCCTTCTTCAGAACCGGCTCGACGGACTCGGTGTTGACGCCGTGCTTGCCCATCCCCGCGATCCCGATCGGGCCGTCGAGACGGACGACCGCGACCTGCTCGGTCCGCGCCTTCGAGAATTTCTTCCCCACCGCCCCCAGCGGTCCTGCAGTCATCTGTCCGAGTGTAACGACGGCGACCCGCCTGCTGTTTTCCCACGCGCCGCGACAGTGCGCGACGTGGGACGCACCGTAGAATCTGCCGGGTGCAGGTGCGGTGGCTCAGCGCATTCCTCGACTTCCCCGCCGAGGTGTTCGGCAGCGAGGTGACCTTCTGGCGCGCGATCTCGGGCAGCACGGTCTCCCCGCCCCGGGGTGAGCACCGCGAGTTCGCCTCGCTGGAGCCCTTCTACGGCGACCCGCATCTGCGGGTCCAGCGCATCGACGACGGACCGGGTGGGGTCCACCTCGACATCCACACCGACGACCCGCACGCCGCCACCGCCGAGGCACAGGCACTCGGTGCGACCCTCGTCGTCGACGCCGGGACTCACCTCACCCTCCGGTCACCCGCCGGTTTCGTGTTCTGCCTCGTGCCGTGGGTGGGCGAATCGAAGCGGTCGCGGCCCATCCGTTGGCCCGGCGACGCCATCAGCATCATCGACCAGCTGTGCATCGACATCCCCCCTGGCATGTTCGACGCCGAGGTCGACTTCTGGACCGGGTTCACCGGCTGGCCGACGAAGCCCCGGGGTCGGCCCGAGCTGGTCGCGCTTCGCCGCGACCCCGCGGTGACCCTAGGGATCCTGTTGCAGCGCAAGCAGGATGAGTCGCCGGACAGCGATGTGGCGACCGCACACCTCGACATCGCCACGAATTCCGTCCCCGACGAGGTCGCACGACACGAGGACTGGGGCGCCCGCGCGATCGAGCACTTCCCGCACTGGACGACGATGGCGGATCCGGTCGGTCGCCGCTACTGCATCACCTCGCGGAACCCGCGCACCGGGGATTGAGTCGCGGGCTCCTTCGATCCAGTTCGCAGACCTAGTGGGTCGTTGCGCTCGGCGCCACGATGTGCGACATCTGCCGGGCCCCGTCGCGACGAGCTTCAGGTATCGACCAGGAATTCACGGAGCCGGTCGACCTCGGCGTCGACCTCGCGCCGTTCGGCAGCGGTCACCGGACGCAGATACTCGACCGCCGGTACGTCCTCGGCGTCGAGAGACCATGTCCCCGCGAGGAATCCGTCGAGGAACACGAATCCGGGCGACCGGCCGTTGGGAGTCACGGTGCGCCGGTACATCTCCGGGTCGGCGACCCGGATTCGGTCGGCCTGGGCGCCGATCACGTGGTCGAAGGGGGCGATCAGCCGGGCCGGCGCCGGCGCATCCGGGTCGGCGAGGGCGAGACCGTCGAGGTCGTAGAGGACCTCGCCGTTCGGGCCGTCGAGCCGGACGAGCTCCCAGTCGGCCTCCAGCTTCTCGACGAGGGGTCGCAACCGGGTGAGCCCGGACCACGTCTGGATGGCCTTCACGGTGGCCGGGCCGAACCCGCGCAGATACATCCGGACGAGATCGGCACGGGCTTCGTCGTCGACGACGGCCGGCTCGCCCGGGCCGGCCCACTCGTCGAACAGGCGATAGGTCGGAGCGCCCCGCCCGCGCCACAAACCACGCGGGGGGACCTGGACCAGTGGCAGCCCGCACCGTGCGATCGCGGTCAGGGTCGACGCATCTTCCGCGGGATGGCGGGCAACCAGTTCGCTCCCGAGGTCGGCGACGGCCAGTTCGCGACCCGCGAGAATCTCGGCGGCGGACCGCACGACCTGCGTCGGGTCGGCGTCCACCAGTCGCTGGGCGTGGATGTCGGTGAGTCCACGCCGCAGCGTGGGCTCGGCGAGTGGACGAATCCAGCGTGCGTCCTCGGCGTCGATCAGGAAGATCGTCGCGCGCAGCAGCGTCATGCGCACGACCTCGCGGTCGGTCAACAGATCGTCCAGCTCGAGGGGGTCGAAATCCGCGATCCGCGACCACAATCCGAAGAATGCCGCCCGCGGGTCCTGGGACTGCAGTCCGACGCAGCGGTCCAGGACCTCGATGGCGTCCTCCGCGACGCGGGTGAGCAGGTGCTGGCGCTGCAGCAGGGTCCGATTCCACTGCCGCAGCGAGATCCGTTCGGTCACCGCGTGTCTCGTCGGGTCTGCGACCGATGGGTACGACGGCGCACCGCGACGTCAGGCCGGGTAGGCGACACCGGTCGCGGCATGGCAGCGGTATCCATGCGGATTCTTCGCCAGATACTGCTGGTGGTAGTCCTCGGCGTAGTAGAACCGTCCGTCGCCCGCCTGCGCCAGCGGCTTGATCTCGGTGGCGATCGCACCCTCGCCCGCAGCGTCGAGTGCGGTCTGGAAGGTTGCGGCGGTGCTGCGGACGACGTCAAGGTCCACGTCGGTCAGGGCGTACACGGCTGACCGGTACTGGGTTCCGATGTCGTTGCCCTGACGCATCTCCTGCGTCGGGTCATGCGACTCCCAGAAGACCTTCAGCAGACCTTCGAGATCGACGACGGCCGGGTCGAAGACCACCAGCGCCGACTCGGTGTGACCGGTCCGCGCGGTGCAGGTCTCCTCATAGGTCGGGTTGGGTGTGTACCCGCCCGCGTATCCGACCGCGGTCGTGTACACACCTGGGACCTGCCAGAAGATCTCCTCGATCCCCCAGAAGCAGCCACCGGCCAGGACGATCGCGTCGAGGCCGACGTCGAAGCGTCCGATGCCGTGTACGTGGGAGCCGTCGGACTCGGCCCGACCGCGCATAGGCGTTCCGAGAACGAGGTGCTCGCCCGGGACCGTGATCTCGGACGAGCGGCCGGGCAGTGCAGCGTCGGCGGCGACGAGATCCTGTTTGCGTGAACCGGCGGCGAAGAGCTGGTCGAGCCATGACATGCGCCAAGTCTACGCGCGGTCGGATACGGCCCGGCGACGACGAGTTGAGCTGACCGTTCGAGTCTGTTTATGATGGCGGTCACATCCGTGGCACTGTGATACCGATCACTCGAACGCCATCGCGGCCCGTCCGCCGGCAGGGATGTGCAGCCGTTCCAGGGACGAGAGGCGACGATGGCGACGCACGCGACCGGAGATCTCCGACGCGCCCCCGGGCTCGGTCGGACCGCTCCACGCGCCAACTACGACGTCGCGAGGAGTTGCCGCACAAGCGCCCTGACCATTCTCGCGCTCATCGCGGTCTTCATCCTGCTCGTCCTCATCTGAACCCAGCCGACTCGGTGCGGCCTGGTCAGCTCTCAGCCGACGCACTCTCGCGTCGTTGACATCTCAACCGCACTTGATGTTTCTTGGCGCGGGATTGTTGCAATCACCCATGCTGTGGGGAAGGCTGGAAGCATTCGCGTGGCGCCCGGCCGAGTCGTCGGAGCCATGCGTGGACAGGGAAACGAGTAGCACCTCAGAGAGGAACATCGTGGCTGAATACACCTTGCCGGATCTCGATTACGACTACGCGGCACTGGAACCGCACATCTCCGGCAGGATCATGGAGCTCCATCACAGCAAGCACCACGCCACCTACGTCAAGGGCGCCAACGACACCCTGGAGAAGCTGGCCGCGGCCCGCGACGACGACAGCATCGCCGGCAAGGTCTACGGACTCTCCGCCACCCTGTCGTTCCACCTGGGCGGTCACACCAACCACTCCATCTTCTGGAAGAACCTGTCGCCCAACGGCGGTGGCGAGCCCGACGGCGACCTCGCGGCCGCCCTCACCGAACAGTTCGGTGGCTTCGACAAGTTCAAGGCCCACTTCACCGCCGCCGCCACCACCCTGCAGGGTTCGGGCTGGGCGATCCTGGGTTACGACACCATCGGCGGCAAGCTCGTCATCCTGCAGCTGACCGACCAGAGCGGCAACATCCCCGCCGCGATCATCCCGGTAGTCATGCTGGACATGTGGGAGCACGCCTTCTACCTCGATTACCAGAACGTCAAGCCCGACTACGTCAAGGCGTGGTGGAACGTCGTCAACTGGGCCGACGCCAACGAGCGTCTCGCCCGCGCGAAGAGCCAGGGGAGCGGCCTGGTCGTCCCGGCCTGATCCGGTTCGCCGAACCTCAACAGCGCCGGTCACCTTCGGGTGACCGGCGCTGTTTGTTTGCGCCTGGCGACCCCCACTCCCTTAGGAGCGAGCTTTTCCCTCCGCTCCCTGAGGAGCGAGCTTGCGAGCGTCACGAAGGGTCTTCGCAAGTCGTCTCGCCAAAGACCCTTCGTGACGCGCCCTCCGCAAGCTCCGGACGCTCCTCAGGGAGCGGTGGGGACGCGCCCTCCGCAAGCTCCGGACGCTCCTCAGGGAGCGGTGGGGACGCGCCCCCCGCAAGCTCCGGACGCTCCTCAGGGAGCGGTGGGGACGCGCCCTCCGCAATCTCCGGACGCTCCTCAGGGAGCGGTGGGGACGCGCCCTCCGCAAGCTCCGGACGCTCCTCAGGGAGCGGTGGGGACGCGTCCATCAGAGAACGAGCGTGACCGTGATGGCAACCGCGCAGGCCACGCCGATGACGATGAGCGCCACCACATCTGCGCGCCCGGGGCCGGCCTGATGGGCGGTCAGGCGGCCGGTGCCGCCGCGGGCGGTGATCGCCTCGGACATCTCGGCGCTGCGTCGGAGCGCCGACGACATCGCCGCGGTGATCAGATCCATGATCCCCATCTCCGCCGACGGATGGTCGCTGCGGCCCTTGGCCGTCGGCCGGAGGCGATGCGCCGCACGCAGCATGCGCAACTCCTCGATGAGCAGCGGAAGACCCCTGAGGCACAACGCGATCGCGACCGCCCACTCGTCGACGGGCAGCCGGAGCCACCGCAGCGGGCGCATCAGCCGCGCCAGTGCCGGCGCCACGTCGGCCATCGGGGTGGTCCAGATGACGAGGATCGAACTGGCGACGAGGACGAGTGCCAGGGTGATCGCGCGCAGGAAGACCAGGGCGCCGGGGATGCCGGCGAACGACACATTGAACGCGACGCCGATGCCGATCAGACCCCAGAACCACCACGGCGGACGAGGTATGGCGCCCAACGGGATTCCCGCGACGAGGGCGGTGATCACCACCACCGCGGCGACCATGCCCAGCGCCGGCCACGACGGCAGCACCCAGGTCATGATCCCGAGGATCAGCACGATCACGAGTTTGGTCCCCGCCCACAGCCGGTGCACGAACGAGTCGCCGGGCACCTGCCGCAACGGGACGGTACGCATCGTCATCGGGTTCCTCCGTCCCAGCCGGGAGCCTGGTCGATCATCTGCTGCGAATCGGGCAGCAGGCGCCCGTCGACCAGTCGGACCCGCCGGGTGCACACCGACTCCAACGACTCGAAGTCGTGCGAGATGATCACGATGGTCATCCCGTCGGCGCGGAGCCGGGCCAGCAATGCGACGATCTCCTCGCGTGCCGGCGGATCGAGTCCGGCCAGCGGCTCGTCCAGAACCAGCAGGTCGGGATGGCGCGCGATGAGACCGGCCAGCACGACGCGCCGCATCTGTCCGCCCGACAGCGCGTCGACCTTGGTGACCGCCATCCGGCGCGGCAACCCGACGAGTTCGAGGACCCGGGCGACCTCGGCGGTGCCCACCTTCTCACCACCGGCCGCCATGATCTCGTCGGCGACGGTGACCTTCTGCAGTTGCAGACGCGCATGCTGGAATCCGAGTCCGACCGCGCCGACCCGCTCCGTCATCGGCGTTCCGGCGTCGAAACCCGCTCCGGGAGTGATCTTCTCGTGGATGTCCAGCAGACGGCAGGCACCGGTCCCGGGCGGGAGCAGGCCGGCCATGATCCACGCGAGAGTCGTCTTGCCCGATCCGTTGCCGCCGACGACGAGGAGTCCCTCGCCGCGGTAGACCGTCAGCGAGATGTCCTGCAGGGCAACGACCTCCCACGGCGAGCCCGGCAGGTGCGCATAACCCACCTGGTCGAGCACGAGGAGTGGCCCGCCGATCCGCGAGGTCGGTGCGGGCGGGGGCGACGGCCGCGGGTTCGGCGCGCCCAGGTCGGCGTCGGGACCCGGCATCCAGTCGGGTGCGTGCGGCACGAGTCGTCCCCCGGCCAGGTGGATCACCCGATCGGCCGCCGCCGCCTCGCTTCCGCGGTGCGTCACCAGGACGACGGCGATCCCACGGCGCGCCGGCAGGCCCGCCAGCAGCGCCAGCAATTGTCCCCGGCCTTCCGGGTCGACCATCGACGTCACCTCGTCCGCGATGAGGAGCTGCGGATCCCGCGCGAGCGCCGCGGCGATCGCCAGCCGCTGCTGCTGACCGCCGGACAGGTCCGTGGTCTCCCGGTCACCGAGTCCGGCGAGACCGACCTCGTCGAGCAGTGCCTCGACATCGACGTCGGCGCCGGGCGGCAGACCCCAGACGACGTCGTCGGCGACGCGGGAACCGAGCATCTGTATCTCGGGACGCTGCAGGACGAGCGCGGTCCCGCCGTGCGCGCCCAGACCGGGCAGGCCCGGCCGGTGGACCACGCCGGTGGACGGGTCACGCCCGGCCAGGATCTTCGCCAGCGTCGATTTCCCGGAACCGTTGGCGCCGACGACGGCGACGAACTCACCGGGATCGATCCGCAGGTCGATGTCGTGCAGCACCGGGCGCGCCTCCGGTGCGTAGGCGAATCCGACGTGTTCGAAGACCAGCGGAAGCGGCGCGATGCCCGGATCGTGGGCCGCGGCGACCACCGCGGCCGGGGCGAACCCCGACGGGACGGCGTCGAGTGTGTCCTCGCTCGGCACGTCCCGCAGCCTGCTGATGACGGAACCGAGGATCCACCACGCGACGAGCAGCGAGATCGCGGTGCCGAGGGTTCCCGACACCCAGACCCACACCCACCAGTCGTCGGCGATGCTCCGACTCATGGTGTCGAGCCCATCGGCGACGCCGCCGGTCGGTCCCCATCCGTGCAGCCACTTCGCGACGCCGTGGATGGAGTTGGTCATCGCCTCGATCGTCAGCTCACGCAGCGGCACCAGGATCAGGAGGATCAGCACGGAGATCCCACCGAGCACCGGCGAGGCGACGAGCGTGGCGACCCCGAGCACACCGATCCCCCGGCCCCGGCGCTTGATGTCGCCGACCAGGCCGCCGACCAGCGCGGACCCGAGGACGGTGGCCATCGCGCCGGTGCCCGCCATCGCGAACGCCACCGCGGTGGTGGCGACTGTGGCGGTGACCAGGGCCCGGGGACGCGTACGCGCTGCGATGAGTGCGAGCGGCACCGGGGCGAGCAGTCCGGCGGCCTGGGCCAGTGGGATGACCGACGCGATGACCACCGCCGCGACGGTCAGTCCGCCGAAGATCGCGACGGACGCGAACTCCATGGGTCGCAGCGGGGGCGAGTTCTTCACCGGTCCAGTGTGCCTGGTGTCGTCGACCCCGCCGGCGGGGACAGTGCTCGGCGACCGCCGCTGTCGTTCGTTCGCATGTTAACGATCCATCACAACACGGTGATTCGAGTTGTCGACGCCTCGTCATCGGTGGATGGTCTTCTCACCAGGGTCGGCCGTCGGTCCCCAGTCCGTGGATCACCCCGAGGTCGTGCCCCGGTCGGAGGAGGACATGATGCAATCGATTCCGATCGGCCTCACACCGTTCCAGCACGAGGGCACGCTGAACGGCATTCTCATCTCGGGCCGCTGGCCGGAGTCGACGCTCGAGTGGACGCAGACGCTGGTGGCCTCGGTTCGGATCGCCTGCCGGCCGGGTTTCCTGCCCACGACGACGATCTTCGGCGTGGTCGAGCAGCGTCCGGAGCAGGGTGAGGCGGACACCGTCGGGATGATGGTCGCGATCGGCAATGTCGTCGACGACAGCTTCGTCGAGGCGGGCCGCTTCCTGAACAATCCGCCGGCGCTGGTCATGCTGCATCCCCCGTCGCAGACGCGCCCCTCCCTGCCCGAGTGTTCACAAGTCGCCTCCGGGTGCGTGCTGCTACCCGGACTCCCCGAACTCGGGCTCGAACACCGGGCGGGATGGGCCGAGGCGGAGGCCGACGGCACGGTGGTCAACCTCCGCAATCAGGTGGGTATCGACCCCAACGCCGACCCCGACACCGCGGTGCTGGCCATGCTTCTCGCAGCGTAGGGCGGGGCGGCCGCCCGAAGGCCGCACGACGGGTCACCGACCCCGTGGATACGGGTCCCCGAACATCTGATTTTGATGGCCCTACCTGCGGGAATACGGGTCTTCGACGAGTTGCGTCCGCGAGTTAGTACTGACTAACCTGGCGTCCGTGATTGCCGCCCTGCTCCTCAGCTTCGGCGTGATCTTCGTGGCCGAACTCGGTGACAAGTCACAGCTGATGGCGATGACCTACGCCCTGCGCTATCGCTGGTGGGTCATCCTCCTCGCGATCACTGTGGCCACCACCGCAGTGCACGCGGTCTCGGTGTTCTTCGGCCACTTCCTCGGTCTGTCGATACCCACCACGCTCCTGACGATCCTCGCCGGCCTGGCGATGCTCGTCTTCGGCCTCTGGACGCTGCGCGGAGACCGGCTCGACGACGAGGAGTCCACTCGGGCGACCCGCGTCGGCGCCTCGGTGTTCTTCGCCGTCATGTCGGCGTTCTTCCTCGCCGAACTGGGCGACAAGACCATGCTCGCGACCATCACGCTGGCCACCGACAACGACTGGCTCGGGGTCTGGATCGGGTCCACGCTCGGCATGGTCGCCGCCGACGCACTCGCCATCGGTGTGGGTGTGCTCCTCGGCCGCCACCTCCCCGAGCGCGTCATCGCGATCGGCGCGGCAGTTCTCTTCTTCGCGTTCGCGGCCTGGCTCATCACCGACGGTCTGATCGGTGCGTCGGTGCCCGTGATCGCCGGCACGCTCAGTGCGGTCGTGATCATCACCGGGATCGGTATCGTGCTGATCCGCCGGGAGAACCGCCTCCGTTCCGACGAGAGCGTCCGAGCGCTCGTTCGGTAAATCAGGGGGTCTTTCGCCGACGGCGCGAGCCGTCTGACTATCGTGAAACTGCAGCACGAGCCGGAGCGGCGTCGCCGACGACGGCGGCGCGGCCGGCAGGAGAACGGGTCGGGTACCGCGAAAGGATCACCTCACACATGGACGTTTCAGGCGCTTCCGTACTGGTCACCGGCGGGGCCTCCGGCCTCGGTGCGGCCACCGCACGGCGTTTCGCCGCAGCCGGCGCCCAGGTCTTCGGCCTCGACCTGCAGGCCTCGATCGACAAGGCCGCACCCACCGACGGCGTCACGCTGGTCCCCGCCGACGTCACCGACGAAGCACAGGTCCAGGCCGCGATCGACACCATCGCCGAATCCGGTGCGCCGCTGCGCGTCGCGGTCAACTGCGCCGGCGTCGGTTGGGCCGCACGGATTCTCGGCAAGAACGGGCCGCATGAACTCGACCTCTTCCGCAAGGTCATCGACATCAACCTGATCGGCACCTTCAACGTCATGCGGCTGGCCGCCAACCGCATGCAGGAGGAGTCCACCATCGACGGCGACGGCCAGCGCGGCGTCATCATCAACACCGCGTCGGTGGCCGCGTTCGAAGGCCAGATCGGCCAGATCGCCTACGCGGCGTCGAAGGGCGGCGTGCACGCGATGACCATCTCGGCGGCTCGCGATCTCGCGCGCATCGGTGTGCGGGTCTGCACCATCGCCCCCGGAACCATCAGCACTCCGATGCTGGCGGGCGTCACCCCCGAGTTCCAGAAGACACTCGCCGAGGCCATCCCGTTCCCGCAGCGGCTCGGCGAGCCCGACGAGTATGCACAACTCGCCGAGTTCATCGTCGCGCACAACTATCTCAACGGTGAGACCATCCGCATGGACGGCGCGATCCGGATGGCGCCGCGCTAGTCCGAGGCGACTCGCGGGTTTCATCTGAGGCGGCTTCGATTGTTCGGGGGCCGGCCGGCGGGTCACCGGTCGGCCGGCTCCTCGACGACCTCTACGGCGTCGAGCGCACGGGCCAGCCTGAGCAGCGGAGCGGCGTCGGCTTCGAGGCCGTCGCCGTCCGCCGGGGCGAGATCCCGGACCGGGCCGCCCCCGTCGCGGGGATCATGCTCGGTGACGGCCGACCGCAACAGCCGCGCCTGCACCTCGGGTTCGGCATACCCGAACACCGCCGGGACCCGAGGACTCAACTGCGTCAACGCGTCTCGGGTCTCGACGACGCGCCGATGCAATCGGGTGGTCGGCGTCAGCCGGCCGGCATCCGGTAGCACCACTTCGGGGACCGCGTCGGTCACCAGTCGCCACAGGGGCACGAGTTCGGCGTCGAGGCGTCGACGACGCCGGTTGGCCGCGACCGACTGAACCCGCGCGTAGACCATCGGATAACTGATCCCCATCAGGAACGTGACGACGCCGACGATGGCGACGGCCCGATTCGTCGTCAGAAGCCACGGCGACCGGACGACGTTCGTCGCGGACACGATCACGAACACGATCTGACAGACCGCGCCGACCGCGAGACACGTCAGACCCGTCATCAGAAGGCCAAGGGACACACGGAGATAACCGTCCGCCGTCGCATAGAACTTGCGGACGCTGTTGACGCAGGCGACGAAGCCGTAGGCGAGGTAACCGCTGGCGATCAGCATGAACAGCGCGAAACCCCAGTTCTGGACGGTCCATTCGTCGATGGTCGCGGTCCGGATCTCGACCGGGATGACCAGCATGGTCACCTGCAGCCCGACGAGTGCCACGACGAGGGGCAACGCCTCCCATCCGGCCCGGCGTTCGCGCGTGACCTTCCCGGGGAAGAAGAACACCACCACGAGCGCCGCGACCCCGATCGCGAGGAGCGCGTAGAACGCCACCCTCGACAGGCCGGTGGAACCGACCTCGTTGAGCACGTCGGCGACCGAGTCGTCGACGACGACGAATGCGAGGGTCAGCGCCGCCACGGCGATCATCATCGCCAGCGGCTGCAACCCCCATCCCGCACGGCGGATCTGATCGAGGCGCCAACAGAACGCGAGGGCGAAGACGCCCGCGGCGACGGCGTTGACCGCGCCGATCCCGACGTCCACCCCGGAGGCCAGTAGATTGACCGTCGGGCCCCCGCCCGCGACAGTGATCACGCCCAACAGGGACTCACATTCTTCCCGGTGCCGCAACCGACCGGCATGTCACAGCCATCCGCGATGACCCCCCAACAGTTTCTGGAGTCCACGCAGTTCGCCGTGCGACGCGGTGCTCCCGACGCCGGTGCCGGCGTCCTCGGCCCAGCCGAGAATCAACGAGGCGAGCATCTCGGCTTCCCACTCGGCGTCGTCGGAGTAGCACGTGCGCCGGAGCGCGGCTGCCGACTCGTCCTGCGTCAGGGCGGCGATCCCCGCCGCCGAGGCCTCACCAAGGATCTGGTGGCCGGCGATCAGATGGCCGAACTCGTGGACGACGATCTGGTTGCGGTGCAAGCGTGAGGTGTGGGCCTGGTGGAAGAAGTAGTCCGCGTCGGTCGCGGCCAGCCAGATGCCGTTGGGAACCCCCGCGGGCAAGGCATGCTCGATCAACCGGATGGGCCGGCCGCGACGGTCACCGTACCGCTCACAGAGTTGAGCCACGTCGAGGGGCAGATCGAGATCGAGCCCCTTCAGCTCGGCGCGGCACAACGCGCGCAACGCGCGCTCGGATCGACGCATGAGCTCATCGAATCACGAGCGCGCACCACGCCGGAATCCACCCGCAGCGATCGACTTCGCTGGCCTGTCCGGGCCGACACCCCTCGGTCCGGAACGAATGGCTCCGCGAACGCCTCACCGGCGGTCAGTCGTCGCTGTGGTCTCCGACGACGCGAAGCCGCGAATCGGCCGACGGCTTGGTGTCGCTCAAGCCGGCCGCGATCACGTCCGGCGGATCCTTGGGCAGACCCTGCTGCTCGCGCAGCACCTTGATCAGCTCGTTCACCACCGTGACCGAATCACTCGACAACCCGGCCAGGCGGAAGGCCGCCAGCTGGACGTTCGTGTCGGCCTGCAACCGCATCAGATCGATCTCGTCGCGGGTACGCTGCGCGGCCCGATCCTCGAGAAAGTAGTGCACGTCGACCCCGAAAGCGGCCGCGATGCCCTCCACCGTGCGGAACGAGGGAGACTTGGCCTTCCCCGATCGCAGTTGGCTCAGATACGACTCGCCGAGTCGGAACCCCCGCTCGGTCGATCGCGCCGCGATCGCCTTCGCGCTGTACGCCCTACCGTTCGGACCAGGAACCGTCCGGAACAGTTCCTCGAGCCGCCGGGCGAACAGCCCGGGGTCGAGAGCATCCGCGTCCGTCGTCCTCGAACGATCGGAGTCGGTGCGTCCGGTGTCGCCCATAGGCTTCTCCGCCCCTCCTGAAGTCATGACAATCTTCTCCGAAACGCAAAATTTGAATTTGCAAGCATTAAAGCCCGCTGTACACGGCCGTTGCAACGGTCGGTACGATCAGAAAGTACCGGACCGCCGCGCTCTGCGCGTATCACCTGTGAAGATGGTGTAACGATCGTTAGTGTGGCGTTCTTCACATTCATGGGGGTCATGGGTTGCCGACGCGGATCCGTCAGATGAACATTCGGGTTCGGCCCGCGGTGCGCGTCGATCCGCCGCATGGTGTCAGCGACGGTGTTTCACCCCCTCGACTGTACGCCTGACGAACGATGAGCCACCGTCTCCCGACCCCCCGCGGCGCCCGTGCCAAGCCGCGTGGTCTCGCCGTCCTTCTGATCGTCCTCTCCGCGATCCTCTTCATCGTCGTCGCTCCCGGGGTGGCGTCGACAGCCCCACCCGGCCCCGATGCGCCCGGCGCCGACTGGGCGGGTGACTCCGACTCCGACTCCGACAGCGACAGCGACTCCGACAGCGATCCCGATGACACGGACGAGGTCGACGACACCGACACCGACACACCCGCGGGCTCGGCGACCGATGACCCCGAGACGACCGAACCCGAAACCACGGACCCCGGGACCACCGAACCCGAGACCACCGATCCCGAGACCACCGATCCCGAGACCACGGACGAGTCCTCCGCACCGTCCCATCCCACGGGCTGCGGTTGTGGATCGTCGCCCATGCCGGGGACGTCGGACACGACGAGCGAGACCACCAGCACGACCACGACCAGTACGGACGATCCGGGTCCGTCGACGTCCGGGCGCGAGACCACATCCGGGCGCGATGGCGACGGTGACGACCCGTCCCTCGGCACCCGCCGGGAGGAGGACGCTTCCTCGGCGTCCGATGGCGATGTGAGCGGGTCCGACCCGGCCGGGGTCCCCCCGAACACCGGTCCGGCCGTCACCGACGTACCGACGGTCGCCCCGCCTGGTGGAGGTGGTTCGACCGGGCCGACTCCGGACTCCGGCCCCGCGAGCGAGCCGGACACCGACCGTCGTTCTCCCCAGCCCGACACCGACGTCGAATCCGACGGCTCCGACACCTCGCAGACGGTTGCGGGTGCAGCGGGTCCGCCGGTCGATCCGCCGCAGGCCTCGCCCGGTGTGCCGGAGGACTCGACGTTGACGTCGGTGCGGAAGTTCGTCCTCGGCGTGGCGCCGGGAGCACTGTTGCTGCTCGGCGCCGTCGCCCTGCTCGGCAGCGGGTCGTTCCTCGACTCGTTGCGCTCGATGCGTCCCTGACACGCGGCGGCGAGACGTTCGACCCAGCGGTTCGGCTGAGTTCGTCAGCTCGCCCGGAACCGGTCAAGCAGATCCCGCTCGTGGGGCACCTGCGCGGCCGCGCCGTCGGTCATCCACTCGCGCAACACTTTTGTGGCACGGACATCGTCTTCGTTGTATTCGAGAAGTCGCCGGCGCTGCCCGTCGTCGGGGCGCCCGCCCCCGAGCGCGACAGCCGCCCGGTACCACTCCATCGACGCCTCGCCGCTCGCGTCGTCGTCGCGCCACGAGAACCCGGCTACCGGCGCCACTCGTTTCAAACCCTTGCCCCGCGGGCAGATGAAGTTCTCGCCGACCGCCTCGTAGATGTCCACCCATTCCGAGGATGCGATGAAGGCCTGGACCTCGGCGCGCGCCGGGATGCCCGGCTCGCCGGCGAAGCGGTCGGCCGACCCCAGCAGCCATCGGTTCTCCGCCTGCTGGGAGTAGCAGTAGGCCGCGAACGTCTTCCCGGCCTCGCGGGCGGCGGCGCGTTCGGCCATGAGCCATCCCCAGAATTCGGCGAACGACCGCGCTTCGTCGCGCGTGGGCAGCGGGTCCCAGGTGACGAACGGGCGGTACTCGACGGCGACCGCAGGATCGGTGGTGTCGGTGCGCAGTGTCCCCCACAGATACGCCCCGTGCTCGCCGTAGCTCTCCATGTCGACGTCGATCTCGATGTCGGCGCGGTGGACCCGCGGCGAGTCGACGCGCCGGACGAGTTCGGTGCCGGTGAGCCAGGCGATCGCGTTGATGATCGCGTCGCCGAACCGGACGCCGCCCGGCCAGCCCTCCGGTGGGGCCCCGCGCTGTGCGGCCAGTTCGTCGATCGTCGTGATCCCGGCATCGATCAGGACCGAACCCTGGTTGCCACTCGCCACGAGACTGACGTCGCGCTTCTCCTCGAGCTCCGGTCCGCAGCGCACCCACCACGGGCACGAACGGCATTCGCTGATCCGGCGGGGCTCGGTGGGGACCTTCCCACCCGCGACCGCGAGCCGATGCTCGAGGATCGCCGAGTAGTCCTCGAGCATCGCCCCGGTGTCCAGGACGACGATGCAGTCCGCGTCCACGCCGATCACGCCGCCGCGCAACTCCGTCGTGTCGGTCGACGACGCCCTGCCGATCTCCACGAGCATGGCGGTGAGATGAGCCAGCCGGAGGTTGTCCCGTCGGTTCGGCCGGCCGGTCCGATACGGGTCGGGGCTCGGTGCCCACATCCAGAACGGACTGGTCACCAGGCTGGGCGCACGCCCGTCCGGTTCCGGCGTCGATTTCGCCGGCTGGCTGACCCGGTGATTGACGACGATGACCGGTGTGTAGCCGTCCCCGACCCGCACCAGCAGTTCGGAATGGCCACGGCGCCCGTGCTCCCGGTCGGTCGGCAGGGTCGCGTTCCAGATCCACGACGCCCCGGCGTCGCAGGCACGCAGCGTGGCCGCGACGCGCTCAGCGGTGCTCGCATCGGCGTCGACGACCACGAACGCGCCCGGCTGATCGCTGTGTACCCCGCGGAGCAGCTCGCGGATCGCCGCTCGATGGTCGGCCGCGGCCTCCTTGCGACGCTGCACGCCAGGCGGATCGGGTTCGTCGGCGGGACGTCTGTCGTGCGCGAAGTCGAGGGCGACCCGGTGCTCGCAACCGGCGAGGTCGCGCGGCGACAACACGACAGGGACCACGCCATCCCTTTCCGGGCTCGAACGGACGGACACGTGGTCGGATACAACCACATGTCATGCTTGTACTTGTTATCACGCGCGCCTGACGTCGGGAGCGAAGCGAGCGGGGCCACGAAGTGCGGCGCCGGACGCGATCGAGCGAGCCGGTCGACACCGGCGCCGGGAGCGGAACGAGAGCAGGCCGGGGGTCGACTGCGGTCTTCTCGGCAGCAGCGAAAGGGCATTCGATGGGATTGTTCTCCTCCGACGGTACGACTCGTGCTCAGCGCAAGGCAGAGGCCAAGGCTCTCAAGGCGAAAGCCAAGCTGGAGGCCAAGTTCGACGCCAAGTCGCGGCGCAAGGAACAAAAGGCCCGGCGCAAGAACGAGCACAAGTACTTCCAGAAGGAGATGAAGGCCGAGCGCAAGACCGCCAAGCAGCTCGCCAAGTCCCAGACGAAGGTGAGCAAGGCCGAGGCGAAGAAGTTCGCCGTCGAGGCGCAGGCCGCCGCCGACGCGAAGGCTCTCAGCCCGGCCAGCGTGAAGCGCTACCTCACCGTCGCCCGGCTCGTGGCACCGATCGCCGCACCCGTCGTCTACCGGGCCGCGGTCGCCGGACGCGAACAGCTCTCCACACTGCAGGCGAACCGCGCGGGGGTCTCACCGGAGGTGTTGCGCCAGTTCAGCGGTCACGGAGCGACCCTGTCCGCGCGGATCGCGACCACCCGTACGGCACTGGAGAAGGTCGTCGCGCAGGACACCAGCTCCGACTCCACGGATTTCGTCGCGGCGATGACCAAGCGCCTCGACAATCTGGACATCGCGGTGCAGACCGCCGAGACGATGTCGGCCGGTCAGCGCCGCACCGCCCACAAGTCCATCGCCGACGAACTCGAAGCCGTCGACGCCGACATCCTCGCGCGGCTCGGGGTCCGTTCCTGACCCACGGTCCGAGCCGGGTCCTCGCCGTGCCGGTGGGCGGCCGCTTGGGTGATATCGGCGAGCGATCAGCGGCACGTGTGGAACAGGCTGCGGGATCCGGTCGCCGGTGCCCGGTTCCGGGGCACACCATTAGGATGGGTGCGAACGTGTCGCGCGGCGCAGCAGTTGCCGGGCGCCTGCCGGACACTTGCGAGGGAGCGCCGTATGACCGAGCCGGATCCGAACGCCACGCCGTCCGCCGGTGAGTCGAACCAAGACGAGCAGGCGCTGTTCCCGATTGCCGCACCGGAAGAGTCCGCCTCCGTACCCGACGCCGCACCCGCCGCGCCGGTAGCGAAGAAGGCCTCGCCGGAGACGGCGGCCGCGGAATCCGGCGGCGACAAGCTCCCGCCGAAGAAGGCGGCGAAGAAGAGCCCCGCGAAAAAGGCACCGGCCAAGAAGAGCCCCGCGAAAAAGGCCGCCGGGGCCGCACCGGCGAAGAAGTCGGCAGCCAAGAAGGCACCGGCCAAGAAGGCGCCGCCGAAGTCGGCGCCGCCCGCCCCGGAGCCAGTGGATCCGCCGACTCCGACCCCGGAACCCGAAGCGCCCCAGGTGTCGTCGGCCACGACCCCGGCGTCGCCCCCCGAGCCGCCGGTGACGCACTCCCCGAAGCCGGCCCCGACCGCGTCCTCGGCCCCCGCGCCCGCCGATCCCACGCCCGCGCCCACACACCCGCCGGTCGATGTGGTCGCCGAATCAGACGCCGCCCGTGCGACTTTCGCGCAGTTGCGATCGGGTTCGCCCACCGAACCCCCGACCACCAATCTCACGCCCGCGTATGCCGGGCTCGCAGCTGTGGTCGCGCTGATCGTCTTCGTCGTGTTACGCCGAGTCCTGCGCTGACGGTCCCGCCGTCGACGGGGCGGTGGTCGACCCGTTCGCCGGGGCGAGATCGCCGACCCGGTCGAGAACCGCGGCGACAACGTCGTCGGCGTGCGCTTCCGGCAGCCAATGGTCGGCGCCGCGCAACGCGATGAACTCGTACTTCGCGTCGACCCACCCCGAACACAGGCGGGCCGCGTTCTCGCCGATGGCCGGGTCGGCGTCGCCCCACACGAACGTGGTCGGGACGCGGACCGGCCGGGGCGCGGATCGCTTGTCGGGGAGCGGCATCGCGCGATACCAACCCAGCGCGCCGGGGAGGGCGCCGTACTCACCGATCTCACGGGTGATCCGCGACGCGAACGGTTGCGGAAGTCCCATCCGCTCCCCGAAGTCCGGTTGTGTTCGCATCGCCCAGCCGAGGAACTTCTCGGGCAGGACCGGAATCTGGAAGGCGGCCATGTACCAGGACCGGAAGATCTGTCCGTGGCGCATCGAGCGCAGGAAGGCCCCTGGGTGCGGAACAGACAGGGCGGTCAGCGTCTTCACCCGCTCGGGATGGTGCGCGGCGACCGCCCACCCGACGAGTGCGCCCCAGTCGTGGCCGACGACGTGGGCTCGTTCGAGGCCTGCGGCGTCGAGCAGGGCGAGCACGTCCGCGGTCAGTTCGCTCTGCACGTAGTCCCGTCGGCGTGCGGGGCGAGCACCGGGCGAGTACCCACGCTGGTCCGGCGCGAGGGTCCTGAACCCGTTGTCGTGCAGGATTTCCGCGACCAGTTCCCAGCACGAGGCCCGCTGGGGGAACCCGTGCAACAGCACGATCGGTTCACCGTCGATCGGACCTTCGTCGGTGACGTCGAAGGTGTGGGGTCCGCGGTCGAACCGGGTGATGCGCGTCGTCATCGATGACCTTTCTGTGTCCGATTCACACCATGGCGATCACGCGCGCCGGACCGCCGGTACCACCGGCGAACTTCGGTGCGCCGACTATCACGGTCGAGCCATGGGCCGGAACGGCTTCCAGGTTCGCCATGGCCTCGACCGCGTAGCGCCCACTGCCGAGGATCACCGTGTGGGCACCGGTGGCCCCGCGGACGTCGACGCTGAGCGTGTCGGTCCCGATGGCCACGGCGCCCCTCTCGGCCACGAGCATCCCGACCGCGGCCGGTGAGAAGCCGGCGGCATCTGCACCGCCGGTTCGTGGTTGCCACCCGGTGTGCAGCGCGATCAGCGCGCCCCGCGGGATCGGACCGTTCCTCGACTCCCAGTCGGCGACATCGCGTTCGGTCAACTCGGCACGTCGGTCTCGGCGTGCCCTGGACTCGATGCTGATGACCACGAGCGGCGCGACGAGGTCGGCCGGGTCGATACGGTCGACGGTGATCCCGCCGCCGATCTTGTGCGCCGGCGCATCGACGTGGGTGCCGGTGTGTTCGGCGAACGAGACCCAGTTCGTCGAGAAGCCCGAATCACGCCCTCGCACACGGGACGTCGGAACCGTCACCATCGGCGAGTTGCCCGGCCACACCGGGAACGACGGCGACAACGTGTGCGTGAGGTCGACGACCCGGCCCGCCGGCGCGCGACCCGGCGCTCCGCGTGACGGAGCCGCCAGCCCGGTGCCTGCCGCCACCGATGCCGAGATCCCGGTTGCCACACCGGCCGCCACGCGCAGCGCCGTGCGACGAGACATCCGACGGGCTTCGTCGTGGACGTGCTCGACGATCGCGTCGTCACACACGATCAGCCGTCCGAGCGCACGCGCAGGATACGGTCCGAGCCCTCGCCTTCGCTGGTCGTCAGGACCAGCGAACCGTCGGGCGCGACGGCCACGCCACGCAAGCGGCCGTGCGCGCCCTGCAACGCCTGCGTCTCCGACACCACCCGCCGGCCGTCGTCGGAGAGCTTCAGGAACACCAGTCGTTTGCCCTTGAGCGCCGCCAACACGACGCCGCCGTTGTATGCGCCCCAACCGGTTTCGGGCAGGAATGCGATTCCCGGCAGAGCGATCGTCTCGTTGCCCGAACTCCAGACCGGACCGATCGCGCCTGGGACCCGTACCGGATCAGTCATCGGCACCGATTCGTCGTAGATGATCGGTGTGCGATCGGGCTTGTAGCCGTAGTTGCCCCCGGCGACGATGCGATTCAGCTCGTCGTCGCGGCTCGTGCCCTGCTCGATGGCGTACACGCGACCGGTGCCGGGCTGGACCGCCACGCCCTGTACGTTGCGATGCCCGAGGCTGTAGATCGGACTGCGCGGGTTCGGGTTACCCGGGGCCGGGGTGCCGTCGAGGTTGATGTGCAGCACCTTGCCGCCCATGGACGTCCGCGATTGCGGAATCCACGGGGTGGCGTTGTCACCGGTACCGACCCAGAGGCTGTCGCCGGTGGCCGCCAGACCGCAGCCGCCGTGCCGACCCGACGCGTTGACCGGAATGCCGCTCAGCACAGTTCGTTCGCGGGCCATCTGAGTCCAGTCGGCGCCCACCCGCCAGGACACGACCTGGATGGTCTGACCGGTCTGCGGGAACTCGATGGGGATGTTCGACAACGATCCCGGGACCCCGGGCGCGCCGGGCACGGTCGACTCCGCCTGGCATGAGTACACGCGGCGGGTCTGTTCGAACCGCGGATCGATGGCGAGACCCATCAGCCCGGACTCGCCCTGCGCGAAGATGCGCGACAGGTCGGCGCGCACGTTCACGCGCTGCCCACCGGGCCGCACCGCGACGAACCGGCCCGAGCGTTCGCCGGTCAGCACCGTTCCGTCGGGAGCGACGACGACGCCCCACGGGATGCTCAGTCCGTCGGCGACGGTCGTCACCCGCAGCCCGGGTGCCGCGTCGGCGACGGGCGCGGACACCAGGGCGCCGACGAGCGCAGCCGAGACGGCCGCGGTCAGCACCCCCAGACGCGTCCGACGGGATCGGGTTACGGGGTCTCTGCGCAGGCGGGGGCTCCGGGTCACAGGGCCTACCGTAACCACGCTCACACCGATCGGGCAGGACATCTGGCGTCTTCCCGCGTGACTCGTGCTCTCCGATCCGGAAGAACGACACAACCATTGCTCCCTGAGGTGCGAGGAGCGCAAGCGACGAGCCACGAAGGGTTTGGCGACGCATCTCACCAGGACCCTTCGTGACGGCCTCCGCAAGCTCCGGCCTCCTCAGGGAGCAGTGGTCGGGCTCGCTCCGAGCACAACGGGTTCCTTCGGACGAGGGGTTCTCAGCGCCCCGGCAGGTACTTCAACGCGCGGACGGCGGTCGGTGTGATGGCGCGGTAGATGCTCGTCGGGACCACCGGCATGCGATCGATGCCGATGAAACGCTGCTCGGCGATGGTCTGCGGCTCGGTGTACTTCAGGAGGCCCTCGTCACCGTGGCGGCGTCCCATGCCGGAGATACCCATGCCGCCCATCGGGGCCGCCGTCGACGCCCATGCGGCGGCGTAACCCTCGTTGATGTTCACCGTCCCGGCGCGCAGTTGTTCGGCGACCTGCTGCGCCTCGGCGCTGCTGCCGGCGAAGACGCTGGCGTTGAGGCCGTAGTCGGTGTCGTTGGCGAGCTTGATCGCCTCGTCGGTGGAGTCCACCGGGTAGATCGAGACGACCGGTCCGAAGGTCTCGTTCGCGAAGCACACCATGTCGTCGGTGACGTCGGTGAGGACCGTCGGCTCGAAGAAGAAGGGGCCCAGGTCCGCGCGACGCTTGCCGCCGGCGAGCACCTTCGCGCCCTTGGCGACCGCGTCCTCGACATGCGCTTCGGCGGTGTCGATCTGTGCGGCCGAGGCCAGCGAACCCATGTCGGCGCTGAAATCGTAGGAGGCCGACAGCTTCATCGTCGAGACATACGCGGCGAACCGCTCGGCGAAGTCGTCGGCGATCTTCTTGTCGACGTAGATCCGTTCGATCGAGATGCACAGCTGCCCGGAGTTGGAGTACGACGCGCGCGCCGCGCCGCGCACGGCGTTGGCGATGTCGGCACTCGCGGTGACGACCATCGGGTTCTTGCCGCCGAGTTCGGCCGAGAAGCCGATGAGCCGACGCCCGGCCTGTTCTGCGAGGGTGGCCCCGGTCTCCGAGGATCCGGTGAACATCACGTAGTCGGTGCTGGCCATGATTGCTTGCCCGACAACGCTTCCCGGTCCAGGCACCACGGCGTACAGCTCACGCGGCAGACCCGCCTCGTACAGCAATTCGGCCAGGGCCAGCGCGCAGTACGGCGTCTGGCTGTCCGGCTTGATCACGACGCCGTTGCCGGCGATCAGGGCGGCCACCGCATCGGACACGGCCAGCGTCAGCGGGTAGTTCCACGGGCTGATGATGCCGACCACACCCTTGGGCAGGTACCGCACGCGCACGCTGGTCGCGCCCGGCAGCATGCCCTTGACCTTGCGATCGGCGAGCAGCTTGGGCCCGTTCGTCGCGTAGTGCCGCGCGGTGATCGAGACGTCGATGACCTCTTCTTGCGCGTAGATGCGCGCCTTGCCGGTCTCGGCCTGCGCGATGTCCATCAGCGACGCCGCGTTGCGGTGGACCAGGTCGGAGAAGCGGTCGATGATCGCGGCGCGGTCGGCCGGCGTGCGGGCCGCCCATCCTTCCTGCGCCTGGCGGGCCCGGGCGACCGCCACCTCGAGATCGTCGGCGGTGGCGACCGGGATGGTCGCCATCTCCGTCCCGCTGAACGCCTCGAGGACGGGGCGCGTGGGACGACTCGCGGCGTCGTCGATGGCGACGAGCGCACCCAGGCGAGCGAAATAGTCGGCGGTGGGCTTCGGCATGGCGGTGCTCCTCAGCGCTGTGCGGGTGTCCGGTCTTCGATGTCGATCGTGGTCTGCGGTCGGGGCTCTACTGGTTGTCTCCTGCGGCGACGAGCACGATGCCGTCGTCGTCGGAGTAGACGATGTCGCCGGGGGTGAACGTCTCGCCGCCGATGGTCAGCGGGACGTCGCGTTCACCGGCGCCGGTCTTGGTCGACTTGCGCGGGTTGGTACCCAGGGCCTTGACCCCGATCGCCATCCCGCCGATGGTCTTGGCGTCGCGTATGGCGCCGTTGACGATGATCCCCACCCAGCCGTTGGAGCGGCCGAGCTCGGCGATGAGGTCTCCGACCAGTGCGGTGTGGACCGACGCGTCGCCGTCGACGACGAGCACCCCGTCGGGGTTGGATTCACCCAGAACCGACTTCAGCAGGGCGTTGTCTTGGAAGCACTTGACCGTCGACACACGCCCGACGAACTCCCGGTTTCCGCCGAACTGCGTGAACTGGGTGTCGCAGCTACGGACGTCGGCGCCGATCTCGTCGACGAGGTCGGCCGTCGGGGTGAAGGTCAGCTCGCTCATGCCGAACAGTTTAGGTGTAACCGCAAGTAGCTGGTTACTCGCGGGTAGGGATGGGCCGCACCCCGCCGATGATCTCGGCGACGTCGTCCGGGCGCTCCGACACGAGGAAGTGCCGCGCCCTCGGGAGTACCGCGATCTCGCGGGCACCGAGCACGTCGGCGTACCGTCGCTGCTTCCATTCCCAGAAGTGGCGCCACCCCGGGAGCCTGGACGACGCCACGACGACGATCACCGGGACGTCCGGCATCGGCTCGGACCGTCGCAGACTCCGCAACGTCTGGTTCATCGACCCGAACGCGGCGTTCTCGACGAGAAGGGCCAGGAGGTAGGGCGGCTGTCCGAAGACGCGCGTACTCCATCGGCGCTGCTGCTCGCCTCGACCCTCCGGTGGCGCGGGCACGACGCGGCTCCACACCTGGAAACTCGGCCAGCGACGAATCCCGACGCGGCTCGTCACCGCGCGCGCCGCACCGACCACCCGATGGGCGTTGCCCACCCGGAACGACAGCGGGACGATCCGCCACGGCACCAGGACGAACGACCCGTCGAGGATGACGACGCCTGCGGTCCGCTCGGGATATCGGCGTGCGAACGCCTCCACATACAGCGACGCCAGCGAATGACCTACGGCGACAACCGGTTCGGTGATACCCCGAGCGTCGAGCACCGCGGCCATCCGCTCCACCTCGCCCAGCAGCGAGGGATGGTGACGGCGACCGATGGGATCGGACAGTCCGTAGCCCGGGCGGTCGTACCGCATGACCCGCCACGACGAGACGAGCCGCGCGACCAGCGGATCGAGGTCGAACCAGTTGCTCCCGAGCGCCGCCATGAGCAGCAGCGGCGGTCCCGAACCCTCGTCGAGCACGTGGAGCCGATGCTCCCCGACCGTCACGAACTCACCGGGTGAATCCAGACCCGCGTCGGGTGTCGTCTGTTGCACGCGTCCAGTGTGCCCGCGCGGATGGCGCGGCGTCGCCGGACGGCATGACGCGCTCACAGCCGATCCGTCAGCGGTCGTCCTGCGCGTCCAGGCAGCTCCGCAGCCGTCTCAGGCCGTCCCGGATGCGGGATTTCGTGGTGGGCAGGGGTGTGTCGGTGCGCGCCGCCACCTCGGGATAGGTGAGTCCTCCGAAGTACGACATCTCGAGGCTTCCTCGTTGCAGTTCCGTGAGATGTCCGAGGCAGGTGTGCACTGCGCTCACCTCCACCGACCGCAGCACCGCTTCGAGCGGAAGATCCTGCGTCATCTCGGGCTCGGCGGCCCGGACGCCGTACTCCGACAACCGCTCGGTCTGCATGTCCTCGGTACGGACCCGGTCGACGGCGCGCCGGTGCGCGATCGTCATCATCCACGTGATCACCGATCCGCGGGTCGGGTCGTAGTCGGCGGCCCGCTGCCAGTACTGCAGGTATGCCTCCTGGACGATCTCCTCGGCGTAGTGCCGATCACGCACCACCCGGACGGCCAGACCGTAGATCCGCGAACTGGTCAGGTCGTAGAAGCGCGTGAATGCCGCTCGGTCCCCTGCGGCCACCAGAGCCAGCAGGTCGCGCAGGACCTGCGATTCTCCCCCGCCCCCATCATCCGCATTCGCGGTGGCGTCGCTCTCCCTCGGCGCCACGGGTTCAGGTGCTGCCGGGTCGAGGACGAGGCACGGGAAAACTCAGCGGCTGTCTGAGAGTCGCCGCGAACCAGTTGAGGGTCGGGTGCATGTCAGCGACGGCCCGCCCGACGGTCCTGGTGTACGAGCTCTTCGACGACCATTCCGGTACCTCTCGTCAGACGTCGGGGGTCGATGAGTAGGTCGTTGGACCCTAGCGCGTCGTTACACATTGTGTTCCGTTGTAGCCCGTTGGGAGGACAGCAGGCCCTCCGCGGGGCCAGGACCATTGAACGACGGCGGAGTGGTACCCAAAACCTCTCCTCGGTGAACTACACATGACATCCGCTTACCCGGAATCGGCGCGCACACCTAGCGGTCGGGGTAGGAATACGCGGTGGCCACCTTTCGCCAGCCGGGCCCGGCGCCGGCCGAGATGCTGCGCACGGGTGCGCTCGCCGTGCGCGGCGCGTTCCGGCCGCGCCCGCCGGACCGGCGACTCATCGACGCCATCGAGGACGCCGGGCTCCCCGCCGGCGAGGTGACCGTCCGGGTGCGCGCCCTGCCCCAGGTTGCGCGACAGGTGCCGCTCGCCGGCCTCGTCGAGGGAGCTCGTACCCTGCGTCGCGCGTCGTCGGCGATGACGACCTTCGTGGTCGAGCACCCCGAGGCCACGTTCTTGGTCGATCCCGGCTTCTGCCGCGACGCCCACCACCGCGTCCTGCCCGAATTGCCGACGATCTTGCGCCCGCTGATCACCCCGCCGCGGTCGACGGTCAGCACCGCCGACGGTCTCGAGCTGCGGCCGCTGCACCGCTCCCCCGACTTCGCCCTGCCGACGCACGCTCACTGGGATCACGTGTGCGGCCTGCTGGACCTGCCCGGCCTGCCGGTGTGGCTACCTCGGCCCGAACGCGAATGGATACTGGCGGGCACGCGACCACCGGTCGGCGGGGTGCGGGCGGCTCTGACCGACGGCCGACCGATCCTCGACTACGAACTCGACGGCCCGCCCGTGTCCACATTCGTCGCGAGCCACGACCTGTTCGGCGACGGCTCCGTGGTCGTCGTCGACCTCGGCGGGCACACCCCCGGGAGCGTCGGCGTCCTGGCCCGAACGTCCTCCGGCCCGGTCCTGCTCGCCGGCGATGCGGCCTGGCACTTCGAGCAGGTGGCGCGCCTGCGCCAGAAGCCGAGCATCCCCGGCGAATTCGTCGACGACGACCGCGACGCGGCGTTCGCGACGCTGCACCGCCTCCACCTGGCCCGCCACACCGTGCGCGTGATCCCCACCCACGACCATGACGCCGTCGGAGCACTCTGCGGCTGAGGCGAATTCGAACTCGGTCGACCGGGTCAGGCGTCCTGCGGTTTCGCCAGCGGGAACGCGAGCGACTCGCGGATCGACTGTCCGGTGATGAGCATGACCACCCGGTCGACACCGACACCCAGACCTCCGGTCGGCGGCATCGCGTATTCCAGTGCCTGCAGGAAGTCCTCGTCGAGTTCCATGGCCTCGGGATCTCCGTCGGCGGCCAGGATCGACTGCTCGGTGAGACGCGCCCGCTGCTCCACCGGATCGGTGAGTTCGGTGTAGGCCGTACCGAGTTCGACGCCCCAGGCGACGAGGTCCCATCGCTCGGCGACGCCCGGCTTGCTCCGGTGTGCGCGCGTGAGGGGTGACGTCGACGTCGGGAAGTCGGTGTAGAAGGTCGGGAAGGTGGTGCGATCCTCACCAAGGTGCTCGTACAGTTCCAGGACGATCTGCCCGGCGTCCCAGTCGGGCCGGTGATTGATCTCCAGGCGGTCACACACCGCGCGCAATTCCTCGACGGAGGTCTCCGGCGTGATCTCCTGCTCCGCGCCCTCCGAGACCACCTGATGAACGGTCTTGACCGGCCACTCCCCGGAGATGTCGACGCGCTCTTCGTTTCCGTCGGCATCGGTGCGCACGATGACCGGTTCCCCGTAGGCCGCCGTCGCCGCGTACTGGATCATCTCGCGCGTCAGGTCGAGCATCTCGAGGTAATCACTGTGCGCCTCATAGGCTTCCAGACTCGTGAACTCGGGGTTGTGGCTGAAGTCGACACCCTCGTTGCGGAAGTTGCGGCCGATCTCGAAGACCTTCTCGACACCGCCGACACACAGTCTTTTGAGGTAGAGCTCCGGGGCGATCCGCAGATACAGGTCGAGGTTGTAGGCGTTGATGTGCGTCTGGAACGGGGTGGCGTTCGCGCCGCCGTGGATCTGCTGCAGGATCGGTGTCTCGACCTCGAGAAAGCCACGAGCGCCGAGGAAGTCACGCAACGACTTCACCACGAGACTGCGCGTCGCCAGGGACTTGCGCGTCTGCTCGTTGATGGCGAGGTCGACATAGCGCTGCCGGACACGCGCTTCCGGATCGGTGAGACCGGCCCACTTGTCGGGCAGCGGGCGCAGGCATTTGCCGTTGATCCGCCAGGCGTCGATCAGGATCGACAGCTCGCCCTTCCGACTCGTGCCGACGACGCCGCGGGCCTGGATCAGATCCCCGAGGTCGACGTCGGTACCGAAATCGGGTGTGCCCGGGATGATCCGGGAATCCTCGACCAGCACCTGCACCTCGCCGGACCAGTCGTGGACGTCGGCGAACACCACCTTGCCGAAGTCCCGAAGTCGCGTCACGCGTCCGGCGACGGTGACGACGGTTCCCTCGGGTTCGGCCTTGGCCGCCGCGATCGTATGAGTGGGTTGATCGGCCGGCGGGTACGGATCGAAGCCGCGCTCGACGAGCCGGTCCATCTTCTCGAGTCGTACGCGCACCTGTTCCGGCCGGTGGACGACGGCACCTTCGGGTGTGGCTGCCTCGGCGTCGAGTTCGGCGATGAGCGCGGGCGCGTTGACACCGGGCGGAATCGACGGCGGCCCCTGTGTGTAGTGCTTGGCCCGTCCGAAGCGCGGCAACGTGATGAAACCCTCGGTCACGATCGCGGCGAGGCCCACCCGGGGCAGGATCCGACTGTCCTCGAAGCACAGGTAGCGCGACTGCCAGTCCGGCAGATACTTCGCATTCGACTTGTACAGCGACTCCATCTGGAAGAACCGCGAGCCGAACATGAGGATCGAGTAGCCCATCCGCATCACGGGCCCGGCCCCGATCTGGGGACCCTGCTCGAAGAACGCCCGGAACGCCGCGAAGTTCAGCGAGACCTCGGTGATACCCAGTTGCTCGGAGTTGCGGCACAATTCGGCGACCATGGTCTCCACGACGCCGTTGGGTCCGTGCCGGTCACGACGCATCAGGTCGAGCGAGACGCCGCGGCGCCCCCACGGCACGAACGACAGCATGCCGACGACCCGCTCGTCGGGGGTGCCCTCGCCCATCACGGCCTCGACCAGCAGGCAGTCGCCGTCGGCGGGATCGCCGATGCGCGAGAGCGCCATCGCGAAGCCGCGTTCCTCGTCGGTGTCGCGCCAGTCGTCGGCGCGCGCGACGATCTGCGCCATCTCGGTGTCGCCGATCTCGTTGTGCCGTCGGATGCGGACACCGACCCCGGCACGGCGGGTGCGGGTCACGGCCTGGCGCACCGCCTTCATGGCCGGCCCGCTGAGGCTGAACTCGCGCGTGTGCAGGATGGCCTCGTCGCCGATGTTGAGCGAGACGAAACCGGCGGCGTCGAAGGCGGCCGCGCCACGCGGGCTCGACCCCATGGATGCCGGATGCCACCCGTATTTCTCGCACAGGGTGAGGAATTCGGCGATGGCATCCGGCCACGACTCCGGATCGCCGATCGGGTCACCTCCCGCCAGTCCGACGCCGACCTCCACCCGGTAGGTGATCGCTGCCCGACCATCGGGCGAGAAGACGACGGCCTTGTCGCGACGGGTCGAGAAGTACGCGAGCGAATCGTCGTCGTTGAATCGCGTGATCAGCGCCCGGATGAGCGCCTCGTCCTCGGCGGTGATGAGCCAGCGCAGCCGTTGCGACCGGAACAGCACGACGGCCGCGGCGATCAGCGCCAAGGCGCCGAACAGTCCCAGCAGGCCGTTGACGAACAGGTGGGTGTGCCGGCCGTCGAACGAGGCATCCTGGTCGATGGCGCCGAACGCCACGACCCGGTTGAACGCGTACGGCAACCGGTCGCCTCGGGTCAGCGTGTGCGGGAACGCCCACACCAGGGCCCAGCCCAGCAGCGTCGCGATCGCCAGTCCGGCGATCAGGGTGCCGAACGCCGCCAGGACGGCGCCTTTGCGGACCCGTGTGTAGAACTGGCGGTACGTCGACAGCAGGAACATCAGGGCAAGCGCGTCGATGAACAGTCCGAGGTAGATGTTCGTGCGGTCCCACCGCGTCACGCCCAGGTCGTCGGCCAGTGACGGCACGAGATAGAGCGCGTTGGTCGCCATGAACAGGATCAGGTAGATGACGCTGATCCACCAGGCGATCCGCTTGCGGGCCGAGAGCGCGACGGCGATGAGGGCGAGCACGAACGCCCAGGCGAAGCTGGTGTCGGGGAGGGTGATGAGGTAGTCGTCGACGTAGCGGCGGGGGTCGTGGATCAGATGCCGTATCGCCGGGAAGAGGCTGGACAGCAATGCGATTGCCGCCAGGACACCGACGATCGTGCCGGCGATGTGCGGGGCGCGGGACCCGAACCCGGAGGGCCGTCGGATCTTGTCGAGCAGCGCGAGGGACCTGCGGTCGGCCGCGGTGGGCGTCCGCGGTCCCACGTCGCGGTGCTCGCCGGGATTCTCGGGGTCGACCGGCGCGAGGGGGGTGTCGGTGGCCATGCGTAAAAGGTAGTCGGGATGAGAGGTATGTCCCGGCACTCCACGCGGATTGGCCCCGCCCGGCACAGATCGTCTTGCGTCCCCGACGGCCGAGGTGGCCCGGCGGGCGGTGGAACGGCATGATCGAAGCCGTGTACGACGTGACGATCCGGGACGACTCCATCCGACTCGGCCAATTCCTCAAACTCGCCAACCTGATCGAGTCAGGGGCCGAGGCCAAGGAGGTGATCGCCGACGGTCTGGTCACGGTCAACGACGAGGTGGAGACCAGGCGCGGCCGTCAGCTGACGATCGGCGATGTGGTGTCGGTCGGCGGGATGAGCGTGCGAGTCGTCGCCGAGGGAGACGTACCACCTGCCCCCTGAGGTGCGAGCGACGGGCTCCCGCTCCCTGAGGTGCGAGCGACGACCTCCTGCTCCCTGAGGTGCGAGCGACGACCTCCTGCTCCCTGAGGTGCGAGCGAAGCGAGCCTCGAAGGGCGCTAGGACCGGACGCCGAACCGTCTGAGCTCGGCGGGTGTGATGAGTCGTTCCGCTTCGGCGGGGAACATCGTCGTGGAACCGCGGCGGCCCCCGAGTCGCCCGCCGGTCAGCGAGTTCAGCAGAGAGCCCCGGCGGGGCGAGTGAAATGTGTCAGCCAACTTCATGACCAATCACTTCCTGATACTTCACATTCGTTACAACGGACTGGAACTTTGTTTTACTGTAGCGGCTGTTCCTGGTCGTGTCGCCGGACTTCTCAGTGGCTTTCGCCACGCCCCCGCGACTGCCGACACGTGTGAATCCCGCAGCTCCGGTTCCCGAAACGGCGAGTGCCGCACACGACGGCTAGATCGATCGTCGCACGAGAACTGTTACCTCGCGCGTAGCGACGCGCCCCTCACCTGCATGAATGACCCGGGCGCGGCCAGGCGTTCACTCGCCCCCGCGGGTCGCCGTCGAACAACCGAAGCCGCCGACCCGGGATTCGGGCCGGCGGCTTCGGTGTGATGGACGACGATGGCGGTCAGTGCGCCTCTCGGCAAACAGGCCGCTCGAAGCGGCAAAGGGTGGGACCCGGGGCATTGAGTCCGTCACCGTCGCGGGGTACAACCGCGCTTCCGCACGAGGTATTCCACGGGTCGTCCCACTCTCCCGGCCCGCTATCCCGCGGCACTGGCGCGGCGTCGGCGGACCCGCTTCACGACGAACCAGGCAACCATGAGGACCAGCACGGCGATCACGATGTTGCTCAGCACGCCACTCCACCGTTCGAGCGCGGGGGCGATCGCCGGACCGAAGCCGAAGCCGATCCCGATCCACAGTGCGTTCCACACGCCGGAACCGAGCGTCGTGTAGGCGGTGAAACGCCAGAACGGCATCTTCTCGATGCCGGCCGGGATGGAGACGAACGATCGGACGAGCGGCACGCACCGACCGAGGAGAACCGCCATTCCGCCCCAGCGGACGAAGTACTCCTCCGCCTTGTCGAAGTCGTCGTAGTCGAGCAGCGGCATCCGGCCGACGAGTCGCCGGGTGCGGTCGCGACCCAGAGCCGCGCCGATCCAGTACCAGAGCCAGGCCCCGACGAGCGAACCGATGGTCGCCGCGGCCCAGGCGAGCCAGACGTTCATGCGGCCCTCGTAGGCGAGGAACCCGGCGCCGGGGAGAACGGCTTCGGACGGGATCGGCGGCAGGAAGGTCTCGAGAAGGATCGCCACCCCGACGCCCAGCTCGCCGAGCGTGTCCATGAGGTCGAGAATCCAGCCGATGAAACCGCTGTGACCTTGCGACGGGTCGGTCTGGGCGAGTACGGCGGCGAGCTGCGTTGGCAAGGAGATGTTCCGTCTGTCCGAGGGCGGGCGGCTGGTCCCCGGGATCGGTGACCACTTCGGCCGCCACTCTAGTCGGACGTCCGATTCATCCGGTTCTCGTGCAGGTCAGCCGACCGGCGTCGTCACGCGAGGCCGGCGAGGAACCGGTTGGCCCACCGCACCGCGGTCACGCCGGGACGGACCTCGAAGTCCCGGTAGGTGCCGTGCGACCCGGACTGGAGGAATTGGTTGAACGACCTGATCTGCTCGCGAGCGCGCGCGTCACCAAGCTCCTGCGCGATCTCGCCGGGGCCGCCGAGGGTGAGCAGTTCGGAGAAGATCGCGCCCGCCTCGGCCTGATACTGCACGATCTGGCTCGGCGTCGGGTCGCTGGTCTCGGCGAGGTAGCCGACGATCCGTGTCACGTAGTAGTCGCGGGGCACGTTGCAGTAGACGTCGGTGGGTTCGCAGATCGTGAAGGCCCTGGGCAGGACCCACCCCATGCCATCGAGGCGTGGTCCGCCACTGCCCTCACCCCTCAGGGCGGGGCCGATGAGATTGTCCCGCTTCGACCGCCGCGGGTCTGCGATCAGCACGACCCCCGCGACCTGGCTCGGACGGATCGCAGCGCGACCGGTGCCGATCTCGGATGCGAGGTCACCGGCGGCGTCGGCGCCCTGGCTGTAGCCGACGAGCGCGATCCGGGTACCGGGGCATCGTCGGAGCATCCGAAGGGCGAGCCCCGTGGTGTTGGCAACCGCCTGTGCCTTGGACTTGCCGTAGATCGCCTTCTCCCACGGGAACGCCGTCGCGTCGTATCCGACGTACTGCACGCGGGTTTCCGGTCCGAGCCCGGCGGTGACCTCCCCCAGCACACCCGGGCTGGCGCCGTTGGACCAGGTCCCGGGGACCGCGAGCACGTAGATCTTTGGGCACCCCCGGGGCGCGGCAGTCGCCGTCGGGACGGCGAGCACACCGCCGGCCAGGATCGCACACAGCAGGGCGCATACGGTCGCGATGATCCGACGCATGGTCCGTTCCCTTCGTACCAGCCGAGGAGGCAGCTTCACCGCCGAGTCTAGGTCGGGCGTCCGGCGGGCGTGTTGCCGCCTGCGGAACTCCCGTGGAACGACGATTCTGCCTACGCAGAACTCCCGCCCACCCTGAGCGGGTGAGCGGGAGTTCGGTGTCGTACGTACTACACGAAGCTCGCGATCAGCGCTGCGCGACCTGCGTGGGCACGATCGGTGCGGGCAGGTCCGACGCCCCGGTGAGGAACGCGTCGGCGGCCGCGGCGGCCGAGCGCCCCTCGGCGATGGCCCACACGATGAGCGACTGTCCACGCCCGGCGTCGCCCGCGACGAAGACACCCGGCTGACCGACAGCCGCGAAGTTGCCGTCACGCTTGACGTTTCCGCGGGGGTCGTACTCGACGCCCATCTTGTCGAGGAGGTCCTCGCGCTCGGGGCCGACGAAGCCCATGGCCAGCAGCACCAGGTCCGCCTCGAGCTCGAAGTCCGAACCTTCCACCTTCTCGAAGCGGCCGTCGCGCATGACGACCTCGTGCGCCTTGAGCCCGGTGACCTTGCCGTCCTCACCGACGAACTGCTCGGTGTTGACCGAGAAGACGCGCTCGCCGCCCTCTTCGTGGGCGGACGACACCCGGTACATGAGCGGGTAGGTCGGCCACGGGGTCGACTCGGCACGCTCGATCGGCGGCTTCGGCATGATCTCGAACTGGTGGACGATCTCCGCGCCCTGGCGCAGCGAGGTGCCCAGGCAGTCGGCGCCGGTGTCGCCACCGCCGATGATGATGACCTTCTTGCCCTTGGCCGAGATCTGGCCCTCGACCTCGTCGCCGAGCTGCACCCGGTTGGCCTGCGGCAGGAACTCCATGGCCTGGTGGATGCCGTCGAGCTCACGCCCGGGGATCGGCAGATCGCGACCGATGGTCGAACCGTTGGCGAGGATCACCGCGTCGAAGTCGGCGCGCAGCTGCTCGACGGTGACGTCGACACCCACGTTGACGCCGGTGCGGAAGACGGTGCCCTCGGCCTCCATCTGCGCGAGACGACGGTCGATGTGGCGCTTCTCCATCTTGAACTCGGGGATGCCGTAGCGGAGCAGGCCACCGATGCGGTCGGCCCGTTCGAACAGCGTCACGTCGTGTCCGGCACGCGTGAGCTGCTGCGCCGCAGCGAGTCCCGCGGGCCCGGAGCCGACGACGGCCACCGACTTGCCGGTCTTCTCCGACGGCATGACCGGGGTCACCCAGCCGTTGTCGAAGGCGTTGTCGATGATCTCGACCTCGACCTGCTTGATGGTGACCGGCGGCTGGTTGATCCCCAGCACGCACGACGCCTCGCACGGAGCCGGGCACAGGCGGCCGGTGAACTCCGGGAAGTTGTTCGTCGCGTGCAGACGTTCGATGCCGTCGCGCCACTGGTCCTTGTAGACCAGGTCGTTCCACTCGGGGATCAGGTTCCCCAGCGGGCAGCCGTTGTGGCAGAACGGGATACCGCAGTCCATGCAGCGGCTCGCCTGCGTCTTCAGATGGCCCTTGTCGAAGTCGGTGTAGACCTCTTTCCAGTCCAGCAGACGCAGTTCCACCGGGCGGCGGTCGGGCAGCTCCCGCTCGGGGTGCTTGAGAAATCCTCTGGGGTCAGCCACGTGCGGCCTCCATGATCGCTTCGTTCACGTCTCGCCCGGTCTTCTCCGCCTCGGAGATGGCCAGCAACACACGCTTGTAGTCGCGCGGCATGACCTTGGCGAACTTGGTCTGGGCGGTGTCCCAATCGCCGAGCAGCGCTGCCGCGACCGGGGATTCGGTCTCGGCGCGGTGCTCTTCGATGATCGTGGCGAGGAACTCGATGTCCTCGTCCTCGAGCGGCTCGAGGTCGACGAGCTCGGTGTTGAGGTTGTCGGCCAGCTTGCCCTCGGGGTCGAAGACGAACGCCATACCGCCGGACATGCCCGCCGCGAAGTTGCGGCCGGTCTCGCCGAGGACGACGACGCGTCCACCCGTCATGTACTCACAGCCGTGGTCGCCCACACCCTCGACCACCGCGGTGACGCCCGAGTTGCGAACGCAGAAGCGCTCACCCACGATGCCGCGCAGGAAGATCTTGCCCGCGGTGGCACCGAAGCCGATCACGTTGCCGGCGATGATGTTGTGCTCGGCGACGAAGTCGTCCGGCGCGTTGCGTGCCGGACGGACCACGAGGCGACCGCCCGAGAGACCCTTGCCGACGAAGTCGTTGGCGTCGCCCTCGAGGCGCAGCGTGATGCCCTTGGGAACGAAGGCACCGAAGCTGTTGCCGGCCGATCCGGTGAAGTCGACGATGATCGTCCCGTCGGGAAGACCCTGTGCGCCATAGGCCTTGGTGACCTCATGGCCCAGCATGGTGCCGACGGTGCGGTTCACGTTGGTGATCTTCGAGGTGAAGGACACCCGCGTGCCGTGGTCGATGGCCTCGCGGCTCTGCGCGATGAGCTGCTGGTCGAGCGCTTTGTCCAGGCCGTGGTCCTGCACGCCGGAGCAGTACAGGTCCTGGTTCATGAACGGCGACTCGGGCATCGCCAGGATCGACGACAGGTCGAGCTTGCCCGCCTTCTCCGACTTCCAGTGCGCGAGCGCCCTGGTCGTGTCGAGCGCCTCGACGTGACCGACGGCCTCCTGCAGGGTGCGGAAGCCCAGGCGCGCCAGCAGTTCCCGGACCTCTTCGGCGATGTACAGGAAGAAGTTCTCGACGAACTCCGGCTTGCCCGCGAAACGCTCACGCAGCAGCGGGTTCTGGGTGGCGACACCCACCGGGCACGTGTCGAGGTGACACACCCGCATCATGATGCAACCCGCGACCACCAGCGGCGCGGTGGCGAAACCGAACTCCTCGCCACCCAGCAGGGCGGCGACCACGACGTCGCGACCGGTCTTGAGCTGGCCGTCGACCTGCACGACGATCCGGTCGCGGAGTCCGTTGAGCAGCAGGGTCTGCTGGGTCTCGGCCAGGCCGATCTCCCACGGCGCACCGGCGTGCTTGACCGAGGTCAACGGCGTTGCGCCGGTACCGCCGTCGTGCCCTGAGATGAGGACGACGTCGGCGTGCGCCTTCGAGACACCGGCCGCGACGGTGCCGACGCCCACCTCGGACACCAGCTTCACGTGGATGCGGGCCTGCGGGTTGGCGTTCTTCAGGTCGTGGATCAGCTGCGCGAGATCCTCGATCGAGTAGATGTCGTGGTGCGGGGGCGGCGAGATGAGGCCGACGCCCGGCGTCGAACCACGGACCTCGGCGACCCACGGGTACACCTTGTGCGGCGGCAGCTGCCCGCCCTCACCCGGCTTCGCACCCTGCGCCATCTTGATCTGGATGTCGGTGCAGTTCGACAGGTAGTGCGAGGTGACGCCGAAGCGGCCCGACGCGACCTGCTTGATCGCGCTGCGGCGCCAGTCACCGTTCTCGTCGTGATGGAAGCGCCGCGGATCCTCGCCGCCCTCACCGGAATTCGAGCGACCACCGAGCCGGTTCATGGCGATCGCGAGGGTCTCGTGCGCCTCCGCGGAGATCGAACCGAAGCTCATCGCGCCGGTCGAGAACCGCTTCACGATCTCGCGGGCCGGTTCGACCTTCTCGATCGGGATCGGGTCGCGGTCACCGAAATTGAAGTCGAACAGGCCGCGCAGCGACGCCATCTGGCGGGACTGGTCGTCCACCAGCTTCGTGTACTCCTTGAACACCTTGTACTGGCCGGTGCGCGTGGAGTGCTGGAGCTTGAAGACGGTGTCCGGGTTGAACAGGTGGTACTCGCCTTCGCGGCGCCACTGGTACTCGCCGCCGACCTCGAGCTCGCGGTGGGCGCGCTCGGACGGGCGATCGGAGAACGCCAGCGCGTGGCGGGTCGCGACGTCGGCGGCGATCTCGTCGAGACCGATGCCGTCGAGCTGGCTGTTGAGCCCGGTGAAGAACTCGTCGACGGTCTCCTGCGAGATACCGATGACCTGGAAGAGCTGTGCACCGGTGTACGAGGCGAGGGTCGAGATGCCCATCTTGCTCATCACCTTCAGCACGCCCTTGCCGGCGGCCTTGATGTAGTTCTTCTGCGCGGTGGCGAAGTCGAGGTTGCCGAGCACACCGCGCTCGGTCATATCCTCGATCGACTCGAAGGCCATGTACGGATTCACCGCTGCCGCACCGAAACCGACGAGTGCGGCCACGTGGTGGACCTCGCGGCAGTCACCGGACTCGACGATGAGACCGGCCTGGGTGCGCTTGCGTTCCCGCACCAGGTGGTGGTGCACCGCAGCCGTCAGCAGCAGCGACGGGATGGGTGCGTAGGTCTCGTCCGACTCGCGGTCGGACAGGATGACCAGGTTCACGCCGTCGTCGATCGCGGCGCTGACCTTCGCACGCACCTCGTCGAGGGCCTTGCGCAGACCGGCGCCACCCTCGGCCACCGGGTAGAGGCCGTGGATGTGGACGCTGCGGAAACCGGGCAGTGCGTCGTTGGAGTTGATCTCCACCAATTTCGCGAGCGTGTCGTTGTCGAGGACCGGCGACGGCAGCTCGATCTGACGGCACGACTCGGGGCCGGGGTTCAACAGGTCGGCCTCGGTGCCGATGGTGCCGCCGACGCTGGTGACGATCTCTTCGCGGATCGCATCGAGCGGCGGGTTGGTCACCTGGGCGAACAGCTGCTGGAAGTAGTCGAACAGCATGCGCGGGCGCTTGGACAGCACCGCGATCGGGGTGTCGGTACCCATCGAGCCGAGTGCCTCGGCACCGGTCTTCGCCATCGGCGCGACCAGCAGGTCGAGTTCCTCACGGGTGTAGCCGAACACCTGCTGGCGCAGCGCGACCCGGTCGTGCGGCATGTGCTGATGCGGCGGCGCCTCGATGTCGTCGACCGCGACCAGTCCCTGCTCGAGCCACTCACCGTAGGGGTGCTCGGCGGCGAGCTCGTCCTTGATCTCCTCGTCGTCGACGATGCGGCCGGCAGCGGTGTCCACCAGGAACATGCGGCCGGGCTGAAGACGCATCTTCTGCACGACGTCGGAGTGATCGATGTCGAGCACGCCGACCTCGGAGGCCATCACGACGAGCCCGTCCTTGGTGACCCAGATCCGACTGGGCCGCAGGCCGTTCCGGTCGAGCACGGCACCTACGACGGTGCCGTCGGTGAAGCACACCGACGCCGGTCCGTCCCAGGGCTCCATCAGCGCGGAGTGGTAGCGGTAGAAGTCCCGGTGCTCGGGCTTCATCGACTCGTGACGCTCCCAGGCCTCCGGGATCATCATGAGCACGGCGTGCGGGAGGGAACGTCCACCGAGGTGGAGCAGCTCGAGCACCTCGTCGAACCGGGCGGTGTCCGACGCACCCGGGGTGCAGATCGGGAAGATCTTCGACGCCGCGTCGGCCCCGAAGGCCGCGGTGTCGATGAGCGCCTCGCGGGCCCGCATCCAGTTCTCGTTACCGGTGACGGTGTTGATCTCGCCGTTGTGGGCGACGCGGCGGAACGGATGCGCCAGCGGCCACGACGGGAAGGTGTTGGTGGAGAAGCGCGAATGCACCAGACCGAGCGCGCTCTCGACACGCGAGTCCTGCAGGTCGACGTAGAACTCCCGCAGCTGCGGGGTCGTCAGCATGCCCTTGTAGACAAAGGTGCGTCCGGACAGGCTCGGGAAGTAGACGGTCTCACGTCCGGGCCCGTCGGCGCCGGCGCCCTTGTTGCCGAGTTCGTACTGGACCCGCTTGCGCACGACGTAGGCGCGGCGCTCGAGTTCCATGCCCTCGGCGCCGCCGACGAACACCTGACGGAAGGTCGGCATGGCATCGCGGGCAAGTGCTCCGAGCGAGTTCTCGTTGGTCGGCACCTCGCGCCAGCCGAGCAGGGTCAGACCCTCTGCCTCGATGACCTTCTCCACGCCCTCGCACGCGAGGCGGGCGTCTTCCGAGCCCTGGGGCAGGAAGGCGATACCGGTCGCGTAGCTGCCCTCCGCGGGCAGCTCGAAGTCCACGGTCTCCCGCAGGAAACGGTCCGGGACCTGGATCATGATGCCCGCACCGTCGCCGGTGTTGGGCTCGGCACCCGCGGCGCCGCGGTGCTCGAGATTGACCAGCGCCATGATCGCCTTGTCGACGATGTCGCGACTGCGCCGCCCGTGCATGTCCACGACAAACGCCACGCCGCACGAGTCGTGCTCGTTGCGTGGGTCGTAGAGACCCACCGGTCCCGGAGCCTGCTTCATAGTTCGCCTCACTTTGCGCGCGAGGAGTGCACGCACTACCCGTCGTCGATGTCTGGGGCCACACCGGCCGTGTCGGGCCGCGGACCACGATGTCCCCGGCGTCGTCGTGCTCCACCCGCATCGGGGCTGACCTGGGCAGAGCCGACGATCACAGCGGCGGTGAGTCCCGGTCAGCGCCGTTGCTGACGGTCCCTTCGGGCCGCATCGTCGGGACCCGAACCACCCTGCTCATCGCAGCTACCGCGCGCAGCACGCCAGAGCGCCCCCGGGCAGCCGTATGAGCATTGTGAGTCATTTTTCCACGCGAAGGGCCCACTCTCGAAATCCGGTTACCACAGAGACACCGCCGGTGCACGTCAGACGGAAATCCGGCGATTCGGGGTCCGCCCCGGAGACGGCCCGCGCGGGCGTTTCGGGAGCGTCGACGGTCGCGGCCCGATTGCGGCCGGGTCTCGCCCTGACCGATCCCGCACCCGCACGTCGTCGAGCCACTACCGTCAGGTGATGAGCGTCACCGTACCGGCCGATGAGCCCACCTCGGAAGCCGATCTCCTCGCGCATCCGTTCGGCCGCCTGGGCGTCGATCCGTACGGTTCGCGGCGTTCCCGAGCGGTCAACGCCTATCTGGCCCGCGTCACCTGGCCGATGATGACCGCGGCCGGGGTCAGCCACCCCCGCGTCACCGCGCAGATGATCCAGCGGACGCGCCCGGCACTGAACCGGACCATCGAGCGGATCAACCCGCCTCCGGCCAACACCCGGGTGGAGATCGTGCGCGAGAACTTCCGGGGTGGGCAGGTCCGCGGCGAATGGGTGATCGGCCGGCAGGCGAACGCTCCGGTCCCCGGTTCGCGCATTCTGTATTACATGCACGGGAGCGGGTACGTGGTGTGCTCGCCGCGAACGCACCGGGGCCTCGTCGGCCGGCTCGGCAACAAAACCGGCCTACCCGCCTTCAGCCTGGACTACCGGCTGGCCCCCGAGCACGCCTGGCCGTGCGCGGGCAACGACGCCGTCCGCGGCTATCGCTGGCTGCTGTCCCAGGGGCACCGGGCCGAGGACATCGTGGTCGCGGGTGACTCCGCCGGCGGCCACCTGGCTCTCGACCTGCTCGCCGTCAACCACGCCACCGGGACCCCGCAGCCGGGTTCGATGGTGCTGTTCTCGCCGCTCTACGACCCGACTTTCCAACTGGCCGTGCGTAATCAGCGCACCGGGGTGCGGGACCCGATCATCGACGCGATGTCCGCCCGCAAGATCTTGCGGCTCTACACCCGGACCGCCGACCCCGACCACCCGAGGATGCGCGTCCGCCTCACCCCGGACATGGCCCTGCCCAAGACGCTCATCCAGTACGGGGCGCGCGAGGTGATGGGGGCCGACGCCCGGGCCACCCACGACGAGATCACCGGTGCCGGAGGGGTTTCGGTGATCCAGGCCTGGCCCGACCAGGGTCACGTCTTCCAGCTGATCCCCCGGTTGTCGGCCGAGGCGCGGTCGGCCATCGACATCGCTGCGCGGTTCATCGAGGTGACCGCGCCGGTTGCTACGTGATCCGAAGGGCCCCTTCGCACAGAATCACATTCACCCCCGCTCTCCAATCCGAGAGAACCACATACCCGCTGGTCCCTATACCGAGAGAACGACCTGCCCCCTGCTCCCTGAGGAGCGCCCGGAGCTTGCGGAGGGCGCGTCACGAAGGGTCTTCGCAACCCGACTCGCCAAGACCCTTCGTGACGCTCGCAAGCTCGCTCCTCAGGGAGCAGAGGGGCGGCTCGCAAGCTCGCTTCGCTCGCACCTCAGCTCAGGAAGCAGAGACTGTAGCTCGCTGCTCAGAAAGCAGGCACGAGTCGACGATCCCCCGCTTCACTCCGGGTCCGCGAGCCACGCGCCGTGCAGCCCGGCGGGGACGCGGATCGGCAGTTCGACGGTGGCGACCGGTCCGGCCGTCGGTTCGTCGGCGGCGAGAAGGTAGAAGTACGAACGCATGTCGGCGGGGTCGGTGCCGATCGCGCCCCAGTGATCGCGTTCGGCGCCCGGGATGTAGATCGGCTCGCCGATCGCGGTTCCGGGACTCCAGAAGGTCTCGGTTCCGGCGGAGAGGTCGTGGAACCAGAGACTGTCGGTGGCATCGGTGTCGTGGGGCCCCTTCGCCACCGTTGCCACGCGATGGTGGTCCCGGGTGAGCAACCGGTCGTCAACTCGCGGGAACTCCAGGTTGAAGGCGTTGTCGCTGATCGTGTTCCGGGTGATGGTCCCGTCCGGGCGGATGATCGCGCGGGTGAGCGCCGACGTTGCCGGCCGGGGTTCGGAGGCGAAACCACCCGGGTAGCTCCATTCCACGTAGTCGACGGTGACACCGTCGTCGGGGCCCGGACCGTCGAAGGCGTTGGCGAAGTGCCACACCCAGAACGGATCGGTCTGGACCCAGCGCACCGGACCGCCGTCGCGCGGGATGAGGGCGATGCGCGTGCCGTCGTCGGGTTGCCAGGACAGCAGCGAGCCACCGGTCATCGCGGCTTCGAGGTCGAAGATCAACGGGCACACGAAGAGTACGAGGTACCGCGACGTGAGGGCCATGTCGTGGATCATGACCGACTTGTCCAGACCGTCGACCGGGTTGGGCCCCGTTGCCGCCGTCCCGTCCGGATTCACGATCGACCAGGTGAGATACGGCGCTTCGAGGCTGTAGTTGAACAACACCATCTCGCCGGTGGCCGGGTCGATCTTCGGGTGGGCGGTACTGCCGACCCGCATCGCGCCGTCGCAGTCGGCCTTGGCCAGCGTCGCCAGCGTCGACGGCTCGAGCAGGTAGGGCTGGTCGGATTCGGCCATCGCCATCAACCGTCCGCCGTGGCGGACGATGTTGATGTCGGGCAGTTCGCGGTAGGTGCCGGCGAGTTCGTCCCCGACAACACTCGCGGGTGGTGTGTACCCGTCGGTGAGCCCGGACCAGAGTGCATGTCCGGCAGCCTCTTCCGCGATGACCATCGGGGTCCGGACGAAGCGGTTGGTGTACCCGACGCGACCGCCGTCGATGCTGATCCGGTGCACCATGCCGTCACCGTCGAGGGGATAGACGAACGATCCGATGGGATCGAAACGCGGATTGGGGCCGTTGCGCAGGTAGCTGCCGCGCAGATCCGCGGGGATCTCACCGCGGACGGGCAGGTCGGTGACATCGACCTCCTCCCGCTGCGGCGCGTACACACCGGTGAGGTGGGCGTGATGCGCAAGGTCGACGGGGGCGGGCGTGGGGGGCGTGGCGATGGTCATCGGATGTCCTTCGGGCGGGTCGGTAGGAGGGCGGTGCCGCGGGGGTCAGCCGGCGGTCGGGGCGGTGGAGGCGGCGGGCGCGCTGGGGGCCGCGTCGGCGATTGCCCGGGTCCGCTTGACCGCGAACACGATCAGCGCGATCGGCACGACCCAATTGAGCAGGATGTTGCCGGGGTGGCTGCCGGACACCGACGCCGACGACGCCAGCAATCCGGCGATGATGTGCGAGCAGCCCATGAGTGCGATCGCCCCGGCCCACACGAGGCTGATCTGGCGGTTCTTCGCGCGGAACACCGGTGAGTGCCACAAGGCGGGATCGACGGTCTCCCGGGCGTACTGCTCGGTGAACGGGACCGTGAACGCGGACACGGCCATGACCGCGGCGAGGACGAACGCCGAACCACCGCGACCGAAGAACACGAGCGCTTCATCGACCTGAGTATCACCGAAGATGCCGATGAGCGCGATGACGCCGAACAGGACGACCCCGGCGACGTCGATGATCTTCCAACCGCCGCCGGTGCGGACGGCCTCGTAGATGGTGACGGCCAGGGCCAGCGCGCAGGCGGCGAGCGCGGCGAGCGTGACGTGGTCGGCACCCAGGCGTTCGGCCGCCCAGGCGAACACGAACCAGGGGGCGAGTCCCAAGATCATGGATTTTGCGTTCACGGGTGGTCTCCTTCGGTACGGCCGAGGTGGGTTCTCGTTGGGGTACACCCAACTGTCCGCCGGTCCGGTGACGCGAACATCTGCGTGCTGACGGAGAAAATGCCGCCAACCGTGTCGGGGTGGATCAGTTCTGCTGCCGACCCACGACGAAGGCGGCGAGCTCGACGCGGGTACGCAGATTGAGTTTGGCGAGGGCGTGGGAGACGTGGGTCTGCACCGTGCGGGTCGAGATGAACAGTCGGCCGGCGATCTCGCCTCCGCTCAAGCCGGCCGCGACCAGTTCGGCGACGGTCGTCTCGGTTTTGGTGAGACTCTCCCAACCATGGGTCGGCCGGTCGCGTGCCGCGGGGTCGAGCCGAATCCCCAACGGACGCAACCGCGAGGCCACGCGTGCGGAGCTGGTGCCTGCTCCCATGGCACGCGTCAGTCGCATCGATCGCCGGGCGAGGTCGCGGGCGCGGTCCCGGTCTCCCGACAGGGCGGCCGCGAACGCGGCTTCCTCCCACATGCACGCCTCGGACTGCCGGTCCCCGACCGCCTGCACAGTTTCGGCGTACTCGTCGGCGGCGTGCACGATCGTCAACGGGTCCGCGTCGTGGAGCAGGACCGAACACATCGCACGGGCCACCGCGACGGGACCGGACATGGGCCGCGCGGGCGGTACCGGGAACTCGTCGAGCCCGTCCAGAACGCCGCCGAGCAGAGCGGTGTCGCCCGCACGCACCCCGATCCGCGCGGTCTCGAGAACGACGGTGGGCAGCCAGGAGTACAGACCGAACCGGCGGCCGTGGTCCCAGGCGATCCCGGCTGTCGTCGCGGCCGCACGCAGCTTCCGGCTCGCCTCGAGCAGCAGGGCGCGGGCGTGGGTGGGCACCGGGAAACCGAACTGGTCCGGTAGTCCCGCGTCGTCCCACGCGTCGAGTCGGGTCGACGCGGCCGCCAGGTCACCGCGCAGCACGTCGACCATGGCCCGCCCGCCGACCGCCATCGACTTCCAGCCCATGTCCGCAGAGTCCGCGCGATCCAGTCCGGCATCGAAGGACGCCGCCGAATCGTCGAGGTCGCCGAGCCCGAGAGCTATTCCGCCGCGGGTGAACTCGTGGTACGCGGTCATCCAGTCGGCGCCCCGGCTCGATCGCAACCGGGCAGCACCGGCGAGCAGGTCGGCCGCGGCCGCCGGGCCATGCGCATACTGTTCGATCAGCGACGGCCAGATGTCGGCCGACGACGTCGACAGTGTGCCGCCGACGGATTCCGCCGCGTCCCGACGCGAGGCGAGCAGCGCGATCCCGAGCGCCTCCTCCACCTCGCCGCGCAGGAACCGGCGTAGCGCCTCGGCGATCAGGCCGGACACCGATCGGGTGGACGCGTCCCGCTCGACGTCGAAGAACGGGGTGTCCGGCGCGGGCCTTCGTCCGTCGAGGATGCCCACGTAGTGCCGCAGGTCGGTGAGCGTGCCGGCGACGTCGTCGCCGACCGGGAGTTGCAGGGTCTCGTCGATCAGGTCACGTACCCGGTCGGTGTCCCCCTTGGCGATCAGGGCGAACAACAGGATCCGATGCAGCTCGGCGAACTCGGCGATCTCGGTCGCCAGTCCCATGCCGTCCTCGGCGACGCGTGAGGCCCGGTCGAGTTGTCCGGTTCGGGCGAGGGCGAGCGCGAGTGCGGTGTTGACCCCCGCCGACGGACGTGCGGTGCCGGCCAACGTCTCCAGGAGCTCCGCCGCGACCGCCGGTGTGCTGGCGAGTTCGTTCTCGGCGCGGCGTACCGCCGCGAACATCGCGGATTCGTCACTGCCCGAGGCGATCCGGTGATGCGCCACAGACTGCGGATCGTGCCGGGTGCTGGGATGGCTGGCGATCGCATCGTGCAGCACCGAGCGCAGCATCGGATCGAGTTGTCCATAGGTGACGTCGGCGTAGAGGTCGTGCGTGAAGCGCAACGCTCCCCCGTCGTCGACGCCGACGATCCCGGCGTCGATGGCCGACTGGGCCGGCCCGACCAGAGAGGCGGGCGGAACCGCGTCGACCGCGGCCAGTTGCGCGAGTGTCGCCGGGCGGCCCCACACCGCGAGCTTCTGCGTCAGTTCGCGCGCACGCCCGTCGAGGAGGGCGACGTGTTCGGCGATCGCGTCCTCGAGTCCGCTCGGCAGCCCGGTCGCGGTGCGTGCGTCGACCGCGGCGTGGCCGTCGACGATCCGCAGACCGCCCGACTGCTGCAGCGCGCGCAGGACCGAGATCACGTGCATCGGGTTGCCACCCGATGCTCCGAGCAGCCCGAGGAGCTCGTCGTCTGGCGCGGCGCCGACGATCTCGGTCGAGATACGGCGGACCTCGTCGGCCCCCAACGGGGGCAGCGACCAGTCGACGACCTCCGCTCGCGCCACCAACCGGTTCAGCAGATCTCGTTGCGGGAGCGGACGCCGGCCGACGAGCATCACCAACGGTAGGACCCGCGTGGCAGGGACGAGACGGGACAACAGTTCCAGGGTCGCGGCATCGGCGTGGTGGGCGTCGTCGACGACGAGCACGAGCGGCCCACCGGCGCACAGCGTGTCCACGCGCGCATAGAGGTCGTCGTCGAAGCCGTCGGGAACCGGCGTCGGCAGATCCACTCCGAGCAGCTGCCCGGCGAGTCCGAACGGTTGGCGCCACGACAGCTCGTCCGCGCACACCGTGCGGACGGATCCATCGGCGGCAGAGGCCAGTTCCCGCAGCGTATGGGTCTTTCCGGCGCCCGGCCCGGCGGTGATCACGCCGACCCCACGGCGGGCGGGACCCGAATCGCGTTGGGCAGTGGCGACGAAGTCGCGCATCTCGTCGACCACCGCCCGACGGTCGGCGGACTGGGACGCGAGCACGGACTCAGGGTATCGGCTGTGTCCGATTCGCGTGATCTATCTGCTTACCTCACCGGCCGAACTCGGACCCGTATCCCTGCCGGTCCGCAGCCGCGGCCAATCGCCGGTCGAGGTCGTCGGTCCAGTCGCGGGCGACCTGTGCGTCGAGCACGGCCAGTCGCTCGGCCACGGGCGCGCGCTGCGCGGGCCCGCACCCGGCGAGAAGGGACTCGAACAGCGCGCGCAGGCGGCGTTGCACCTGTACCTGGCCGGTGCTGTGCCTGCGGATCTCGTCGGTCCCGATCGCGACGTAGTCCGCCCAGCTGCGCCGGATGCCGCGGACCGAGGGGTCGCTCGAGAACTGCTCGCCGCGGAGCCGCGGAGCCAGCAGGAGCAACAGGTCCTCGGTGTGGTCGAGTGCCTGCACCACGACGCTCGGATCGTTACTGCCTGCGGACATCGCCTTGAGCGCGATGTCCGAGATCGCCTGCAGCGCCGCGGCGGGACTCACCGACGGCTGGTGGGTGTCGCCGAAGAGCAGACAGGCCAGCACGCGACGCTTCTCCACATGGATCGGATCACCGACGATCTCGATCACCGGGAGATCGTGTGGCACGTGGTCTCCGACCGCGATCAGCACAGTGATCCGTACGTTCCACGACGCCGCGTAGCGCCGCAGACGATCACCGTTGACCGCCAGCAGGACCCGTCCTCGTGCGGTCACCTCGCCCAACCTGATCTGCATGCGTGGCTCATCCGCCGCAGCGCCCCGATCGATGGTCTGCTCGTCCGGTCCGGCGGTGACCGACGGAACGGCGTCATCGTCGAATCCGGTTGCCACCGACGGCTCGTCGTGCTTCACCGGTGGCATCGGCAGCTGCCGCACGATCGCCGACCGGCCGTCGTCGGCGATCCACTGCAGCAACCGCGCGGTGTTCAGGATCGTCCCGACCTTCCCGACGAGCGCGATGAACAGGTACGCGCTGACGGTCGTGAGCATGAATGCGATTGCTGTGGACAGGCCGGGGGTCGGCTCGTCCGGACCCCCGACCGACAGGTCGATCGCGATGATCACGCTGTAGACGAAGGTCGCGAGGAAGAACCCGGTGGACCACCGCATGACGGGTTCTTGCTGCAACATCGGGATCACGCGTACCGAGATCGACGACGCCCCGAACTGCATGGCGAGGGTGACGGCGGTGAACACGAGACCGGTCAGGGTCGCCATCGAACCGGCGATGACACTGAGCAGCGTCGCCAGGGTTCCCGGGTCGACCTCCAACTCGAGCAGCTCGTCGAATCCGACGGTGGTCCACGCGGCGACGATCGCGAACGTCACCAGCACGACCGGCAGCCGCCAGATCGGGACCGTGCGCAGGGCCCGGCGCGTGCGCCGCCATCGGATAGCGGTCGCCAGCGCGCTCGGTACCTTCTCGGTCACCACGCCGACCGCCGTCGGGACGGACGCCGGCGGGGGAACCGGAACGGGAGCCGGCGCGTCGGGCACCCCGAAACGCCCCGCCACCGCCTCCTGCACGACGATCTTCCATCGCATCAACGGTTCTCGATAGCGCTGCTCGCGCCCGATCGCGCGAGCCAGTTTGCGGGGGCGGTTCTGGTACCGCCACCGGGCCCATGGTGATCGCGGCCGCGCGAGTCGAGCGGCACCGAACCACAGCAGCACCGGGACGAACATGCCGACCAGACCTGTCCAGACCTTGCCTTTGATAAGGGTCACGATGGCCAGCAGCACGTTCAGCACGACGACACCCGCGGCCACCAGACGCGCCACGAGGCCGTTCTCGTTCCGGATGTCCCCGACGACCTCGAACGCGCCGAACGGCTGCAACCCGAGGAGGAAGAGCAGACCGATGGCGATCGCGACGAACACCGCGTCGATCGACGTCCGACCCTCCTCGGCCCAGTAGACGTCGCGAAGGTGGAGGATGAGCGCGAACTCGTCGAGCACGAGCGCCGCTCCGATGCCGAACAGTGCTGCCAGGACGCAGTCGATCACCGGAGTCCGCAGCGGGTCGACCGCGACGAATCCGAAGCCGGCCACCAACATCGCCATCATGCCGAAGAAGGCGTGATGCACGTGCACCCCGCCCGGCGTCACGTTGCCGGGCCACCAGCTGACCTCCGCGCGGATCATCCGCACACTGAACCGGATGAAGAGGAACGTCAAGACGAAGGCGAGCAACAGGAAGAACAACGGCAGACGACCGGTCTCGACGATCCGCTCATCGAACCACCCGGTCATCCCCCGACCCTAGCGGGAGCGCCGGGGGATCTCGCGGGCAATCGCGACTCCGATCTACGGGCCGAGCCGGCGCAGTGCACTCAGAGCCGCGTTGTGGCCACACATTCCGTGCACACCGGCGCCCGGTGGTGTGGACGCCGAGCAGATGTAGACACCCTGGATTCCGGTGGCGTACGGGTCGGCCGCGATCCGGGGGCGCATCACGACCTGGAGGGGATCGTTTGCCCCGCCGATGATGTCGCCGCCGACGAGGTTGGAATTGCTCGCGGCGAGATCTGCGGGCATGCGCACGACGGACCCGACGATCCGATCGCGCGTCCCCGGCGCGAAGCGTTCCAGCTGCGCGAGCACAGCGTTCGTGGCGTCGCCGCTGTAGCCATGCGGCACATGTGCATAGACGTACACCGGATGGACGTCACCGACCGACCGCGCCGGATCGGCCAGATATTGCTGGGCGACGAGGACGAATGGCCGCTCCGGCATCCGGCCACGATGGATCTCGGCTTCGGACGCGACGACCTCGACGGCGGTGCCGCACACGTGCACGGTGCCCGCCCGGCCGGAGAACTCGTCCCGCCACGGGATTCCGCCGTCGACGGCGAGGTCGAGCTTGACCGCGGCGGGCGCCCGCCGAAACCGTCGATACGCCTTACGGACTCGGCTCGGGAGTGCGTCCCCCGCAAGGTCGGCGACCGCGCCGGGCTCCAGGTCGAGCAGGATTACATCCGCCGGTGGGAGGTCGGAGAGGGAGCTGACCCGATGGCCGGTTTCGATCCGGCCTCCCAGCGTTGTCAGCACCGCGGCGAGGGCCTCCGGCATTCGGGCCGTCCCGCCCTTGATGATCGGCCAGCCGTACCGATGCGAGATGGCGGCGAACATCAGCGCGAACGCAGAGGTCGTCGGCCGAGTGAGTGGGTACCACCCGTGGGCGGCGTTCCCGGCGAACAAGGCCGCCGCCTCGTCCGTGTGCCACACCCGTCCCAGGACGGTTGCGGGCAGGAACGCGGCGGGCCCGAACCGGGCGAGCGGGCCGAGATGCCGCGGCACGTGTAGGAGCGGGCCCAGCACATCCTGCGCCAGTTCGTCGAAGTTCTCCGCCAACGGACCGAACAGGCGCCGCCATCGTGGGCCGTCGGCCTCGAGAAGCCGACTGGTCTCGTCCAGCGAGTTCATCATGGCGCCGGCCCGGCCGTCGGGCAACGGGTGTGCGAGGTCGATCTCCGGCCAGCCCCATTCGAGGCCGTGGTCGGCGAGTCCGAGGCTCTGGAAGAACGGCGACGCCAGCCCGATCGGGTGGACGGCCGCGCCGTCGTCGTGCAGCAGACCGGGCAGGATTCGCTCGGACGAGCGGGCGCCACCACCGATCGTCTCGGCCGCCTCCAGCACGGTCACCTCGATGCCCCGCTGCGCGAGGGTGATGGCGGCGGCGAGCCCGTTGGGGCCTGCTCCGACCACGATGGCCGAGGTCATGAGCGGCATCGTATTCGATGTGCACCGGCACGGCCGCGATCCCAGAACTCGACGCCGGGCTCGACATGGTGGTTCCCCGCATGCGCCGACCGCTCACTGCATGTCGGGGTGATCGGAACGTCGGGCCGGCCCGGGCTCGCTGCGTCTGGCGGACGCCAGGCGGGACGACGCCTGCGCGTGCAGGGCCGCGACGTCCGCTCCCGGCGCCGGCGCGGTGGCCGCGGCTAGTGAGGCATCGGGCAGGTGTCGACGCAGTTCGTCGATCAGCGCCGCCGCCTGCCCGGGTGGACCGTCGTCGTCGTGCACCACGCAGATCGCGAACTCCGAATCGGCCAGGCGTGCCAGGGCGGAATCGGCGGGAAGCAATTCGACGCAGGTCCGGGCACGGCGAACCAGTCGCTGCTCCCTCTCGCGCGGGTCGTCGGTCGTCTCGGAGTCGTCGACTGACCACGAGATCACCGTGACCGCCGCGGCCGACCGCCGTCCGTCGAGGAGCCCCGCGGTCGCGAGTTCCCAGCCCGCGCGGTTGAACACGCCGGTCAGCGGGTCAGCACAGACCGCGGTGAGCAGTGTCCGCGTCAGCAATCCGAATGACTCGGCCGCCGCCGGGATGGCGACGACGACGACGATGTACGTGCTGAGGTACTTCGGTGCGGGCGCCACGGCAAGCGCGACGACGCACGCGGCCGTCAGCAGACCGATGAACGCCCACGCCTGCCGACGCGGAAGAGTGGCACGGACGTACATCGCCAGGAACATCGCCGCGATCATGCACAGGAACTCGGCACTGATCAGCTCGTGGAACGCCATCACCGCGGGGGTGGCGACACCGGCCGCGATCACGGCCGGTAGCGGGCGCTGCGGCCGCACCGACAGCCACCCCAGCGCCGCGAGCCCCAGCACGACGGCGACCAATCCCCCGGTCGGGTCGGACAGGGTCGCCGAATCGTCGGTCGGGAACAGCGTGAGAGCCACGCCCACCGCGTACAACAGCGTCGTCACCGCCAGATAGGTCCGCAGCACATGCAGCGGCGATCGCGGGAGCGGGCCCCTCAGCGCTCCCAGGTGCAGGTCCGGTCGATACATCCCCCACTCCGATCCTCGGTATCGGTCCCCGATCCGAGGTTGCCAAACCGCGTCGAGTTGCGCGACCGGCGCGGGGTGGTTGGCCGTCGGGTTTCCTGGTCGACAAGAGCTCAGAACAACCAGGGCATCTCGTCGTGCCCGAAGTCGCGGAAGTCGCCGAACCGGCCGGAGTAGAACACCAGCCCGGTTCCGTCGCGCCATCGCAGCTCGGACACGTCGCCGTAGAAGACCCGGTGGTCGCCGATGTCGTGCGCGCTGTGCACCGTGCATTCCAGATGCGCAAGCGCATCGGCGACGACCGGCAACCCGCAGGCGGTGCGGTCACACGGCAGCCCTTCGAAGCGAGCCCCGCCCCGGGTCGCGAAGCGCCGGGCGACCGCCTCCTGCCGGGACGACAGGATCGACACCGCGAACCGCCCGCCGGCCTCCACCGCGTCCGTGGTCCGCGATCCGTGGGTCAGCGACACGAGGATGATCGCGGGGTCGAGACTGACCGACGTCAGCGAACTGATGGTCATGCCGCACGGTTCGCCGTCGGAGTCCTCGGCGCTGACGACCGCGACACCGGTGGTGAACCTCCCCATACTGCGTCGCATGTCGGAGGGAGTGGGCCGAGAGAAGGCCGGCAGGGTCATGATCGTCTCCTATGCGCTGCGGTATCGGACCTCGAAGGTGAGCACACCTTCGTCGGTCCGCCACGGTCCGTGCGGCATTCCCGGTGGGCGGCAGGCGTACTCACCGGCCGAGAAGGTCTGGTCCAGGGTCAGATCGACGAACGAGCCCTCGAGGATGTAGACCTCTTCCCAGAAGTCGTGCTTCTGCACGCCCATCGGGCTCGAGTCGGCACCCGCCTCGTAGCGGAGGATGCGGGTGGCGACGTTGCCGTCGGGATCCCGGGACAGGATGCGTTCGGTGATCTTGGGGTCGCCGCCGGGGCAGACGGTGTAATCGACGTCGGTGACCGGGAAGAATTCGTACTCGGGTTTGGCCATGATGGCTCCTCTCAGGCGTCTTCGAGCTTGTAGGACTGCAGGAAGCCCGCGACGTCCTCGAGTGCGTCGTCGTAGGCGTAGTTGCGATAGGTGTAGGCGCCCTTCACGACGAACGGCGCTCCGGCGTAGAACATCTCGTATTGCTGGTGCCGGCCGGCGAACTCGGAACCGACGATGTCCCAGGCCAGCTTGAACAGCTTGATGCGCTCTTCGGACGGCACGCCCGGCGACTGCACGTAGTGCTGGATGTCCTTGGCGGTCAACGAGCTCGTGAGGTCGTGCACGCTCGACGGCAGCTGGAGCACTCCACCACCGACCAGATCGCGGAGGATGGCGAGCACGCGCGGATAGATCTCCGATTGCAGACCCATCGAGCCGTACAGCGCCTGCCGGCCCGGCAGCCACTGTCCGGAGGCGTCCGGCTCCGCCGTGTATTCCGCTGCCAGCACCGCGGATTCGACGCCGGACACGACGGCGGCGAGTTCGCCGAGCTTCTCCTGGACGCTGGGGATCTTGTCCACTCCATTGACCTGTGTCACCCGCCGTGCCACGCCGGCGATGAACTTCAGCTTCGTGGCGAAACGGATCTGCGCCTGCCAGTTGCCGAGGACGTGCGCTCCGGTCTCGAAGAACTGACGGCGCACGCCGACGATGTCGCGGTCGACGAAGACCCGATCCCAGGGCACCAGGACGTCGTCGAACACCACGAGGGCGTCGGGCTCGTCGTACCGCGAGGTCAATGGGTAGTCGAAGCTGCTGGTCGCCGCGGGCGCGTACGGCCGCCGGCAGTACAGCTTCAGGCCTTCCGTCGCCACCGGGACGACGAACGAGACGGCGAAGTCGCTGTCGTCCGGGCCGAGCGGCTTGATGCAGGAGACGAACACCTCGTCGGCGATCGCGGCGCCGGTGGCGAGCATCTGGGACCCGCGCACGACGATCCCTTCGTCGGTCTCGCGCACGACACCGGCCTGGAGGAACTCGCCCTCCCAACCCGACGCCGTGGTCGCTCGCGAGACCTGCGGCGGGATGATCGCGTAAGAGACATACAGGTTCTCGTCCAGCAGACGCCGGTGAAATGCCGTCACGTTGGCCGACAGGTCGCGGCCCTCGCCGGCGAAGACCTCCGGGTGGGCGGCGAAGGATGCGAGGAAGGTCCCGACGTGGTCGGGGCTGCGACCGACCCAGCCGTGGGTGTGCCGGGCCCAGGTCTCGATGGCTTCGCGACGGAGTCGGAGTTCCTCACGGCTGCGCGGGATCCCGAACGTCCGGTTGGCGGTCGCGCCGGTCTCCGGCGCGGTGTACTGCATGTTCTGCGCGGGATCGGCAGCAAGGTCGAACATCTCGGCGATGGTCGCCGCGACCGGCGCGAATGCCGGGTGGGTCGTGACGTCATCGATCTGTTGCCCGTCGACGAGCACCACGCGCCCGTCGTTCAGCGAGGACAGATAGTCGGCTCCGGTACGCATGATCAACGTCCTTCCGGGTCGGAGGTGTAGGAGTGGGTGAGGACGGTCCCGTCCGGCAGCGTGAGTTCGAGGTCCCACCGGGTGCCGTAGACGAAAGTCCCGTCGAGCAGGGGCAACGTGCCCGCGAAGCAGAGCAGGTCGGCGTCGTCGTCGCCCTGACGTTCGGCGAGGATCCCGAGCAGGTTCTGCGGCGTTCGCAATCCCGACAGGGCGCCGTCTTGGTAGAGGCGGCCATCGACCCAGCTGCGGGCACGGCATGCGTCCCAGTCGAAGTCGGCCCAGGACTCGATCTCGGCGACCTGCCGGCCGACCGGCTTCGGGCAGGCGCGCTTGGAGTCGCCGATGTCCACGGTCTCGAGCTGTCGGTCGGTGTGGTCGGAACCGATACCGAGATACCAGCGTCCGTCCCGGCGCAACAGCACCGGCTCGACCTCGCCGGAGGTCTCGCGACCGTGCACCTCCGTGGTGGGGTCGGTGGTGATGCTGCCCGGCTCGACAGGATAGAACATCGGAACCTCGGGCGGCGGCGCCACACCGATGGCCGCGAGCTCGTCGATGTGGTGGCGCACGGCGGCTTCGTCGCGTCCGGTGTATCCGGCGACAAGTGTGCGGAGGGTGTCGAATTCGATCCGCTCGGCGGTGCCGGCGATCGTGAAGCTGAGCACCCGGGTGTCGGTGCCGGTCATGAGTGGACCTTTCTACGGGACAGGACGGAGTAGTCGGGCAGGCGGTCGCCGAGCACCGGGAACTCCGACCGGACGGCGGAGACGAGCGCGGGGTCGATCTCGGCGAGTATCACTCCTTCGTCCGAATCGGCCTCGGCGACAACCGATCCCCAGGGATCGATGATGCGGCTGTGACCCGCCAGTTCGACCCCGGCGTGGGTACCGGCAGCGTTGCATGCGATGACGAACACCTGGTTGTCGACGGCGCGTGCGGAGGTCAGCAACTGCCAGTGTTCCCGGCGTGCCATCGGCCAGGCTGCCGGCACGATCACCAGTTGCGCTCCCGCAGCTCCGATCTCGGCCCACAGGCCGGGGAACCGGAGGTCATAGCAGGTGGTCGCCGCGACCGGACCGAAGGCGGTGTCCACCGCGTGGACCTGCTCACCGGGCTCCAGCAGATGGGCCTCCTGTGAGCGGTAGCCGAAGACGTGCACCTTGCTGTAGTGGTGTACGACGGTGCCGTCCGGTCCGAGCAGGACAGCGGTGTTGCGCAGGCGTTCCGAGCCCCGGTCCTCGACGATGCTGCCGGCGTGCACGAAACAGTTCCGGCGGCGTGCGATGGCGGCCATCGTCGACACGGTGGGCCCGTACAGGTCCTCGGCCGACGACGGATAGTCGTCGAAGTGGTTGTAACCGACCCGCCACAGTTCCGGCAGGACGATGAGGTCGACGTCGTCGGGCAGGCTGTCGACGAGTGTGCGCACGCGTTCGAGGCGATGCGCGCCGGTCTCGTCGTCGGGACTGGCCACCTGGACCAGTGCGATCTTCATGGAGGTCTCCTCGGTACAGATCTAGAGATGGGAGTGGCGCAGGGAGTCGTGCGTGGTCCGAAGGTGCTCGCGCACACTGCGAACCGCCGCGTCGACGTCTCCGGCCCGGATGGCGTCCGCGATCGCCCGGTGCTCGACCAGCACCTGCTTCTTGCGGTGCTCGTCGTTCATGACGATGCGGACACCCATGCGCATCTGGCGATCGCGCAGTGAGTTGTAGAAGTCACCCATGAGGCTGTTGCCGGCCGCACGGATGATCGTCGTGTGGAATTCGAGGTCGTGGGCGATGAAGTCGACGGGGTCCTGGTCGTCCTCCTGCTGTTGCAGGAGGAGCGCCAGTTTGTCCGGGACGAGTCCCGGTCGCGGTGCCACCTCGTGCACCGACCATTCCTCGACGACCCGCCGCGCCTGCATGACCTCATCGACATCGCGATCCGACAGCGCCGGGATATACGCACCCTTGTGTGGGACCCGGCGGATGAATCCCTCCGCCTCGAGCCGCATCAGGGCCTCCCGGACCGGGGTGCGCGAGATTCCCGATGACGCCGCCACCTGAGCCTCGGACAGGAACATCTCTTCGTCCCGCGGGAGCGTGATGATCGTCTGCTTGAGCCACTCGTAGGCGAGTTCGGGCGCGGTGGCCGTGCCGGAGCGCGATGTCGACATGGTGTTGTCTCCTCTCAGAGCGTCACGGAGCAACCGCAGCGGACGGTTGTTGCTTCGCTTCGGTCGTGGTCGTTTCGGCTGCGGCAGAAGGGTTCTCACCGGAGTCATCGTCTCGCCCGGTATCGCCGACCGTCGCCAGGTCCACCGACTGCGTCTCGCGGGCGACGATGGCGGCGATCAGTGAGATCAGGCCCATGACAGCGAGGTAGGCACCGATGGCGAAACCCGTGTCGAACCAGTTGTAGAGAGCGATCGCGATGATCGGCGCGAGCGATCCCGCGAGCACCGAGGCGAGGTTGTACGCCAGGGAGACACCGGAATAGCGGACCTCGGTCGGGAACAGCTCGGAGAAGAACGCCCCGATCACCGCGCTGTAGGCCGCGAAGATCAGCAGCCCGACGGACACGGCGATGATGATCGCCAGGGTGTTCTTCGTGTCGAGTAGCCCGAAGAAGGCGAACGCCCAGACGATGGTGGCCAGCGACGCCGAGATGTAGATGGGGCGCCGGCCGATCCGGTCGGCGAGCATCGCGAACAGCGGGATGGTGAGAAGCGCGACCACCATGCCGATCATCACGGCGTTCAGCCCGGTCGACCGGTCGAGATCCAGGATCTGGGTCAGGTAGGTGATGACGAACAGCGAGAAGATGTAGAAGCCGGCGTTCTCACCGAATCGGGTGAACGCTGCGAGCAGGATCTGACGCCAGTAACCGCGGACAGCGTCGCCCAAGGGCATGCGGCGGGTCTCGGACTTCGCTGTCTGCTGCGACTTCTCGAAGAGCGGTGTCTCGGCGACGTAGAGGCGCAGGACGAGCCCGACGATCACCATCACGGCCGAGAGCGCGAAAGCGATTCGCCAGCCCCACGACAGGAACGCTTCCTCGGACATCACGCCGGAGAGGATCGCGAGCGCGCCGGCGGCCATCAGATTGCCCAGTGGCGGACCGAGATTGGGCCAGGACGACCAGAACGCACGGCGCGTCGAGTCGCCGTGCTCGCTGACCAGCAGCACCGCGCCGCCCCATTCGCCGCCTAGCGCGAAACCCTGCACGAGACGAAGGAACACCAGCAGCAGAGGCGCCGCGACGCCGATCGCGGCGTACGACGGGAGGAACGCGATCAGGAAAGTCGAGACACCCATGAGCATGAGGCTCGCGATGAGGGTGGCCCGACGGCCCTTGACGTCGCCGTAATGGCCGAGCACCGCGGCCCCCAGCGGACGTGCGATGAAGCCGACGGCGTAGGTGGCGAAGGCCAGCATGGTGCCGACCAGCGGGTCGTCCGCGGGGAAGAAGACTTCGTTGAACACCAGCGCGGCCGCGGTGCCGTACAGGAAGAAGTCGTACCACTCCACGGCGGTTCCGGCGAGGCTGGAACCGGCGATCACCGGGAGGCTGGTGTGGGATCTACGACTGCTAGATTTCGTGGTGGCAGTTGCCATATGTCGACTCCTCAGTCGAATCGTCGTTGCGTGACGACTGCACGGCCGGCGCCTACCTGCCAGTAGGCGAACGTCCGGACGTGCAGGTGGAGCTGTCCGGCTCGGTGGTTGTTGCTGCAACCACCGAGCCACCCCGAGGCCATTGATCTGCGTGTGAAGCGGACCACATCAAGGCCGTACACCAGTTGTATACGACCCGTACACGATCGGGCAAGGGGTGTAAACGAATCGTCACAGGCGGACATATGGCCGTAACCCGGAACTCTCCGCGCGCCGATCGGACCGACGTCGCCGCCACCACACCTATCCTGTTCTCATGGACACCCTCGTCACCGTGGTCGTCGTCGACGATCACCCGTTCTTCCGCGACGGTGTATCCCGTGGCCTGGCGGCCAGTGGGCGGGTGCGGGTCGTCGGCGAGGCCGCCGACGGCCTGGCCGGGCTCGAGCTGATCCGTCGGGAGAAACCCGACGTCGCGGTGGTCGACCACCAGATGCCACACATGACCGGCGTCGAGGTCGCCCATGCGGTGTCACGCGACGGGTTACCGACCCGAGTGCTGCTGCTGTCCGCGGTCACCGACGGTCCGATCGTCTTCCGGGCGCTGCAGGAGGGTGCGGCCGGTTACCTGTCGAAGGACGCCGATCGCGACGACATCGTCGGCGCGGTGACCCGGGTGGCCAAGGGAGAGACGGTGGTACCGCCGGAGCTCGCCGCGGGACTGGCCGGCGAGATCCGGGCGCAGACCCAGCGGGACGCGCCGGCCCTGAGCGAGCGGGAGCGACAGGTGCTCACGGGATTCGCACGCGGACAGTCGATTCCACAGGTCGCCGCCGAGCTCTACATCGGTGCGTCGACGGTCAAGACGCACACCCAGCGCCTCTACGAGAAGCTCGGCGTGTCCGACCGTGCGGCCGCGGTCGCCGAGGCGATGCGCCGTGGGCTCCTCGAATAGCGCGGACCCCTCGACACCAGGGGACGACGACGGTGGCAGTGTCGAGATCGCCGGGGCGACACGCTACCTGGGTCTCGACGAGTTCGCCGACGAGCCGCGGATCCACGACATCCTGATCGACCACGCGATCCGCGGCATCCGGATCCAGGTGGTCCTCCGACTGTTCCTGTCGCTGTTCGTGTTGCTGACCGTCAGCCTCGACCCACCCGCGCACGCGGAGACGTTCAGCCTCGTGACGGCGATCCTGTACGCGGCCTGGTGTATCGGCGGGGCGGTCGTGGTCGTCCGCCACGAATCGGCGATGATCCGGTACTCGTGGATCGCGTTGCCGATCGACCTTCTCCTGCTCACCGCGCTCGCGATCGCCGCAAGCCGGTCCAACGAGTTGAGTTGGACCACCGACGTTCTCCTCAGCGGGTTCGTGCTCGTGCCGATGATCGCGGCGATCGCGTTGCAACCCAGGACGTGCGCGGTGGTGGTGATCGTCACGACCGCGGTCTACGCCGTCTCTTCCATGCTCGCTCGCACGTCGAACGGCGAGCCGTGGTCGGTGATCATCCTGCGCATCCTCGTCGTCGCGGCGTTGGCCGTCGGCGCGATCCTGTTGTCCCGACTACAGCGATCCCGGGTGAAGACCATCGGGGCGCTCGCCGCCGAACGCGCCCGGTTGCTCGACGCGACGATGGAGATCGAGGAACGCGAACGCCGGGATCTCGCCGACAACCTCCACGACGGGGCTCTGCAGTACGTACTGGCGGCGCGTCAGGAACTCGCCACGCTCCGCGACTCCGCCGATCCGGTGACCCTCGATCGCGTGGACGGTGCGCTGCGCGACGCGGCGCAGTTGCTGCGTTCGACGCTGAGCGAGCTGCACCCGGCGGTTCTCGAACAGGCCGGTCTGTCGGTGGCCCTCACCGACCTCGCCGCCTCGTTCGGTAGCCGCGCCGGTGCCCCGAACATCTCCGTCGACACCGCGGGCTGGCCGCCCGACCTACGCACGTCCGCCGACTCACTGCTGTTCGCCTCCGCCCGCGAATTGCTGACAAACGTGATCAAGCACGCGTCCGCGGCGACGGTCGACGTCACCGCCGAGTTCGATGACGGGCGAGCGCGCCTCGTCGTCGTGGACGACGGCATCGGGTTACCTGCCGACATCGACGTCGACGAGTTGATGCGTCGACGACAAGCCGAGGGACACATCGGACTTGCATCGCGTCGAGTGCGCATCGAAGGCGCCGGCGGCACGTTGTCGCTGTCGAACCATCCCCGCGGTGGAACCGTCGCGATCGTCGAGATTCCTGCCCGCGAGATGTGAGGCGCGTAGCGCCCGTGTCGACCGTGTCCCCCGATCGGTGGAGGCGCCGTTCACCCCACCCATCACCCGGTCAGCGGAATCCGACGACACGACATCCCTAGCAGAGTCAGTGGTGTCACCAACACAACCCCCACACCACATTCGGAGCCCACCATGAAAACCACCACCCGCATCGCCACCGCCACCCTCGGACTGAATCACCCCTGGTTTGATGCCGCTTCCTTCTGAGTCAGGAAGGATGAGCACATGCCTAAGAAGATCGATCCGGAGGTCCGTTCGAGGGCCTTG
>NZ_JBHXVK010000022.1:0-34481 GCF_042672305.1 Gordonia sp. NPDC127522
CTTGCGGAGGGCGCGTCACGAAGGGTCTGTCACGCATCTCGCCAGGACCCTTCGTGACGGCCTCCGCAAGCTCCGGCCTCCTCAGGGAGCGGAGGTCTCGCACTAGCCCCCGGCCAGCTGGTCGAGCCAGACCCGCGCCGACGCATCCGAGGGTGAACGCCAGTCACCGCGCGGGGACAGCGACCCGCCCGACCCGATCTTGGGGCCGTTGGGCATCGCCGAGCGCTTGAACTGGTTGCCCATGAACCGCTTCAGGAACACCGCGAGCCAGTGCTCGATGGTCGCGGTGTCGTACTCGTTGCGCTTGTCCTCGGTCAGCAGATCCGACCACGGGCCACGGCTGCGGTCACCCCACGCCTGGCGCGCGAGATAGGCGATCTTGCTCGGGCGGTAGCCGAAGCGCGTCAGGTGATAGAGGAAGAAGTCGTGCAGCTCGTAGGGGCCGACCGTGTCCTCGGTGCTCTGGATCCGGCCGTCGTCGCCGGCGGGGACGAGTTCAGGGGAGATGACGTCGTCGAGGATCTCGACGAGCGTCTCGGTGGTCTCGGCGGTGTGGTGTCCGCTGGTGATCATCCACCGGATCAGGTGCTGGATCAGCGTTTTCGGCACCGACCCGTTCACGTTGTAGTGCGACATCTGGTCGCCGACGCCGTAGGTGCACCATCCGAGTGCGAGTTCGGAGAGATCGCCGGTCCCGAGCACGATGGCGCCGTTGGCGTTCGCGAGCCGGAACAGGTGTGAGGTCCGCTCACCGGCCTGCACGTTTTCGAAGGTGACGTCGTAGACCTTCTCGCCGCGCGCGTACGGATGGTCGAGGTCGGCGAGCATCTGCTCGCAGGACGGCCGGATGTCGATCTCCGCGCCGCTCACCCCGAGCGAGTTCATCAGCGCGTGGGCGCGCCGCAGCGTCGGGCCGCCGGTTGCGAAGCCGGGCATCGTGTAACCGAGGATGTTGGTGCGCGGCAACCCGAGTCGGTCGAAGGTGTCGACCGCGACGAGGAGCGCGAGCGTCGAGTCCAGGCCGCCGGACACCCCGATGACGATCTTCTCCAGACCCGTCGAGCGCAGTCGCTGGGCCAGGCCCTGGACCTGGATGGAGCGGACCTCCGCGCAGCGTTCGTCGCGGTCGGCGGAATCTGCCGGGACATAAGGGAATCGGGGGACCACCCGCCGGACGACATCGTCGTCGGACAGGTCTCCGAAGTCGAAACCGATGCGACGCAGCGACTTCAACCGGTCGGAGTGATCGCCGACCTGGTCCCGGAGGCTGATCATCCGCATACGTTCCTGCCGCAGGCGGTCGAGATCGATGTCGGCGGTGATGATCTGGTCGATCGTCGCGAACTGTTCACTGCGGGCGAGGAGCGAACCGTTCTCGGTGATGAGGGCATCGCCGTCCCAGGCGAGGTCGGTGGTCGACTCGCCGTAACCGGCAGCCACGTACACGTGGGCCGAGATGGTCCGCGCGGAGTGCCCGGTGCACAGGTTGGTGCGGTAGCTCTCCTTGCCGATGGTGACCGGGCTGCCCGACAGGTTGGCCAGCACGGTCGCGCCGCCGAGAGCTGCCCATGTACTCGGCGGTATCGCCACCCAGCCGTCTTCGCAGATCTCGACGAAGAGTGCGAAACCCGGCAGATCGCGGGCCTCGAACACGAGATCGGCACCGAACGGGACCTCGTCGTCGCCGATCCGCACGGTCGTGGGGACCGCGTCGCGCGCCGCGGCGAAGAAGCGCTGCTCGTAGAACTCTCGGTAGTTCGGCAGGTACGACTTCGGGACCACCCCCAGGACCGCGCCGTCGTGGATCACGGCGGCGCAGTTGTACAGGCCGTCACCCACGCGCATCGGCAGTCCGACGCAGAGAACCGGCTTCAGACCGGCGCTGGCGGCCACGATGTCGTCGAGTGCGGCGCGGCAACCGTCGAGGAGGGCGTCCTGGTGGAAGAGGTCGTCGACGCTGTACCCGCACAGCCCGAGTTCGGGGAAGACGACCAGGCAGGCGCCGTCGTCAGCGGCCTGCGTCGCCAGTTCGACGGTGCGCGCGGCGTTGACCGCGGGTTCGGCGAGCGTCAGGACGGGTACGGCTCCGGCGACGCGGGCGAATCCGTTTGCGTAGACAGACACTCCGACACCCTAATCGCGGACAGCCCGTCGTGTGGGTCCGCCCAACGCGCCGGCCGGGTGCAGCGCTAGGGCCGCCACCACGTGTCGTCGACCTCGACGGGGGTGGTGCGCTTGTGCCGGTTGCGGTGCCAGGCGGCCTCGATCTTCGCCGCGGCGTCCTCGGGGATCTCGCGCCCCTCGAGGTAGTCGTCGATGTCGTCGTAGCGCAGGCCGAGTTCGTCCTCGTCGGTCTGTCCGGCCTTCTCGTCCAGCAGGTCGGCGGTCGGGACCTTCTCCCACAGCTGCTGCGGCGCATCCAGGTGGCGCAGGAGGGCACGCCCCTGACGCTTGTTCAGGCCGGAGAGCGGCAGCACGTCGGCCGCACCGTCGCCGTGTTTGGTGAAGAAGCCGGTGACGTTCTCGGACGCATGGTCGGACCCGATCACCAGCAACCCGCGGTCACCGGCGAGGGCGTACTGCGCGACCATGCGGTGCCGCGCCTTGGCGTTGCCCTTGGTGAAGTCGGTGAGCCGGGTGCCGGTGGCCTGTTCGATCTCGTCGTCGAGGGCATCCACGCCGGGTGCCACGTTGACGGTCACGACCTCGTCGGCGCCGATGAACTCGAGGGCCGCGGCCGCGTCGTCCTCGTCGTGCTGCACCCGGTAGGGCAGCCGCACGCCCATGAAGGTCGCGTCACCACCGTCGGACCGGATGCGTTCGGCGGCGAGCTGGGCGAGCTTCCCGGCCAGGCTGGAGTCGACGCCGCCGGAGATGCCGAGTACGTAACCCTTGGCGCCCGTGGCGCGGAGGTAGTCGACGAGGAATCCGACCCGCCGCTCCACCTCCTCGCCGGGATCGATCGAGGGCTTCACGGCGAGGGCGTCGATGATGGTTCGCTGGATCTCACGCATGATCCCAGTGTGCGCCACCGGTCACTCCTCGCGTGGGATCCGCACGCCGACGAGGTGGGCTTCGGGGTCCGGGGCCATCCCGATCCGGTCCCACTCGTGGGAGATGCCGACGACCGCATAAGCCGAGGTGGGGAAGCGTTCGATGTACCCGTGCGGATCGAGCGTCAGTGCGGTCGACGGCATCCCGGGCTCGTGGCCGACGACGAGGATCGTCCGCGCGTCGGCGGGCGCGTGGACGCGGATGGCCTCCAGGATCTCCTCGGGCGCGCCGCCGTAGATGTCCTCGACGAAGGTCACGGGCGCATCGATGCCGGTTCGGGCGAGCGTCTGACGCGTCCGCGTCGACGTCGAGCACAGCACCGCGTCGATCCGCAGGCCCTCATCGGCCATCCACCGCCCGGCGAGAGCGGCCTGCCGATCGCCGCGCTCGGCCAGCGGACGGTCGTGGTCGGGCGTCGCGGGCGGATAACCCGACTTGCCGTGCCGCATCAGGACCAGCGTGCGGGTCCGGCTCATGCGGCGCCGTGCCGGCCGCGGCCCCGGGCGTGGGATCCGGAGCCCGACTCGGCGCCGATCATCCGCAGGACCCGCACGGTCGCGCGCCAGGCTGCGGCCTCCTGGCGGAGGTAGGCCGCGTGCTCGTCGTGACCGCGGGCCTCGGCCTCGTCGGCGGCGACGTCGAACTCCAGGTACTCGTCCACGGCACAGTCGATGAGCTCACCCACCGAGGTGCAGTCGGTGCAGGCCACCTCGATCGCGGCGGCGTCGAGGGTGGCCAGTCGTTCCAGATCTGACCGATAACGCATGGGTTCGAATCTACGTTGTCCGGGCAGGCAGTAGGTGTTACGACACCGTCGATGTCGCCCGGGACGACCCCGGCCGGGACCGCGACCGCGGCTCGCCGCCGTTACCCTGGGGATCGTGCACACCTGGGTACCCGCGCTCCTCGCGGTGCTGGCCGCGTTGATGATCGCCGCCGGTACCGTGTTGCGTCAGCGCGCCTCCCGGGTCAACGGTGCGATCACCCCGGGATGGTGGGCCGGTGCGGCGATCGCGCTGTGCGGCTTCGGTTTGCAGGCCTCGGCACTCGGTCTCGGCTCCATCCTGCTCGTGCAACCGCTCGTCGTGCTCGCCGTGCTGTTCGCACTTCCGCTGGAGGCGTGGGCCGATCACCGACATCCGGCTCGTGTCGAGTGGGCGTGGGGCGGGGTTCTCGTCGCGTGCGTGGTGACGTTCCTGATCGTGGCGCGTCCCGAGCCGTCGATGCGACGCCCGGATGCTCTCCTGCTGTGGGGCACAGTGGGAGCGGTCATCGGCGTCGTGGTCGCGCTGGTGATCTTCGCCCACCGCTCGAGTCCGCACTACAAGGCGCTGTTCTACGGGCTCGTCGCCGGCATCCTGTTCGGCGTGTCGGCGTTGCTGGTCAAGACGGTGATCTACCAGGTCACACACCACTTCTGGCGTACCTTCGTCCACCCCGAGATCTATCTCTTCGTGCTGGTGGTGGTCTGTGCGATCCTCGCCCAGCAGATGGGGTTCGGCGCCGGTGATCTGCAGACGTCGTTTCCGTCGATGACCGTCGCCGAGCCGGCCGTCGCGATGGTGCTCGGTGTGCTGCTGCTCGGTGAGAACCTGAAGGTGTCGGTGCCGACCGCGCTGTTCCTGGGCATCGTGCTCGCGATCATGGTGCGCGCCGTGTGCGAACTCGCGAAGCTGTCGGCCGTGCGCGGATACGAGCAGGCCGTGGCGGCGGAGGAGTCCGCCGCAGCCGACGCCGCAACCGACGCCGCAGCGGAGGCGGGCCCGGCGGCGGGCGCGACGTCGCGACCGGCGGGTTGACCGGCCGCGTCGACGTCAGGCGTGCTCAGATCTCCTGGGAGATGCCCTCGGCCCACTCGGCGGCCTGTTTCGCCGGCTTGACGGGCGAGGAGTTGTCGTGGCGGGCGTGCTCGCCGACCTGGACCGCGCCGCGCTTGGTGAGCATCTCGGCGACGATCTCGCCGCCGCGGTTGAACGTGTCGTAGATCGAGTCCCCGAGACCGAAGACCGCGAAGCGGAGACCGGTGAGGTCGGGGTTCACGCTCTCTAGTTCGTCGGCGAAGGGCTCGGCACCGGTCGGCAGCTCGCCTTCGCCGTAGGTCGAGCACACGATGACGAGGAAGTCCTCGGGGTCGAGATCCTCGACCGCGTACTCGCTCATGTCGTAGATCGACGGATCGTGGTCGGCGGCCAGCGTGTCGGCGATGGCGTCGGCGACGAGCTCACCGTTCCCGGTTTCGGTTCCGTAGAGGATGACGACCGACATGTGAACTCCTCTCGACGTCGGCGTTTTCGCTAAGCGAGGGTAGCCTAACCCGTCCGCCGGGGCGAAATCCCAGTTGAGGGGGGTTGGAAGAAATACTTGGATGTCCTACTATGTGGTGACACCGGCCATACCCCCCAACGAAGTCGAAGGTGATCTCCGTGTCCGCTCCTGCTGTCCCCTCGATCCCGCACTACCTGAACGGCAAGCGCGTCACCGCCGAGGGCGGCCGCTTCGCCGACGTCTTCAATCCGAGCACCGGCGCCGTGCAGTCCCAGGTTCCGCTGGCATCGACCGACGAGGTCTCCGCCGCGATCGCGACCGCATCGGCCGCGCAGAAGGAGTGGGCCGCCTGGAACCCGCAGCGTCGCGCCCGCGTCCTGATGCGGTTCGTCGACCTGGTCAACAAGAACGCCGACGAGCTCGCGACCACACTGTCGCTGGAGCACGGCAAGACCCACGCCGACGCGCTCGGCGACATCCAGCGCGGCGTCGAGGTGATCGAGTTCGCGATCGGCATCCCGCACCTCATCAAGGGTGAGTTCACCGCGGGTGCCGGCGGCGGCATCGACGTGCACTCCATCCGTCAGCCGCTCGGTGTCGTCGCGGGCATCACCCCGTTCAACTTCCCGGCGATGATCCCGCTGTGGAAGGCCGGACCCGCGCTCGCGTGCGGCAACGCCTTCATCCTCAAGCCCAGCGAGCGCGATCCGTCCGTGCCGGTGCGTCTTGCCGAGCTGTTCACCGAGGCCGGCCTGCCCGACGGGGTGTTCCAGGTCGTCCACGGCGACAAGGAAGCGGTCGACGCGCTGCTGACCCACCCGGACGTCAAGGCTCTCGGCTTCGTCGGCAGCTCCGACATCGCGCAGTACATCTACTCGACCGCAGCCGCCCACGGCAAGCGCTCACAGTGCTTCGGTGGCGCCAAGAACCACGCGATCATCATGCCCGACGCCAACCTCGACCAGGTCGTCGATGCGCTGATCGGTGCGGGCTACGGCAGCGCCGGTGAGCGCTGCATGGCGATCAGCGTCGCGGTCCCGGTCGGCGAGCAGACCGCAGACCGGTTGCGCGCCAAGCTGATCGACCGGGTGAACGCGCTGCGCGTGGGTCACAGCCTGGATCCCAAGGCCGACTACGGGCCCCTGGTCACCGCCGCCGCTCTCGAGCGGGTCCGCGGGTTCATCGACAAGGGTGCCGAGGAGGGTGCCGAGGTCGTCATCGACGGACGGGAGCGCGCGAACAACGAGCAGACCTTCGGCGACGAGGACATCTCGAAGGGCTTCTTCATCGGCCCGACCCTGTTCGACCACGTCACCAAGGACATGACCATCTACACCGAGGAGATCTTCGGACCGGTCCTGTCGATCGTGCGCGCCGGCGACTACGAGGAGGCGCTCGCCCTGGCGTCGGATCACCAGTACGGCAACGGCGTCGCGATCTTCACCCAGGACGGCGACGCCGCCCGCGACTTCACGGCTCGGGTCGACGTCGGCATGGTCGGCGTGAACGTACCGATCCCGGTTCCGGTGGCGTACTACACCTTCGGCGGATGGAAGCGCTCGGGCTTCGGCGACCTCAACCAGCACGGCCCGGCGTCGATCCAGTTCTACACCAAGACCAAGACGGTCACGACGCGCTGGCCGTCGGGCATCAAGGACGGCGCCGAGTTCGTCATCCCGACGATGGACTGATCGGCGTTGACCACTTTCGCCGACGCCGCACTCGCCCGGCTCGACGGTGACGAACGTGTCATCGTCGAGACCGCGGCGGGTTTCGCGGCCAAGAAACTGGCGCCGTTCGCGCTCGAATGGGATGCCACGAACCACTTCCCGGTCGACGAGTTGCGTGAGGCGTCGGAACTCGGGATGGGCGCCATCTACTGTTCGGAGGACGCCGGCGGCAGTGGCCTGCGGCGCCTCGACGGGGTGCGCATCTTCGAGCAACTGGCGTACGCGGACCCGGCCGTCGCGTCGTTCCTGTCCATCCACAACATGTGCACGTGGATGGTCGACGAGTACGGCACCGACGAACAGCGTTCGACGTGGGTGCCGCGCCTGGCGACGATGGAGACGGTGGCGAGTTACTGCCTGACCGAGCCGGGTGCCGGCTCCGACGCGGCGGCGCTCGCCACGCGTGCCGAGCGGTCCGGCGACGAGTACGTGCTCACCGGGGTCAAACAGTTCATCTCCGGGGCCGGGTCGTCGGACCTCTACGTCATCATGGCGCGCACCGGTGACGCCGGACCCAAGGGCATCTCCACGTTCTTGGTCGAGAAGGATTCGCCCGGACTGAGTTTCGGTGCCCAGGAGCACAAGATGGGCTGGCATGCGCAGCCCACCGCCCAGGTCATCCTCGACGAGGTGCGGGTGCCCGCGGGCAACCTCCTCGGGGGCACCGAGGGCATCGGGTTCGGCATCGCGATGAACGGTCTGAACGGCGGCCGCATCAACATCGCGGCGTCGTCGCTCGGTGGGGCGCAAGCCGCCTTCGACAAGGCGGCGGCCTATGTCGCGAGTCGCCGCGCGTTCGGCAACGCGCTCATCGACGAGCCGACGATCCGGTTCACCCTCGCCGACATGGCCACCTCGCTGCAGGCGTCCCGGCTCATGTTGTGGCAGGCGGCGACGGCGCTCGACGACGGCGCGCCCGACAAGGTCGAGCAGTGCGCGATGGCGAAGCGTTTCGTCACCGACACCTGCTACGAGGTCGCCGACCAGGCGCTACAGCTGCACGGCGGATACGGGTATCTCACCGAATACGGAATCGAGAAAATCGTCCGCGACCTCCGTGTGCACCGCATTCTGGAGGGGACCAACGAGATCATGCGAGTCGTGCTCGGCCGTTCGATCGCGACCCGCTACCGGGACAGCTGACATTTCGCTTTAGACAACCACTTTCGTAGGAAGCAGAGACAATGACGACGATCGCCTTCCTCGGCCTCGGCAACATGGGTGGCCCGATGGCCGCCAATCTGGTGAAAGCCGGTCACACCGTTCGCGGTTTCGATCCGGTGCCCGAGGCGGTGAAGACCGCGCAGGACAACGGCATCGAGACCTTCCCGGCCGCCATCGAGGCCGTGTCCGCCGCCGAGGTCGTGGTGACGATGCTGCCCAACGGCGGCATCGTGAAGAAGCTGTACGACGAGATCCTGCCGGCGACACCGACCGGAGCCCTGTTCATCGACTCGTCGACGATCTCGGTCGACGACGCGCGGGACATCCACCAGCGCGCCACCGAGCATGGCTTCGCACAGATAGACGCCCCGGTCTCGGGTGGGGTGAAGGGTGCCGTCGCCGGCACCCTGGCGTTCATGGTCGGCGGTGAGGACGAGGCCTTCGCCGCAGCGCGTACCACCCTGGATCCGATGGCGGGCAAGATCATCCACTGCGGTGCCGCGGGTGCCGGCCAGGCCGCCAAAGTGTGCAACAACATGGTTCTCGCCGTCCAGCAGATCGCGGTGGGGGAGGCCTTCGTACTCGCCCAGAAGCTGGGCCTCGACGACCAGGCGCTCTACGACGTGATCACCGGTGCCACCGGCAACTGCTGGGCCGTCGAGACCAACTGCCCCGTCCCCGGGCCGGTCCCGACCTCGCCGGCGAACAACGACTTCAAGCCGGGTTTCGCGACCGCCCTGATGAACAAGGACCTCGGTCTCGCGATGGACGCCGTCGCCAGCACCGGCGCCCGTGCGCCGCTGGGCACCCACGCCGCACAGCTCTACCGCGGCTTCGCCGAACAGCACGCGGACCTGGACTTCAGCGCGATCATCACCTCGCTGCACTAAGTCGTTCGCCGACCTCACGAGATCCCGTTGCGTTGGTTCCCGGTTTCCGGGACGGAACGCAACGGGATTTCTGACAGCAGCGAGCAGTACGGCAGGGTGCAACCGTAGCGGGCGCCCGTGCGTCCAAGTCGGGTGAACGAACTCGATGTGTTGATCAGTACCCATGACGGCGTCGTCTCCACGCACGAGGCGACCGCGGAGGGTGTGAGCCGGTCGGCGATCGGCCGCAGGCTGGATTCCGGTGCGTGGGTCGCGGTGGCTCGCGGCGTGTACCTGGTTGCGGGACACCACCGATCGGCGCGGGCACAGGCACGGATTGCGGTGCTTTCGGTGGGTCGTGAGGCTGTTCTCGGTGGTGTGGCCGCGGCGTGGTGGCTGGGTCTTCATCCGATCGATGCGGCGCTGTTGTCGGGCGCGGTGAAGCGGGCCGACCTCGGCGACGCGCATGCGCGGTATCCGAAGCGACACGGCGCGCCCGCGGTGGCGCACTACCTCGAGCTCGTCGACGATGGTGCGCGGTCGGAAGCTGAGCGGGTCGTGGTGGGGCTGTTCCGCGAGGCGGGTGTCGACGGCTGGACGGCCAACCTCGCGATGTGTGGCTACGTCATCGATTTTGCCTTCACGGCAGCGAGGCTCGCGGTCGAGATCGACGGGTTCGGATTCCATCGGGACGTCGAGACGTTTCAGCGAGACCGCACGAAACGCAACGCGCTTGTCGCTGCCGGCTGGACCGTTCTGAACTTCACCTGGGCGGACCTCATCGAGCGTCCTGAACAGTTCGTCAGCGCGGTCACTGATGCCCTGTCGCGACTCGCGAGCTGATCGGATTGCGTTGTGTCCCGCTTTCCGGGATCAACCGCAACCCGATCGGGGATGAAACGTCAGAAGTCCCCGTTGTGCTTGCGAAGTGACTGGATGGCGCCGACGAGGCCGGTCATCTCGTCGTCGGACATGCCGACGTTGCCGAACACCTCGCGGTTGAGGGTGTCCGTGGCGTCGCCCACCGTCTTGCGGCCGAGGTCGGTGATCTCGACGAGCGTGGTACGTCCATCGGTGGGGTGCGGGACGCGGCGGACGAGCCCGCCCTCCTCGAGGCGACGGATCGCGTGGGTCACGCTGGTCACGTGGACCTGGAGCCGGTCACTGGCCTTGGTGATCGGCAGGGACCCCTGACGCGAGAACGCCAGCAGGCGGAGCAGTTCGAAGCGGGAGAAGCTGAGATCGAACGGACGCAGGGCGGCCTCGACACGGGCGAGCAGGATCTGATGGGCGCGCATCACCGACGTCACCGCGACCATGCCGTCGGCCACCTCGCCCCACCCCGCCTGGGTCCAGTTCTCCCGTGCTTCGGCGATGGGGTCGAAATCCATGCTGCGCCCTGCCATACCGACACCCTAGTGGTGTGTCTCGGAAGCAGGCGAGACGTACCTCCGGTGCGCGGTTCTGCCCGTCGCGGTCAGGCAGGCGGAGTACGCCACCCGTCGATGACGGCGGTCGCCGCGGCCACCGGGTCGGCTCGCTCGGGGAAGTTCCCCGACAGCAGCAATGTGGCCATCCCGTGCACCTGTGCCCACAACGATGCGACAACGGTGTCGGTGTCCGCGGCGCGGAGTGCGCCCGACGAGATGGCTCGCTCGACTCCCTCGCGCAACGGCGTGATCGCACGGGTCGCGGCCGACCGGGTCTCCTCGGTGCGCTCGACCCCGGTGAGCGCGTCCCCGAACATCAGCTCGTAGAGGCGCGGATTCTCGAGCGCCCACCCGACGTAGGCGACCCCCAGGCCGGCGAGCGTCGTCGGGTCGGTTGCGGCGACGCTCGCGGAGCGCTGGGCCCGCGCGAACGAATCGAAGGCCCGCACCAGGATCGCGCGGGACAGGCCCTCCTTGTTGCCGAACAGCGAGTAGACGGCGGTGGTGGAGGTGTCGGCGGCACGCGCGACCTCCCGTACCGACAGCGCGCCGATGCCGTCGGCGGCCACCATGCGAACCGCCTCGTCGAGGAGCCGGACACGGACGTCCTCGGTGTGGGATCGGGGTCTTGCCATGTCTGCGATTGTTTCATAACATCGTTTCATAACGACGTTACAAAACGGCCAGGAGGCCACATGCCCGCTCGTCGAGCCGCCCGCATGACCAACAGCACCCCGCCCCCGGGCACGACGGTGTTCCTGATCGGGATGCGGGTGACGCGACCCTGGCGGGTGCGCGCCTGGCTGTCGGTGCTGACGTCGATGTCCCGGATGCTGATCCACCTCCGGCGGCGACCGGATGCGGGCATGCTCGACGCGCGCCTCTATCTGGGTGGTTCGCCGATGGTGCTGTCGTACTGGCGCAACGCCGACGATCTCCGACGATTCGCATCCGACCCCGACGCCCCGCATCTGTCCATGTGGCGGTGGTTCAATCGGGAGCTCGCCGACACCGACTCGGTCGGGATCTGGCACGAGACCTATGTGATCGGCGAGCACGAGACCATCTCGAGCGGGATGCCTCCGCAGGGTCTGGCCCGGGCGGTCGGGTGGCACCCGGTGGGGCCGGGGACCGCAACCGCCGCGGCTCGGTTGACGCGTAACCGGCCGACCCCGCAACGTGGCTGACCCAGGGCAGCTGCGTCCACTCTTTCTCATAAATCAGTCGTGTCGTGTCAGTGAATGACGTCGACGATCATCTGGGTCCGAGTCGTCGTCATCGGCGCCGCTTTCCCGACGAGCACATATTTAGGTGTCATTGCTAACGAATCGTTTATCATCGTTCAGCGTTTGGCGCCGAATTGGACCGTCCATTCTGGGCGATTTGCGTGAGAAGGGCGTGATGGACCGATTGATCGGTCGCCCGAAATGACAACTGCTTCTTGTGGTTTGACAGACTCCGTGTGAAGAATGAATCCATATTCGCTTTTCGAATGAGATGAACTGAAAATCAGAGACACGGGCGAAAATCCACGCCTTTCGGAAAACTCATCCGAATGGACCATCAAATTGTCCGTGACCATTCTGAGACGTTTTATCGCTGGTCTTTACTTCGACTTTACTGACGTTTTGCCTTTGCCGAAAAGGGATGTCGGCGAATGTTAATCGGGAGTATGGTCCGATTTGTCGGCGGGGCGACAGCTCTCCAGGGGGGCTTATCTGGCTTGATCTCGCGCGGGTTGTGAATTGTCTATCCCGTGGCCTGCTGACGCGCCCGGGTGGTCCTGAAACCCGGACGAGTGCGATCGATACGAACGCATGGAGGCCACGTGACCATCTCAGACAAGGATCTCGTCACCCCGTCCGCGCACTCCTCGTCGACCCGGATGCCGGCCGATGCCGATCATCCCGCGGAGACGACCGGGTCCGCCACGCCGGCGAGACCGGATTCCGGTGTGGACACACTTCCGCTGTCCGCCGCGCAGCGCGGCATCTGGTTCGCCCAGCATGTGGCCGGTGACCTGCCGATCTCGGTGGCGCAGTACGTCGACATCGACGGCGAACTGGACGCCGAGTTGCTGACGGAGGTCTGCCTGACCACCGGGCGGGAGTTCGGCTCGGGACACCTGCGCCTGGTCGTCGTCGACGGGGAGCCGCGGCAGTACGTGGCCGCGCAGAGCGCTCCGGTGAGCACCGTGGATCTGCGCGGCGAGGCCGATCCGACCGCGGCGGCGCATCGGCTGATGCTGCTCGACTACACGAGGCCGCTCGACCTTCTCACCGACGACCTGATGACGAGCATCGTCTACCGCGTCGGGGACGCGCACTACATGTGGTACCTGCGGGCGCACCACATCGCGCTCGACGGATTCGCGGCGGTGACGATGGTCCGGCGGATCACCGAGCTGTACAACGCGGCCGTCCGCGGCGATCCCGCGCCGCCGTCGAAGGCGAGCGACATCGCCGACATCATCGCCCAGGACGCGTCCTACCCCGGGTCGACTCGTCACGACACCGACCGCAGGTACTGGAGCGACCATCTCGAAGGCGCCCCGCCGGTCGTCACCCTGGCCGGCCGGCACGGCAAGCCGACGCTGCACCCGATCCTCGTGAGCGCACCGATTCCCGCGGAGACTGCCGTGCTCCTCGATGCGGCCGCGCAGGAGGGAGGTGGCGTGACCCCGGTGATCGTCGCGGCGTTCGCCGCGTACCTCGCGCGGATGACCGGCAGTGCCGAAGTCCTTCTCAGCCTTCCGGTCTCGGGTCGCCACTCCGCCGTGCTGCGCCGGTCGGGCGGGATGGTGGCCAACGTCGTGCCGCTGCGTGTGCCGGTCGCCGGCCGCACGCTCGGCGACGTGGTGACCTCGGTGCAGGGGGAGTTGCTGAGTGCGCTGCGGCGGCAGCGGTACCGGCAGGAGGACATCTTCGCCGACATGGGGATGGCCCGTGACGAGTCGGCCTCCTTCGGCCCGGCGGTGAACCTCATGATGGTCGACAGCGAGGTCGTGCTGGGTGAGGTCACCGGGCGGTTGCACGTGTTGACCTCCGGTCCGACGTCCGATCTGTTCGTCAACATCTACCCGGGCGCGGGAAAGAGCAGCACGCACATCGACTTCCAGGGCAACCCGAACATCTACACCCCGGACGAACTCACCGGGCATCACCGTCGCTTCCTGATGTTCCTGCACGCATTCCTCGGCGGGGCTTCCGACGATCGCGTGGGACAGCTCACGTTGCTCGACGAGCAGGAACGGTCGACGTTGCTCCCCGTCCGGGGCGCGAGTTGCGCCCCACCGCGGGTACTCGCCGACATTCTCGCCGAAACGGTTGCGCGACACGGAGAGTCGACCGCAGTGTGCGCGTCCGGGCGTTCGATGACGTATCGCGAACTCGACGCCGCCTCGTCGCGACTCGCGCGGCGCCTCCGTGCCGCGGGCTGCGCGCCGGAGGAGTCGGTCGCCATCCTGCTGCGACGGTCCCTGGGCACCGTCGTGGCCGTCTGGGCGGTGGCGAAGACCGGTGCCGCGATCGTGCAGGTGGATCCGGAATACCCGCGTAAGCGCATCGAGCACATCTTCGTCGACAGCGGTGCCCGCGCGGCGATCACCGTCGACGAGTTCGCCGAGCGGGTGCCCCCGTCGGCGGTCCGGATCGACCTCGGCGACCTCTCGTCCGACGGGAACACCGACGACGCCCCGGGCGGCGGCTTCGACGACCCGCCGGCTCCGTCGCGGGCCCGGCTCGAGAACGTCGCCTACATGACCTACACGTCCGGTTCGACCGGCGTGCCGAAGGGCGTGCAGGTCACCCACTCCGGGATGGCGAGTCTCATCGCCGATCGCACCCGCGCATACGGCCTCGCGCCGGCGTCCCGGGTGTCCTACGCGCTCTCCCCGAGCTTCGACGCGTCGATGGAACAGCTCCTGACCTGCTTCGCAGCCGGATCCGCCCTGGTGGTGGTGCCTCCGGAGGTGATCGGCGGCGAGCGGCTCACCCAGTTGCTCGCCGAGGAGGAGGTCACCCACCTGACCCTCACGCCCGCGATGCTGGCGACCATCGAGCCGGAGTCGCTCACCCGGATGCAGACCGTCGTCGTCGGCGGTGACCGGTGCGCCCCGCACGTGGTCGAACGGTGGACCCGGTCGGCGACGATGATCAACGAGTACGGGCCGACCGAGTCGACGATCACGGCGGCGAGTGCGGTGGTCGAGCCCGATGCGGACGTCACCGTAGGCGGCCCCATCCGCGGGACGTCGGTGATGGTCCTCGACCACGCGCTGCAACCGGTGCCGATGGGAACCGCGGGCGAGCTGTACCTCGCCGGCCCGGGGCTGGCTCGCGGCTACGCGCGTCTGCCCGGTCAGACCGCGGCACGTTTCGTGGCCCACCCGCACGGCGCGCCGGGCGAACGGATGTACCGGACCGGCGATCTCGCCCGCTGGGTCGGGGCGGGGACCGCGCCGTCGCTGGAGCTGTTGGGCCGCACCGACTTCCAGCTGAAGATCCGTGGGTACCGGATCGAACCCGGTGAGATCGACGCCGCTCTCACCGGGCACGTCCAGGTGGACCAGTCCGTCACCGTGCCCGCGCTGAACCTCGCCGGCGCGACCGTCCTGGCGTCGTACGTGGTGCCGGCGGCGGGACAGCGGGTCGAACCGGCGGAGCTGGAGCGATTCGCACGCGAGTGCCTGCCGCCGCATCTGGTGCCGTCCGTCATCACGATTCTCGACGCCCTGCCGCTGAATGCGTTCGGCAAGGTCGACCGACGAGCCCTGCCCGCGCCCGTGTTCGCATCCGCGCGATCGGGGCGGCCGCCGTCGACTCCCCGGGAATACCGACTGGCGCAACTCTTCTCCGAGGTACTCGGGGTGGTCGAGGTGGGTGCCGACGACAGCTTCTTCGTCCTCGGCGGCGACAGCATCCTGTCCATCCAGCTCGTGGCGCGGGCGAAGGCGATCGGGCTCGCGTTCACGACCCAGGATGTGTTCGAGCACAAGACCGTCGCCGCGCTGGCCGCGATGGCTTCCGATGTCTCCGACGACGCCGGACTGCGCGAGTTGCCCGGCGGGGCCGTCGGCTCCATCCCGCTGTCACCGATCATGCACGCGATGCTCGAACGCGGTCCCGTCGACCGCTTCGGACAGGCCGCGCTGGTCGAACTCCCGGACGCCGCCGGGCGCGACGAACTGGTGCGCACACTGCGCGCGGTGCTCGACCGGCACGACATCCTCCGGGCCACGCTGGTCGACGATCTCGCCGACCAACCCCACCTGGTGGTCCGGCCACCCGGTGCGGTCGACGCCGACGAGGCGCTCGAGCACGTGTGGCTCGACCGACGGGACGCCGACGAGATCGACCGCCACCTCCAGGCCGCGGCCGATCGCCTCGACCCACGCGCCGGCGTCCTGGTGCGGTTCGTGTGGATGCAGCACCCCGACCGCACCGCGCCCGACCTGATGTGGCTGGTCATCCACCATCTAGCCGTCGACGGGGTCTCCTGGCGCATCCTCCTCGCCGACCTCGTCACCGCCTGGCACCAGATCCGCGGGGGCGCGGTGCCGGACCTCGGCCTGCCGACGACGTCGGTCCGGCGCTGGGTCCACGGCCTCGTCGAGCAGGCACCCGCGCGCGCCGCGGCCGAACTCGACCGATGGACGGAGATCCTCGAGCCGGGCGACCGGTTGCTCGGACGCCGCGCGCTCGACCCGGATCGAGACATCGTCGGCACCGCCGGACGCATCCGGATCCGCATTCCGGCGGACGTGACCGAGGCGGCGCTCACCACCATCCCCGCGCGGTTCCACGGCAGTGCCAACGACTCGTTGCTGGCGGCGCTGGCCCTGGCGCTCGCGCACTGGCGACGTCGGCGCGGGCAGTCCGACGGCAGCGAGTTGATCGCCCTCGAAGGCCACGGTCGCGAGGAGGCCGCGGTACCCGGCGCGGACCTCACCTCGACGGTGGGGTGGTTCACCTCTCGCTTCCCGGTCCGGCTCGAATTGCACGGCGTCGACGTCGAGGACGCCCTCACCGGTGGTCTGTCGGCCGGACTGGCGATCAAGCAGATCAAGGAACAGCTGCGGGCGGCACCCGACCACGGGATCGGCTACGGCATGATCCGATATCTCGACCCGACCGGCCGCGACGAACTGGGCGACCGGCCCGAACCCCAGATCAGCCTCAACTACCTGGGCCGGATGGGGACCGGCGATCACACCGGTCCATGGATGCCGGCGCGCGATTTCGACGCGTTGGTCGGGACCGGGCACCCGTGGATGGCGTTGCCCGCCGTCATCGACATCAATGCGATCGCCGAACCGGGTCCGGCCGGCGTCGAACTCGACGTCGGCTGGGAGTACGCCGCGCTGGTGCTCGACCGGGTCGACGTCGAGGAGCTGGCCGGCCTGTGGGTGCAGGCCCTGAAGGGTCTCGCCCAGCACGTCCGGTCCGGGACGGCCGGCGGCCACACACCGTCGGACTTCCCGCTGGTCGTGACCACCCAGGCCGACATCGATCACTGGACCGCCGCCCATCCGTCGATGGTCGACGTGTGGCCGCTGACCGCGCTGCAGTCCGGGCTGCTGTTCCACGCGACCTACGACGACGACGCCGCCGACGGGTACACGGTGCAGGCCGAACTGCGACTCGGCGGACGGCTCGAACCGGACCGGATGCGTCGGGCGGCGCAGGCGCTGATCGCCCGGCACGACAGTCTCCGCGTCGCATTCGTCGAGACCGGCGCCGGGCCGCGGCAGATCCTGCTCGACGACGTGACCGTCGACTGGTCGGACTCCGACCTCACCGGGATCGCCGACGCCGACGACCGGGACCGTGCACTGCGTCGTCTCATCGCCGGGTCGGCGGCCCCCTTCGACCTGACTCGGCCGCCGCTGCTCCGTTTCCACCTCATCCGGTTGACGCGCGACACCGAGAACCCGGGTGGCGACGAGTTCCTGCTGTCGATCACCAACCACCACATCGTCCTCGACGGGTGGTCGATGCCCGTCGTCATCTCCGAACTGCTGCAGCTGTACCTGGTCGACGATGACGACAACGGAGCCGCCGGACTTCCCGCACCCCGGACGTTCCGGGACTACCTGCAGTGGCTGCACACCCGCGATCACGACGCCACGGCACGTGCGTGGCAGGAGACCCTCGCCGGCATCGAGAGTCCGACGCGCCTCACCGGCGCCGCGGAGCGCGACTCGGCGGCCGAGATCGGCGAGACCGCGCTCGATCTCGACATCGCGACGACGGAGGCGATCGGGGGTCTCGGGCGCGCCCACGGGGTCACCGCGAACACCTCGATCCAGGTGGCGTGGGCGATGCTGCTCTCGATCATGACGGGCCGATCCGACGTGGTCTTCGGCAACACGGTGTCCGACCGTCCCGCCTCCATCCCGGGCATCGAGCAGATGATCGGGCTGTTCATCAACACCCTCCCGGTGCGCATCCGGCTCGACCCGGACGAGCGGGTGATCGACCTGCTCACGAGGGCGCAGTCCGAGCAGGCGGCGATGCTCGGCCACCGCGACATCGGCCTCGCCGAACTCCAGCGGGTGACCGGGGTGGCCGACATGTTCGACACCGCCACGGTGCTGGAGTCGTACCCGGTCGACCCGGACGAGATCAACCGCATGCTCGGCGACGCGGGACTGCGATGGAACGGCCTGGCCGCCCACGACGCGACCCCGTACCCGGTCAGCCTCCAGGTCACGCCGCCCCGGCCCGGACGGGCCGACCAACCGGCCGCCGATCGGCCCGGCACCTACGAACTGGTGGTGAAGTACGCCGTCGACCGCCTCGACCGAGAGTCCGCCGAGGTCCTGCTCGAGCGGTTCGTGCTGCTGCTGCGCCAGATCGCCGCCGAACCGGGCCGAAAGGTCGCCACGCTGGCATCCTGTTGGGACACCGAACGATCCGCCCTCTGTCCGATCGAGGGTCCGCCTGCCGTGTCGCCCCGCCTACTCCGGGACATCCTCGCCGACACCGCGCGACGACACCCCGAGGCACCGGCGGTGCGCGCCGACGGCGTCACGATGACATTTCGCGAACTCGTGCGCCGCAGCAACCGGCTCGCCGACGAGCTCGCCGCTCGCGGCGCCGGACCGGAGACCTCGGTGGCCCTGGCGATCCCGCGGTCGGCCGCGCTCATCGTGGCGATCTGGGCGGTCGCCCGGACCGGAGCTGCCTTCGTCGCCGTCGACCCGGGCAATCCGGCGTACCGCATCGCCGAACTGCTCGCCGACGCGCGGTCCACGATCGGGGTGACCGTCGACGCCGTCGTCCCGAACCTCCCGGACACCGTCGAGTGGCTGACCCTCACCGGCCCCGGCTCGCTCCCGCTCGGCACCGACGACTCGCCACCGCTCGGTACCGGGGACCCGCTCCCGCTCCGGCCGGACAACGCGGCCTACCTGATCTTCACGTCCGGCTCCACCGGCCGGCCGAAGGCCGTGCACGTCACCCATCGCGGCCTCGCCGACCTGGTGGTCGAGTACGCGGAATCCTTTGCGGTGGAACCTGATTCGACGGTCCTGCAGGTCGCGTCCCCCGGCTTCGACGCCTGCGTGTCGGAGGTGTTGGTCGCGCACAGCGCCGGCGCCTGCCTGGCCGTCGCGCCGCCGGAGATCTACGGCGGTTCCGACCTCGAGGACCTGCTTCGGACCGAGCGGGTGTCCCACGCCATCATCACGCCGACGGTGCTCAACACGATGGACCCGTCGCGTCTGCCGGAGCTGCGGATCGTCGCGGTGGTCGGCGAGGCGACGGGTGCGGACATCGTCACCCGGTGGTCGCCGGGTCGTCGGCTGATGAACCACTACGGACCCACCGAGACCACGATCTGGGCGACCGGCGCCGACGATCTCCGGCCCGGGGAGCCGGTGACGATCGGGGAGCCGATCCGGGGAGTGTCGGCGTTCGTGCTCGACACCTGGTTGCGGCCGGTGCCGGTCGGAGTGGTCGGCGAACTCTACCTCGGCGGTCCCGGCCTGGCGCGTGGCTATTTCGACCGCCCAGGCGTCACCGCGACGAGGTTCGTGGCCGATCCCATACGCTCCGCCGGCGAACGCCTCTACCGCACCGGCGATGCCGTGCGCTGGATTCGCACGGACGGCGCCCTGCGGCTGGATTACCTGGGGCGCAACGACCAGCAGGTGAAGGTCCACGGACTGCGCATCGAGACCGGGGACATCGACGCCCATCTCGCGCGGATCGCCGGCGTCGCGCAGGCGGCGACCGTGCTCCAGCGCGGACCGGCGGGTCGTCCGGTCCTCGTGTCCTACGTCGTGGGGACGCCGGACGAGCCGATGGACGTGCATGCGCTGCACGACGACCTCGCGAACACCCTGCCGCACTACATGGTTCCCGCAGCGATCGTCGAACTGGAGTCGATGCCGGTCACCCGGTCGGGGAAGGTCGACACGAAGGCGCTGCGGCAGTGTGAGTTCCGTGCCGAGAGCGGGGGCGGCCGCCCGCCGGAGACGCCGGCCGAGCACGTCATCGCCGCGCTGTTCGCCGAGGTGCTGGAGCTCGACGACGTCACCGCCGACGACAACTTCTTCACGCTCGGGGGTGACAGCATCGTCTCGATGCAACTGGTCGCGGCGGCGAAGGCCGCCGGACTGTCGCTCACTCCGCGGGCGGTCTTCGAGGCGAAGACCGTCGCCGCGCTCGCCGCCATCGCCACCACCGACTCCGCGACCAGCGGCCCCACCACCACTTCGGCCGCCGAACAGGCTGTCGTCGAGCAGGATTCGCCGCTCGTCGATCTTCCCGACATCGATCTCGACCGGGTGCGGAACGACTACCCCAGGCTGTCGGACGTCTGGCCGTTGTCGCCGACGCAATCGGGTATCCACTTCCACTCGACCCTCGATCCCGATGCGGTGGACACCTACACCGTGCAGTCGACGATCGCCCTCTCCGGCCCGGTCGACGCCGGCCTGCTGCGCCGCGCCGCGCAGGCACTCGTGGACCGCCACGACGTCTTGCGGACGGCCTTCGTCGAGACATCGCGTGGCCCGCGGCAGGTCGTCGTCGACGGCGTCGAGGTGCGCTTCCGGACAGTCGATCTCACCGTTGCCGCGGACCGCGGGGCCGCCCGGCGGGTCGCCGCCGACGACGCCGCCGCCGGTTTCGATCTGACCGAACCCTCGCTGATCCGCTTCACCCTCGTGCGGCTCGACAGCGACCACTTCGCCCTGCACGTCACCAACCATCACGTGATCCTCGACGGCTGGTCGATGCCCCTGCTGCTCGGCGAACTCCTCCACTACTACGGCGACCCGGGGCAGATCGGCGCATGCCGGCCGTCAGCCTCGTACCGGGACTACCTCGCGTGGCTCGGCGAACAGGATCAGGACGCGTCGACGGCCGCGTGGGCGCAGGCCTACGCCGACGTCGACGGACCCACCCGCGTGACCCGGCTCGGTGCCGCGACCACCGTGTTCGACGCCGGTGAGGTCATCGCCGAGCTGCCCGGGCAGGAGTATGCGCGTCTGCGGTCGGCCGCCGCGGAGTCCGCGGTGACGGTCGGGACCGCCTTGTCCGCGGCGTGGGCCCTCGTCCTGCGAACCCTCACCGGCGACACCGATGTGGTCCTGGGCTCCGCGGTCGCCGGACGGCCACCGGAGCTGCCCGGCGTCGACCGGGCGCTGGGGATGTTCCTCAGCACGGTACCGATCCGGGTCCGTCTCGAACCGTCGATGTCGTTGCGCGATCTGTTGATCCATGTGCAGGACGCGAATGCGCTGGTCCTCGACCACCACTACGTCGGACTCCCGGCCATCCACCGCGCGGTGGGCCGGTCGGACCTGTTCGACACCGCACTGGCCTTCCAGTCGTTCCCGCTGCGCGAGGACGCGCTGCAACAACTGGTCACCGAGGCGGGCTTGCACGTCGACGGCGTCACCGGGCTCGACGCCACGCCCTACCCGTTGAGCGTCGTCGTGGCGCCGAAGATAGACGGTGGCGAGGGGGAACCGGGACTCGGTATCACCGTGCGGTTCCATCGGGACGAGTTCGACGAGAGCCGCGCACGGGAGATCGTCGACCACTTCGTGGAATGTCTCGCCCGCATCGCCGACGAGCCGGGTTCGCGGCTCGGCGCGCTCCGTCACGTCGGGCACGAGGCGGGTGCCGGTCGGATCGACGACATGCCGGAACCGGCAACGCTGCTCGACATCCTCACCACCGCAGCCGGTCAGGCGCCCGATGCGATCGCGGTGACCTGCGGCGAGCGGTCGCTGTCGTACCGGCAGCTGGACGCCGAATCCGATCGCCTGGCGCGGCAGATCTCGCGGCGGGCGCGGTCCGGCGTCGTGGCGTGCGCACTCCCGCGGTCCGTCGAGGCGGCGATCGCGATCTGGGCGGCGGCCAAGGCGGGAGTGCCGTTCCTGCCGCTGGATCCGAACCTGCCCGCCGAACGCATCGAGTTCGTCTTGGCCGACGCCGGCGCCGGGTTGGGGATCACCGTCGGCGCGCACCGGGCCGCATTGCCCGACAGCATCGACTGGCTCGTCGTCGACGAACCGCGGACGGACGGCCCCGAGTCGAACGAAGGCGGCGGCCCGATCCGGCTCGGGGACACCGCATACGTGATCTACACGTCCGGCTCCACCGGCACACCGAAGGGTGTCGTCGTCTCCCACCGCGGACTCGCGCCGGTGGTCGCGGCGCAGCGCGCGGTCCTCGGCGTCGACCAGTCGTCGAATGTGTTGCAGGTGGCCTCACCGAGCTTCGACGCCTTCGTGTTCGAACTCCTGATGGCCCACGGCTCCGGGGGACGTCTCGTGGTGGCGCCACCCGATGTCTACGGAGGCCCCGCGCTCGCGAATCTGATCCGGCGCGAGCAGGTCTCGCATGCCGTCGTGACGCCGTCGGCACTGGCCACCGTGCCGGCCGACGGTCTCGACACGCTGCGCGTACTGGCGACCGCGGGTGAACCGGTCGGGCCCGAGTTGGTCTCACGGTGGGCCGACGGCCGGAACATGATCAACCTGTACGGGCCGACCGAATCGACCATCTGGGCCACCGCCGGCACGCCGCTGCGGGCGGGTGATCCGATCACGATCGGGACGGCGGTGGGACCGGTGGGCACGATGGTGCTCGACACGTGGATGCGTCCGGTTCCGCAGGGCGTCGTCGGCGAGTTGTACCTCGTCGGCCCCGGCCTGGCCGACGGTTATGTCGGCCGGCCCGCGACGACGGCGGCGCGGTTCGTGGCCTGCCCCGCCGATGCGCCCGGAACCCGGATGTACCGGACGGGCGACCTCGTCCGGGTCTCCCGGTCCGGTGCACTGGAGTATGTGGGACGCAACGACTTCCAGGTGAAGGTGCGCGGCACCCGGGTAGAGGTGGGCGAGATCGACGCGCGCCTCGGATCGCGCGCCGACGTCGCCTACGCCGTGACCGTCCCGCGTGGCGGGAACGGAACGGCGCACTGTCTGGTCTCCTACGTGACCGCCGCAGCGGGGGCGTCGCTCTCCGGTGACGAACTACGTGCGTCGCTGGAGCGATCGCTGCCCGTATACATGGTGCCGGCCGCGGTGGTCGTACTGGATGAGATACCCCTCACCCCGACCGGCAAGCTGGATCGGAGTCGCCTGCCCGAACCGGTGATCGCCCCACGTGGGTTCCGTGCACCGTCCGGCACGGCCGAGTCCGCCGTGGCGCATGTCTTCCAGGACGTCCTCGGCGTGCCGCGCGTGGGCGCCGACGATGACTTCTTCGCCCTGGGTGGCGACTCGCTGACCGCCTCGGTGGTGACGGCGCGGCTGGGTGCGGAGCTGGGAGTACGGGTTCCGCTGCGGTCGGTGTTCGACGCGCCCGGCGTCGCGGCACTGGCGGAGCTGGTCGGGTCGCTGGGCGACGACCGGCGCACCGCGTTGACGGCAACCGTTCGCCCGGAGCGCATCCCGTTGTCGCTGGCGCAGCAGCGGATGTGGTTCCTCAATCGGATGGAGCCGGAGTCGCCGGCCTACAACATCCCGGTGGTCCTCGAACTCACGGGGCACCTGGACCTCGCGGCACTCGGGCAGGCCCTCGACGACGTGGTCGGGCGGCACGAGGTGCTGCGGACGATCTACCCCGACACCGACGGCGAGCCGTGGCAACTCGTCCTCGACCACGCCCCGGTGCTCCTCGAGTCGATGCGGGCATCGGCCACCGAGGTCGAGCACGTCGTCGCCGGGTTCGTGCGCCGGGGGTTCGACGTGACCGCGTCGGTGCCGATGCGTGTGGCCGTGGTCGCGATCGACCCGGACGGCGTGGACGATCCCCATGGCCCGGACAACCGCGACGCACACGACGACCGGCAGGGGACCGACGGGCGTTTCCTGCTCGTCCTCGTGGTCCATCACATCGCCGGTGACGGCCAGTCCATGGCGCCGCTCGCCCGCGATGTGATGACGTCCTACGCCGCCCGCATCGCCGGCGCGGAACCGACCTGGGAACCGCTCGCGGTCCAGTACGCCGATTACGCGCTGTGGCAGCGAAACATGCTGGGGAGCGCGGACGATCCGACCTCGCTGATGCACGCCCAGCTGGATTTCTGGCGGTCGACCATGTCGGGTGCCCCGGACGTCCTCGATCTGCCCGCCGACCGCCCGCGTCCGCCGGTGGCGACCCTGGCGGGCGGGCAGGTGCCGGTGGCGATCGACGCCCGCCTGCACGGGCAACTCCTCGCCCTCGCGCGGGCACATGGCGCGTCGTTGTTCATGGTCGTGCACGCCGCGCTCGCCGCGGTGCTCGGCCGGTTGAGCGGCGCCGACGACGTCGTGATCGGCACCCCGGTCGCCGGGCGCGGCGAACCGGGACTGGAACCGCTCGTCGGCATGTTCGTCAACACCCTCGCGCTCCGGACCGACCTCGACGCCGCGGAGTCGTTCGCCGGATTGCTCGACCGCGTGCGCGAGGTCGACCTGGACGCCTTCGAGCACTCCGACGTCCCGTTCGAGCGGATCGTCTCCGAACTCAACCCGGAACGGTCCACCGCGCATCATCCGCTGTTCCAGGTCGCGCTGGCCTTCCAGAATCTGTCCGACGTCCATCTCCACCTGCCGGACCTGCGCGTCTCCCGCGCGCAGGCCGACACCGGGATCTGCCAGTTCGACCTCCAGGTGGTCCTCGCCGAGTCATACACCGAAGACGGCACGCCACAGGGTCTTTCGGGAACCATGATGTTCGCCCGCGACCTCTTCGATCCGGGGACGGTGGCCGGCATCGCCAGTCGGTTGCATCGTGTACTCGACGCGATCGTCGACGACGCGACAACCCCCGTCGGTGACATCGACTGGCTCGGCGGAGCCGAGCGCGCCGAACTGGTGTCGGTGGTGGGACCGGGCGCGGTCGCGGAGCCCGTGCTGCTGCCGGAGATCTTCGCGGCGGCCGTCGTGGCCGACCCGGACGGTGCGGCGGTGATCTGCGGCGGAGTCGAGCTGTCCTACGGTGAGCTCGATCGCCGCTCGAATCGGCTGGCACGGTATCTCATCGAGAACGGTGCGGCGCCGGAGCGGCCGGTGGCGGTGGCCGTGGAGCGGTCGGCGGAATCGCTGGTCGCGTGGTGGGCCGTCGTGAAATCGGGTGCCCCCTATGTCCCGGTGGACCCGCACTACCCGGCCGCGCGCATCGACCAGATGGTGTCCGATTCGGTTGCGCCACTCGGGATCACGACTCGAGGGTCGCGGCCGACGCTGTCCGGGGCGCTCGACTGGGTCGTGCTCGACGACCCCGCCACCGCCGCCGAGGTCGCCGAATTGTCGCCGTCGCCGATCCGACAGACCGATCGGGTGTGCCCGGTCCGGCCCGCGAACACCGCCTGGGTGGTCTTCACCTCCGGCTCCACCGGGGTGCCGAAGGGCGTCGCCGTCACGCATGCCGGCGTCGCCGACTACCTCGCCACGCTGCACGTCGACCGTGAGCCCGGAACCAGCCCGCGGGTACTGCATTTCGCCTCTCCCTCGTTCGACGCGTCGCTGCTGGAGATCCTGCTCGCCGTGAGTGCCGCGGCCACCCTCGTCGTGGCCCCCACCGGGATGCGGGGTGGTCGCGAGCTGGCCGACTTCCTCCGCGATCACCGCGTCTCCCATGCGTTCGTCACCCCGGCCGCGCTCGCCTCGGTGGATCCGGACGGGCTCGACGACCTGCGGGTCGTGATGTCGGGCGGCGACGAGGTACCGACCGACCTGGTGAGCCGGTGGGTGGGTGCCGATCCGGCTACTGCCCGGGAATTCCGGGTGCTGTACGGCCCCACCGAGACCACCATCGTCGCCACCGCCACTACTCCGCTGCGGGTGGGAGAACGGTCGACGATCGGCACGGCGCTCGCCGGGATGCAGACGCTCGTGCTCGACACCCGTCTGCAGCCCGTGCCGGACGGGGTCGCGGGGGAGCTGTATCTGTCCGGACCCGCGCTCGCGCGCGGCTACCTGAACAGGTCCGGGGTGTCCGCCGCCCGGTTCGTCGCCCACCCCTTCGGCGATACCGGGGAACGCGCATACCGCACGGGGGACATCGTGCGCCGCAACCACTCGGGCGACCTGGAGTTCATCGGACGCAACGACTTCCAGGTGAAGGTCCACGGCTTCCGGGTCGAGCTCGGGGAGATCGACGCCGCGCTGGCAGAACTCGCTCGGGTGGCCTACGCCGTCACCGTCCCGCGGCACGACTCCGGCATCGGCATGCGCCTGGTGTCCTACGTGGTGCCCGCGCCGGGCGTCGCCCTCGTCGGTGAGAAACTTCGTGCCGAACTCGGCGAGGTGTTGCCGACGTACATGGTCCCGGCGGCGGTCGTGGTCCTCGACGACATCCCCCTGACACCCAGTGGCAAGCTCGACCGGCGTGCCCTTCCGGCGCCGGTCGTCACCACCCGGAGTTTCCGTGCCCCGGCCACGCCGGTCGAGGAGATCGTCGCGGGGGTGTTCGCCGACATCCTGTCCGTCGATGCCGCGGTCGGTGCCGACGACGACTTCTTCGACCTCGGTGGCAACAGTCTCGCCGCAACGCGGGTGGTGGCGAGAATCGGTGCGGCGCTTGACACGACGATCCCGGTGTCGGTGATCTTCGAGGCGTCCACGGTGACGCGGCTGGCCGCCCGCGCCGAGTCGCACACGGACACCGGGCGCGTCGACCTGGTGGCACACGAACGTCCGGAGCGGATCCCGCTGTCCTATGCGCAGCAACGCATGTGGTTCCTCAACCGGATCGAACCCGAGTCGCCGGCGTACAGCATCCCGGTCGTGGTGCGGTTGTCCGGAAGTCTCGATGTCGACGCCCTCCACCGGGCGATCGGTGACGTCGTCGCGCGCCACGAGATCCTGCGCACCGTCTACCCCTTCGTCGAAGGTGAACCGGCCCAGGTGATCCTGCCCGCGGACACCGTCCCGATGGAGGTCGTCCAGGTTGCGGAATCCGTTGTCGATCAGGCGATCGCGGAGTTGATCGCGGCACCGTTCGACCTCACCGCCGGGGCGTCGACCCGGATCGTGCTCTTCGAGCTCAGCGGCGACGAGTGGGTGCTCGCCGTGATCCTCCATCACATCGGCGGTGACGGCTCCTCGTTGGGGCCCCTCGCGCGGGACATCATGACGGCCTACGTCGCGCGTCTGCAGGGCGAGGCGCCCGGATGGGTGCCGTTGCCGGTGCAGTACGCCGACTACGCGATCTGGCAGCGGGCGGTCCTGGGCTCCGAATCGGACCCGAACTCGTTGCTGCACGCGCAGATCGACTACTGGTCCGAGCAACTGGCCGACACACCGCCGCTGCTCGAACTGCCCACCGATCGGCCGCGCCCGGCCACCCAGTCCTACGCCGGGGAGTCCGTCGGCCTGACCGTCGACGCCGATCTGCACGCCGGGTTGCAACGGGTCGCCCGCGCCCACAACACGACCCTGTTCATGGTCTTCCATGCCGCGCTGGCCGCCCTGCTCGCGCGGCTCGCCGCGACCGACGACGTCGCCGTCGGGACCCCGTACGCCGGACGCGGGGAACGTGCTCTCGACGATCTGGTCGGGATGTTCGTCAACACGCTGGTCCTGCGCACCCGGGTGCGGAGCGGGATGTCGTTCGCCGAGTTGATCGATGACGTGCGCGCCACCGACCTCGCGGCGTTCGGTCACGCCGACGTCCCGTTCGAACGGCTCGTCTCCGAACTCAACCCGGTCCGCTCCGACGCCCACAACCCGCTGTTCCAGGTGATGCTGGCGTTCCAGAACATCTCGAGCACCGACATCGAACTGCCCGATCTGTCGGTGCGGGCCGTCGAACCGGACACCGGACTCGCCCTGTTCGACCTGCAGGTGACGGTGGCCGACTCCTACGACGCACACGGGGCGCCGGCCGGCATCACCGGTGGTGTCACCTTCGCATCCGACCTCTTCGACGCGTCGACCGTGGAGCGGTTCGTCGAACGATTGGTGGCGATGCTCGAGGCGATGACGATCGACGCCGACCGCGCTGTCCACGACGTGGACCTGCTCGACGACGCCGAACGGTCTGCCGCCCTCCCGGGTCCGAACGCGACGACGCACGAGGTGGACTCCGCCGAGACCCTCGCCTCGATGTTCGCCGCGGCCGCGGTCGCGTACGCCGAGAACACCGCGGTGATCTCCGGGGCGGTCTCGCAGACCTACGCCGAGTTCTCCGGTCGGGTGAACCGGCTGGCCCGCTGGATGGTCGCACAGGGGGTGGGGCCGGACTCGTTGGTCGCGCTCCGTATGCGACGCTCGCTCGACCAGCTCACGGCGATGTACGCGGTGCACGCCGCCGGCGGTGGTTACGTGCCGATCGACCCGGACCACCCGGCCGAGCGGATCGACTACATGGTCGAGTGCGCCGAGCCGGTGCTGGTGCTGTCCGCGCTCGACTCCGTCGATATGTCCGGGTTCGACGACTCGCCGCTGACCGACGATGACCGGATCACGCCGCTGAATCCGGACGCCCTCGCGTACGTGCTGTTCACCTCGGGTTCCACGGGTCGACCCAAAGGCGTTGCCGTGTCGCATCGCTCGGTGGTCAACCAGCTTCGCTGGATCAGCGCCGAGTACGCGCTGAGCCGATCGGACGTGGTGCTGCAGAAGACTCCCGCGACCTTCGACGTATCGGTGTGGGAACTGTTCGCGACCCTCGCCGTCGGTGCCCGACTGGTGATCGCCCGACCGGACGGCCACACCGATCCGCGCTACCTGGCCGAGGTCATGTCCACCCATCGGGTGACCATCACGTCGTTCGTGCCGTCGATGCTGGCGGTGTTCGCCGATGCCCTGCCCACCGGCGCGGCGCTCTCGTTGCGGGCCCTGCTCGTCGCGGGTGAGGCCTTCGGGCCCGATGTGGTGGACGCCGCCCGCCGTGCGCTGCCGGAAGTGGAGTTGTACAACCTGTACGGGCCGACGGAGTTCACGGTGCACGCGACCTCCTCCGCGGTGGGGACGGCCGACGACGGCGCGGTGCCGATGGGGGCGCCGGTGTGGAATGCCCGTGCGTACGTGCTGGACTCGCGGCTGCGTCCGGTGCCGGCGGGGGTGACCGGCGATCTCTACCTGTCCGGGACGCAGGTGGCGCGGGGCTATCACGGACGACCGGGTCTGACCGCCGATCGCTTCGTGGCCGATCCCTTCACGTCCGGCGCCCGGATGTACCGCACCGGTGATCTGGTGCGGCGTCGACGAAGCGGTGCGCTCGAGTATCTGGGACGCAGCGACTTCCAGGTCAAGCTCCGCGGGTTGCGCATCGAACTCGGTGAGATCGAGGCGGTGTTCGCCGCGCACCCGGACATCGCCCGCGCGGCGGCCGCGGTCACCTCCACCGACGCGGTCGACTATCTCACCGTCTACCTGGTGCCGGCGGGGGCCGGCGTGAGGGACGTCGGGGGGAGGTCGGTGAACACCGCCGAGGTCACCGCGTTCGCGTCGGCGGCGCTCCCGGGATACATGATGCCGACGGCGGTGATGGTGCTCGACTCGCTGCCGATCACCGCGTCGGGCAAGCTCGACCGGGCGAGGCTGCCGCAGCCGACACGTGACGCCTCGGCGTTCCGCGCACCGTCGTCGTGGCTGGAGACCGAGATCGCGCGGACCTTCGAGCACGTGCTCGGTGTCCCGCGGGTGGGCGCCGACGACGACTTCTACGCGCTCGGCGGCAATTCGCTGCGGTCGGTCCAGGTCATCAATGACCTCGAGACCGAGTTGCACGTCGAGATCCCGGTCCGGTGGATGCTGTCCGATTCGAGCCCGGCCGACCTGGCCCGGCGGATCGAGGACGGGATGCGCAACGGGTTCGACGCCGCGCGCGGGCCGGGGGACGAGGGGCCGGGCGGGGTGGGATTGGACGTCCTGCTCCCGATCCGGCCGGAAGGCGAACTGCCGCCGCTGTTCTGCATCCACCCCGCGTCCGGGCTGGCCTGGTGCTATCAGACGCTGAGCCGGCAGGTCCCGCCCGGCCGGCCGGTGTACGGCCTGCAGGCGCCACAGATCGGTGGCGAGACCCCCGGCCCCACGACGATCGCCGAGATCGCACGCAGGTACGCCGACGAGATCCGGACGGTACAGCCCGAGGGTCCGTATCACCTGCTGGGGTGGTCGCTCGGCGGGGTGATCGCGCACGCGATCGCCGCCGAGATGCGGGCGGCCGGTTCCGAGGTCGCGCTGCTCGCGATGCTCGACACCGAGGCCGACGGTGTGGACTCGTCGGCGATCACCACCGTCACCCCGGGCGAGCTGATCACCAACCTCGGTCCGGTCCTCGGCATCGACTTCGTGAGTGCGGACGCGACCGCCGAACGAGCCGCCGAGCAGATCGCCGAGCGCCTCGGCACCGGGTTCGGCATCGACGCCGCGACGATCGAGCGGCTGACCGACGCCTACAACCTGCTGATCCGGGCCACCGGCGACTGGCACCCGCCGGTCGTCGACACCGACGTGCTCTACTTCACCGCCGTGCGCGATCGGCGACCGGATGCGTTGGGCGCCAACGGATGGAGTCGGTACGTTCGGGGGGAAATCACGAATGTCGACGTCGACACCCACCACCTGGGGATGACCGAGGACGAGGCGATCGGACAGGTCGCAACCGTCCTCGACGATCATCTGACGCGCGAAAGCGCCTCGCGGAAAGCCGCTTCGGGGTTAGCGTTTTCTCACGATGATCGGTTCACCACCAAGAGATGAGGTCGTCCATGGACAAGAACGGCAAATCCGGCGCACACCGTTGCCCACGTCCGCGCGGTCGCCGCCCGGCGGGCGCCTTGCTCGGCTGCGCGTTGGCCGCGTCGCTCACGGTGACGGCCCCGGCCGTGGCCCAGGCGGCCTCACCCGGGGTGGCCCTGCCCGTCCCGGTGGTTCCCTCCTCATCGACGTCGGGAGGACAAACGCCGCCCGGCAACGCTTTCCGCATCGCGCAGATCGATGCCGCGCTGGTCTCGGATGCGGCGCCGGTGGTGGTCGGGTCATGGCCGGACGTGACGTCGGTCGTCCCGACACCGGGGCCGCGGCACCTACGGCCACTCGGTTCGGTGGCGGTGCCGGTCGCCGATGCCGGGGACCGGGTTCGGGTCGGCAACCTGGTCCTGACCCGTCCGCGAGCGGTGTCCCCGCAACTGGCCGCGCAGATCTCGGCGGGCGCCGGTGAGATCGTCCAAGGAATCTCGGAGGTGTTGCAGAGCAACGGGGTACCGGTCGCGCGGGCCGACCGGGTGGCCGAGCAGATGGTCGGTGATGCCGCGGTCGGTGGCGTCATCGGAGCCGGGGTGGCAGCACCCCTCGCCCTCGCGGTCGGCGGTGTGGTGGGTGCCCCCTTGGGTCTGATACTCACGTTGCCGTTGTGGCCCACCGGACTCGTCGTCGGGCCCGTGGTGGGGACGGCTGTGGTCGCCACCCTCGTCGCGCTGCCCGCGGTCGCGGCCGGTGTCGCGATCGGCGCCGCGCACGGCTACGACAAGGGCTGGAAGGTGCCGGTCGACAAGCCGCGACACCTGCGCGCGGACGCCACCGAGGTGTCGGCCGAGCGGGTCGTCGTCCCGCATCAGCCGAGGCATGCCGCCCCGGAGCCGGTCGTACCGCAGGTGACCGGGCCGGTCGGCCGGCAGCTCGCCCCGACCCCCGCGGTGAAGCAGGTCGAACCCATGCGCAGCGTCGGAAGTGGTCCGGCGGACTGCTCCATCGTGCGCAAGATGGAGGTGGCGCTGCAGGGTGGCGTGATCGGAACCTGCTAGCCGTCACGCTCGCGGGAATCCCGTAGCGACTTCAGCCATGTGCGCTCTGTCGCTACAGAATTCGCGAGATCGCGTCGACGACGGTGGCGGCGAGACCGGCGGCCGTGTGTTCGCCGAGCTCGCCGCGCTGTTCGTCGGCGCGCATCATGATGACCGACTCCACCAACCGGAAGGGCAGAAGCGTCCGCTTGTCGGTCGCGTCGCCGAGTGCCGCGGCCGACAGGGCCGCATACGAGTCGGCCAATTCCTGCCGCGCCGAACGGAATTCGACGAAACGCTGATCGGCGACCTCGGGCAGCAGGTACAGGGCGCCGAGGTTCCAGCGCGACTGTGCCAGCTGATCGACGTCGAAGCGCGCGAGCTCCAGCAGCCGCGCGAGCGCGTCCCCGTTCTCGTCGAGCAGTACCCGCGCGCGTTCGAGTGAGGCGACGACTGTCGTCTCCAGCAGCGTCGCGAGAATGTCGTCCTTGGTGCCGAAGTAGTGGTACATCGACGCCTGTCTGATGCCGACCGCCTCGGCGATCATGCGTGTCGACGTCCCGGTGTACCCGTGGCGGGTGAACAGTTCGGCAGCGGCGTCGAGGATCTCTTCGCGCGCGGTCTGACCGCGGCGTCGGGCCGGCACCAGGCGCGGACGGCCGCGACCGGTCGGGGTCTGGGCCGTACTCGAGCCGGACGGCATGTCGTCTCCTCAATTGCGTCAACAGATCTCGCAACCCGGGGATCTTGCGACCCGGATTCCTCGACCCTAGCCGACGGATCGCGGGCTTCTGCCGCTCGCGGACCCCCCGACCGGGGAAATCCCAGGCGCGTTACGCGGACGTAACGGGAGTTTTCACGACCGGAACAATTCTGTCAATCGATAGAAATCAGCGAGGGCTTACCTATCAGGTGACAGGAAACAGTGCCTGCCTCAACCGTGCTCAACGTGGAGCTTCTTCTCGGAAAGGAAGACCGCGCATGACCTCCACCCCCGAAGTGGCTCCCGCGGCATCGCCCTCCTCGGCCGCTGGATCATCGTCCGGCCCGGGCGCCGGAGATGCCGACGCACACGATCTCTCGGCACTCGGCTACGACCAGCAACTCCATCGTTCGCTCGGCAAGTTCGCGTCCTTCGCCGCCGGGTTCTCGTTCGTCTCGATCCTGACCACCATCTTCCAGTTGTTCGGTCTGGGTTTCGGTTTCGGCGGCCCGGCCTTCTTCTGGACCTGGCCGATCGTCTACGCCGGCCAGTTCCTGGTGGCGCTGTGCTTCGCCGAAATCGCGGCGCGATATCCGATCTCGGGCGCGATCTACCAGTGGTCCCGCCGAATGGGCGGCGAGGTCGTCGGTTGGTTCGGCGGCTGGTTCATGATGATCGCGCAGGTCGTCACCGCCGCCGCGGCCGCGATCGCCCTGCAGGTCGTCCTGCCGTCGATCTGGATCGGGTTCCAGATCATCGGCGACGACCCCACCCTCACCACGACGAGCGGTGCGGCCAACGCCGTCCTCCTCGGCTCGGTCCTGCTGGTCATCGTGACCGCCATCAACTGCATCGGCGTCCGGTGGATGAGCCGGGTCAACAGCATCGGCGTCGTCTGCGAGCTCGTCGGTGTCGTCGCGGTGATCCTGGCACTGTTCACCCACGCCCAGCGCGGTCCCGACGTCGTGTTCGACACCGGCGTTCCCGGTCAGCAGCCCGGTTACATCTGGGCGTTCATCGTCTCCGGTCTGATGGCTGCGTACGTCATGGTCGGTTTCGGGTCGGCGGGTGAGCTGGCCGAAGAGACGAGGGACCCGCGCCGCGTCGCACCGCGCACCATCCGGATGGCGCTGACCGTCTCGGCCATCGGCGGCGGACTGATGCTGCTCGGCACCCTGATGGCGGCACCCACCCTCGACGAGCAACTCGCGACCGGCGGCCTGCCGTACGTCCTCGATTCCGTGCTCGGCAGCTTCTGGGGCAAGGTCCTCCTCGCCGACGTGGCCGTGGCGATCTTCATCTGCACCCTCGCCATCCAGACCGCCTGCTCGCGTCTGATGTTCTCCATGGCCCGCGACGGCCGGCTCCCGTTCTCGGCGCAACTGGCACACGTCAACAGCCGCACCGGCACCCCGATCCTGCCGTCGATCCTGATCGGTGTGCTCTGCATCGGCATCCTGCTCGTCAACGTCGGCAACTCGGCGATCTTCGCGACCCTCGCCAGCGTGTGCATCATCCTGATCTACCTCGCCTACCTGGCCGTCACCGGCCCGATGCTCTACCGGAGGTTCCAGGGCTGGCCGCATCGCGGCGGCCGGGACACGCCGGCCGTCGACGCCGGCGGACGAAAGCTGTTCAGCCTGGGCCGATTCGGGATGGTAGTCAATGCCCTCGCGGTGCTCTACGGCGTCCTGATGGTGATCAACCTGGCGTGGCCGCGGGCCGAGGTCTTCGACCCGTCCGGTGAGATGCCGATCCTCCGTTGGGCCGGCCCCATCTGCATCGTGGCGACCGTCCTCGTCGGGATCGCCTGCTACCCCCGTGGAAAAGAACACCCGCGACCGGTGACGACCTCCCCGTCCGCCTGATGCCCCCTTGCTCCCTAATCCGAAAGAACCGCACAACCTCTGCTCCCTGAGGAGCGCCCGGAGCTTGCGGAGGGCGCGCCACGAAGGGTCCTGGCGAGACGAGTTGCGAAGACCCTTCGTGACGCTCGCAAGCTCGCTCCTCAGGGAGCAGGGGGAGACGCTTGCAAGCTCGCTCCTCAGGGAGCAGGGGGAGACGCTTGCAAGCTCGCTCCTCA
>NZ_JBHXVK010000022.1:34581-74905 GCF_042672305.1 Gordonia sp. NPDC127522
GACGCTCGCAAGCTCGCTCCTCAGGGAGCAGGGGGAGACGCTTGCAAGCTCGCTCCTCAGGGAGCAGGGGGAGACGCTTGCAAGCTCGCTCCTCAGGGAGCAGGGGGAGACGCTCGCAAGCTCGCTCCTCAGGGAGCAGGGGGAGACGCTTGCAAGCTCGCTCCTCAGGGAGCAGGGGGAGACGCTTGCAAGCTCGCTCCTCAAGGAGCAGGGGGAGACGCTCGCAAGCTCGCTCCTCAGGGAGCAGGGGGAGACGCTTGCAAGCTCGCTCCTCAGGGAGCAGGGGGAGACGCTTGCAAGCTCGCTCCTCAGGGAGCAGGGGGAGACGCTCGCAAGCTCGCTCCTCAGGGAGCAGGGGGAGACGCTTGCAAGCTCGCTCCTCAGGGAGCAGGGGGAGACGCTTGCAAGCTCGCTCCTCAAGGAGCAGGGGAGACGTTCGCTAGCCCGCTTTCGGGGAGCAGGGTGGCACCCGAACACCCTCTACAACAAGGAGTTCCGAATGAGCACGATCACCGCGACGGGTACCGGCACCACCACCGGCGCCCGCGAACACGCCCGTGCGCAGGCCGGTGCCATCACCGACAGCATGCCGGTGGTGCCGGCATCGGCCTGGCCCAACCCGCCCGCCGACGTCCCGGCCACCTCGCTGACCTGGGCGGAGACGGTGCCCGGTGGCCGCTACACCAGCAAGGTCCTGGCACGGGGAACCCGGTTGCGGCTCACCGATGTGGCCGGCGCGGCCTGCGCACATCTGCTGCTCTGGCGCGCCGACGCGCCGTGGGAGCGTCTCAACGTCGCCGACACCGTGAAGGTCCCGTGGCAGGCGTACCTGGGTGCGGGTCATCCGCTCCTCAGCGATCAGGGCCGCGTCCTGGCAACCGTGGTCGCCGACGACTCCGGTCACCACGACGCCCTATGCGGTACCTCGACCCTCGCGGGCAATACCGCGAGATACGGTGCCGGTGAGGTGCATTCGGCGAGCCCGGCCGGACGTGAGCTGTTCACGCTCGCGGCCGCGAAGCACGGTCTGACACCCACGGATGTGGCGCCGTCGCTGTCGTTCTTCCACGGCGTCACCGTCGACGCCGACGGGGCACTGCGCTCGACCGGCAGCGCGGGCCCCGGGCGTTCGGTCGATCTGATCCTGCATCTGCCGTGCACGGTCGCGATCGCCAACACCGCGCATCCGCTCGACCCGTCGCCGCATTTCGACACCACCTCGCTGGAAGTGCTGGCGTGGCAGGCGAAGAGCGATCTCGACACGCTGCTGGCCGAGGTCGCCGGCACCGACCCCGAGTACCAGCGCGCGGTCGCCAACTCCGAAGACGTCTGGGCCGCGGCTCATCACTGAGCCGACCCGCAGAAAGGACCACTCATCGTGACCGAGACAAACACCGCACTCATCACCGATTTCGCCTCGGCGCCAGCCGCCGAACTCGCCCTCGTCCCCGGCGCCGTCGTCGACGACGCGCATGTGGGCGACCGGGCTCCGTGGTCGGGCGTCGTCGCCGCCGGCGACGTGCTGACCATCGTCGACCTGCACGGCAACCAGGCCGTCGACACGTTGTTCTACGCCGCCGCCGACACTGCCCAGCGGTATTCGGCCCAGGCGACGATCGCCGCGCAGGGCAACATCTTCCTCACCACCGGCAGCGTGATCCGTGACCACGACTCCACTCCGCTGATGACGATCGTGGCCGACGAGGTCGGCAACCACGACACCCTCGGTGGCGCCTGCTCGCAGGAGTCCAACACGCTGCGCTACGGCCACCACACCAAGCACCAGCACGCATGCGTCGAGAACTTCCTCATCGAGGGCAGCCGGCACGGCCTCGGCAAGGCCGAGCTCGTCGGCAACGTCAACTTCTTCATGAACGTCCCCGTCGACCCCGACGGCTCGCTGGGGATCGTCGACGGGCTGTCCGCCCCCGGCAAGCGGTTGGCGCTGCGCGCCGAGGTCGACACCCTCGTGCTCATCTCGAACTGCCCGCAGATCAACAACCCCTGCAACGGATTCGATCCGACGGCGGTGCGCGTCATCGTCACCCGGCCGTCCTGACATCCGTTCACCTCCACGCCCCCGGGCGTCGCCTGACTCCGACGAGGATCCCACCATCATGTCTGCCACCACCACGGGCGCGGTGACCGTACTGCGGTCCGGTCCGCTCACCACCATCCAGGACTGGCCCGGCCGGGTCGGGTACTGGAAGGTCGGCGTACCCCCCTCCGGTCCCATGGACGACCTGTCCTTCCGGCTCGCCAACATCGCTGTCGGCAATCCGGAGACGGCAGCGGGTCTCGAGATCACGCTGATGGGGCCGGCCCTGCGGTTCGACCGGTCCACGGTCGTGGCCGTCACCGGGGCGCCGGTCCCGGTGACGATCAACGGAACAATTGCACCGCAATGGGTTCCGCTGACCGTCGAACCAGGTGACGTGCTCGACATCGGATCGATCGGTGGGCTCGGCATGCGGGCGTATCTGGCGGTGGGGGGCGGGTTCGACGCCGCCGATCACCTCGGGAGCCGGTCCACCTTCACCATGGGCAAGTTCGGCGGGCTCGACGGGCGGGCACTGGTGGCCGGCGACGATCTCGCGTTGCTGGGTGCGCCGGCCGGCGCGCCCCGGCGCATCCTCTCCGACGAGCAGCCGGCGTTCACCAACACCTGGCAGTTGGCGGTGACCGTCGGACCCCACGGCGCCCCGGAGTTCTTCACCGAGGACGACATCGCCGATCTGTTCGCGACCGACTACGAGGTGCACTTCAACTCCGACCGGACCGGTATCCGGCTGATCGGCCCCAAACCCCGATGGGCGCGCGACGACGGTGGCGAGGCCGGTCTGCACCCGTCGAACATCCACGACACCGCGTACTCGGTCGGCGCCCTCGACTTCACCGGGGACACGCCGATCCTGCTCGGCCCGGACGGCCCGAGTCTCGGTGGATTCGTGTGCCCGGTGACGGTCACGACCGCGCAGCGCTGGAAGCTCGGCCAGCTGAAGCCGGGTGACACGATCCGGTTCGTCGCGGTGCGCGGTGACCGTGCGGCCTCGCCCGCCGAGGTCGGGCTGGGCCGGCGGGCGTGCTTCGTCGACGTCCTGTCGTCGGGCGGCGACGCCGACAACGGAATCCTGGGCACCACGACGACCGCCGACGGATCGACCACCGTCACCTACCGCCGGTCCGGCGACGACAACGTGCTCGTCGAGTACGGCGAGATGCACCTCGACCTGGCCCTGCGGGCCCGGGTGCATGCGCTGGCCGAGCGGATCGCCGCCGAGAAGCCGCGCGGGCTCATCGATCTCACGCCGGGAATCCGCTCCCTGCAGGTGAAGGCGGACCCGGACGTGTGGTCGCAGGCGCAGATGCTGGAGTGGCTGACCGAATGCGAGAGCCAGTTGCCGGCCGCCGAAGACCTCGTGGTGCCGAGCCGCACGGTGCACCTGCCGCTCTCGTGGGACGACCCGGCCACTCGCGAGGCGATCGAACGGTACATGCTGGGCGTGCGGTCCGACGCCCCGTGGTGCCCGTGGAACATCGAGTTCATCCGCCGGATGAACGGCCTGGACTCCGTCGACGACGTGTACCGCACGGTCTTCGACGCGAGCTACCTCGTCCTCGGCCTCGGCGACGTCTATCTCGGTGCGCCGGTGGCCGTTCCACTGGATCCCCGCCACCGACTGGTCACGACCAAGTACAACCCGGCCCGCACCTGGACCCCGGAGAACGCGGTGGGTATCGGCGGCGCCTACCTGTGCATCTACGGCATGGAGGGCCCGGGCGGTTATCAGTTCGTCGGGCGGACAACTCAGGTGTGGAATCACCGGCATCCGTTGCCGGCCCCGGGTTTCGATCCCGAACATCCGTGGCTCCTGCGGTTCTTCGATCGAATCCACTGGTATCCGGTCAGCGCCGAAGAGCTCCTGGACATGCGGGCCGACGTCGCCGCCGGGCGCGGCGACAGCACGAAGATCGTCGACGGTGAGTTCTCGCTGGCCGCGCACCAGCGCTTCCTCGACGAGCACGCCGGCGACATCGCGGCTCGCCGGGAGACGATGGAGATCGCCCGTGCGGAGGAGCGCGAGAGATGGTCGTTACAAGGTGAATTCGCTGCGCGAGCGGCCGGTGTGAGCGTGGCCGACGGCGGAGCGTCGGAGAGCGCGGACGACGAGGAGCGGGTGGCATGAGCAGGATCGACGAGGTGTACGCGCGGATCGCCGAGGCGGATCGTCCGGAGGTGTTCATCACGCTCCGGTCCGAGGCCGAGGTGCGTGCCGAATACGAGCGGTCCGTCGCGACCGGCGGCCCGCTGGCGGGCATTCTTCTCGCGGTCAAGGACAACGTCGACGTCGGCGGTCTGCCGACCACCGCCGGGTGTCCCGGTTTCGCTTTCACCCCCGAGGCCGATGCGCCCGCGGTCGCCGCCCTGCGTGCGGCCGGAGCGGTGGTGCTGGGCAAGACCAACCTCGACCAGTTCGCGACCGGACTGGTGGGTACGCGCAGTCCCTATGGCGCGGTGCGGGATTCCCGACGCCCCGACCGCATCTCGGGTGGATCGAGCTCGGGGTCGGCGGTGGCGGTGGCCCTCGGATTCGCCGACATCGCCATCGGGACCGACACCGCCGGGTCGGGTCGGGTGCCGGCTGGCCTGCAGGGCATCGTCGGCGTCAAGCCGACCCTCGGTGTCGTCTCCACCGCCGGAGTCGTACCCGCCTGTCGGAGCTACGATATCCTCACGATCTTCGCCGCCGACCTCCCGCTGGCCGACCGATCGGTTGCGGTGATGGCGAAAGCCGCTGGGACACGGCCCTTCCCGAAGTCCGTTCCCTACGCCGCGCCCGAACGCCCGGTCGTCGCCGTGCCCACCGAGCTGCCCGGTCTGGACGACAGGTGGCGCGCCGCGTTCGACGACGCGGTGCATCGTGCCGAGGCGGCGGGGCTCATGATCAAGACCATCGACCTGTCGCCGTTCCTCGAGGCCGCCCGGCTCCTCTACGACGACGCGCTCGTCGCCGAGCGATACGAGGCGGTGGGGGACTACCTCGATTCCGTTGCCGATCCCGGCGCCGCCGGCCTCGATCCGACGGTGTCGGCCATCATCGGTGCGGCGGACCGATTCTCGGCGGTCGACCTGTTGCGCGCCCGTCGTAGGCTCGCGGACCTTCGGGTGGCGGCGATGGAGCAGTGGGGCGATGCGACGGTCCTGATGGTACCGACCGCGCCGGCGCACCCGACGCTCGCCGAGGTGGCCGCCGATCCGGTGGGCGTGAACTCACGAATGGGCACGTACACCAACTTCTGTAACCTCTTCGACCTGTGCGGACTCGCTGTGCCGGCCGGGACGGTCATCGAAGGAGACGGCAGCACAGCACAGTTCGGCGTCACGTTCCTGGGCGTCGCGCATGCCGACGCCGTGCTCGTCGACGTGGCACGTCGTTTCGTCGGTGACGACTCGATGGCGCCCTCCTGGGCGGAGCCCGACGATGCGATCGAACTCGCGGTCTTCGGGGCGCACATGCGGGGTGGGCCACTGACGCACGAGCTCAGCGAACGGGGTGCCCGGTGGGCCGGCGAGGTCACCACGACCCCGTCGTATCGTCTGGTCGCCCTCGACACGACCCCGCCCAAACCGGGACTGATCCGCGATCCCGAGGCCGGCCGTGCGATTCGCGGCGAGGTGTGGACGCTCGCCCCGTCGGCGCTGGGGGAGTTCCTGGCCGCCCTGCCCGAGCCGATGATGCTGGGCAAGGTCGAGATCGCCGCGGGAGAGAGCGGTCCCGCCCGCTGGGTGGTGGGATTCGGGTGCGCCGCCGACGCCGGTGCCTCCGGCCAGGGTCTCGACCGCGACCGCTGGTAGGGGTGGGACGTCTGACCAGAACCGCCGATTCGTGCCATTTCCTCCGATCGACCATCTGTTCACCGAGCGTGATGATTCACTTACTCAGCTCGGGCGGTCGGGGAGAAGAGGGTGGGACGGATGACCAGGTTGGGGCGCAGCGGAATTCAGCGATCGGAGAAGGTCGCTCGACGCGAGAACCGGAAGCAGCGGCGACAGCATCGTGCGATCGCGGGGGCGGCCGCGTTGGCGACCGTCGCCGCGATCGGAGCGGGGCAGGTCGCGGAACCGGCGGTGGCTGAGGCTTCGCCGATAACCGACGCCATCAACAGCTTCACCAATCTTCACAACTTGTACGGCAACAATCCCCTGGGGACGGTGCTCGCAGACCTCAGCAATGATGGCCTGGCCGAAATCGTCAAAGCTTGGCGTATCGAGTTGTGTGCTCCAGGTGCGAGCAACGGAGGGGCGGACTGCTCGGAATCGAGCACTGACATGGGCGGCTTCGGTGTCGCCATCGTGATGCCGGGGAGTCTTGAGCTTGTCCCGGTCGGCGTCTACGGCACGGTGAAAGACGCCTACGCGGCTATCCCCTCCTGGGTGAAGGACGGTGCGAACCTCATCCTGGTGCCGCTATTCGGGTCCGGACTGCCTGACTCGGTCGCCGATGAGCCTGCGACGGAGGGCTCGTCGACCGTACGCGGCAACGGCTTCCAGCTCGCGATGGCATATCGCGGCGGAGACGCCACGGCGATCTCGTATCTGCCCATCAGTCTGGCCACCGCAGGTGCGAGTGACGGACGCGCCGCGTTTTCATTCGCTGTCATCGGTACTGCTCACGCGTGGAACACCGATCCACTGGACGTGACGGTTCTCGGCAACGAAATTGCGCAGATCCCCGGGGTCAAGGGCGTCGGTTGCTACGGCGGTCTGACCGCCGCCCACGCCGACGGAGTCGGCGCGTGCGCAAACGTCGCTGGTGTCTTCGACTTCCGGTGGAAGGAACCCAACGGTGAGATCCAGTTCGGACTGACGGATCCGACTGCGTTGCTCGCCGACCCGGGAGGCGTGCTCGGCGGCGTGGGCGGTGAAGTCCTGAGCGGTCTCGTGTCCGCTCTGCTCGGCGGCGAGGACATCGACTTCGACAGCGAATGGTTCTCCCTCTCCAAGGACTTCGCCCGCCTGAGCATCGGGGGCGATTACGACCTGTTCAGCGGGAACTTCCTCCGGCTGACGAGCGATTACGGATTCACGGCTCCGATCACCGTCGACTGGCTGGGTTCGACCGTCACCTTCCGGCCGCTGGTCGAGGTCAACGGCGAGCTCCGGCCGAACCGACTGGGCCTGCCGGTCATCGAGTTCGGGCAACTCGACACCGGCGAACTGGTCCCCGTGATCCGCATCCCGACTTACGAGTTCCCGTTCGGTCTGCCCGCCACCGAACCGATCGACACCGACGCGTCGAACACTGTGGCGCGCACGAGCATGTCGGTCGTCGACGCATCGGCGGATTCGGCCACCACCGACGACGAGGCCGACGAGGCCGAGAGCTACGTCGGCAAGCACCGCTCGGCGGAGAATTCTTACGTCGGCAAGCACCGGGCGCCAGAGGCCTCCGAAGAGGGTGGCGTCGAGTATTCAGATGCCGGAGACTCCGACGCGCCCGAGCCCGGCGGCTCGGACTCCGACACCTCGGATCCCGACACTTCGGATTCCGACGGAGCCGGTTCCGACGCCGCTGACTCCGACGCCGCTGACTCCGACGCCGCTGATCCCGACACCTCTGATTCCGACGGCAACGACTCCGGTAGCGACTCGGACTCGGGCGCCGATTCCGATTCCGGCAGCGATTCCGGAGATGCCGCGGCCTGATCCGAAAGTGTTCCAGGCTCGCTGCGCTCTGAGGGGAGGGGGCGGGCCGGGGCTGACTCACCGCCTGGCTAGTGGTTGCTGTGAAGGCGGGAACGGTCGATCTCAAGTGCAGCTTCGATCCCCCCCGACCCCACCGGGATCTCTCGCGAAGAGATTGCTACTGATCATCTTCCGCGACAGTGTCCCGGTGGGCAGGGGTTTGTTTTCACACTGTGGAGTTGTCAAGGGTCGTGTGGCGTCGGTCGGTGCCGACGCCGGTGGGTCTGGTGGGGGCGGGGTGCGGTTAGACGAGGGCGTCGTCCAGGCGCATGGTGCGCCGGTTGTAGGCTGGCCGGGGTAGACGCCGCGGGTCGATGTCGGCGGGCGGGATGAGCCAGGGATGACGGTCGGGGCCCATCACGACCTGCCAGCCGTGGTGATGCACCTGGGTGTGACAGCGTTGACACAGTAGACATCCGTTGTCCAGATCGGTCGGTCCGCCGTCAGCCCATGGCACCAGGTGATGCACCTGCGTGTGTGCCGCTGGTGCACCGCATTTCACGCAACACGCATCCCGCACGACGATCGCTTGCCGTAGGTGATGCGGGAACAACCGTTTCGTGGTTCCCATCCGCAGCGGCACCCCCTCGTCGTCGAGGACGATCTCGGCCACCGCGCCGTCGCACGACAGTCGTTGTGCTGTTGAGCCTGTCACTGCTCCGACCCACGGCAACGTTGCCTGGCCAACGCCATCAGCGGGAATGGTGATGAGTAGCTGCGTTCGTGGTGCGCCTGCGGTGGTCATCGCTGCACCGGTCGCGGCCTGGTCTAGCAGGAGTTCCAGACCGTCCGCGCGGCGTTGGCCGGCATCGCGGCGGTCGTCGGCGCCGTCGGGTTCGGGGCGCGGGCAGGAGCGTTCGTCGATCATGGACAGGAATTTCTCCCCGATCACTGCGGTGACGTCTGCGGTGATCGCGACCCGGCCTTCGTCGGTCACCCTGGTGTGCACAGTGTTCAGCGACGCATCATCGGCTGCTGCGACCGCGTGCGGATCGTCATCGGCGACCCGCAGGGCGATGCTCCGGGCGTGAGTGTTGATCTCGGCGGGGGTGGCACCGGAGAACGCCTGCGCGAGCAGTTCGCTCTCGAACGCCGACTGGTCGTTGTCGGACAACGGAGTCGCTGCGTGTGTGTCGATGAACGCGATGCCGCGGACCATCGCATCAACACACTCGGTAGACAGATACCCGTCGGCGGCGCAGTCGGCGACTTTCGGCAACGATCCCAGTCCGGCGGCGATGCGTGCACCGCGGTGCGCGGCCGTCGGGGGCAGGCCCATCTCGATCAGCCAGGATCGGGTCGTCGACCCTGCTCGTGCTGGTGCCCCCGAGTCGTCCAGCCGGGCGATGTGGACGGCGATCTGGTGATCGAGGACGTTGCGCAGCACGCGTAGTTCGTCGAGACGTTCGACCACCGCGCGACCACTTCCGTCGTCGGGTGGGGGTTGCAGACCGATGAGGGTGTCGCGGAGCTCGGTGATCGGGGTCATGACTCCAAGGTACTCGCCAAAACGTTCGACGACGAGGTTTCTCCACAGCCCGAAGATCGTCGATTTTTACTGCGCGACAACCGATGCCACATACGCATCAGCGGTGAACCGCAGTGAACCGTGGTGAACAAAAACCCCAGCAGTCACAGCCTGTTGATCGAACAGGGTTGTCATCCCCACTACGCAGCCGACAACAGGAGCGGGTGCGACGCCGAGGATGCGCAACGAAGCAGCCGACTGCCCGCGCATGTTTCCTGAGCCCAGCCGAGTCGCACCGCATCGGCAGACGAAAGGGGGTCGCGACCCGGAAGACCGCCGGCTCCGTCATCTGTGCCATCGGATCGGCAACCTGATCAACGCCAACCTGCGATACACCTACGGTCAGTAATCGGAATCCGCGACGTTTCATCCATCCTCGGTTCCGTGGGTTGGTCGTACTTCCGAGGGCCACCCGGTAGAGGAGACACAACACCTGAGCAGCCGGCCCAGATCGCGAAGTAGCACTCGTCGGAGCTGCGCGTCGCCGCGGCCAGGGCTCTACACGTCCTGGCGACGATGGCGTGCTCGTAGCCCTCACAGGCGGGCTCTGTGAAGTCCTCGCTCGGAACGCTCTGGTGAGGACGGTCTGGATCCGGTATGAAACGGACCCGCGCGTAGGCCTCGAACTCAGGAGGGCCGAACAGCGCTAGAGCTTTCCAAGCCTGGCCCGACGCGACGTCGTCGGTCGCGTCACGACTTCGTGTGATCCAGTCCGCGGCTGAGACGTCAGCACAGAAACGCAGCACGCCACGACTATGCGCCGGACGGGGTTGCCGAACCAGGTCAGACCAGACTTCGAGCGAAGCAAGAAGTAGAAATCGCGGCCCTCCACATTCCACCAGAATGGAAGCGCCTGAACGGCATAGACATGTCAGACGGAGTGGACATGATCGGGTGGACCCGACATCGGCGCCAGCTCGGCCGCGGTAGCCGACATCCTCGCCGACCCTCACACGTTCGCGTGCCGACATCGGAGCGTGTGGCTGACGATATGGCTATCCGCTTCGCGGGCAGTTCGATGAGCTGAGAGCAGGGGTCAGGCCGCAGAGTCCCTGACCGGAACGGGCGATTTCCCGGGCCTGTCGCGACACGCGACTACCCTGGGCGCAACACCCCGGGCCGTTGTCGGACCGGTCCGGGTGCAACCGACCAGGGAGGACCCATGGCCATCGATCGGGACAAGAGCAGAGCGGTGTCGGAGGTCGTACGTCAGCACCCGGCGATGAGCCTGGTCGCGGTGTCACCGGGCATCGCGGTGTTCGTGACGTTGCTGCTGCTCGACCAGACCTTCCTGGCGATCCTGTTCCTCGTCCTGGCCGTCGGCGGGGGTGCATACCTGCTGACGCGCAAGCGCTGACGGTGTCGCCTGTTCAGCACCCGCGGCGGGCTGGGCGACGCAGCTACAGTGGTGCCCAACGAGCACCCGGCAGGGTCGAAAGAGCGGTGAAGGGAGTCGGCGTCGTGGGCACTGAACCGGGTCGGGGCGCCTGCGCCGGATGGACTCCCGGGTTGCGGACGAGTCGGCTGGGCGGCTGACCATGTCCACCCGGGTCGATGCCTACATCTGGGCCATCCGTCTGACCAAGACCCGATCGGCGGCGGGCGCCGCCTGTCGCGGCGGGCACGTCCGGGTGAACGGGGTGACCGCCAAACCGGCCCAGCCGGTGGTGCCGGGTGACGAGGTCCGCGTACGGCTCGCCGGACGGGAGCGCATCGTCGAGGTCACCAGGACGATCAGTAAGCGGGTGTCGGCGCCGATGGCCGCCGAGTGCTTCATCGACCGGTCTCCGCCGCCGCCGCCGAAGGAGATCCTCGCGAGTCAGCCGCGCCGCGACCGCGGTGCCGGTCGGCCGACGAAACGTGAACGGCGTCAACTGGATCGGCTGCGGGACGGCACCTTCCTCATCGCGGTACTGGCAGCGATCACGCTTCTCGTCGGCGCCTGCTCGGACGACGAGCCGACGTCAGATCCAAACACTCCGAACACGCCCGAGGCGCCCGCCCAGGCCGGTTCCGGACCGTTCTTCGGCGAATGCGGCGGCGTGTCCCTCGACGAGGTGGTCCGCATCACCGGGTTCGGTGGACTCACCGAGACCGTGAACAACACCTCGGTGTGCGAGTGGGACACGACCGGTTCGAGGACGGGTGCCGTCGCCTCGTTCAACTGGTATCGCGGATCGCCGATCGGTCGTGAGGAGGCGAACGTGAAGTTGTCGCGCGACGTCACCAACAGACTCGAGATCGACGGCCACGAGGGATTCATCGGTTACACGCAATCAGGTCAGATCTGTGAGGTCGGCATCGGTTTCGGCGCGGACTTCTTCGAATGGTCGATCCGCGGCGACGCGGCGACACCAAGGCCGATCGAAGAGATCTGTGACGCCGCACGCGAGTTGGCGACGCTGTCGATAGAGCGTGCGTCGTGAAGCGCGCCCTCATCGTGATCGCCGCGGTGCTGCTGGGACTGACCGCCCTGGCCGGGTGTGCGCGCACCGTCGACGGTGAGGCGGTGCCGTTGGGGGCCGCGGACCAGTCCGGCAGCAGCGACATCGACACCGACCAGTTCGACCGGCTCTTGCTGGAATGCGATGTGCTACCCGACGCGATGATCGCCGATGTCGTCGCCGGCGGCGGGTTCGCCGAACGGTCGTTCAGCGGGGCCATCTGCCGATGGTTGGTCTCCGGCACCACCGACGTGGTGAGTGTGACGTTCAACTGGTTCGAGTGGGGCAACGTCAACGTGGAGAAGGAGACGGCCAAGAAGCTCGGTTTCCAGACCGAGAACATCAAGGTCGCGAGCCAGTCGGCGTTCACCCAGCGCAGTCCCGACCGGCCGGGCGTCTGCGGTGTCACGGCCCGCGCGCCGAGCCGCGGTATCTTCACCTGGTTCGTCGAACCTCGCAGCGCGCCCCAGGGCGATCCGTGCGAGGCGCCGATCAAGCTGATGGAGTTGCTGCTCCAGGGCGGTCAGTAGAAGTTGCTCACCCCGGGAGTGGCCCGACGACGACGCTGGCTGCGACCACGAGTTCGTCGCCGGTGCCCGGCATCATCAACCACACGGTGAGCCGGTTGCCCTCGCGCACCCGGCGCAGGACCAGCCGCGTGCCCGGCACGATGGGCCGCAGGTACTCGATGACCACCCGGTGCGGAGCGTCGACCAGGTCGGGATGCTCGACGAGTTCGTCCTCGATCGCCTCGAGGTAGGCGGCATTGTTGAGGTGCTTGAACGGGTCGAAGTCGGTGATCCGGAGGACGTGTTCACGGTCGGGGAAGTCGATGTCGGCGGCGTCGGGGGCCTTCTCGGGGTTCATCGACCGCCAGCGGAGGCGGTGCTCGTCGGTCATCGCCGACAGCATCGCGAAGGCGTCGTCGGACAGCCGTGACGGCACGCCCTGCTCGTTGACGTTGATCCAGAACGCCTCGGTCTCGATCAGGCCCGCCGGACGCGGTCGGGGGTTGAACCGGTTGGTCTCGTGCTCGGCGGTGAGGCGCACGCGCATGTTGGTCCAGCGCGTCGACAGGGCACCGCACCAGCGCTGCGCGGTCACCGTACCCGGCCAGGTGATGGGCTCGATGACATCGATGATGGTGCGCCGGACGATCCAGAACGGGTCGGTCGCGCTGAACTCGGTTGCCTCGAGGTTGTCGTTGGCGACGTCCTGCAGGTAGCGGGCCACGGCATCGAGGCGCACACGCATGTCCTGATCCACGTCGCCGGTGCGGACGCGATAACCCACCTCGTAGAACTGGGCACCAGGCTTGCGACACGGAAGTGATGCAACCGACACTGCTGGCGTAACCTGGCTCACTCGAGTCCCTCCGATAGGTCGCCGGTATCTTTGCGGCTAAGATACATTCAATCGAAAAAATAGAACACGTTCTACGTGTCGGATCACGAGGAAACAGCAGATGGCGCATGTGATTACCCGCCCATGTTGCAACGATGCCAGTTGCGTGAGCGTGTGTCCGGTGAACTGCATCCACCCCACGCCCGACGAGCCGGAGTTCCTGACCGCGGAGGCCCTCTACATCGATCCGGAGACCTGCATCGATTGCGGCGCTTGCATCGACGAGTGCCCGGTGGAGGCGATCATCCCCGACGATCAGCTGGACGAGCGTGACGAGCCATACCTCCAGATCAACGCGGACTACTACAAGGACCACGACGTCGAGGGCGGCCTCGTGCCACCGCGCAAGGCCCCCAAGCTGCCCGAGAAGGAACTGCACGTGGCCGTCGTGGGTGCCGGTCCGGCGGCCTTCTACGCCGCGGAGGAGCTCGTCCGCAAACCAGCCATCAAGGTCGACATGTTCGATCGGTTGCCGACGCCCTACGGACTCGTGCGCGCCGGGGTCGCACCGGATCACAGCGCCACCAAGGGCGTGGAGAAGACCTTCGCCTCGGTGGCGGCGAAGAAGAACTTCACCTACTACCTCAATGTCGAGGTCGGCAAGCACATCAGCCACGACGAGTTGGTCGCCCGCTACCACGCGGTGATCTACGCGGTCGGCGCCGCGACCGACAAGCGACTGGGCATCGAGGGCGAGGATCTGCGCAATTCGGTCGCCGCGACCCAGTTCGTCGCCTGGTACAACGGTCACCCGGACTTCGCCGACCTCGACGTCGATCTGTCGGGTGAGCGGGCCGTCGTGGTCGGCAACGGCAACGTGGCACTCGACGTCGCGCGCATCCTCGTCACCGACCCCGACGAGCTCGCCAAGACCGACATCGCCGACCACGCCCTCGCGAAGCTGCGTGAATCCAACATCTCCGAGGTGGTGCTCCTGGGTCGCCGTGGCGTGGCCCAGGCGGCCTACACCAACAGCGAGTTCCTGGCACTCGGTGACGTCGACGGTGTCGACGTCGTCATCGACCCCGACGAGCTCGTCCTCGACCCGGCCTCGGAGGCGGCGCAGACCGACGACACGCTCGACTCGACGATCGCCACCAAGGTGCGTCTCGCCCGCGAATTCGCCGAGCGTCCGCAGACGCCGGGCAACAAGCGCATCGTGTTCCGGTTCCTCACGTCTCCCGTCGAAATTGCCGGTGACGGGGAAGTGGCTACGCTTACGTGCGTGCGCAACGCCTACGCCGACGCGACCGGGACAGTCGCGGTGACACCCACCGAGGATCGGTTCGACCTCGAGACCGGACTGGTCCTGCGGGCCATCGGTTACCGGGGTGTGCCGGTCACCGACCTACCGTTCGACGAGGGGCACGGCGTCGTCCCCAACACCGAGGGGCGGGTCCAGACCGCGGCCGACGGCGATGTGATGCCCGGCCTGTACGTCACGGGATGGATCAAGCGAGGAGCGACAGGGGGTATCGGCATGAACCGCATCTGCGGACAGGAGACCGCGCAGGCGGTCATCGCGGACTTCGTCGCCGCCGCGTTCGACGACCCCTCGACCTCGCGGGACGACGTCGCGGCACTCGTGGCGGACCGCGGCGCCAACCGCATCGATCTCACGGGCTGGAAGGCGATCGACGCCGCCGAGAAGTCCGCGGGCAAGGCCGGCGGCCGGGTCCGCACGAAGTTCGTCAGCATCTCCGAGTTCGAGGCGGCTGCCACCGCCGGGGCGCAGTGACCGTGCGCATCGCACTGCTCTCGTACCGAAGCAAGCCGCACTGCGGTGGCCAGGGCGTCTACGTCCGCCACCTCTCCCGGGAACTGGCGCTGCTGGGGCACAGCGTCGAGATCTTCTCGGGGCAGCCCTACCCCGAACTGGACCAGGTGGCCATCGACGCCGGGGTCACCGTCACCAAGGTGCCGAGCCTCGGTCTCTACGACGAGCCGGACCCGTTCCGGACGCCTCGTCCGGGCGAGTACCGCGACTGGATCGACGTGCTCGAGGTCGGTTCGATGTGGACGGCGAGCTTCGGCGAACCGCTCACGTTCAGCCTCCGGGTGGCGCGCCTTCTCAAAGAGCGCCGCGACGACTTCGACATCGTGCACGACAACCAGTGCCTCGGTTACGGACTGCTCGACATCCAGAAGGCCGGGTTCCCGCTGATCGCGACAATCCACCACCCCATCACCCGCGACCGCACGTTGGCGGTGAAGGCGGCCAAGGGATGGCGCAAGATCAGTGCCTGGCGGTGGCATTCGTTCCTGCGCATGCAGGGGCGCGTGTCTCGCCGTATCCCCGAGCTGCTCACCGTTTCCCGCAGCAGCGAGGTCGACATCCGCAAGGCCTTCGACATCCCGTCGGGTCGGATCACCACCATCCCGCTGGGGGTGGACACCGAGATCTTCACGCCGGCCGCCACACGCGTTCCCGGTCGTATCGTGTGTGTCGCCAGTGCCGACGCGCCGCTGAAGGGTGTCTCGTACCTGCTCGAGGCGGTCGCGAAGCTGTCCTCCGAGCGGGATGTCGAATTGGTACTGGTGTCCAAGTTGGACCCGAACGGTCCGTCCGCCAAGATGATCGAGGATCTGGCGATCGGCGATCGCGTCTCGGTGGTGTCCGGCCTCGAGGACTCCGAGATCGCAGGGCTGCTCGCCTCCGCCGAGGTGGCGTGTGTGCCCTCGCTCTACGAGGGGTTCTCGCTGCCGGCGGTCGAGGCCATGAGTTGCGGTACGCCGCTGGTGGCCACCCGAGCCGGTGCGATCCCCGAGGTCGTCGGCACCGCCGAGGAGGCAGCGTTGCTGGTGCCGCCGCGGGACTCCGGACGTCTGGCGCAGGCGATCGGCCGGCTCCTGGACGATGCCGATCTGCGGACGCGTCTCGGCGACGGAGGTCGTCGACGCGCCGAGGAGAACTACAGCTGGGCAGCGGTGGCCGCGAAGACTGCGGCTCACTACGAAACCGTGCTCGCCGGACATCGGCGGGCAACAGAAGGGACATCGAGTGCTCACAGTTGATTTCGACCGGCTTGGCGTTGGACCGGGCACCAAGGCGATCGACATCGGGGCGGGGCAGGGTAGGCACTCGTTCGAGATGTTCCGTCGTGGCGCGGAGGTCATCGCCTTCGACATGTCCGAGAGCGACATGTCCGACGTCGGTGAGATGTTCGACGCCATGATGGCCGAGGGTCACGTGCCCGCGTCGGCCAAAGCGCGCGCCGAGGTCGGGGATGCGCTTCGACTCCCGTACGCGGACAACAGCTTCGACGTCGTCCTGATGAGCGAGATCCTCGAGCACATCCCGACCGACGAGGGCGCGATCAGTGAGATGGTGCGCGTGCTGAAGCCGGGTGGCGTCGCCGCGGTCACCGTGCCCCGGTACTGGCCGGAGAAGGTGTGCTGGGCCCTGTCGGATGAGTACCACGAGGTCGAGGGCGGACACGTCCGCATCTACAAGGCCTCCGAGCTCGCGGGCAAGTTGCAGCGAGCCGGGCTCGAGGTCACCGGCACCGACCACGCCCATGCCCTGCATGCCCCGTACTGGTGGCTGAAATGCGCTGTGGGAGTCGAGAACAACGACAATGTCCTGGTGAAGGGCTACCACCAGCTGCTCGTGTGGGACATGATGAGCAAGCCGTGGCTGACCCGGGTCGGCGAGCAGGTGCTCAACCCGCTCATCGGCAAGTCGGTGGCCCTCTACCTGCGCAAGCCCGAGACCGCCACCGCGTCTTCATGACGGGGTCCTCCAGGACGGGAGCCCCATGACGGCCGTCCCGGCGATCCCCGGTGTGGTCACGGCCGAGCAGATGCGGGCCACCGGTGCCGCGATCGTCGGCATGCAGGAGGCCGACGGTGCGTTGCCGTGGTTCCCGGGCGGGCAGACCGACCCGTGGGACCACATCGAATCGGCGATGGCGTTGTCCGTGACCGGCTTTCACTCCGAGGCAGAGGCGGCTTACGAGTGGTCGCGGCGTAAGCAGCGCGACGACGGGTCGTGGCCGATCCGCACCGTCGTAGGAAAGGTGGAGGACGCCGGCACCGACAGCAATTTCTGCGCCTACATCGCGGTCGGGGTCTGGCATCACTATCTGATCACCGGTGACGACGCCTTCTTGCAGAAGATGTGGCCGGTGGTCTGGTCGGCGATCGACTGCGTGCTGCGCTTCCAGCGCGAGGACGGTGCGTTCCGCTGGGGCGGCGACCACCGGACCGGAGCGATGTTCGGTGAAGCGCTGATCACCGGGAACGCCAGCATCTTCCAGGCGTTGGACTGCGCTATCCGGATCGCGGGTGAGATGGATCAGCCCGACGCCGACTGGATCGCGGCGCACAGTGTGCTCGGCGACGCGATCCGTGCCGATGTCACGCGTGACGAATGGCAGATCTTCACCCCGCCGTCCGAGCACTCCATGGACTGGTACTACCCGATCCTCGGCGGCGCCGTCCGCGGACGCGACGGGCAGGAACTCATCGCGCGGCGATGGGAACAGTTCGTGGTCCCCGGCAAGGGTGTTCGCTGCGTCGACCATCGTCCCTGGGTCACCGGCGCCGAGACCTGTGAGCTGGCACTGGCACTCGATGCCCTCGGTGACACCGCCGATGCCATCGAGCTCATCGCGTCGATTCAGCATCTGCGCGACCCGGACGGATCGTATTGGACCGGACTGGTTTTCGCCGACGGCAAACGCTGGCCCGTGGAGAAGAGCTGCTGGACCTCGGCGGCTGTGATCCTGGCGGCCGATGCGGTGAGCCGCACCAGCGTGGCCAACGGGATCTTCCGGGACGTCCGCCAGCGGCTCGTCGCACCGACTCCCTGAGCCGACTGTGGAGGGCGCGGCGTACCCCCGTGCCCTGAGGAGTGCCCGGGAGCTTGCGGAGGGGGCGCCGCGAACCCCCGTTCCCTGAGGAGCGCCCGGAGCTTGCGGAGGTCGCCGCGTACCCCCGTTCCCTGAGGAGCGCCCGGAGCTTGCGGAGGGCGCGTCACGAAGGGTCTTCGCAACTCGTCTCGCCAAGACCCTTCGAGGCTCGTCGCCATCGCTCCTCGCACCTCAGGGAGCAGGGGACCGCCTGCGAAGAGCGGGGCCTACACGACCGCCGGGGCGATGCCTAGCTTGCCGGCCAGCTTGGCGAGGTAGCCGCTCGCGCGCTCGACCGAGTCGTCGGGTAGGCCGTACAGCACTGTCGTCACCCCGATCTCGCGCCACTTCTCGAGCTTCTCGGGTACCGGCCGGAAGTCGAGGACGACGATCTGGGGGTCGCCCGCACGCCCGGCGTCGGACCAGATCTGCTTGAGCAACGACACCGATCCCTCGATGTCCTCCTCGCCGGGGGTGGTGATCCAGCCGTCGGCGCTGCGCGCGATCCACTTGAAGTTCTTCTCGTTTCCCGCGGCGCCGACCTGGACCGGGATGTGCGACTGCGTGGACTTCGGCCACGCCCAGCTCGGGCCGAAAGTCACGAACTCGCCGGCGTATTCGGCCTCTTCCTGGGTCCACAGCGCGGACATGGCCTCGAGGTATTCGCGGAGCATGGTGCGCCGACGCTTGGGTGGGACGTCGTGATCGGCGAGTTCGTCCAGATTCCAACCGAATCCGACGCCGAGGGTGACCCTTCCGTTCGAGATGTGGTCGAGCGTCGCAATGGTCTTGGCGAGCGTGATCGGGTCGGACTGCACCGGCAGTGCGACCGCGGTGGCGAGCCGGATGCGTTCGGTGACGGCCGCGGCGGCGGCGAGCGACGTCCAGGGATCGAGGGTGCGCATGTAGCGCTCGTCGGGCAGGGTCTCGTCACCGGTACGCGGATGCGCGGCGTCACGTCGAGTCGGGATGTGGCCGTGCTCGGGGACGTAGTACGACGCGAAACCAGCGTCCTCGATGAGCGGGGCCAGGACGTGGGGCTTGAGCCCGCGGTCGCTGGTGAACTGCACGATCCCGAAATCCATGGGGCCCTCCGACGGCGTCGTTCGGTCGTCCGCGGTTTCCGGACGGTTGACTGGACACCAGTCTAGGTGATCGGCGTCACCCAGGCCAGAGGGCATCGGGGGACCTCATCCGACTCATCTCTGCGGGTCGGTGGCCAGACCCGGCATCACGAACCGCTCGAGATGGCGTCGGACCTGCCCCGCGTCGTCGATGTCGAGGGCCTCACCCGGGGAGGTGCCGAGGCTGATCAGGACGCGCGCAACCCATTCGGACACCTCGTACGGATCGTGCGCGGGGTGTATCTCCCCGCGGGCGGCGGCCTGTTCGACGAACGGGAACCAGAACGCTGCCAGGTCGGGAACCAGCTTGACGACACCGACGCCGGCGCATTCGGCGAACTCCGTGGGTTCCTCCGTGCGGAGTCGGAGCAGCAACGTGCCCGGGTCGTCGTAGGCGCCCCGGCCGATCCGGACGCCGGCGGTGAGTTGCCCGACCAGGTCGGGGATGGCGTCGAGTTCGGCCCGGGCGTCGCGCCAGAACGACTCGGTGAGACGGACGATGGTCGCGCCGATCATGGACGGTTTGTCCGGATAGTGCCGATACAACCACGCGCGGGACACGCCTGCCGACTCCGCGACCTGCTGCATGGTGGTCGCCCGGATTCCCTTGTCGGCGAGCAGCTTCTGCGTGGCGTCGAGCAGTCGTTCGTGGACCGTCGTGGTCGAGGCCTCGGTCACTGACTCCTCCTGTGGTCGTGGTCGGTGCGCGCTGCGTCCCCACATGTCTGCTCAGGAGGGCACTGCGTAGACAGTTCGCCGATTCTGTGTACACGATACGTCTCATCGTGTAGACACAAATCAGATTGTGTCTACATCCAACGGGTCCACCGAGGGGGCAGTGTGCCTTTACCAACCACCGCAATCATCGGCGCCGGTATCAGCGGGTTGACCGCCGGCAAGATGCTCACCGACTACGGCGTGCCGTACACCTGCTTCGAGAGTTCGGACCGGGTCGGGGGCAACTGGGCCTTCGGCAACCCGAACGGTCACAGCAGTGCCTACCGGTCGCTGCACATCGACACCTCGAAGCACCAGTTGTCGTTCCGCGACTTCCCGATGCCCGACGAGTATCCCGACTTCCCGCACCACACCCAGGTGAAGGCCTACCTGGACTCCTACGCCGAGGCCTTCGACCTCTACTCCTCGATCGAGTTCACCAACGGAATCGAGCATGCGACCCGACTGCACGGGGGCGGCTGGGAACTGGAGACCCAGGGCGGTGAGCGCAGGCGGTTCGACCTGCTGGTGGTGGCGAACGGCCATCACTGGGACCCGCGCTGGCCTGATTTCCCGGGCGAGTTCGACGGAATCGAGATGCACGCCCACCACTACATCGATCCGCGTACCCCGCACGATTTCACGGGTAAGCGCATCCTGGTCGTCGGACTCGGCAACAGCGCCGCCGACATCGCCGTGGAACTGTCGTCGAAGGCGCTGGACAACACACTGACCCTCTCCACGCGGTCGGGAGCGTGGATCGTCCCGAAGTACTTCGGGGGCAAGCCCGCCGACAAGTACTACCGGTCGACGCCATACCTGCCGACGTCGTGGCAGCGCAAGTTCGTCCAGGTCATGCAACCCGTGACCGCGGGCCGGCCGGAGGATTACGGTCTGCCGACGCCGAATCACAAGTTCTTCGAGGCACATCCGACGCAGTCGGTGGAACTGCCACTGCGACTGGGCTCGGGCGACGTGATCCCCAAGCCCAACATCAGCCGGTTCGACGGGTCCACGGTCCACTTCGACGACGGAACCGCCGACGACTTCGACATCATCATCTACGCAACGGGTTACAACATCACGTTCCCGTTCTTCGACCCGGACTTCATCAGTGCGCCCGACAATCGGATCGACCTCTACAAGCGGATGTTCTACCCGGGGATCGACGACCTCGTCTTCGCCGGTTTCGCGCAGGCGGTTCCGACACTGTTTCCCTTCGTGGAATGCCAGGCGCGGCTGATCGGGGCCTACGCCACGGGGCACTACCGGCTCCCGTCGGTACCGGAGATGCGGCAGACGATCGAGGCGGACATGCAGTACTACACCGGACACATGCTCGACCGCCCGCGGCACACGCAGCAACTCGATCACTATCTCTACGAACACAACATGCGGACCAAGGAGATTCCGGCGGGGATCCGGCGGGCCCAACAGCAGGGGCCGCCGACGTGGGCCGGGGTCGCCGATGATCTGGTCTCGAAGGGAGCATCCGCATGACCATCCCCAATGGTGCGACCACCGTACGCTTCCGATCGTCCGACGCCGACTGCGACGCCTGGTTCTTTCCGGGCGCGGAGTCCTCGCCGTTCGAGATCGACGGCAAGCGCCCCGTCGTCGTGATGGCGCACGGTTTCGCCGGCACGAAGGACTCCGGCCTGGCCCCGTACGCCGAGCGGTTCGCCGCTGCCGGTCTGGCGGTCCTCGCGTTCGACTACCGCGGGTTCGGATTGTCCGGTGGCGAACCGCGGCAGTCGATTTCGATGGAACGGCAGGCCGACGACTACCGCGCCGCGATCGGCGCCGCCAAGAAACAGCCGGGAGTGGACACGGAACGGGTGATCCTCTGGGGAGTGTCGCAATCCGGCGGGCATGCACTGACCGTGGCGGCCGACCGGACCGACGTGGCCGCGGTGATCGCGGTGGTGCCACTGGTCAACGGCCTTGCCGCCGGTCGCGTCGCCTACGCCCAGGTCGGCGGAGCCGCGATCGCCCGCTCGACCGCCACGGCAGTGGCCAGTTCGGTGGGCCGACGGCTGGGCCGGGGTCCGAAGATGATGCGGGTCGTCGGCGAACCAGGCGACGTGGGCGCCGCGCTGACCGCACCAGGGTTTCTGGAGAGCTACCGCGCGATCGCGGGGCCGTCGTGGCGCAACGAGGTCGACGCATCGGTCGGATTGGAGATCGGGTCGTTCCGGGCCGACAAATCCGCGGCACGCGTGCACTCGCCGGTGTTGTTCCAGATCGCCGACTTCGATTCCGCCGCACCGCCGTACGCGGCATCGAAGACCGCGTTCAAAGCTCACGCCGAAGTGCGCCACTACCCGTGCGACCATTTCGACATCTTCGCGGGCAACGACTTCTTCGAGCCCTGCGTCACGCACGAGATCGGTTTCCTGCGACGTCATCTGGCATCGAACGCCGACGTTGTGGAAGCGGCTACGCGATGAACCGGGCGGTCGTGATCGGGGGTGCCTCGGGGATCGGACTGGCCACCGTCGACGCGTTCGTCGGCGAGGGGATGGAGGTGGTGGTGGCCGACCGCGACGTCGACCGTGCCGAGCAGGTGGCAGCGACGCGCGACGGGGCGCGGGCGGTGCACATGGACGTGACCGACGAGGACTCGGTCGCAGCGACTTTCACCGGCATCGGCGACTTCGACACGGTGGTGAACTGTGCCGGACTGTCGAATCCGGGTGCGCTGACCGAACTCGAACTCGATGCCTGGCGCAACACCATCGACATCTGTCTGACCGGAACGTTCCTCGTGATCAAACACGCCGGCGCCCGGATCGCCGAGGGCGGATCGATCACCTGCGTCGCCTCACTCAACGGCCGCCAGCCGGGCGCCGGGATGGGGGCGTACTGCGCGTCGAAAGCCGGTGTGCTGATGCTCGTCGAGGTGGCCGCACTCGAACTCGCCGACCGTCGGGTGCGGGTCAACGCGGTGTCGCCGGGGCTGGTCATGACCCCGCTGACCGAGGGCATCGGCTTCGTACCGGGCCTCACCGAGGACTACCTCGACAACACCCCGCTGGGCCGGAGCGGGGAACCCGCCGAGATTGCCGACACGATAGCCTTTCTCGCCTCCGGCAAGGCGCGCTGGATCACCGGTGCCGCCTTCGACGTCAACGGCGGTGCGCACCTGAAGCGCTATCCGGATGTGCTCGGCAGGGTGCGGGCGCTGGCCGGCGAGGCCTGACGCCGGCGGCTAACCACCGCTCCCTAATACGAAAGAATGACATAACCAATGCTCCCTGAGCTGAGGTGCGAGGAGCGTCAGCCGCCGGGCCGAGCAAGCGACGAAGGAGCGCGTCGAGGTCAACGAGCCTCGAAGGGTTGGCGACAGCATCTCACCAGGACCCTTCGTGACGGCCTCCGCAAGCTCCGGCCTCCTCAGGGAGCAGCAATAGGGCTTGCGCCGAGCACAACGAGAGCTTTGTGTCCACGACGGCCGTCAGATCGCACACCCCTGAGAGGTCAGGCTTTCCGCGGTAGCGGCGCGCCCACCTCACCCGAGTCGCGGCGGAGGACACGCAGCGATCCCTCCGCGCGCACCTCGGTGAACTGTCCGGTTTCCAATGCCTGGCAGTAGATCTCGTACGGCGGGCGGCCGCCGTCCGCGGGGTCGGGGAAGACGTCGTGGATGAGCAGGGCCCCGCCGATGCGCACCCACGGCGCCCAGCCGTCGAGGTCGGTCTGTGCCGCTTCCATGCTGTGCCCGCCGTCGATGAACACGAAATCGGCCGGACGGCCCCAGATCTTTGCGGCGACGGCCGACGGCGCGAGCAGTCCGACGACGGTGTTCTCGAGTCCGGCGTCGAACATGGTGCGGCGGAAGCGTGCCGAGGTGTCGAGCGTCCCGGTGTGTGCGTCGACGAGGGACTCGTCGTGGTACTCCCAACCGGGTTGGTGTTCTTCGGAACCGCGGTGATGGTCGACGGTCACGATGACGGCATCGTGCGCTTCGCCGGCCGATCCCAGGAAGACGGTGGACTTCCCGCAGTAGGTACCGATCTCCACGCAAACCTTCGTCGAATCAGGTTGGGACAGATATTCTCCGGCGATCTCGAAGAGCGTTTGTGCCTCGTCGAGCGGCATGAATCCGGGTGCCTCGTCCGCGACGCGGAGGCGGTCGGGGGAGGGTGCGTTCGGCGACGGTTCCGCAGGTTGTGACATGGCATCAGATCCTATCGGGTGTGTGACGGTCGCCGCGTAGGGTGAGCCGTATGAAAGCTCAGGTACTCACCGCAGAGACAGGCCCGTCCGGACTCGAGTTGCAGGACGTTCCCGATCCCACCCCGGCCGACGGCCAGGTCGTCGTCGACGTGAAGTCGTGCGGCGTGTGCTTCCCCGACGTGCTGATGAGTCAGGGCAAGTACCAGCTGCGCGTGCCGACGCCGTTCACGCCGGGCACCGAGGTCGCCGGCGTGGTGCGCTCGGCTCCCGACGGGGCCTCGGTGAAGGTCGGGGACAAGGTGCTCGTGGCGTCGATCGTCGGTGGATTCGCCGAGCAGGTCGCGGCCGCGCCCGAACAACTCCTGCCGCTTCCCGAGGGACTGACCTTCGAGCAGGGCTCGGCGATGGGCATCAACTACCAGACCGCTTTGTTCGCGCTGAAGACTCGCGCGCACACCCAGCCCGGTGAGGTCGTCGGTGTGCTCGGCGCCGCCGGCGGCGTCGGGACCGCGTCGATCATGGTCGCCAAGGCGATGGGCGCGAAGGTCATCGCCATCGTCCACCGGAAAGGTGCCGAGGACCTGCTGCGCAGCGCCGGGGCCGACGAGATCGTCCAGCTCGAGGAGGGCTGGGGTACCAAGCTCAAGGAGATCGTCCCCAAGGGCGTCGACGTGATGATCGACCCCTCGGGCGGCGAGGTGTTCGACGAGGCGCTCCGCCAGGTCGCCCCCGACGGCCGCTACGTCGTGGTGGGCTTCGCGGCCGGTGGCATCCCGACCGTCAAACTCAATCGAGTCCTGTTCCGCAACATCGCCGTCGTCGGGGCCGCGTGGGGCGAGTATGTGCGCACCCATCCGGAACTGAATCTGCCCGCGAAGCTGCATGAAGAGCTGACGCAGATGATCGCCGACGGGATGGAACCTCAGGTCAACGTGACCTACACGCTGGACCAGCTGCCGGAAGCGTTGACCGATCTCGCCGAAGGGCGGATTCTGGGGAAAGCGGTCGTCAAGATCGGCGAGTAGGCCCTCGGCGGGTCGGCCGGTTGCGACGTCGCATCGCCTTCCGCCCAGCGCGTCCGTCATCGAAGGGATCTGCCATGTGCCGCAACATCACCGAACTCCGTGGGCTCGAGCCGCCGGCCACCGAGGACGAGATCGAGGCGGCCGCACGGCAGTACGTGCGCAAGGTGAGCGGCGTGCGGCATCCGTCGCCGGCGAATGCGGAGGCCTTCGAGGCCGCGGTGGTCGCCGTCACCGCGGCTACCCGCACGCTGCTCGACGTCTTGCCCGAGCGTCGTCAGCCGCCCAAGACGGTGCCCCCGCTCCGGCGCCCCGAGGTACAGGCGCGGATCGCCGCTCGGGGCTGAGGAGTCCCACACACAGGTTCAGCAGTAGGTATCGCCAGGCGATACCTACTGCTGAACTCGTCTTGAGTTGGTGCGCTGTGGACTGACACCCGACCACGGGCTCGCGTGCGGTTAGTATCACTCCACGTGAATGCCTGTGCCTCTGCGGGAGGGGCACGGTGAGTGGTTGGGGGATTCGATGACACCAAAACCCGTTGAGGTCACTCCGAGCAGCTTGACGGATGCGGCTCGTCACATGGCGAGCAACGGAATATCGATTCGTGCGATCGAATCGCCGACGTTCGGCGCGATCGCGATGGCGGTGCCCGGTTTCGAGGTTGCTGCAGTGGCCGACAGCGTCGGCGCATCCGTCAAACAGGCGCTGACGACGATCGCGGGCCGTCACGAGCAATTCGGAGACGCCTTGGACTCGGCGGCGTCGGTCTTGGTGAACGTGGACGACGTTGCTGGGAGATTGCTTCAATCCCTGGGCAATCTCAACCAGCGACCTGAGTGATGAGTGCAAAGACTCGCAGCATTGTTGCCAACGCACATCCGGAAGTGCTCGGCCACGCGGCTTCCTCGTTGAGCCCGGTCTCGACCGCAATCGAGCGGAGGGCCGGAGAGCTGTATGCAAAGGTAGCCGGCCTCGACTGGAAGGGCGCTTCGTACGACGCTGCCGTGATTCGAGCCGACCACGAGAAGACTCAGATGACTCGTGTCGCCGCCGCCGTTGACGAACTTGCCAGGGCCTTCAAGTCGGGTGCGAGCAGGATGACGCCCATGGTCGAGACGCTCAACACCACGGCCACCAATTTGGTGGGGGACCGGTTCTCGGTCGACGACGACTGGACGGTCCGCGATCTCCGTGACTATGAGGCCGAGGAGCGGCGCAACGAGGGTGACAGCGTCGCGTTGACACGAATTGCGAACGAGCGTGCGTTACGGGGGAACGAGGCGACGAACGAGACGGTCCGGCTCCAACGACTCGCACGCGAATTGCATGATGCCGACGTCGACACGAAACGCGCGATTGTGCAGGCGGAAGAACTCATTCGTGCGATGGCGCCGGTCACCGCTGGTTTGAGTTCACGCCAAGCTGAGCTCGACGTCAGGGCCTTACGAGAAGGGAACATCTCACCTGCTGGTCTCGCGCGTCTGAACCATGCGACGCACTTCTCCCCGGAACAACTCGAATCGCTGCGTCAAGGTCAGCCGACAGAGATTTCGCAGGGGCAGTACGACTACCTACGAACGTTCATGCGCGAGGTCGACTCGGCCAACATGAACGAGTTGCTGCGGGTCCACGAACAAGCGCCAGGTGTACTCGGCAACGCCCTCAGGGTGATGTCCTCGCCGAACGTCAGGACGAAGGCGGGGTCGGCCGGCGGGCTCGACCGGCTTCCTGACAGCGTCGTGTCGTTGCTCCGGGAGAACCAGATCAAGCACGAGATAGTGGGACAGCCAGGCGGTCTCTACTCCCTCACCGGCGTGAATCGTCTCGACGACTTCAAGGCGCTCAACACGATCCTCAGTGACCGAACCGACCGCAATCTGCAACTGGGCACCGACGTCGATCGAGGGATGTTGAAACAGGCGTCGGAGATTGCTGGTGCGCTCCCACACGACGAGGACACGCCCTTCGGCTTCTACGACGAGAATCAGTCCTACGACGAGGTGCGCAAGGTCGCCAGCTCGATGCTCAGCACCGCAAGTCACGACCACCAGGCGGTGACAGACTTCCTCACAGGCGAGCGGATGGGGGTGACCGTCGCGGAAGGACACCGATACGATGCGGACACCCATGTGCTGAACGTCCTGACCGAGAACTGGTCTGAGGGCGATCCGAAGATGTGCACCCCCGATGACCAGCGCGGACCGACAGACCTATTCGACTGGATCGGCGAAGCGGTAGCGGCGCCTGGCTACGAGGGTGAGCTCGGAGGTAAGTCGGCGGATGCGCTGGCGCGTGTTCTGATCGAGAACGAAAAGGCACTCGATGCTCTTTACGTCAACAAGGACCACAGCGGAAATACGGAATACGAGACCTTTGGCGAGCGAAACCCCTACGTCTCACAGGTGTTGGCTGCGAACCTCGCTCCGTACTTCGGAAACTTTGCGGACGCACCCAGCGAGGTTCTGACCAATCACACGGCCGGGCCGCTTGCAGACACAGTTGAGTTCTCCAAATTGATCGGAGTCCTGTCCACTGACCCCGGAGCCGGCCGAATCGCCCTGACCGCGGCCGTCCAGTGGGAGAACTACCTTGCGCACGAGTTCGGAAGCGACCCGGACAACACCGAACTTGCCACTGCCGCAGGCAAGATTCATTCTTCGATGAGCGGCGGGTTGAGCAACGCCTTGGAGACGTTAGCGGACAACGACGAGTGGGAACGGCTCCGCAAATGGAATGAGGACACCTTCCTGATCGACTCCGCGGGTGCGCTGGTGGGGGCGGGCGGATTGTGGATCCCGGGTCTATCCGAGGTCGCTGGACTCACGGTGCCACTCGTGAAAGCTGAAGAGATCAGTCTCCCGACCGCAGACCCACAGCAGGACGAAAACACTTGGCGGACCGAGATTCGTGACATGGAAACACAGTTGGACAAGATGACGGCCGGAACCGACCGCGTGGTGCAAATGACTTCGGGCGTCCTTGAGGACCGGCCGGAACTCTGGGGTAAGCCGTGGCACGATCGAACGGGGTCGACGTTCACTTTTGTCAGCGAGAACGGGACACTCGACACAGATATGGTCCGAAAACACGAACAGGCCTTCCGCGAGTTCTCGCGTGACATTGGCGCTGAAACGGTCCGGTTCCGCTACAACGACCATTTTGATGAATCGGAGAAGGATCCGACGATCGACGAAACTGATGATGAATTTGAAGTCTCCGATAGTGCGCCTCGCTAGCGCCACCGCGAGCCTCGTCTTGTGCCTGGCGCTCTCGGTCGGATGTAGTACCAGCGATTCGCCGCAGGGGCAAAACAGTGGGGCCCAGACGTCGGCCGCCGAGACCACGATTTCTCCATCGGCTGCTCGGCTGGAACAGGGGCTGCAGTGGCGCATGCGGTGGCGGGACGATGGCGTCGTAGGCCTCCACTCGTCCTTGGGGACGTTTGTTCGGGCAGTCATTGAGTCCCACATACTCGTGCTTTACGACTGGGACATCGAAGGTGAGTACCCAGGGGTTCGGGAGGCCGTACCGATACCCGACATTCTCGACCCGGCTCCAAGTAGCGACCCTTATCACACGGCAGACAAAATTCTCCGGATCGCGAGTGTGCAGCAGTTGGGAGGTGGCCAGATGGTGATTGACGTGTGCACTGTCGGCCGGGCGAGTAGTAGCGAAGTATCCTTCCCACCGTACTTCTCGTCGGATTTTCGGCCGGAGGGTCCGTTTGGTCGGGTCACTGTGGTGTCCGTGACCGTTCAACGCGAAGGAACAGCTCCGCCCGAGTCGAAGCCTGGCGACAGCTTGTTTCCCGGCGACAACGTGTTCGGCGACTGGAAGGCCCTCGAGATCGAGGCCGGGCTGAGGCCCGGCGAGCAGCCTCTTGACCCGAGCATCTGTGGTGACATGGGTGACCTGACGGCGCCCGGCCCGTCGTACCCCGGTTGGTCTGGTGCCGGCGTGTGAGTGGTCCCACACAGGTTCAGCAGTAGGTATCGCCAGGCGATACCTACTGCTGAACTCGTCCTGAGGTGGTGGAGCCTACGAACCGGCGGCTTCGTCACTGCCGGTGACGATCGTTTCCGCGAAGTCCCACAACAGATTGTCGAAAGCCTCGATTGCGTAGAAGATTGCAGACAGCATGATTTTTCCCGCTTTCACTTCGAATTCGACAGTGGACGCAGGCCGCAACAAAAGCGCACGTCGACGGCCTGTGGGATAGCGGGATGGGCGCCAGATAACCAAGAGGGGGTTGATTTCCGGCGCGGTGAAGAAATGATGTTACAAATCCCGAATCCCTGTATCATTGGTAGCACGCGAATCATTTTCCGACAAGCAGTTCGCAAATTCCGGTAGAGAAGTATCGGCGTCGACTCCACGTAAGTGTCCCCGACGATCGGCGTGAGACGGCCAGGCCGACGGTGGCATCCGCAGCGCGCCTCGCAGGCGCCCCGTGACGACGACGATCCCCAGCTCAACCGGGTTAAACCCACCGGCGAGCAAAAATTTGGGACACCTCCTGCGCGTGGGGATAGTGTCGACATGGTGTCCAACCACCGATCCCATCGCGCCCGACGGGCCGTGCCGCGCGCGGTGCGCGTCGTCGCGCTGGCACTGACGGTCGCCATCGTCGGCCTGCTGACCATCCTCGGCGGACCTGCGCCGCGAGCCCAGGCGGCTCCCGCCGACAGCTGTGCGCCCGCCGGACTCGCGTCGGCCTCGGCCGCGCCGGTCAATCTCGCCGCGGCCGATCAGGGCGGTGATGACCGCTACACCACCGAGTCCACCACGCCGCTCGACCAGATCGACGTGAGCCGTCTCGAGTTGCTGTCGCCCGGCAAGATCTCCGTCGGCACGCTGTCGGACGCCGGACCGAGCATCTGCGTCAACGGCGCCGGCGACTTCACCGGCTTCGACAACGAACTCCTCAAGGCCGTCGCCGCGAAGCTGGGTCTGCAGATCGAGTTCAACGGGACCGAGTTCGCCGGCCTGCTGTCACAGGTGGCCAACAACCGCTTCGACGTCGGGTCGTCATCGATCACCACCACCGACGACCGGCGCAAGACCGTCGACTTCACCAACGGCTACGACTTCGGCTACTTCTCACTCGTGGCGCCGACCGACGGGGCGATCAAGGGTTTCGGCGACCTCTCCGACTCGACGCGCATCGCCGTGGTCCAGGGCACCGTCCAGGACGACTACGTCGTCAACACCCTGGGCCTCGACCCGGTGAAGTTCCCGGACTACGCCACCGCCTACGCCAACCTCCGGAGCGGTCAGGTCGACGCCTGGGTCGCACCGTCGCAGCAGGCGGAGGGTGCGGTCCGAGAGGGCGACGGCACCGCGATCGTCGAGAACACCTTCAGCGTCAACAACTTCGTCGCGTGGGCCGTCGGCAAGAACAAGCCGCGGCTCACCGAGGCCCTGAATTCCGGACTCGACGCCATCATCGCCGACGGCACGTATGCCGACCTCTACGTCGACTGGGTGCCGCGCGAGCTACCCGAGGGGTGGAAGCCGGGCAGCAAGGCGGCGCCCGCGCCCGAACTCCCCGACATCGCCGCCATCGCCGCCGAGAACGCGGAGAAGGCCGGACCGGCCGAGGAGACCGCGCCCAAGAGCACCCTGGAACAGCTCGGCGACACCTTCTTCAACTGGGATCTCTACAAGGAGTCGTTCCCGGAGCTGATCAAGACCGGGCTCGTGAACACCTTGATCCTGTCCGTGGTGTCCGGCGTGCTCGGCACCATCCTGGGCATGATCCTGGCGCTCTGCGGCATCTCCCGGTCGCGGTGGTTGCGCTGGCCGGCGCGTGTGTACACCGACATCTTCCGCGGACTGCCCGCCGTCGTCGTCATCCTGATCGTGGGTCTCGGTGTGGGCCCGGTGGTCAAGGGCATCACCGGCAACAACCCGTACTGGCTCGGCGCGGTCGCCCTCGCACTGCTCGCGGCGGCCTACATCGGCGAGATCTTCCGATCCGGAATCCAGAGCGTCGACGACGGGCAACTCGAGGCCTCGCGGGCCATCGGGTTCAGCTATCGGCAGTCGATGCGTCTGGTGGTGGTGCCGCAGGGCGTGCGGCGGGTGCTCCCGGCGCTGATGAACCAGTTCATCAGCCTGATCAAGGACAGCTCGCTGGTGTACTTCCTCGGGTTGCTGGCCAGCCAGCGGGAACTGTTCGCGGTCGGCCGCGACCTGAACGCGCAGACGGGCAACCTCTCGCCCCTCGTCGCTGCGGGAATCATGTACCTGATCCTCACGATCCCGCTGACGCACCTGGTCAACTACATCGACCGGCGCCTGCGCACCGGACGCCCCACCGATGTCCAAGACGACCCGCTGCCCCCGACCGTCGTCGAGAAGGGATAGGCCCATGCCTGATCTCAACAAGTCCGAGAACGACACCGAGGGCTCCCAGACGCCGGGCTCCCGGACGCCGAGTACGACCGCGACCCGGACGGCCGTCTCGCTCACCGGCACCGACCTGCACCTGTCCTTCGGCAAGCACCACGTGTTGCGGGGCGTCGACATCCAGGTCGACGCCGGCACCACGACGACGGTCATCGGACCGTCGGGCTCGGGCAAGTCGACTCTCCTGCGCGTGCTGAACCGGCTGCACGAACCCGACCAGGGCGACATCCTGCTCGACGGCCGGTCGGTCCTGACGGACAACCCGGACGAACTCCGACGCCGGATCGGCATGGTGTTCCAGCACTTCAACCTGTTCCCGCACAAGAGTGTCGTCGACAACGTCGCGCTCGGGCCGCGCAAGCTGAAGGGGCTGAGCAAGGACGAGGCCCGCGAGGTCGCGCTCCGGCAGCTCGAGATCGTCGGGCTGACCAACAAGGCCGATGTGCGCCCGGCACGCCTGTCCGGCGGCCAGCAGCAGCGGGTGGCGATCGCCCGTGCGCTCGCCATGACCCCCGAGGTCATGTTCTTCGACGAGGCGACCTCCGCCCTCGACCCGGAACTGGTCAAGGGGATCCTCGCGCTCATGGCCGACCTCGCCACCGAGGGGATGACCATGGTGGTCGTCACCCACGAGATGGGCTTCGCGCGCACCGTCTCCGACAACGTGCTGTTCATGGATCACGGTGCCGTCGTGGAGACCGGGCGTCCGGAGCAGGTCTTCGACAACGCGACGTCGGATCGGCTGCGGGCCTTCCTGTCCCAGGTGCTGTAGCCGGCGGGTGGCGCCCACGCCGTGCTCAGCCGATGCGGAAGAGCCTGGAGCCGTTGCGGTAGAACACGTCTCGGAGCCACTCGTCCCCGAGGTCGAGGCGGATGATCGCCTCGAGGGCGTGGGTGTAGCCGTAGGGGATGTTCGGGAAGTCGCTGCCGAACAGGATCTTGTCGCCGGCGTCGGCCAGTCGCGGCAGGTAGTCCGACGGAAACGGGGCGTCCTCTTCGGCGAAGTCGGTGAACGCCATCGTGGTGTCCAGGCGCACATTGGGGTACTCCAGCGCGAGGTCGAGGAAAGCGGTGTACTCGGGCATCCCCATGTGCGCGACGATCAGCGGCAACGACGGAAACCGGTGCAGCAGTTCGCGGATGGGGTCGGGTCCGGTGTACGTCCCCGGCGCGGGCCCGGAACCGCAGTGGATGATGACCGGGACCTGGGAGTCGGCGATCTGCGACCACACCCCGTCGAGCAGCGAATCCGTCGGGGCGAAGTCGCCGACCTGGATGTGGCATTTGAAGACCTGCGTGCCGGACTGGATGGCGCGGGAGACGTAGGTGTGGGCGGACTCCTCGGGATAGAACGTCGCCGTGTGCAGGCAGTCGTCGTGGTTGGCGGCGAAGTCGTGTGCCCAGCCGTTCAGCCACTCGGCCATGTTCGGTTTGTGTGGATACACCAGGGACGAGTAGGCCCGCACCCCGAAGTCGCGCAGGGTGGCGACGCGGACGTCCTCGTCTGCGCGGTAGGTGATCGGCCACTCACGTCCGACCAGCGGCCCGACGGAATCGAAATACGCCCACACCTTGTCCATCACCGGTCGCGGCATGAAGTGGGTGTGGACATCGACGATGCCCGGCAGGCCCAGCTCGGTGGAGATCGCGCGCACCCGCCGCGCCTCGTCGGTACTGAACGGCTCGGGGGCTTCGGGAACGGCACTGTTCACCCGAGTGACCGTACGCCGGGTGCGCGGGCGGCCGCGAGTGCCGATCAGCCGACCGTGGACACCCCGGGTGCGATCAGCACCTTGCGGTGGTCGTTGGGCGCCGAGAGCTCGCGAACGACGCGATCGGTCTCGTCGAGCCCCACGATCCCGCTGACCAGCGTCGACGACCCGATCGCGCCCTTTCTCAACTCGGCTGCGGCGGTGTCGAACTCGCGCTTGGTGTAGTAGGAGACGAAGTGCATGGTGATCTCCTTGACGACTCCGGCCACCGGCATGAACGTGTCCGCGCTCAAGCAGACGCCCGCGATGACCACTGTTCCGTGGGTTGCGACCGCGTCGAGGACGGATGCGATCATCCCCGGCTTGCCCACGCACTCGACGACCACGTCGAAGCCCGATTCGACCTGGGCGGGGAGTTCGTCCGGAGCGCACACTGCGGACGCGCCGAGATCGAGTGCGGCCGCGCGCCTGCCCGGCGACGGGTCCGAACACACGAGTTCGGTGGCCACGCCGCGGGAGAGCCAGTGCAACGCCGCGAGGCCGACGGGACCGGCGCCGAGGACCAGCACCCGGTCGCCGGGCCGGACGGACGCGCGGGTGACGGCGTGCAGACCCACCGCCAGTGGTTCGACCAGCGCGCCGTCGACCGGGTCGATGTCGTCGAGCAGGACACTCTCGGCGGCACCGACCACGGCGAACTCGGCGAGTCCGCCGGGGAGGACGCCGAGCCCCAGGGTGCGCGCCGACGGGCAGCGGGCGACGTCACCGGTGAGACAGGCGCGGCACCGATGGCACCCGATGACCGGCATCGCGGCCACGGCGTCGCCGACCCGGAAGGAGTGTGGGGCATCCGGGTCCGCGGGCCCGATGCCGACGACCTCGCCGGCGAACTCATGGCCCATGATCGTGCCGGCCGGGAGCAGCGGCGCGGTCGACAGGTCGGAACCGCAGATCCCGTTCGCCGCGACCCGCAGAACGAGTTCGCCGGGACCAGGCGTCGGATCCGGACGGTGCTCGACGACGAATCCGCCTGGGTCGAACTCTCCTGGGCCGAACCTTCCTGGGCCGGACTCTCCGGGGGCGGTCACCGCGGCCCGCATCAGCCCGCCGACCAGCGCACCGACGGGACGTCGACCGCGGAGCGGGGCACGATGAACACCCCTTCGGCCTCGCAGGTCACCCCGTCGGCGTCGGAGATCGTGCCGCGGACGACGCGTTTGCGTCCGCTGCGCTCGGTCACCGACGCCTGCGCGACCAGTGCGCCCAGGGGCGTCGGTCGCCCGTACCGGACGGTGAGGGTGCCGGTGTAGCACGGCCCCTCGACACTGGCCGCATTGCCGAGGACGTGATCGAGGACCATCGCGCACACCCCGCCGTGCACCTGACCGGGCGGCCCCTCGTAGGCCGCTCCCAGCGTGAACTCACTGCGGACCCCGTCGGCGACATGCACGACGTCGAGCGGTGGCGCGAGCGCATTGCGCACGCCGATGACCGCATTTCCCCAGGCCATTCCGGTGTTCTCGCGGGTATGTCGCACCCCGAAGGCCCCGTCCATCTGGCTTCTTCGCAAATCGGCCACCACGTCGGCGATCCGTCGGCGCGCTTCGTCGAGGTCCTCCTCGGCGACCTCGGTGCGGATCACCGCGTCGACGAGGTCCCGGACGGTGTCGGTGAGAGGGGTGTAGACCGCGCGGCGACGCGCGACCTCCGCTTCGGAGATGTCCTCCAGGATGAAGTCCATAAGGCTACCGATCAGTCAGTTGTGGCATAGGTAACGAAGTGTGGCGACGCAAAGTAGAACGTGTTCTAATTTAACCACTAGAACGTGTTCTCATTTTGCGGTTCGGAGGACATCGACCCCGGTCGGACGTCCGGTTCCGACCGATCCAGCGGTGATCCGCGCGAACCGCGAAATCGATCCCGCAGGAGATGGACCGATGAGCGCCGAGACCTTCGACCTCACCGCACGCGACGAGACCTGGGTGAAGCGGGTGCTGCCCGTGCTCAAGTTCGTGGTCAAGACCTACTTCCGCTCCGAGGTCCGGGGCATGGACAAGGTGCCCGACGGCGGTGCCCTCCTCGTGTCCAACCACTCGGGCGGTCTGATGGCCTTCGACGTCCCGGTGATCAGCGTGGCCTTCGCCGACGAGTTCGGGGCGGACCGGCCGTTGTACACCCTGGCCCACGACCTCGTCTTCACCGGATCGGGCAAACAGATCTTCGGGAAGGTCGGGTTCCTGCCGGCTCACCCGAAGAACGCGGTCGCCGCCCTGCGGTCCGGCGCGGCCACCATCGTGTTCCCCGGCGGGGAGTGGGAGGCGCTGCGGCCGAGCAGCCAGAGCGCGACGATCGACTTCCACGGTCGGACCGGGTACATCCGCACCGCACTCGAGGCGGGCGTCCCGATCGTCCCGATCGTCACCATCGGGGGCCAGGAGACGCAGCTGTTCCTCAACCGCGGTGACACGCTGGCCCGGATACTGCGGCTCGACAAGCTGATCCGCACCGACACCGCTCCGTTCGCGCTCGGCTTCCCGTTCGGTCTGACCGCGCACCTCCCGCCGAACATCCCGTTGCCGTCGAAGTTGGTCACCGAGGTCCTCGACCCGATCGACATCACCGCCGAGTTCGGCAACAACCCCGAACACGACGAGGTGGACCAGATGGTCCGCAAACGCATGCAGCACGCACTGGACGACCTCGCCCGCAAGCGCCGATTCCCGGTCATCGGCTGATCACCAGGAGACGACGATGATCTCGCAACTCCGCGATCGCGTCACCACACAGATGTGGCTCGTTCGCACCCTCGTCCGCAGCGGCTTTCTCGGTTCGCTCCGGGTCGATCGCTATGTCCGCATGGGGCTCAACCTCCGTCGGCACGGCGGCGCCTCGCCGGTGAGCGGGATCGGACTCGCCGCGGCGCGCGATCCCGACGGACTCGCCCTCATCGACGAGGCGGGACAACTCACCTGGCGCGAGCTCGATGCCCGCTGTGACGCGCTCGCCGTCGGTCTGCGCGATCTTCCCGGCACGGCGGTCGGTACCGTCGCCATCCTCTGCCGCAACCACCGCGGTCTCATCGAGGCGCTCGCCGCGACGTCCCGGCTCGGTGCCGACGCGGTACTCCTCAACACCGGGTTCGCCGGACCCCAGCTCGCCGACGTCCTCGAACGTGAACAGGCAGACGTGCTCATCGCCGACGACGAGTTCGACACCGTCGTCGAGGCTGCGACGCAACGACTTCCGGATCTCCGGCGCGTCCGGGCATGGACGGAGTACCAGTCGACGCGGGGTGTCACCGTCAACGGACTGATCGACGCGAATCGCGGCGCGCGACCCGCGAGGCCCGAACGTGCCGGCCGGATCGTGTTGCTGACCTCGGGAACCACCGGAACGCCGAAGGGTGCGCGCCGAGGCGGAAGCACCGACGTGGCGTCCCTCGCCGCGATGCTGGACCGGATTCCCTGGCGCGCAGGCGAGTCCATCGTCATCGCGGCCCCGGTCTTTCACGCATGGGGTTTCGGGCAGGTGGCCATCGCGGCGACGATGACGTGCACGATGATCATGCGTCGTCGCTTCGATCCCGTGGCGACGCTCGACATGGTGCGCGACCACGGGGCCACCGGCCTCGCCGTGGTTCCGGTGATGCTCGAACGCATCACGGACCTCCCCGACGACGTCCTCGACGACCACCCGATGCCGACGCTTCGCTTCGCCACCGCGAGCGGATCGCGAATGCGCTCCGACGCTCTTGTCGCATTCCTCGATCGGTACGGCGACGTGGTCTACAACAGCTACAACGCCACTGAGGCGGGTCTCATCACCACCGCCACCCCAGCCGATCTGCGCACCGCGCCGGAGACCGCCGGGCGGCCGCTCGCCGGTACGAGTGTTCGCATCCTCGACGACGACGACCGCGAGGTCCCCGTCGGCGAGGTCGGGCGCATCGTGGTCGCGAACAACTCCGGGTTCGACGGTTACACCAGCTCGGACACCAAGGCAGTCAGCGACGGACACATGGTGTCGGGCGACGTCGGCCGCTTCGACGAGAACGGGCTGCTGTTCGTCGTCGGCCGCGACGACGAGATGATCGTCTCCGGCGGGGAGAACGTGTATCCACTCGAGGTCGAGTTGGTCATCGGGGCTCTCGACGAGGTGGTCGAGGTCGCGGTGACCGGGGTCGACGACGACAGGTTCGGCCAGCGTCTCGTCGCCCATGTGGTGCGGGCACCGGAGGCCGAGATCGGCGCCGAGGACATCCAGCGGCACGTGCGAGAACAGCTCGCCGGATTCAAGGTCCCCCGCGACGTCCACTTCCTCGACGAACTGCCGCGCAATGCCACCGGCAAGATCCTCAAACGCGAACTCCCGTCCGCCCCGTCGACCGAACGAAAGGTGAGCTGAATCATGCACGCTGTCAAGCAGATCGACCGCTCCGCCGAAGTTCTGGACGCCGAACGGATGTCCGGTCCCGACGCGCTGATGCTGAACATGGAATCGGCGTCGACCCCGATGCACACACTGAAGGTCGCGGTGCTCGACACCTCCCGTCGTGACCGACCCCTCGATCTCACCGAGATCGCCGACGTCCTGCCCGACTACCTCGGCATGTTCCCGCGTGCGACCCAGCGGCTTGCGTGGGCTCGCGGACACGGCGCCCGTCCCTTCTGGGTGCACGACAACGACTTCGACGTGCGCCGGCACCTGGACGAGCGTTCCGCCGCCGCACCGGGGGGACGTGCCGAGCTGGACGCGATCCTGTCCGAGCTCGCCGTTCGGCAACTCGATCGGAGTCGGCCGCTCTGGGGACTGACCCTCGTGCACGGTCTCGCCGGTGGGCGGCAGGCGGTCGTCGTCCGCGTCCATCACGCCGTCGCCGACGGTCTCGCCGCACTCAACACGTTCATGGCCGTGACCGCCGGTCCGGATGAGCGGGTCGAGCAGGCGCCGATCGGTGCGACCCGCATCGAGCACGACGACGAGGAGCTCACGCGGGCAGCGCGTTCGGAATCCTGGCGTATGGTTCGTCGCCTGCCGTCGGCGGCGTCGGCACTGGCGCGTGCGGTTGTCGCGAAACGCAGGGCCGGCGATGCCGAACTCATCCCGAAACCCCTGACGGTCCGTCGGACGAGTTTCAACGCCCGCAGCGGCGCCGAACGCGTGTGTGCGTCCGGCGACATCCCGCTCGCCGCCGTCCAGCGACTCGCGCTGGCCACCGGAACCACCGTGAACGGGGCTCTGCACGGTGTCATCGCCGGTGCGATCCGGGCGGAACTCATCGCCCGCGGCGAGGCGCCGGGAGTGTCGGTCTCGATCTTCGGCGTATGCAAGGACCTGGCCTCCACCCGCGTGCACGGCAACGAGATCGCCACCGCGATGGCCTATCTCAGGACGGATCTGGCCGACCCGATCGAGCGGATCGCGGCCACGGGTGCGAGCTGCGCGGCGACCGTGCGATGCCGGCGCGAGGTCGGCTTCGATCTCACCGACGCGCTGGCCACCTACACCGGACGGCTTGGCCCGGTCTTCCGGGGTCTGGCCGCGAATCGCGCGCCGCTGGTGATGAACAACATCACCACCGCCAACATGCCGGGTCCGCGCACCACGCGGTGGGTCGGGGACATCGAGGTCGTCGACTGGATCTCGTTCGCGCTGGCCATCGCACCCGCCGACGTCAATCTCACCACCTACAGCTACGCCGGCAGGCTCAGTATGGGCCTCATCGCGACACCGGAGTCGATGCCCGACCCGGCCGGCTTCTTGCGGCGGGTGGCCGACGCGGTCGCCGAGGCCGCCGGTGCGCTCGGACGGACGACCGCCGACGAGGACGAGAACAGTACCGCGATGGCGCAGGAGGCGAGTTGATCGACTGGGATTCGGGCGCAGCACGACTGGGGTTGTTCGCGAGAGTGCTGCCCCGTGCGATCGGCAGTTCGCGTGCGGCCGGCCGCGGGGATCCCGCGACGGGCGTCCCGCCGGCGGACTGCGGTCCGCGGATGGTCGGGGAGACCGCCGTCGACGAGCTGTTCATCGCGGTCAACTCGGTGATCCGGGACATCCCGCCGATCGACTTCGTGGAAGACTGCGTCGACCGATGTGTCGGTGTCGCAGATGAACTGGCTGCCCTCGGTCCGTCGCGAGTCCACCTCGACCCCGGCCCACCCGGCATCATCTCCCGCAACCGGAAGACCTTCGGGACCACTTCGTTCGATCACATCGACTACTCGGTGGCGGTGCCGCTCCCGGAATCGATCGCCGCGGCCGACCCCTACGCCGACGGGGTCGCCTCGGTGCGGGTGCTGTCACGACGACGCACCGGTCGCCGCTGGTTGATCTGGGTCCACGGGGCGGCCCAGGGGCGGGCCGACGACCTCTATGCGTTCCGCGCGGCCAACCTGTACAACAAGCTCGGTTACGACGTGGTCTTCCCCGTCCTGCCCGCCCACGGCTCCCGGCGAGTCGAGAAGGTGGCCTATCCGGGGTTCGACCCATTGGTCAACACCGTCATCACCATCCGGGCGATCGCCGAGATCCGTTCGCTCATCACATGGATCGAGAGTCAGGAACCCGCCGACATCGCGATCGCGGGGACGTCGCTCGGCGGACCGATCGCCGCGATGGTCGCCTCGATGGACCCCCGTATCAGCTCGGTGCTCGCCGTCGTGCCGATGCTGGAGATGCATGCCACCCTGGCTCACCACATGGAGCGCGGCGGGTCCAAGGGGCGCCATCTCGCGTCGTTGATGAAGAGCGAGCCGGTTCGTGCGGTCTCGTCGGTCATCAACCCACTGTCCGTGGAGCCGGTTCCGACACCAGAACGCCGCATGGTGGTCGCGGCGCTCAACGACCGGGTGACCTCCGTGACCGCCGCCCAGCAACTACACGATCACTGGGGTGGGAAAGTCCACTGGTACTCCGGTAGCCATGTCGGACATGCCATCTCGGGCAGTATCCGACAGGCCACCGACGAATTCCTCCGCGCCGCTCCGCCCCCGGCCCCGCGGTCCGACAGCGAACCCGGCCTCCGTTCGCTGATGTGAACCACTGCTCCATGAGGAGGCCGGAGCTTGCGGAGGCCGTCACGAAGGGTCCTGGCGAGACGACGTCGCCAACCCTTCGAGGCTCGTCGCTAACGCTCCTCGCACCTCAGGGGGCGGGGGGTGGATCGCTTCGCTCGCTC
>NZ_JBHXVK010000023.1:0-59607 GCF_042672305.1 Gordonia sp. NPDC127522
TCCCTGAGGAGCGCCCGGAGCTTGCGGAGGGCGCGTCACGAAGGGTCTTCGCAACCCGACTCACCAGGACCCTTCGTGACGGCCTCCGCAAGCTCCGGCCTCCTCAGGGAGCAGTGGTTGGGCTCGCGCCGAGCACAACGGGTTCTTTCGTAGTCCACGACGGCCGTCAGGCCGCAGCTACTGAGGCGTGAGGAGCGTTAGCCGCCGGGCCGAGCAAGCGACGAAGGAGCGCGTCGAGGTCGACGAGCCTCGAAGGATCAGCCCTCGCGTGCGACCTTCGCGGCGGCCCAGATCATCGGGAACTGGAACGGCAACCGGGCCAGGGCGACGACCTTGTAGGGCAGCGGCCGATCCCACCACAGCCGGACCATGTTGATGTTGGCGGGGTAGACGGCGAGGAACAGCAGCACCGACGCCGCGCCGGCAGCGCGTCGGGTCTTCGGCGCGAGAAGTGCAGCGCCCAAGCCGATCTCGGCAGCACCGGAAGCGTAGGTCAGGGTGCGGGGGTCGCCGGGGACCTCCTCCGGGATGATCTCGTCGAACGGTTTGGGTGCCACGAAGTGGAGTACTCCGATGCTGATGAGCATCGTAGCGAGGCCACGGGCGAGCTGGACGGGGTCGAGCCGGGAACCGCGGATGGTGCTCACGTCGTCGTTCTCCTTTGATGGACCGGTGACTGCACGAACTCGAACCACTCTCTCAGAATTCGACCTTCAGCGTGTCCGATGTCGGATGCGCCTGACAGCCGAGGATGTATCCGTCCTCGATGTCCTCGGGGTCGAGCGCGCCGGCGTTGTCCATGTCGACGCTGCCCTCGGTGAGAGTGCAGGCGCACGAACCGCACTCACCCTCCTGGCAGGAATACGGCGCATCGAGTCCGGCGGCGAGCATGATGTCGACGAGAGTTCGCGAGCGAGGCCAGGTCAGGGTGTGGGTCTCACCGTCGAGCTCGACCTCGACGGTGGCGGCACCCGCCTGCTCCTCCTCACTCACCTCGCCGAGTTCGACGTCGGCGAACGGGTCGCCGGACAGCGAGTTGTAGACCTCGGTGTGGACGTTGTGGTGCGGGAAATTCGCGTCCGACAGGCCCTTGTGAACGGCATCCATGAACGGGCCCGGTCCGCACATGTAGGCGACGTGCGACGTCGCGTAGGGCGCGAAAGCCGTTGCCAGAGCGGCCGCACTCGGCAGACCCTGGAGTGATTCGAGCCAGTGGACGAGGGTGAGCCGATCCGGGTGGGCGGCCAGGAGTTCTCGAAGCTCGGCGGCGAAGATCACGTCGGCGACGTCGCGGTTGGCATAGAAGAAGACGATCGGTGCGTCGCCCTTCTCGAGGGCCGCCTTGAGGATCGACATCACCGGTGTGACACCGCTGCCGGCCGCGATGAGCAGCAATGGGGTGTCATAGGACTTCGGGGTGAACACGCCCGATGGCGGCAGCACCTCGACCTGGGTGCCGGGGGAGAGGTTGTCGCACACCCAATTGGACCCGTAGCCGTCGGCGGTGCGCTTCACGGTCACCTTGGGCCGCGGATCGGTGAACGGCGACGACGCGAGGGAGTAGCAGCGCGCGACCGAACCGGTCTGCTCGCTCGGAATCCGTAGCGTGAGGAACTGCCCCGGTTTGTAATCGGTGAACGGCTTCGGCGAGGCCTCGGGTACCTCGAAGGCAATGGACTTGGCCTCGGCCGTCTCGTCGATCACCTCGGACACCGTGAGGATCACGCTGCGTGAACCGTGGGGGGTCAGGTCAGACATGTGCGCAGTCTCCGCCGTCGAGGACCGGCACCCCGGCCCAAATTAGAACACGTTCTACTTCAGCCTATCGCAACGACCGGTGTTCCCACGAGGGGCTCCCGGTCGATCCCGTGCGGCCCTAGCCAGCGTAGTCACGCCAGGGCCGCCACGCCGTCGGCCACGGTGCGCGCGCCGGACGCGATGAGCGTCTCCAGGTCGGCACCGGGGTCGTCGAGCCATTTCTCGTACGCGGCGAGGGCGGCACCAAGACACAGCCAGCCGATGGTCTGCGGCAGGTGATCGCGGACATCGACGCCCAGCCGGGTCGCGCAGAACTCGGCGATGACCTGACGCCAGTCGGCGTAGACGATCATCGAATGTGCCTGCAGCGCAGGCACCCCGAGGAGGAGAGACATACGTCGCCGGTGGTTGTCGAGTTCCTCGGCGGGCACCCGGTTGAACGAGACGAGAGCGTCGACGAGGGCCTGCGCCATCGGCGTCTCGGGCGGGATGCCGGCGAGGAGGGTGCGTAGTTCGAGGAGATGGTCGTCGAACTCGCCCCAGGGGATCTCGTTCTTCGACGAGTAGTACCGGAAGAGTGTGCGCCGGGCTATCCCGGCCGCCTCGGCGATGTCGTCGACGCTGGTGTCCTCGAAGCCCTGGGTGGTGAAGAGGCGGATCGCGAGTGCGCTGATCTGCGCACGCGACGTGATGGGGCGCCGGCCCGGCGGGGTACGTGCGGGCTCGTCACCGCGCATCTTCGTGGTCATCGGGACCTCAGCCTATGGGACCGGTGTCGTCCGGATCGACAGAACCGTCCACCTGGCCATTCGGACAGTTCGCTCGCGAGCGCTAGATTTCTGCACCGAGTGCCACTACAGTCTGTCGTGATCCACATCACTAACCCACCAACCAGGAGGTATGGATCATGGCAGATCAGTCCGCTGCGACCAGTCACAGCTCGAACGACACCGAACTCCTCGCCGAGTCACTCGTCGAAGAGGTCTCGATCGACGGGATGTGCGGGGTCTACTGATGTCAGCCCCGACATCGAATCCGATCTCCGGCGACCGTTCCGCGGTCGCCGGGGTCCGGTTCGACACCCCAGCCGAGGCCCCCGGTTTCGACACGCTCGAGCCGTGGCGGCTCAATCCGAAGGTCGCTCTGCGGCCGGAGCCGTTCGGAGCGCTGCTGTATCACTTCGGTACGCGCAAGCTGTCGTTCCTCAAGAACCTCACCGTCGTCGGCATCGTGCAATCCCTCGTCGACCACGACTCGGCGGAGGCCGCCCTCCTCGCCGCCGGGATCTCGCCCGCCCAACGTCCCCTGTACCTGCAGGCGCTCACCGCGCTCGCCGACAGCGGCATGATCGTGCCCCGCTCCTGAGCGATCAGGCCCGACGTCCCGGCCCGGACGTCCCAGTCCCGAACCGCCAGCCCCGAATGCAAGGACCTCAACGATGACGACCATCGAGATGCCGCCCACAGCAACCGAATTCGCGAGTGCACTCCGGGCGCCCGCACCGACCGCCGGCGAGGTGCCGAAGGTCGGCCGGCTCGTCGACCAGTTCGAGAAGGGTCTCGACGCGCCCATCTGCCTCACCTGGGAACTGACCTATGCGTGCAACCTCGCGTGCGTGCACTGCCTGTCGTCGTCGGGCAAACGAGATCCACGCGAGCTGTCCACCGAACAGTGCAAGGCGATCATCGACGAGCTGCAGCGGATGCAGGTCTTCTACGTCAACATCGGTGGCGGTGAACCGACCGTTCGCCCGGACTTCTGGGAGCTCGTCGACTACGCCACCAGCCATCAGGTGGGGGTCAAGTTCTCCACCAACGGCCTGCGCATCGACAAGAAGGTGGCCGCGAGACTCGCGGCGTCGGATTATGTCGACGTCCAGATCTCGCTGGACGGTGCCACCGCGGAGGTCAACGACGCGGTCCGCGGTCCGGGTTCGTTCGACATGGCGGTCCGCGCACTCGAGAACCTGGCAGAGGCGGGTTTCGCCGACGCCAAGATCAGCGTCGTCATGACACGACAGAACGTCGCGCAACTCGACGAGTTCAAGGCGCTCGCCGACCGCTACAACGCCACGCTTCGCATCACCCGGTTGCGTCCCTCCGGCCGGGGCGCCGACGTGTGGGATGACCTGCACCCGTTGCCGCACCAGCAGCGCGAACTCTACGACTGGCTTGTCGCACACGGTGATCGAGTGCTGACGGGCGACTCGTTCTTCCACCTGTCGGCGTTCGGTTCCGATTCCGGCGGCGGCCTCCCCGGCCTCAACCTGTGTGGTGCGGGACGCGTGGTCTGCCTCATCGACCCGGTCGGCGACGTGTACGCGTGCCCGTTCGCGATCCATGAGAACTTCCTCGCCGGGAACATCTTGTCCGACGGCGGATTCCAGGAGATCTGGCAGCGGTCGGACCTGTTCACCGAATTGCGCGAACCGCAGAACGCCGGCGCCTGCACGAAGTGCGCGCATTTCGACGCCTGCCGCGGCGGGTGCATGGCTGCGAAGTTCTTCACCGGCCTCCCGCTCGCCGGCCCGGACCCGGAGTGCGTGCAGGGTTACGGTGAGGAACTCCTCGCCGGCGACCGCACGAAACCGACCGCCAACAAGGACCATTCACGCGGTACGCCACTGACCCTGATGACCCGGCGCCCGGACGGCGACCTGACCCCGGTGGCCTCGCGTCCCACCAAGTCCTGTGACGAGAACCCGCTCGCCGGGTTCACCCCCGCCGCGCGGTAGATCGCCCGCGGTACACCACGGGGCGCGCCGTTGTCAGAACCTGCGCCCCGTCTCCATGAGAGCCAGCCGGTCTCCATGGATGGATCAATGAGTAGGAAGAACATGTCTGCCAACCCCTGGGCCCGTAATCCCTGGTTCGAGACCGTCACCGAGGCGCAGCGCCGGGCCAAGAAGCGGCTGCCCAAGTCGGTGTACTCGTCGCTGGTCGCCGGCACGCAGGCCGGTGTCACCGTCGACGACAACGTCCGCGCGTTCTCCGAACTGGGCTGGGCGCCGCATGTCGTCGGTGCGCAATCCGATCGCGAGATGACGACAACCGTGATGGGAGAGGAGATCTCGTTCCCGGTGATGATCTCGCCGACGGGTGTGCAGGCCGTCGACCCGGAGGGCGAGGTGGCCGTGGCCCGCGCGGCGGCCGCCCGTGGCACCGCGATGGGACTGTCGAGCTTCGCCTCGCACGCGGTCGAAGAGGTCACCGCGGTCAACGACAAGGTCCACTTCCAGATCTACTGGCTGGGCGGCCGCGACGAGATCCTCGCCCGAGCCGAGCGCGCCAAGGCGGCCGGTGCGAAGGGTCTCATCGTCACCACCGACTGGGTCTTCAACGTCGGGCGCGACTGGGGAAGCCCCGAGATTCCCGAGAAGGTGAACCTGAAAGCGCTGCTGCGCCTGGGTCCGGAGATCGCGGTCAAGCCGCGGTACGCGCTCGACTGGGTCAAGGGTGGGAAGATCAACATCCCCGACCTGACCGCACCCAACCTGACGCCGCAGGGGGTGCCGGGACCGACGTTCTTCGGCGCCTACGGGTCGTGGATGAGCACCCCGCCGCCCACCTGGGAAGACCTGAAGTGGTTGCGCGAGCAGTGGGATGGGCCGTTCATGGTCAAGGGCATCACCCGCCTCGACGATGCCAAGCGTGCGGTGGACATCGGCGCGACGGCACTGTCGGTGTCCAACCACGGTGGGAACAACCTCGACGGCACCCCCGCCACGATCCGCCTTCTCCCCGACATCGCGACGTCCGTGGGCAACGACATCGAGGTCCTGCTCGACGGTGGTATCCGACGCGGCAGCGATGTGGCCAAGGCGCTGGCGCTCGGGGCCCGCGCGGTCATGATCGGCCGTGCGTACCTCTGGGGGCTCGCGGCCAACGGCCAGGCCGGCGTGGAGAACGTGCTGGATCTCCTGCGCATGGGACTCGACGGTGTGCTGATGGGTCTCGGGCACAAGAGCGTGCACGAGCTGTCGGCTGCCGACCTCGTCGTCCCCGACGGTTTCACCCGTTCGTTCGGGACCATCTGAGCCGTCTGCCGGTGGCGGTGAGGATGTGCCCGCGAACCATGGGGAAACCAGAACTAGAACGTGTTACAGTTCTGCCATGGGACAGTTCGACGGCAAGGTCGTCTACATCACCGGCATCGCCCGAGGTCAAGGTCGCAACCATGCGATCCGGTTCGCTCGCGAGGGGGCCGCGATCGTCGGCCTGGACATCGCGGGTCCGATCATCGACCATGCGACCTACCCCGCGGCCACCGCCGACGACCTCGCCGAGACGATCCGTCTCGTCGAGGGCGTCGGTGGAAAGATCCTTGCGCGACAGGGAGATACGCGTGACCTCGCCTTCCAGCAGCAGCTCGTGGCCGACGCCGTCGAACAGTTCGGCCGGCTCGACCACGTCGTCGCCAACGCCGGCGTGCTGACCTGGGGCAAGGTCTGGGAGCTCAGTGAGGAACAGTTCACCGACGTCGTCGACATCAATCTCGTCGGTGCGTGGAAGACACTGAAGGCCACCATCCCGGCGATGCTCGAGGCGGCCAACGGCGGCTCGATCACCGTGATCAGTTCGGTTGCGGGCCTGAAGGCGATGCCGATGCAGGCGTCGTACTCGGCGTCGAAGTACGGCCTCGTCGGACTGACGCAGACGACCGCCAAAGAACTCGGGCATCACCGCATCCGGGTGAACAGCGTGCACCCGTACGCGGTCGACACCCCGATGGGTATGGCTGACACCGAGGCCCACCGGATCTTCGGAATCCCGTGGGTCAACCCGCATTTCACATCGATCCTCGACTATCACCCGGTCGCCGCACTCGACGAGATCTCCGACGCCGTCCTCTACCTCGCGTCCGACAGCGCCAAGGGGATCACCGCTGCCGAGTTCCAGATCGACATGGGTCATTCGAAGGTCTGACGCTGGTCGGCCGGCACCTGGTCTGTGACCGGTGAACCTCAACTCGACTGGTGGACTTCGATCGAAGTCCATCAGTCGAGTTGCAGTCCACCGGTCATGACCATTCGACGCACAGGATCGCCGCCCGCCGGATGGGATCGTGTGCGGCAGTTGTACGTCGGGGAAATGTGCTCGGGCGGGGAACGAAGCGAGCCACGAAGGGCGACGTGAGTTGTCGCCCTTCGTGGCTCGTCGACCTCGACGCGCTCCTTCGTCGCTTGCTCGGCCCGGCGGCTTTCGCTCCTCGCACCTCAGGGAGCAATGGGCGGGTCCCACCGCTCCTGGAACCTCAGGGAGCATTGGGCGGGTCACCACCGCTCCTGGAACCTCAGGGAGCAATGAGCGGCGCGATCCTCAGTCGGCCCAGAGCGTCGACGGATCGGTCGCCTCGGTGGTCGGGCCCGTGGGGGTCTCCGGCTTGGTGCGCGAGAAGCGCGGTGCCACCTGGGCCTGCGTCACGCCGTCGATGTCGACGAGGTTGGCGCGGGCGGCCATGTGGGCGTCGGCGGGTGCCTCGGCGAAGGTGAGGACCGGCGAGGTGCAGGCGTCGGTGCCCTCGAAGACTGCGGCCCATTCGTCGCGGGTACGCGACTTGAAGGTCTCGGTGAAAATCTCTTTCAGCTTCCCCCACTGGGCGATGTCGTTCTGGTCCGGCAGGTCGGCGTCGGTGAGTTCGAGGCCCTTGAGCAGCTCGGCGTAGAACTGCGGCTCGATCGCGCCGACCGCCATGTACTTGCCGTCGGAGGTCTCGTAGACCTCGTAGTACGGAGCGCCGGTGTCGAGCATGTTCACACCCCGGGTGTCGCTCCACAGTCCGGTGCCGCGGAACGCCCACATCATCTGTCCCAGAACGGAAGCGCCGTCGACCATGGCCGCGTCGACGACCTGCCCCCGGCCGGAGACCCCGCGCTCGAGCAGTGCGGCGAGCACACCGACGACGAGGAACATCGAACCGCCGCCGAAGTCGCCGGCCAGGTTGAGCGGGGGCACGGGACGATCGTCCTTGCGTCCGATGGCGTGCAGCATGCCCGTGAGCGAGATGTAGTTGATGTCGTGGCCGGCGAGGTTGGCACGGGGTCCGTCCTGCCCCCAGCCGGTCATGCGCCCGTAGACGAGGCCGGGATTGACCTTCTCGAGGTCGTCGGGTCCGAGTCCGAGCCGTTCCATCACGCCGGGACGGAAACCCTCGAGGATCACATCGGCCTTGGCGACGAGGCCGAGAATGGTCTCGCGGTCGTTGTCGTCCTTGAGGTTGGCCTCGACGACGCGTCGGCCGCGGAGCAGAGCGTCGGCATTGCGGCCGGGCTTGGGCAGCGACCCCGGGCGCTGAACGCGTACGACGTCGGCGCCGAGATCGGCCAGCAGCATGGCGGCATGCGGACCGGGGCCGATACCGGCGAACTCGATGACCCGGATCGAACTCAGTGGGCCGGGCTTGCCGCTGTCGTGTGGTGTGGCACTGCTCATGGGTGTCGTCCTCCCGATCGTTGTTCGCGCACTGTGTCAGGTGTCACTGGATGCTCTCAGCATTCCACAACCGATCGAACGCTCGTCAGAGTGGTGGTTCGCGACATCTGGACGCGTTTTTCGCTCCGTTTTCGGGCGAGACCGACACACTCGCAGGCACCATCGCTAGCATTGGTCGAATGACGGTGCCATCGGCGTTGGGGCAGTGCAACTGGCCAGACCTCGATGGGCAGGTGGTCACCCTGCTGGTGCCCCTCGGTTCGGTCGAGCAGCACGGGCCCCACCTCCCGCTCGACACCGACACGCGTATCGCGGCGGCGATCGCCGAGCGCGTCTGCGGGCGATCGACGGCCTCCGGACTCCTGTGCGCACCGGACCTGAACTACGGCGCCAGCGGCGAACACGAGGGCTTCGCCGGGACCATCTCGATCGGACACGAGGCGTTGTGCGCCCTTCTCGTCGAGTACGGCCGCAGTGCGTGCCGATGGGCGGCCCGCGTGGTGTTCGTCAACGGACACGGCGGGAACACCCGGACGCTGATCGAGGCGGTGACCCGACTCCGCTACGAGGGCCGGGACGTCGCCTGGTTCCCGTGCGCTTTCGATGGCGCCGACGCGCACGCGGGGTTCACCGAAACATCTGTGCTGCTGCATGTTTCGCCGTCCGTCGTGGATCCCGACCGTGCCGTGGCGGGCAACCGGGAGCCGGTGGGGGCGCTGATGGGGGCGATGCGGTCGGGCGGTGTCGCCGCCGTGAGTCCCAACGGTGTCCTCGGCGACCCGGAGGGCGCGAGCGCCGAGACTGGGGCGGGTCTGGTCGACGGGGTCACCGACCGCCTGTGGGCCGCCCTGGAGTCGTGGCAGGTCGACGATCTGGGGCGCCTGGGATGACGGCCCTCGACGACTCGGCCCCACGACGCTGGGCCGGGAACCAGGACGCGGACGACGCCTCCGCCCGGCACGACTCGGATTCCGTCGAACCCGGAGCGCACTCGGACGCCGACGTGCCTCCGGGACCGCGCACCGATCTGCCCGACGGCTTCCAGGTGCAGATCGACCTGCGCTGTGCCAAGGCGGGCGACTTCCGGTATCTGGTCGGCGGCTCGCCGACGCGACTGCTGCGCATGTCCGACACCGCCCTCGGGATGACCTCCGAGGACGGTCGGATCGAGGTGTGCGACAACGTGACCCGACGACTGGCGCGCGCACTGCTGGACGCGGGGATCGCCAATCCCCGGCCCATGTTCGGGCCGCAGCCGCAGGACGTGACCGTGGTCGTCCCGGTCCGGGACAACCAGGGTGGCGTCGACCGCCTGCTCGACGCCCTCGACGGGCTGACGGTCATCGTCGTGGACGACGGCTCCGCGACCCCGATCGTGGCGGACCGGCCCACGGCGCGGGTCCTGCGCTTCGACGACAACCGTGGTCCGTCCGCGGCGCGCAACGCGGGTGCGGAGGCCGCGACGACCGACTTCGTCGCATTCCTCGACTCCGACGTTGTACCCGACCCGGATTGGCTCACCATCCTGCTGACGCACTTCTCCGACCCAACGGTCGGGCTCGTCGCGCCGCGCATCGTCGGATTGCAGTCCGACGCGGCGATGGCGACGTCGCTGGCCGAGCGGTACGAGAACGGGTGGTCCTCCCTGGACATGGGCCCCGAGGAGTCTGCGGTGGCGCCCTCGACCCGGACCCCGTATGTGCCCAGCGCCGCGATGGTGGTGCGGCGCAGCGCGTTCTGCGGTTTCGACGAGTCGTTGCGGGTGGCCGAGGACGTCGACGCGTGCTGGCGGATGCACGCGGAGGGGTGGCGAATCCGTTACGACCCGGTGGCTCGTGTGGCCCATGAGCACCGCGCCGACCTGCGCTCGGTGCTCTCGCGTCGCTGTTTCTACGGCACCGGCGCCGCGCACCTGGCCTCCCGGCACGGTGACCGGGCGGCGCCGATGAAGATGTCGGTTCCGATGGCCGCCGCGGTGGTCGCGTTGCTGTCGCGGACTCGGTTCGGTGCCGCCCTGGCGATGATCATCCTCACCCATCTGGCGGTTCGGATGCGGCGCCGGCTGGGCGACCTGCCGTCGGCCCCGCTGGTGTCGGCGCAGATGACCGGACGAGCGGCCGGGTTCGGACTGCTACAGGCGGCGGACGCCATCTGCCGTCACTATTGGCCGGTGGCGGTGTTGCTCGCCCTCGTGTCCAAGCGTTTCCGCACCCTCGCCGTGCAGGTGGCGATCGTCGAGGGGGTGGTGTCCTGGGTCCGGGATCTGCTCGCCGATCCGACCAGTCCGCCCACGCTCGGCCCGCTGCGCTACATCCTCATGCACCGGCTCGACGACCTGGCCTACGGTGCGGGCCTGTGGCAAGGGGTCATCACCCATCGAGACCCGGAAGCGTTGCGCCCGGTCATCTCTCGATGACGACGACCGGCCGGTCGCTCACCGCCGACGTCGTCATCGTCGGCGCCGGCAGCGCCGGATGCGTGCTCGCCGAGCGGCTCTCGCGGAACCCCGACCGTGCGGTCGTGCTGCTCGAACGCGGGCCGGAAGGCCTGCCGACCCAGGCGGACCTCGAGCTGTCCCGGCTACCGATCGACGACGCCGCGCCGCACGCGGTCCGCCACGACACGAACCTCGGGGTGTCGGCGGCCCGCGGGTCGGCTCTCGGCGGTTCGTCGGCGGTGAACGGCGGGTACTTCCTCAGGTGGCATCGCGACGACTTCGGAACGTGGCCGGCCGGGTGGGGGCCCGACGCCATCGCCGACGCGTACGACGAACTGGACGCGCCCGGCGGCACCATGGGCGTCGAACCCGTCGCCGACGACGAACTCGGCGACGCCGGAACCGCTTTCGAGCGCTACTGGACGGCGCGGGCACCGGTGCGCCCGCTCGCGCAGCGGTGGCCGGTGGTCGGGCTCAACCGGGTGCCGATCAATCGGAGCGGGCTCGCGCGCCGCTCGGCGGCCGACGCCTACCTCGTCCCGGCGCTGTCCCGCCCCAACCTCCGGGTCGTGACCGGATGTGCGGTGGACCGTGTGGCGACGGCCGGCAGTACGACGGTGACGGGCGTGCACGCGGGGTCGCTCACGGTCGGCGCGGGTGAGGTGATCCTCGCCGCGGGCACCCTCGGCACCGCGGGGATCCTGTTGCGCTCGGAGTCACCCGAACTCGACATCGAGGGTCGCGCAGATGCCCGTTCGCTGGGTGCCGGGGAGCATCGAGGCCTGGCGGTGTCGTACGCCAGGCGGACACCGGCGGGGCCGGGCACGGTGTTGCCGACCGTGGTGCACACCGACGACGCCATCGAAATACGCTGTTATCGAGACGATTTCGCCTCGTACATTCGCGGTCTGCGCGCCTGGGGTCCGATCGTCGAGGTGACCGCGATGAGGCATTCGGCGGTACGCATCGTCGCCGACGGAGCCGCTGTACGGATGGAGTTCGACGAACCCGACCCGGCCACCGCCGTCGCGCTGCGGGCGGCGGCCGCGGACGTCGTGGAGATGCTGCGGGCGCCCGAGTTCGCCGACGTCGTCGTTCCGGGGAGCGTGCGGATCGCCAGCCGGGCGGGGTTCTCCCAGCACGCGTGGGGGACGATGCCGATGGGCGTCCGGACCGATTGGGTCGGCGGGGTGTACGGGGTTCGCGGACTCCGGATCGTCGACGGGTCCATTCTGCCCACCAGCGGGCGCAGTGGCCCGCACGCGACGATCATGATGATGGCGTGCCGGATCGGTGATGTACTCGCGCAACGGTGAGGCGGTCGAGTCCGAACACCTCGCGGTTGTGGCCGGGTCTCTCTAGGGTGAGAGGCATGTCTGCGCCCACGCTGTCCGATCCGGCCATCCGCGACTTCCTCACCAGCGGCACGAAGACCGGACACCTCGGATACACCGCCGCCGACGGTCGACCGCTCGTCGTCCCGGTGTGGTTCGTCCTCGACGGTGACCGGATCGCGTTCAACACCGGCGCCACGACTGCCAAAGGCCGTGCGCTGATGCGTGATCCACGTGTCGTGATGGCAGTCGACCTGCCCGAACCGCCGTTCGGGTTCGTGCAGGTGCAGGGCATCGCGCGGGTCACCGAAGACCTCGACGAGGTGCGTCGCATCGCGACGATGTGCGGGGCGCGATACATGGGTGCCGAGCGGGCCGAGGAGTTCGGAGCCCGCAACGGGGTCCCCGGCGAGCTGGGGATCTGGATCGAGCCGAGCAAGGTCATCGCGAGCCTTGATGTCACCGCATGACCGCACACATGCGTTCCTGACGCCGACGCTGCCCAAGCAGTGCTGGGGGTTCATGATCGGGTCGGCGCTGTTCGCGCTGGGGTCGGCCCCCGGGCTGGCACATGTGATGGGCGCCGGGTTCGCCAACAGCTGCTACTTCGTCGGCGCCTGGTTCTTCACCGCTGCCGGATTCATCCAGCTGATCCGCACCGGTACCGTGGCCGAACTGCGGTCGTCGGCGCCCGGCTCGGTCATCCGTGCCGAATGGCTCACTGCCGCCACGCAGTCGGTGGGTACGATCCTGTTCAACGTGTCGACCACGGGAGCCCTGGTCGCGCATACGATCTGGGGTGACCGGCACCTGGTCTGGACCCCGGACGCGGGCGGGTCCATCGCCTTCCTCGTCAGTGGCGCGGTCGCCTTCGCCGGGTACACCCGCGCCACCGGACGCCGGTGGGATGTCCGCGATCGCGACTGGTGGTCGGTGCTGATCAACTGGATCGGGTGTGTCGCATTCGGGGTGTCGGCCGTCGGAGCGTTCGTGACCAAGGGTGGCGTCACCGCCGACGCGGTGGCCGCGACGGTCGGTACGTTCGTGGGAGCGATCTGCTTCTTCCTCGCCTCATTGATCGTTCTGCCGAAGCGGCACAACGGGTCCGGCTGAGGGCTCGACGGATTCCCGGTCGGGCTGCGGCGCGTCGGCGTCGGCGCGCTCGTCGACGGCGCTCTGGTGGGCCGAGAGTTCCCGGTCCAGCGCCGTGTCGAGGGCTCGGTCGAGTGCGGCGTGGGCGTTCTCGGTTCCGACGCGGCGCATCATCCCCAGGAGGTTCACCGCCCAGGCGACGTCGTCGTCGTTCTCCGGCAGCCAGCCCGGGCCCTTGCGTCGATCCACTTCGTCATGCGCGGCAGCAAGCAGGATCTCGGCGGCCTCGTTGATCTTTGCGGTGAAGCGCTCGTGGACATCTGCCAGCGCGGAGATCTGCACTCCCCGTCGCACGAGCTTCGCCAGGTTTCCGATGATGCGCGGGTCGATGGCCTCGTACACCCCATCGCGCGGGGTCTCGGAGATCACACCGGCCCGCACCAGAGCCGCGACCTGGGCATCGTCGAGCGGGCCGAACCGATCGTCGAGCTCCTCGCGGGTGATCTCCGGGCGTGACGTGCTCGACCAGTGCTCGTCGAGGATCTCGTTGAGCTCCAACGCATCCCCGATGCGAGCGCCGGGGTTCGTCATAAAGGTGGCGATGTGCTTGAGGGTGAACCCGCTCCCGAGCAGTTTGTTGATGGCCCGGAGGTTGCGCAGGTGCTTCTCGGTATAGATCGCGACGCGTCCGCGCCGGAGAGGCTGGGGCAGCAGCCCGCGTTCCTGATAGCCGCGGATGTTCCGGGTCGTGGTCCCGGACACGCGCGCCAGGTCGTCGATCCGGTACTCGGTCATCCCCTCACTGTAACGCTGCGGCGGCCGGAGTCCGAGCGTCCCGGTGAACGAGGATCCGGTAATCCCGCAGTTCGACGCGGCGCAGCTGATTGACGTACTGGGTCGCGAAGCCGGGATACATCGTCGCGTTGAACCCGTCGTCGGTCAGATACCAGCTCTGACATCCCGAATTCCACGTGGTCGAGGTCAGCCGGCGCTGGATGTCCCGGTTGTATCGCTCCTGCGCCTCGGCGCGCACGTCGAGCGCCTTCCACCCGTTCTCCAGCAGCTGGGTGACGGCGTCGGTGATGTAGTCGATCTGTGCCTCCATGTAGACCAGTGCCGAACTGTGGCCTGGACCGGAGTTGGGTCCGAAGGTGAAGAACAGGTTGGGATACCCGGATACGGCGACGCTGCGGTACGCGAACGCGCCCCGCCCCCATTCGGACGCCAGGTCGCGGCCGTCGAGGCCGGTGATCGGGATCGGCGTCCCGGTCTTGGACACGTCGAACCCGGTCGCGAACACGATGCAATCGAATTGGTGCTCAACACCTTCGACGGTGCGGATGCCACGTTCGGCGATGCGGGCGATCGGCCAGGTCACCAGTGTGCAGTTCGGTCGCTGGAGCGCGGGGTAGTAGTCACTGGTCATGAGTAGTCGCTTGCATCCCGCGGCGAAGTCGGGGGTGAGTTGCCGGCGCAGCCACGGGTCGTCGACCTGCGACCGCAGGTGCACTCTGCTGACCGCCTCGACGACGCGGGTCAGGGGAGTGTTCCAGACGACGCCCAGCGCCACCGTCTCGTGACCCCAGAACCAGAGTGAACGCGCCAGTCGCTGGGCGCCGGGCACCGCCCGATAGAGCCGCTTGGTTGTCGCACGGATCCGGACGTTCGCGCGGGGCAGGACCCAGCCGGGCGTGCGCTGGAAGACCTTCACCGACGCGGCCTTCTCGACCAGCTCCGGCACGATCTGGACCGCGCTCGCGCCGGTGCCCACCACCGCGACCTTCTTGCCGGCGAAGTCGTAGTCGTGATCCCACCGTGCGCTGTGGATCTTGTGCCCCTCGTAGTCCTCGATGCCGGGGATGTCGGGGAAGGAGACGTTCGCGAGCGGACCCGAGGCCAGGACGACGGTGCGCGCCCGTACCGGTTCGTGCCCTTCGTCGAAGGTGATGGTCCACAGACCGTCGTCGGCGCTGTACTCCATCCCGGACACCGTGTGGCCGAACCGGATGTGCGGTCCGATCCCGGAGTCGTCGACCATCGACCGGATGTAGTCGAGGATCTCGGCACTGCGCGAGTAGGTGTGCGACCAGTCCGGGTTGGGCGCGAAGCTGTAGGAGTACAGGCGCGACGGGATGTCGCACGCGGCACCCGGATAGGTGTTGTCGCGCCACGTGCCGCCGACCCGGTCGTCGCGTTCGAAGATCGCGAGGTCGTCGATTCCGCGCTCCCGGAGACGGATCGCCGCGCCGATGCCGGCGAATCCGGCTCCGATGATGGCCACCGACGTGTACATCACCGCCGCCTCAGGCCGTCGGCTCGTAGGTGAGTTCCTGCGACCACGTGGGTGTTCGGTGGACCAGGCCGAACGGGATGCGATCGGTGAGCTTCACCATCGAGTCGGCGAACAGGTGGTAGGGCACGTTGCCTCGATTGATCACCGCCGCACCGTGGTACGCGACCACCTGGAACATGGGCAGGCGCCGCACGTACTCACTTCGATCACCCACCGCCCGGTAGCGCTTCATCGCGCTGTACAACCGTTCCTCGTCGACCCCCATCGCGACGATGTTGTCGCGCATCTTGTTCAGGAGCGGGACATAACTGAGAGCCCCGATCAGGAAGGTCGGCTTGACCCACCCGCCGACGAAATCGATCGTCCGTCTGCGCAACCCCGCGTGTCCGAGGATCTCCATCACCTCGAAGTCGACTGCGAGGTGCCGCGATTCATCGGAGTTGATCCGTCTGAACACCTCCTGGGCCACCGGGTCCTTGACCTCGTCGGTGATGAACTTGATCAGCGCGCCGTCGAGCGCGACCTCGAGCATCGGGATCACGGTTCCCAGAAAGGACAGGGACATGTCGTCGGAGTGTCGGTCGAGCCAGTTGATCACCAGCTGCACGTTGACATTCGGTGACGGGATCTCGTCGCCTGTTGCGTGCGGCCCGCTCGCTCCGCTCCCGGCGCCGTCGAGCATGCCCCACCGGCGCATCAGTGCCAGTTCGGCATTGGCATGCTTCTGTTCCTCGGCGTGGAAGTGTTCGTAGATGCTCTTCAGCGTCGGGGTCGGCGCCTTCTTGGCCATGGCCGCGAAGCCTCGTGCGCCGACGTTCTCGATCCACATCAGGTCACTCATGAAGGGCTTGAGCTTGGCATGGAGGTCGGGGTCGATGAGCTCGGCGCCCGGTGCGTCCCAATCGATGTCGATCAGGGCCCATTGACGGTCCTTGATCTTCTGCAGCATGTTGTCGAGGTCGATGGCCATGAGAGTGGTCCTTTCGAGTGGTCGGTGGGCTGAGGTCGCCGGGTCAGGACGACGGCAGGAGGCGGTTGAGGAGTCCGAGTCCGCGGACGTAGGACGCCGGGAAGTGTCGTTTGAGATGCCAGATCACGCGAGCGTCCAGTTGCGGCAGGACGTAGAGACGTCCTAGATCGTGGGCGTCGAGTGTCGCTGCGGCCACGCCGGCCGGGGACACCCCGGTCCAGCGCATCAGCGTCCCGGCGAGATCCTGTGCGTCCGAAGTGATCCGACCGTCGAGAGCCACGTTGGTCTTGACGAACGTGGGGCACAGAACCGTGACACCGACGCCGGCGGAGGCCAGCTCGGCGGCGAGTGTCTCGCTCAGCGAGACCACGCCGGCCTTCGACACGTTGTAGGGCGCCATCACCGGCGCAGCGGCGAAACCCGCGGCCGACGCGACGTTGATGATCCCGCCGCGGCCCGCTTCGCGCAACATCGGCGCGAAGAGTTCGCACCCGTGCACCACACCCCAGAGGTTGATCCCGAGCGTCCAGTCCCAGTCGTCGAACCCGATGTCGCCGACCGGGCGGCCCCCGATGCCGACCCCGGCGTTGTTGACGACGAGAGTCGGTGGACCGTCGAAGGTGTCGCGGGTGAACGCCGCGAGCGAGCCCATCGCGGCGCGGTCGGCGACATCGCAGGTGAACGCATGGGCCGCCCGGCCGGTCCCGGCGGTGACGAGCGATGCGGTCTCCTCGGCGCGTTGCTCGTCGATGTCGGCGCAGATCACCTCGCCTCCGCGCCGGCCGAGTTCGAGCGCGAACGCACGGCCGATCCCGCTCCCGGCACCGGTGACGAGCGCGCGAGCGTTCTGCGACACCGGATTCCGGAGGAACCGGCGCCGGATTCCGTCGACCGCGGTGATCATGACGCGTCCGCCTCGGTGGGCGAAGCCGGGACCGTCGCCGGAGACGGCCGGTTCGCCGCCTGGTCGCCCAGGAACTGCGCCACCCGCCGCAGTGCGGCGTCGGCCTCGGGGCCGAGTCGGGGGAGGGCCTGGAAGACGTGCATCAGGCCCGGCCAGATCTCCAGCCGGCTGTCACCGCCGTGTGCGCGGAGTTGCTCGTGCAGGTGGCGGGCGTCGGCGCTGAGCATCTCGGCGCCGCCCGCCTGGATGAGGAACGGTGGAAGGTGCCGTGCCGCAGCGAAATCCAACGCGACTCGCGGGTCGTCGGCGGCAACGTCGCGGGTGTAGAGCGCCACCAGACGGGCGGCAGTCGCAGCCGTGATCGCCGGGTCGCGCCGGATGCGTTCCTGGGTGCGCGCCAGCTCGAAGGTGAGGTCGATGAGCGGGGAGAACACCACGACCGCGGCGGGTTGGGCGGCGCCGCCGTACGCGCGCCGGAGGGTCAGATCGCAGGCCAGATGACCGCCGGCGGAGTCGCCGGCGACCACGATGTCGGCAGGAAGGAAGCCCTGGCGGAGCAGCCAGTCGAAACCGTCGGCGACGTCCTCGGCGGCGGTGGGGAATCGGTGCTCGGGAGCCAGGCGGTAGTCGACGACGAACACCGGTAGCCCGGTCGCATGGGAGAGCCGCGCGGCCAGCGAGCGATGTGTGCGAGCCGAGCAGATGCTGTACGCGCTGCCGTGGATGTAGTAGATCGCGCGGCGCCCCCGTCGGACATTAGGTCCGAGAACCCACTCGCCGCGAATGCCGTTCTCACGGACCGGATGCACGGTTGTTCCGGATGGCGTACGTCCGAGCGTGCACATGATCGCGGCGATGAGACCGCGCGAGAGTCGGATGCCCAGCGGATTCAATGGAATCGCGCCGGTGAACGTGCCGAGCCCCCACCTCGTCGCATGGGCGGTCACGGTGGCCCGTGCCGATGCGCGGGTCGGGAGCGGCGTCGTGGTCGCGCTGGTGTGCATCAACTCACACCATCAGCAACCGTGCCATTTGTCAATGGCACAATGGATGCGTCAGGTGCGGGCGGCGGGTTCGGAAGCTGCACACACAGCGGACCGGGCCGCGCGAGATGCTCGCGCGGCCCGGTGGTTCACCGCCCGTCAGTTCCGGGTGCTGCCCTCGGGCACGGAGGACGCGGATTCCGTGGTCGGCGTTCCCGCGGCCCCGGGCTCCGCCGACATCACTTGGATGTCATCGGTCATGCGTGCGAGCGCCGCGGGTCCGTAGATCAGGTGGGTCGGCACGAACTTCATCCCGAGCCAGTAGAGGAGCATGCCCATGCCCGCGCCGATGAACCACGTGAAGCTGGCCTGATACACGGTGCCGAAGATGACGACACCGATCGGGAGGATCGACGCGATGGCGGTGGCGCCGACGGCAACCGGGTTCCAGCCGTTGCGGTACCAGTACGCGCCCTCGGGCCTCATCGTGAAGAGCTCGTCCACCTCGATTTTCTGCTTCTTGACGAGGTAGAAATCGGCAATCAGGATGCCGAACAGCGGACCGATGACCGCGCCGAGGGTGTCCATCGTGTAGTGGATCGCGGTCGGATTGTTGAAGAGGTTCCACGGCGTGATGAGCACCGAGCCGACCGCTGCGATCATGCCGCCGGTTCGCCAGCTGATCTTGGTGGGCGCGACATTCGAGAAGTCGAACGCCGGCGAGACGAAGTTCGCGACGATGTTGATCCCGATCGTGGCGATGGCGAAGGTGAGCACGCCCAGCACCGCGGCGGTCGTGTTGTCGATGCGATCGACGATGTGCACCGGATCGGTGATGATGTTGCCGTCCTCGTCGGTCCCGATGACCGTGACCGCCGCCGAGACCGTGCACACCACGAGGAGTGAGAAGAAGAGGAAGTTGACCGGTAGGCCCCAGAAGTTGCCCTTCTTGACCTCGCCGAAAGTGCGCCCGTAACGCGAGAAGTCACCGAAGTTGAGCATCGGACCCGAGAAGTAGGAGACCACGAGTGCGATCGCGCTGATCATCATCGTGAACGACGACCATCCGGAGAGTCCGTCGCCGACCGACAGGTCGAGACTCACGTTGTCCCAACCGGCCTCGACGACAAGGTAGGCCGCCAGCGCGATCATGACGACATACACTGCGGGACCGCAGAAGTCGATGAACTTCCGGATGGTCTCCATGCCGTTCCAGAACACGAACGCCTGCAGGATCCACATCAGGATGAAACCCGCCCAGCCGAGCGCGGACAAGCCGAGGAAACCACGCTGTTCGACATCGCCCCAGGGCTCGAGTCCGGGCCAGAACTTCAGCGCCAGGAGGCCGAAAGCGACTGAGGCGAGGTAGGTCTGGATGCCGTACCAGACGACCGCGATCACGCCGCGGATGATCGCCGGGATGTTGGCGCCCTTGACGCCGAACGAGACCCGGGTCGTCACCGGGTAGGGAACGCCCGCCATCTGGGAGGGCTTCGCGACCAGGTTGCACAGGATGTTGACGGCCACGATGCCCACCACGAGCGCCACCAGCACCTGCCAGGCCGCGATGCCCAGCGCGAAGAGGCTGCCCGCGAACACGTAGCCGCCGACGCTGTGCACGTCGGACATCCAGAAGGCGAAGATGTTGTACCACGTCCACTTCTGTTCCTTCAGTGGCGCGAGATCGGTGTTGGTGAGCCGTTCGTCGTAGGTGGACTTGATGACGCTCTCACCGGCGGCGCCGGTGTGAGACGTAGCCGCGGGTACCTGCGGTCCGGGCGTCCCGGAGGGTGGTGTGGACATTGGCGTTCTCCTGGTCCTGGTCAGCGGCCGGGGTCGGATGTCGTACGGGCGCACGCTGATGGGAGAAATGTAAGAACGGATTGTTACCCCGCGATGAACGGGCAGATATATTTCGCCGGGGCTCAGTCGTGGCGGACGTCGAGGAGTGCGGCGGTCTCGATGACCGCGCTCTCGAGGCGCTGGTGGTGACGGTGTGCGACGTCGAGGACCGATGCGGTGTCTCGGTCGCGGAACGCCGCGAGCAGGTCGGCGTGGTCGGTGTTGAGTGCCTGCTGGGTCTCGGCGGTCACCGATCTCATCACCTGGAACGGCTCGGTGAGATTCCAGGTCGCCTCGAACATGTTGAGCAGCCGCGGCATCGCGCACGGCTCGGTGAGAGCGCGATGGAACTCGCGGGAGATGTCGTGAAAAGCCTTGCCGTCGTTGTACTTCACCGCCGCGAGCAGCTCGATGTGGCGTGCGTGTGCGGTCTCCAGCGCGGACTCGTCGATCAGGCCGACCGACCGGGCGAGTGCTGCTTGTTCGAGAGTGCCTCGGACGAAGTAGATCTCGCGGAGCTCCTCGGTGGACAGCTGACTCACCCGGTACCCCACTCCGGGACGGTGCACCACCAGGCCTTCGCCGACCAGCGTCTTCAGGGCTTCGCGGACCGGGATCGGACTGACATCGAAGGCGTCGGCGATCTCGCCCGGCGGGAGTTGGGTCCCCGGCGGCGCGCCACCGGACAGGATCAGGCGACGTAGTTCCTCGAGCACATTCGCGCGTGTGTTGGCCGAGCGCGTCTCGGCGAGCTGGGCGAGCAGACGGTCGGTCATCCGCCTGTTCATCGAGATGACCGGGTCCGGGACGGGTGACGCGCGATCCAGTCGGCGACCGCCTCGGTGAGCCGATGCTGATTGTGCCGCTTGACGATCTCGTGACCCTCGTCGTCGAACATCAGCATCTCGGCCACGGCGCCGCGTGCCTGGAGTTCGGCGACGATCTGTTGCGACTCGCTCACCGGCACGTTGGTGTCGTGCGCTCCGTGGACGACGAGCAGCGGCGCGCGCACCGCGTCGATCCGGTGGATCGGCGACAGGTCGGCGAGGAGTTCCCGGTCGAACTCCGGATGTCCGTACTTGGTGTAGGCCGCCACCGCGATCCACGGTTCGGTGTTGCGGAAGAACGACTCCAGGTCGCTCATGCCGCAGATGGCGATCCCGGCTGCGAACAGGTCGGGATGGAAGGTCAGGCAAGCCAGGGTCAGATAACCGCCGTACGAACGGCCGGAGCAGTAGACCGCGTCGGGGTCGGCGATGCCCTGTCGACACAGGAACTCGGCACAGTCCGCGGCGTCGTCGATCCCGGCATACCGTCCGTATCGGTCGTCGGCGTGCGCGAACAACCGGCCGTATCCCAACGACCCGCGGACGTTCGCGGCGAAGACCGTGATCCCGGCGTCGACGAGGGGACCGAACAGGAACTGGTAGTCCGGGCGCGACTGTCCCTCCGGTCCGCCGTGGAAGTAGAGCAGGGTGGGGCCGGGCACGGCCGTGCCCGCGGCCCGCTTGGCGCGGAACAGGAAGCCGGACAACGGCATACCGTCGCGCGCCGAGAACTCCATCAGTTCGGGCCGGAGCAGACACGAGGGACCCTCGCCGGCGACGACGTCGTCGCGGACCGGGAACACCTGCCGGTTGGCGACATCCACGAGATGGACGAGGGGGGAGTGCTGCGGGCTCGACACCGTCACCGCCACGACCGACCCCGCGGCACTGATGGACAGGTCGGAGGCCACCTCGCCGGGCAGGTCGATGGGCGGGTGCAGAGTCTGATCGGGCAGAGTCAGGATCTGCAACTCGCTGCAGCCCCGCACATTCCACAGCAGGGCGACGGTCGACTGGTCGTGGCTGACCGCGAACTCGTCGAGCCCGATGTCGACGCGCTGGGCCATCACCCGGAAGCGCACGCCGAACTTGCTGACCTCGACTCCCAGAAGCCGCGGGAACTTGGCGTCGAAATCGCTGCGCACCAGCGCCTGGACACTGTCGAGGTCGCGCGCCGGTTCGTTCGGGGCGGGGACGAACACCAGGGATGAGTGATCGAAACCCTGGTCGAGGAGATAACCCTGGTCGGTGACCGCGCCCGGATCCTGTGGCAGCAGCGGGGTCATCGTGATCTCGTCGTCACCCGACTCGGGATGGCGGCGCAACAGCAGCATGTCGTGATAGCCACGCGGGCCTACCCGGACGAGGGTGGCACCCTTCCACGAGTCGATCAGCACGCTGCCCACGCGCTGATCGAGGGTGAGTGTCGTCCCTGTCCCCGGATGCACGCGGAGCGCGTGGGAGGTGCCGTCCTGATCGATGGCGGTGATCAGGACCCAGTCGGTGTCCCAGCCGACCAGGCCCACCGTGCCGAACGATCGCCCGTCGGGGCGCGTCGCGGCGATGCGATGGGCGGTGTCGTCGTCGGGATCGGTGGTGACGACCCACACCTGGTGGTGCTCACCGCCGCTCGGCGCGATCTCCACTGCGAGCCAGCGACCGTCGGTGGAGTGCACCACCTTTCGGACCGGACCGGTGGATCGGAGCTGCACCCAGCGCAACTCGCCGACGCCGTCCCGCGAGAGCGATCGCTGCGCGGCCCGCGGATAACCGGTGCCCTCGTCGACGATGTAGGCGAAGGCACTCCCGTCGGGGGAGAGCGAGGCGCCGTAGGTCTTCCAGCCGCGGTCGTCGAAACGCAGAGCGGTCACCGTCGGGCGTTCGCTTCCATCGTCTGCAACCACATCTCCAGCAGGGCGACCTGCCACAGCTCGTTGCCGTCGAGTCTCGTGCGGATCCCGTTGGGGTCGGCGAACAGTCGGTCGAGGGCCGCGGGCCGGTACAGGCCGCGGTCGCGGGCCGCCTTCGACCGCAGGGTGTCCGACACGAGATCGAGGACGTCGCCGGTCAGATGGCGGATTCCCGGCACCGGGAAGTACCCCTTCGTGCGATCGATGACCGCCGACGGCAGTAGTGCCCGGCTCGCCTCCTTGAGGACACCCTTGCCGCCGTGTGCCAGTTTGAGATCGGGGGGACACGTGGCGGCCAGTTCGACGAACTCGTGGTCGAGGAACGGGACGCGGGCCTCCAGGCCCCATGCCATCGTCATGGTGTCGACGCGTTTGACCGGGTCGTCGACGAGCATGACGGTCGTGTCCAGGCGGAGGGCGGCGTCGACGGCGGTGGCCGCGCCCGGTGCGGACTGGTGGGCCCAGGCGAATTCGAAGCTGGGGTCGTAACCGGCCTCGGTGAGGTAGTCGTCGGCGAGGATGCCGCGGATGTCGACATCGTCGCGGTCGAAGAACGCGTCGGCGTACGCGCGCGTCGTCTTTTCCCGGGTCACGTCCAGCAGCGGGGGATACCAGCTGTACCCGCCGAGGATCTCGTCGGCGCCCTGACCGGACTGGACCACCTTGATGGACTTGCTGACCTCCTGCGACAGGAGATAGAACGCGACGCAGTCGTGGCTGACCATCGGTTCGCCCATCGCCGCGATCGTGTCCGGGATCGCGGGCAGCAACCGGTCGGTCCCGATGTGGATCTTGTGATGGTCGGTACCGAAGGTGTCGGCGATGAGGTCGGAGTAGGCGTACTCGTCCCCCGACTCCCCGGCCGCGGAATCGAATCCGATGCTGAAGGTCGCGAGGTCGGTCTGGCCCTGTTCGGCGAGCAGCGCGACCACCAGTGAGGAGTCGACGCCCCCGGACAGCAGCACGCCGACCGGGACGTCGGCGACCATGCGCCGGCGCACGGACGTCCGCAGCGAGTCGAGCAGCTCGTGCTGCCATCGCTTCTCGTCCCAGTCCCGACGGTCGGGATGCGGTTCGAAAGCCGGTTCCCAGTAACGGCGTTCGGTGCGGCGTCCGTCGGGCTGGATGGTCATGACGGTGGCCGGCGGCAGCTTGCGGATGCCGTTGTAGATGGTGTGCGGTGCCGGGACGACGGCATGGAAGCTGAAGTAGTGGTGCAACGCCACCCGGTCGATCGAGGTGTCGACGTCGCCGGCGCGCAGGAGTGCCTGCACCGACGACGCGAACCGGAGTCGACCGGGGGTGTCGGCCAGGTAGAGCGGTTTGATGCCGAGCCGGTCGCGTCCCAGGGTGACCACGCCGGTGTCGGTGTCGACGACGGCGAACGCGAACATGCCCATGAAATGGTCCACGCAGTCGGGGCCCCAGGCATGGAACGCCTTGAGGATGACCTCGCTGTCGGCGTGGGAGAAGAACGAGTAACCCTTGCCCTCGAGTTCGGCGCGCAGTTCGTGGTGGTTGTAGATGCAGCCGTTGAAGACCAGTGCCAGGCCGAGTGCCGGGTCGATCATCGGCTGACTGCCCTTCTCGGTCAGGTCGATGATCTTCAGGCGCCGATGACCTAGCGCCACAGCACCTTTCGAGAAGACACCCGAGCCGTCAGGGCCGCGACGCGTCATCTCGCAGGTCATGGCGTCGACCGCCGAGACATCCGGAGCCGTCCCGTCGAATCGGATCTCGCCGCAGATTCCGCACATGGGTCGCTGGTCCTCCTCGTTAGCTGTCGTACTCCGGTGCCGATGGTGCCCTGGTGCCCCGGGCGGAGGCATCCTCCCACCCTAGGAGCAGCCGGTCGGGACGGCACCCCGGGCAGGGCGGCTACTTCGGCGTCACCCAGGTGGTGATGTCGCAGTGCACGACCTCGACGCCCTCGGTGTCGACGATGCTCACCGACACGGTGACGTCGGTGCCGGCGGTGATCGCGTCGAAGTCGACGGGGTCGGCCAGTCGCGCCTCGGCGGTCAGGCGCGTCGTTGCCTTCGTCAGATAGCTGGTCTGCATCGCCTTGGGAATCCAACGGTGGGTGGTGGGCGTGGTGGCCTCCATCAGCATCCCCATCGCGGCCTCGGCCAGGTTGCACGCCGCGATCGCGTGGAAGGTACCGATGTGGTTGTGGACGCCGAACCAGTTGGGCGCGGTGACCTTGCAGTAGCCGGGCTCCATCTCCTGCACCAGGGGCAGGACGGTGCCGAAGTACGGGACCTTCGCGACCATGCCGAGTGAGAAGAGGACGTTGCCCAGCGGATTGGCGGGCAGCTTCTTGCGCAGGGCGAAGGTGGGGTTCGTGGAACTCATGGCGGTATCTTACTCATCGGTCAGGTAAGGTTCGGCCGACGGTCGCCGGCGCTGATTTGATCGTGCTCCCGACCTGATGCATACTGTTCGGGTTGCCTTGACCGGCGGACGCAGGTTGTGCCATGTGCCAGACCCGCGGTCGCGATCAGGTGAATGACTCCCAGGCCCGGTCTACGGGGACTGGGCGTGTAACGCGTGCCCCGATATCGGTTCACGGTCCCGACACGCCCGACCGCGGGTGCCGGAGCAAACCGGCTCGTACCAGGTGCGAGCCAACGTACAACGACAGATGAACAGCGTCGATTGCCGTATCTCACACGGTGGTCATGTGCTCAGTCGGCGAGAGGTCGGTCCAGATCACGCGGTGTTTGTCTGTCGAGAACAACTGACGGAAGAGGACACAGCGTGGCGGGACAAAAGATCCGCATCAGGCTCAAGGCCTACGACCACGAGGCGATCGACGCTTCGGCGCGCAAGATCGTGGAGACCGTGACCCGTACCGGGGCACGCGTCGTCGGCCCGGTGCCATTGCCCACCGAGAAGAACGTGTACTGCGTCATCCGTTCGCCGCACAAGTACAAGGACAGCCGCGAACACTTCGAGATGCGTACCCACAAGCGACTCATCGACATCCTCGACCCGACACCGAAGACGGTCGACGCGCTCATGCGCATCGACCTGCCGGCCAGCGTCGACGTCAACATCCAGTAGGACGGGGGCGAGATAACACATGAGCAATCAGAGTTCGACCAAGGGCATCCTGGGCACCAAGCTCGGCATGACCCAGGTCTTCGACGAGAACAACCGCGTCGTCCCGGTGACTGTCATCCAGGCCGGCCCGAACGTGATCACCCAGCTCCGCACCGCGGACCGTGACGGCTACACGGCCGTCCAGCTCGCCTACGGCGCCGTCGATCCCCGCAAGGTGACCAAGCCGGTCGCCGGTCAGTTCGGCAAGGCCGGGGTCACCCCGCGCCGCCACCTGGCCGAGATCCGCGTCAACGACGTCGCCGAGTTCGAGGTCGGTCAGGAACTGACCGCCGAGATCTTCGCCGACGGCGCGCTGGTCGACGTCACCGGCACCTCCAAGGGCAAGGGCTTCGCCGGCGTCATGAAGCGCCACGGCTTCGCCGGTCTGGGCGCCAGCCACGGTGCCCACCGCGTGCACCGCGCTCCGGGTTCGATCGGTGGCTGCGCCACCCCGGGCCGCGTGTTCAAGGGCATGCGCATGGCAGGCCGCATGGGTAACGACAAGGTGACCACGCAGAACCTCACCGTCCACAAGGTGGACGCCGAGGCCGGTCTCCTGCTGATCAAGGGAGCGATCCCGGGTCGCAAGGGCGGCATCGTGATGGTTCGCGACGCAGTGAAGGGTGGTGCCAAATGAGCACCGAGACGGCTACCAAGCTGACGCTGGACGTCAAGACCGCCGACGGCAAGACCAACGGAACCGTTGACCTGCCCGCCGCGCTCTTCGACGCCCCGGCCAACATCGCGCTGATGCATCAGGTCGTCGTGGCCCAGCAGGCCGCGGCACGCCAGGGCACGCACTCCACCAAGACCCGCGGCGAGGTCCGCGGCGGTGGCGCCAAGCCGTACCGCCAGAAGGGCACCGGCCGTGCGCGTCAGGGTTCGACCCGCGCCCCGCAGTTCGCCGGCGGTGGCACCGTCCACGGCCCGCAGCCGCGCGACTACAGCCAGCGCACCCCCAAGAAGATGAAGGCGGCCGCACTGCGCGGTGCGCTGAGCGACCGCGCTCGTAACGAGCGCATCCACGTGATCACCGAACTGGTCTCCGGGCAGAAGCCCTCGACCAAGTCGGCGCGTCAGTTCCTGGAGAGCCTCTCCGATCGCCGCAAGTTCCTGGTCGTGCTCGGCCGCGAGGACCTGACGGCGTGGCTGAGTGTCGCGAACCTGCAGAACGTGCTGCCGATCGCGCCGGATCAGCTCAACACCTACGACGTCCTGGATTCGGACGAGGTGGTGTTCAGCGTCGAGACGCTCAATGCCTTCATCGAGCAGAACACGGCGGATGCCAAGGCTGCCGTCGAGAAGACAGCAGAGGAGGCCTGACATGGCGACCGTTGCCGACCCGCGCGACATCATCCTGGCGCCCGTGATCTCGGAGAAGTCCTACGGGCTCATGGAGGACAACGTGTACACCTTCCTGGTTCACCCGGAGTCCAACAAGACCGAGATCAAGATCGCGATCGAGAAGATCTTCGGTGTCAGCGTTGCCAGCGTCAACACCGCGAACCGACAGGGCAAGCGCAAGCGGACCCGCACCGGCTACGGCCAGCGCAAGTCCACCAAGCGCGCCATCGTGTCGCTGACCGCAGACAGCAAGCCCATCGAGATCTTCGGGGGCTCGGTCAGCTGACCGGGGCGCCCAGAGAAGGACTAGAGACTCATGGCTATTCGTAAGTACAAGCCGACGACCCCGGGTCGTCGCGGGGCCAGCGGCTCCGACTTCGCCGAGGTCACCCGTGACCACCCGGAGAAGTCGCTGGTGCGTCCGCTGCACGGGCGTGGTGGCCGAAACGCTCACGGCCGCATCACCACTCGTCACAAGGGTGGCGGCCACAAGCGCGCCTACCGTCTGATCGACTTCCGTCGCAACGACAAGGACGGCATCAACGCCAAGGTCGCTCACATCGAGTACGACCCCAACCGCACCGCGCGGATCGCGTTGCTGCACTACGTCGACGGCGAGAAGCGCTACATCATCGCGCCCAAGGGCCTGAAGCAGGGCGACGTCGTCGAGAGCGGCTCGACCGCCGACATCAAGCCCGGCAACAACCTGCCGCTGCGCAACATCCCGACCGGTACCCAGGTCCACGCCGTGGAGCTGCGTCCGGGTGGCGGCGCGAAGATGGCCCGCAGCGCGGGATCGTCGATCCAGCTGCTGGGCAAGGAAGGCACCTACGCCACCCTGCGTATGCCCTCCGGCGAGATCCGTCGCGTCGACGTGCGCTGCCGCGCCACCGTCGGCGAGGTGGGCAACGCCGAGCAGAGCAACATCAACTGGGGCAAGGCCGGCCGTATGCGGTGGAAGGGCAAGCGCCCGACCGTCCGTGGTGTGGTCATGAACCCGGTCGACCACCCGCACGGTGGTGGTGAGGGCAAGACCTCCGGTGGTCGCCACCCGGTCAGCCCGTGGGGCAAGCCCGAGGGCCGTACCCGCAAGAACAAGGCCAGCGACAAGCTGATCGTCCGCCGCCGTCGTACCGGCAAGAACAAGCGATAACAGGAGGAGGTAAGAGAATGCCACGCAGCCTCAAGAAGGGCCCGTTCGTCGACGACCACCTCCTGAAGAAGGTGGACGTCCAGAACGAGAAGGGCACCAAGCAGGTCATCAAGACCTGGTCCCGTCGTTCGACCATCATTCCCGACTTCATCGGTCACACCTTCGCCGTCCACGACGGCCGCAAGCACGTGCCGGTGTTCATCTCGGATTCGATGGTCGGGCACAAGCTGGGCGAGTTCGCCCCCACCCGTACCTTCAAGGGTCACATCAAGGATGACCGGAAAGCGAAGCGCCGGTAATGACTACGCAGACCGATAATCCGACAGCAAAGGCGACCGCCAAGTTCGTGCGCGTCACGCCGATGAAGGCGCGTCGTGTCCTGGACCTGGTCCGCGGCAAGAACGTGGACGAGGCCCTCGACATCCTGCGGTTCGCACCGCAGTCGGCGTCCGAGCCCGTGTACAAGGTCCTGGCGAGTGCCGTGGCCAACGCGGAGAACAACCTGGATCTGGATCGCCGGACCCTGGTCGTCGCCACCGCGTTCGCCGACGAGGGTCCGACCCTCAAGCGCTTCCAGCCGCGCGCGCAGGGTCGTGCGTTCCGTATCCGCAAGCGCACCAGCCACATCACCGTGGTCGTGGAGAGCCTGCCGGAGAAGGCAGCCGGGGGCCGTGGCCGTTCGCGTCAGCCGAAGAAGAAGGGAGCCTAGTAGTGGGCCAGAAAATCAACCCGCACGGCTTCCGTCTGGGCATCACCACCGACTGGAAGTCGCGGTGGTACGCCGACAAGCAGTACGCGGACTACGTCAAAGAGGATGTCGCCATCCGCAAGCTCCTCTCCACGGGGCTCGAGCGGGCCGGCATCGCGAAGGTGGAGATCGAGCGCACCCGTGACCGGGTTCGCGTCGACATCCACACCGCGCGTCCGGGCATCGTCATCGGTCGCCGTGGCGCCGAGGCCGATCGCATCCGCGGCGACCTGGAGAAGCTGACCGGTAAGCAGGTCCAGCTGAACATCCTCGAGGTCAAGAACGCCGAGTCCGAGGCGCAGCTGGTGGCCCAGGGCGTCGCCGAGCAGCTGAGCAACCGTGTGGCGTTCCGCCGCGCGATGCGCAAGGCGATCCAGTCGGCGATGCGTCAGCCGAACGTGAAGGGCATCCGGGTCCAGTGCTCGGGTCGTCTGGGCGGCGCTGAGATGAGCCGCAGTGAGTTCTACCGCGAGGGTCGCGTGCCGCTGCACACGCTGCGCGCCGACATCGACTACGGACTCTACGAAGCCAAGACCACCTTCGGCCGGATCGGCGTGAAGGTGTGGATCTACAAGGGCGACATCGTCGGTGGACGTCGTGAGCTGGCCGCGGCCGCTCCGGCAGCCGAGGATCGCCGTCCGCGCCGGCCCAGCCGGCCCCGGCGTAGCGGTGCCTCGGGCACCACTGCGACGAGCACCGACGCCGCTCGCGCGGCCGAGGCCGCTCCCGCCGAGGCCACCGCTGGTGCGGCTGAGAAGCAGGAGGGCTAGGCCATGTTGATCCCACGTCGGGTCAAGCACCGCAAGCAGCACCACCCCAGCCTCAAGGGGCAGGCCAAGGGCGGCACCAAGGTGACGTTCGGCGATTACGGCATCCAGGCTCTGGAAGGCGCGTACATCACCAACCGTCAGATCGAGTCCGCTCGTATCGCGATCAACCGGCACATCAAGCGTGGCGGCAAGGTCTGGATCAACATCTTCCCGGACCGCCCGCTCACCAAGAAGCCGGCCGAGACCCGCATGGGTTCGGGTAAGGGTTCGCCCGAGTGGTGGGTCGCCCCGGTCAAGCCGGGTCGCGTGCTGTTCGAGATGACCTACCCGAATGAGGAGATCGCTCGCGAGGCCCTGCGTCGCGCGCAGCACAAGCTCCCCATCAAGACCAGGATCGTGACCAGAGAGGAGCAGTTCTGATGGCACTCGGAGTTGCTGCGAACGAGCTTCGTGAGCTCAACGACGCTGATCTGGTCGATCGCCTGAAAGAGTCGAAGGAAGAACTGTTCAACCTTCGGTTCCAGATGGCCACCGGCCAGCTCGACAACAACCGTCGCCTGCGGACCGTGCGTCGCGAGATCGCGCGTATCTACACCGTGATGCGCGAGCGGGAGCTGGGCCTGGCGTCCGGACCGGATGGTGATGACGCATGAGTGAGGACCAGAAGGTGACCGAAACCCAGACCGAGGTGCGCGCACGCCGCAAGGAGCGCATCGGCTACGTGGTCAGCGACAAGATGCAGAAGACCATCGTGGTCGAGCTGGAAGATCGTAAGAGCCACCCGCTCTACGGCAAGATCATCCGGACCACGAGCAAGGTCAAGGCCCACGACGAGAACGGCGATGCCGGCGTCGGTGACCGCGTGCGGATCATGGAGACCCGCCCGCTGTCGGCGACCAAGCACTGGCGTCTCGTCGAGGTGCTGGAGAAGGCCAAGTAAGGCTTCTCCCAACGAGTTCTACCGTCACCGGCCCGTTCCCCACATGGAGCGGGCCGGTTTCGTCTGTCCGATCCCTGAGGAGCTCCGGGAGCGTTGGGGAGGAGTGTGTGCTTCCGATCCCTGAGGAGCTCCGGAGCTTGCGGAGGAGCGTCACGAAGGGTTGGTCTCAACAGGGGATTGACCGGTCGAGCCGGACGGTGTGAGGCTGAGATGCGATGCCCACCACCGATCTCGCGAGCGGCGACACCCCCGCACGACCCGCCTGGGTGCGGCGCGCATTCGAATCGGATTCGGCGGAGCCGGATCTGGACCGCGTCCGCCGGGTGGGCGCCCGCTTCCTGGGCCTGGGTTTCATCGGTTACCCCGTGGTCTCCGCCGCGTCGATCCTCGCCTCGGCGCCGCTGACCGACACCTGGTGGCCACCGCTGAGCATCCTGCTGTCGGTCGGACCGGGAATCCTGTTGATCGCGGCGACCTTTCGACCGGGCACGGCGTGGCTCACCCCGCTCGCCCTCACGAGCTGGGCCGGGTACATCCTCGGCCTGGGTCTGTGGTTCGTGGCCTGGAACGGGCAGACCCTGACGAATCCCGACGACTCGGCGCAGTGGATGGTCGCCTTCTGCGGTATGCCGAGCATGGTGCTGATGCTCGTGCGGCCGCGTCTCGCGGTGGCGGGTCTGCTCGTGTCGTCGACACTCGCGCACATCTCCCAGCAGCTCGGCCGGTTCGGTGAGGTGACTTCCGATGCGCCCGTGGAGATCCTGTGGTCGCTGGTGTTCACCGGTGTGTTCCTCGCGGTCGTGATGGTCGCGACCCGCACCGGCCGTGAGCTCGACGAGACGCGTGAGGAGACCTACCGCACCGCGGCCAGCGTGGCCGCGGCGTCGGCCCGCGAGGTGGAGAAGGAGCGGTTCGATGCCATCGTGCACGACCGGGTCATCGCCTCACTCCTGGCCGTCCGGCCGGGGCGTCCCGATGAGCGGCTCGCCGCCCAGGCCGCGTCGGCCCTCGACGAACTCGCCCGGGTACCGGGACCCGGGGATGCGGACACCGTGACGGATGTCGAGGTGGTCCGGCGCATCAGGTCGGCCGCCGCCGACATCTCCGAACGTTTCGACGTGGCGGTCGTGGGTGGCCAGAACACCGATGACCAGGACCCCGATGGCCAGGACCCCGGTGACCCGGACCCCGGTGACCAGGACGGCGTGGACGACTCGCGCGCCGAGGCGGCCTCGTATCCCGTCGAGGTCCTCGACGCGGTCGTCGAGGCGATGTCGGAGTCGTTGCGGAACGTGCTGCGCCACGCCGGGGACGATGCCGAATGCGCCGTCATCGTGCAGTTGGCTCCCGACGCGCTGAGCATGGCGGTCGTCGACGACGGCGTCGGGTTCGATCCGGAGTCGGTGGCGGTCGGCCGGCTGGGAATCGCGGTGAGCATCCGCGGTCGTCTCGCGAGGCTGCCCGGCGGCCACGCGCGGGTGCACAGTCGCGCCGGGCGGGGGACCACGGTCCAGATCCGATGGGTGCGGCCGTGAGACGAGAGTGTTCTCGCGGCGTCGACGACGCCGAACGCGGCGAGGTCGTCAATGCGTTCGGCATCGGGTCGCGGCCCCTGTGGCTGATGATGGGCGCGTTCGCGTGTGGCTACTTCGCCGTGACGCTCTATGCCGACTCGTCCATCACCGGGTGGTGGCAGTGGACCGGGGTGTTCGCCGGTTTCGTGTTGTTCGTCGTGGCCGGGATGACGATCCTCGATTCGCCCGGGGATCCGCTGCCCGGTTCGACGACCTCCGTCATCGCCGCGATGACAGTCTCGGCCGTGGCCGTGACGCTGTTCTCGTTGCCGTCGCCGCCGTCGCACGTGATGCAGACCGGGCCGCCGATAGGGGCATCGGTGATCATCCTGGCCTTCGTCGCGGTGCGCGGTCGTCCCCTGGCGGCGTGGCTCGCGAGCGGTTGCATCAGCGTCATCGCGGGCGTGTGGGGCGCCGTCTCGACCGCGGGAGCGGTGTGGGGACTGTCGATCACCCTGCCGGGATACGCGATCATGATCATGGGGTCGCTGTTCTCCGTCATGCTGCGCCCGATGGCCCGCACCATCTACGAACTACGCGAGGCCAACGAGCGCCAGGTGGCGCTCGACGCCGCAGCCGCGGCGGCCACCGAGGTGCGGGACCGACGTCTCGCCGCTCTCGACGAACGCGCACGCCCCGTCCTCACACGCATCGCGCGCCGGGAGACCTTCACCGCCGACGAGGTGGCCACGGCCCGACTGCTCGAGGCGCAGTTGCGCGACGGCATCCGTGCCTCCGGGCTCGACCTCCCGATGGTCCGGGACGCGGCGTGGCGGGCGCGTCAGCGGGGTGTGCGCGTCGTTCTGCTCGACGACGGCGGGCTGGCCGAGCTCGACGACGCGTACGCGGACGTGGCGCGCGAACGGCTGGCGAACGCGGTCGCCGAGCTGCTGGACGAGGTCGAGGACGGCCGCGTGACGGTACGCATCCAACCACCGGGGCGCGATGTGCTCGCGTCGGTCGGAGTGGACTCCGACCGACGGACCGACCGCATCGAGTTCGATCGACGGGTCATCCTCGTCGGTGCCACCGAGCAGGGGACGCCCGCGTCGGGTCGGTGATGTCAGGCGCCGTCGTTGCGTAACCACTCGAGGACGGCCGGCGTCACCGGAGCGGTCGCGTCGGCATATTCCGGGTGCTTTTTCAGAAATGCGGCCACCAGCGGGCACACGCCGACGATCGTGAGGTTGCGTGCGCGGGCGTCGTCGAGGGCTTCGCGCACCAGGATCGTCGCGAGACCGCGTCCGCCGAACGCCGGGTCGACCTCGGTGTGGAAGAACACCCGCTCGGTCGTCGGAGCGTCGTCGGTCCCGGAGGCCCGGTCGCGGTACTCGGCGAAGCCGGCCAGTGCCTCACCACCGGGCGCGTCGACGTGGATGTCGTAGCGGCGTTCGGCGGGGTTGTCGCCGACCGTGGTCTCGGCGCCGGTCTTGTCCGCGGTCATCGCTGCACCGCCACGATCGGGCCGTGCACGGACCAGGGGAAGTCGATCCACTTGTCGGTGGTCCGCCAGCTGTAGTCGGGGATCGTGATGGTGTGCGGCTTCTTGTAGAGCACGGCGTTGCGGACCTCGGCGACCCGTCCCTGCTCCTGGCAGAAATCGTTGACCAGTTTGAGGGTCTTGCCGGTGTCGGCCACGTCGTCGACGACGAGCACCCGCTGGTCGGTCAGACCGCTCGACTCCAGGAGCGAGGGCAGCATCACCGGTTCGGACAGTGTCTCGCCGACGCCGGTGTAGAACTCGACGTTCAACGAGATCATCAGCTTGCAGTCCAGGGCGTAGGCGAGGGCGCCGGCCGGGATCAGGCCGCCGCGGGCGATGCCGAGGATGATGTCCGGGACGAACGCGTCGGCGGCCACCTGCTCGGCGAGTTCACGGCAGGCGACGCCGTTGAGCTCCCAGGTGAGCACCTCGCGCTCGGGAGATGGAGTGGTCATGGGAGACACTCTTCCAGAGTCTGTTCGGCAGGGGGTGTCGGAGTGGATACGCGACGGCGACTGGCCCCGACGCCGGTAGAGGGAACCAGCCCCGCCCGTCTCTTCCATCCGAAAACGGATCTTCACGCTGTCGTATACATCGTGACGATCGCCGGCCGAGTCTGATTTGGGCCTGCAGATTCACAACTGATCTCGAAAAGAATCGACGGACCTGGGCACCGCCAATCAACAGGTGTTGCCGCGTGCGCACATCCACCTCGGATGCGACAGCTCTTGTTTCCGTGGGATCAGACGCGGAACATACAGACGACGACCGAATGTTTCGTGGTGCAGCTTCAGCGTCGGCGCACGCTTGCCGGTGGTGAGGCGGGTGCTCAGGTCTCGACAAGACTGGCGCTCGGGGTGTCCCGCGGACCTCTCAAACGTGAGAGGTTCTGAAGCGGAGCGCAACAATTGCGGGAATTACTCGGTGACGGGCGATGTCCGTTCTCGTCGTTGTCGACCAAACAGGCGCCAGCGCCCCGAGTCTGAATCGTAACTCCGGAAGATGACGCCCGCGATCGAGAACTGCACGAGGTTGATGGGGAGAACAAGAGTCTGAAACATTGCCGCCCGGACGTCCCCGTGTACGCGCTGGGTGCGTATCGTCGCTCTCAGGTACTTCCAGTTCGAAACCAGTGATGCTCGATAGCGGCGCGTCGAGATGGAGACGATCATCGCCGGAAGCTGCCGGATGTCTGCTCCCGACCGCTTGAGCGCATAAGAAAGGTCTACGTCTTCGTGAGTTCCCGGGGCATTTATCAAGTGTCGGCTCGCGGCGTGCCACGCCTCGCGCCGGACGACTGAGTTTCCGCCTGATAGGCCCGACGCACGGCCGACGTCTCGGAGTTCGTACTTGCTGGATGCCGCACGGACTGCGGCGCGCGCCTTCGGTGTGAACGGAGAATCAAAGAAATAGAATGGACCGTTGGCGCCACTTACGTCCGGATTGGCGGACATGTACTTCGAGGCGGCCTCTACCCAGTCCGATTCGAGACGGGAATCGGCGTCAATCTGACCCAGCAGATCCCCGGAGGCCGCCGACATGCCGTTTTGTCGTGCCCACGCAACGCCTTGTCGGTCTTCTGATCTTATGACCAACGGTAATAGTTGCGCGAACTCTTTGACTACTTCGAGTGTGTGATCCGTTGAGTTGTTGTCTACGATCACGCACTCGTGAACCGGAACGGTTTGGTTCACGATGCACGACAGACAATCGCGAATTGCGGCCTCTTCATTGAAGACTGGGATGACGATACTGACCCGCATATCTTCTCCATCGTCGGGACGTTGTCCAAGGTGTGCTGTGAGCGTAACGTCCGCCGAACGCTCAGACAGTAGACACGGCGGTCTGAAGCGTCGAGTCGTGGGCGGCTTCAGGCGCATCGAATCGGTGTTCTAGTCGCAGTGGAGCCCAGGTCTGTGACGTCTGTCCGACGTCAGACGCTACCGGCCGCCCGCGCGGAGATCACCGATGATCCGCTCCGAGATCTCAGGGCCGGCAATCTGAAGGCCACGAGAGTGAGGGAAGCGAATGTACAGCGGCCGTGGGGGCCGTTCAATATTCGAGTGCGAATCTCCACACACATGGGATGGACCAGGGCCAATAGCCCGGCGATCTGCCAAACCTCGCCGACTACGACTGTGCAGGGCAAGAGGTCGCGGGTGCACAACTCTTGTAACGAGGTGGCGGTGCCGCTGCGATCTTCGGACAGGCGTCCGAGCCGTGCTCGCTGGCAAGATCGTATGGATGCGCGTCGGTCTTGTGTCTTACCTCGGTACTCCATTCGCTAGTGGTTAGTCTGGGGTAGCCAGCGATCATAGTTGTGGGTGTCCTGATGATCAGTCCGTGCGAGCGTTAGGAAGTCATGCCCGAGGCCACAGAGCCGGTTGAGACATACAGGCCGCGGCATCAGCGAACGGAAGGTGGGTCCGACCCGTTTGCTGTGCCGGACCCGGTGGCGGAGAAGTTGCGTCAATGGAGAGACGAGCGGTCGAGGCACGGCGATCCTTCTAGTGATGATGCAGAAGTCATTCAGCAAGACCGTCCGGGTGACGCGGCGCGGATTGCGCCGCATCTCTCCCCGCCGAGGTCTGGGTCGGACACGCGCGAGTCAGCCGAACCGACCACTCACTTCGAGGCCACAGAGCGGTCTAGATTCGTCACGAACCCGTCGGTGTCGCCAGCCCGGCTCGATGGCCCGCTGGCTGGCGGGCCATCCCCGAAAGCCGCATCTGCCCTCGGTTTCAATGGTGCGAAATTGCCACCGAACGGCAGCGTTGCACTGTCAACGGCCCCACCCACGGCCGACCTGAGCGCGATCGTCCCCGGTGTCGAGCGCCCGGCGTCAGATCGGCCTGTCATCCAGGCAACCAACCTGCAGAAGCGATTCAAAGACACTGTGGCAGTCGAAGACGTGAGCTTCTCCGTAGCTCCGGGCACCATCGTCGCCATCCTGGGGCCCAACGGCGCCGGTAAGACCACCACTGTCAACATGCTGTGCACCCTTCTCAAGCCGGACAGCGGATCCGCGTCGGTGAATGGCCACGACGTACAGCACGAGGCGGCGGCGGTCCGCCGTTCCATCATGTTGACCGGCCAGTTCGCAGCGCTGGACGAATCGCTCACCGGCCGGGAAAACCTCATCCTGTTCGGTCGCTTGCTCGGCTTGTCCAAGAAGGCTGCCCGCACCCGGGCGGACGAGCTGCTCGACACGTTCTCTTTGGTGGATGCCGGCTCGAAGAAGGTCGGCAAGTATTCCGGCGGCATGCGTCGGCGCATCGACATCGCCTGCGGGCTGGTGACGTCACCGAAAGTCGTGTTTCTGGACGAGCCCACCACTGGTCTCGATCCGCGCAGTCGGCAAGAGGTGTGGTCGCTTGTCGAGACGCTTCGCAGCTCCGGTGTGACGATCCTGCTGACCACCCAGTATCTAGAAGAGGCCGACACCCTCTCCGACAACATTGTGGTGATCGATAAGGGACGCGTCATCGCCGAGGGCACATCCGACGAGCTCAAAGAATCAATCGGCGCCGCATACTGCGAGGTGACCCCTTCCCACGCGTTCGATCTCGCCCGCCTGCGCGACGTCCTGGCCGATCTGAATCCACGGCCCGCCGAGTCGACGGGAGATCTGCACGTGGTCGCAGTGCCTGCTCCGGGTGGACCGCAGACTCTCGTCGAGGTCATCCGGCGTACTTCCGAGGAGGGCATCGAGCTGTCGGACGTGGCCATGCGGCGGCCGTCTCTGGACGAGGTGTTCCTTGCGCTCACTGATCCCCGGCGCGACCGGAGACCGTCGCCATGATGGTCGGTGTGCCAGACACAGCCGGCGCGACCGGGACTCCTTCGCCGATCGATCCGACGCAAATGGGTTCCGTCGCACGAACGCGTCCCGTGCAGCAGTGGTGGGCGCTGACCGGCCGAGGGGTCTCCAAGGTCTTCCGTAACGGCGAGGCGGTCTTCGCGTTCATCTCACCGATGTTCCTCGCCGTCTGCTTCTACCTCCCGTTGAGCAACATCATGGATGCCGCTCCGGGCATGAACTACGGGCAGTTCCTGATGCCGATCATCCTGCTTCAGTCGGTCGGTTTCGCCGCGTCCTCGGCAGCAATGCGTGCCGCATTCGACGGCGCCGAGGGCATCAACACCCGCTTCCGCGTGCTGCCGATGCCCGCTGCCGTCCCGATGCTGGCTCGAACGGCGACCAACGCGTCACTTCTTGCAATCTCGCTGGCGTGCGGCGCGGTCGCGTGCATCGTGATCGGATGGCGACCGCAAGGGGGCCCGGTCGACACCGTCGCGCTGTTTGCGCTCACCGGTCTGATCGGCATCCTGATTGCGCTCCTCGCCGACGGTATCGGTCTGGTGGCCCGCACACCTGAGGCGACGAGCCAGGCAATGGCACTTCCGACGCTCATCCTGGGGATGCTCTCGACCGGGTTCGTGCCGCTCTCACAGTTCCCCGAATGGATTCAGCCATTCGTCCGGAACCAGCCGATCTCCCAACTGACCACGGCGATGAGAGCGCTTGACAGTGGAGTGGCGACCTGGGAGCTGCTTCGCCCATCGGTCTGGTGGTGCGCGGGGCTGGCCGCCGCCGCGGTCGCGCTCCTGGCTCTGGGTAACCGGAGGATTCAGACATGACGACACACTCGCCGGTGGCAGCTCGCCCGGCTTCGGAGAGCTCGTTCTCTGGATGGTTGGCGCATACGCGGCCGCTGATCGGCCGGCAGGTTCTGGTGTACCTCCGGGATTGGCCGACGCTCGTGCAGTCGCTGCTGTTCCCCGCGTTGAGTATGGTCATGTTCAAAGTGGTGCTCGGCGACACGATCGGTGCGGCCACTGGGCAGAACTCGGCATACGGCACCGTCCCCCTGGTGATCCTTGTCGCGGCGATGTTCGGTTCCATCGCATCGGCCACGCGGCTCAACCGTGAACGATCGACTGGTCTGCTGGCGCGGCTGTATGTGCTGCCGATCAACCGCGCGGCGGATCTCACGTCCCGGGTAGCCTCTGAGATGATCCGGATTCTGTTCACTACTGCCGCGTTGCTGGCAGCCGGGCACCTCATCGGGTTCCGGTTTACCCAGGGCCTGGGTCCGGCGATCGGACTCTTCCTGGTCGCATTGGCGTATGGGGCGGCTTTCGCCTGTATGACCCTGGCTCTCGCGGTGAACACGCGACCCGGCGCCCCACTCGTGCCATATCTCGGCCTGTTCTCCAGCCTTTTGATGTTCTTCAACTCCGGATTCTCGCCGGTAGAGGCGTATCCGTCGTGGCTTCAGCCGGTAGTGGCCAATCAGCCGATGACACCTGCGATCGACGCGATGCGAAGTCTCGCGGCAGGTGGGCCGCTCACCGAGAGCCTGACGAAGGTCACGATCTGGGTTTTGGTGATTCTCTCTTTATCCGTTTATCCCGCGCTGCGCGGCTATCGGAAAGCCGCGCGCGATCGATGAGTCGATGTTCGACGCGACTTGGGCCATTCGTGCGTGGTGCTGCACTCTGGAACGGGAAAAAGACCATAGTGTCGTAACCGCCGACATCGGACCGTGAAAGGGGGATTGCTATTCCACCTGGTGGGTAAGTCGATGAGCTGACGGTTCCGCTGTAACGGTGCTCCTACCATGCACGATAGATAGAGGCGTCACCCGACGCTCCCGGGCGCGGCACCCACCCGTAAGTGAAATAGGATCGAATACTTGTGTAGGCGTTCGGAATGGTGCGTTCGATGGTTCACCGGCCGGGATCGTGCGAGGTCCTGATCGACTGCAGGACTAACGAGGGAGTGTTCAGAGGACGTGGCAATCGCCGATTACCGTGCCGGTACGCCGGGTGACGTGGACGAGACCATTCAGGTCCTCCCGCTCACCGCGGCGCAGCGCGGCATGTGGTTCGCCGAATCGCTGTCGTCCGAATACTCGGTCAACATCGCCCAGTACGTGGACATCCGCCACGCGCCGGGCGGACTGGACATCGACCTCTTCGCCCGGTGTTGTGAAGAGGTCGGCAAACTCGTCGAGTCGCCGTTCGTCCGTCTCACCGAGATCGACGGCATCCCCATGCAGTACGTCGATGTCGACTTCGACCAGACCGTCGACATCCTCGACTTCCGTTCCGAGGCCGACCCGGTCGCCGCGGCGATGGCCTGGATGCAGGCCGAGTACCGCCAGCCGGTGGATCTCCTCACCGACCAGTTCATCGTCGTCTCGATCCTGTTGATCGCCGACGATCGCACGTTCTGGTACAACCGCGCCCACCACATCATCATCGACGGCTACGCCGCGCTGTCGATCTTGCGGCGCACGGTCGACCGCTACAACGCTCTCCGCCGAGGGGACGAACCGCGCGACAAGTCGCCGGCCACCATGGCCGACATCGTCGCCTACGAGGAGGCGTACCAGGGCAGCACCCGGCGGGAAACCGACCGCGCGCACTGGCTCGAACGCGTCGCGGACCTGCCGGAGCGGGTGACGCTGTCCAAGGTCGGCACCACCGGTTCGCTGTCGTTCGACAATGTCGTGGCCAGTGCAGCTCTCGACCCGGACCGGCAACGCCGGTACGAGGCCCTCGCCGGTGAGCTGAACAGTTCGCTGGCCGTCCTGATGACCTCGGCGTTCGGCGCGTTCCTGGCGCGCATGAGCAACCACGACGACATCGTCCTCAGCCTCCCGGTCACCGGCCGGGCCACCGCCAAGATCAAGATCTCCGGTGGCATGGTGTCCAACATCTTGCCGATACGGTTGCGTGAGGTGGCCTCGAAGTCGGTGCGAGAGCTGATCCAGACCGCGCAGCTCGAACTGACCGGCGCACTGCGGCACCAGCGCTACCGCTCCGACGACATCCGCCGCGACGCCGGTCTCGATCAGAGTTCGGTCTCGTTCGGACCCACCATCAACATGGTGTTCTTCGACGAGCAGGTCGCCATCGACGGCACCGAGATGGAGTACCGGATCCTGACTTCGGGCATCCTCGAGGATCTGCTGATCAACCTGTACCAGTCGAGCCCCGGCGCACCGCTCGTCGTGGACCTGCACGGCAACCCGCATCTGTACGCACCGGCCGAACTCGACGCTCTGCACCAGCGATTCCTGACGTTCCTGGACCGGTTCCTGTCGGAGGAGGCACTCGACACCCCCGTCGCCGACGTCGGCCTGCTCGTGGACACCGATCGCCGTCTGCTCGAGGCACTTCCACAGCCACGACCGCGGGCGACCACGCCGACCCTCGTCGAGATGTTCGACGAGGTCGCGACCGCTCATCGTCACCGGGGCGCGGTCTCCGACGCCGGCGGCACGACCCTCAGTTACGCCGAACTCGCGAGCCGCTCGGACGCGATGGCGCGATCGTTGCACGCTCGCGGTATCGGAGCAGGCGACCTGGTCGGCGTCGCGACGGCGCGCGACACGAGTCTCGTCGTCGTGATGCTGGCCGTGCTGAAGGTGGGAGCGGGATACCTGCCACTCGACACCGGCAATCCGGAAGAGCGTCTGCGCTACATCGTCGACGACGCCGCGCCGGCGTGCCTGATCGTCTCCGACGGCGATCGGCCCGGGTGGGCGGGGGAGTGCGAGGTCGTCGAGGCCGGACATCTCCTCGACGAGGCGGGGACTCCGGAAGTCGCCGCGGTCTCGGTACCGCGCGGCCCGCGGACCCCGGAGGCGACGGCCTACGTCATCTACACCTCCGGATCGACGGGGGCGCCCAAGGGTGTCGAGATCGTTCATCGGAACGTCGCCACGCTGCTCGACGCGGCGTCCGCCGACTTCGAGTTCACGCCCGAGGACGTGTGGTCGGTCTTCCACTCCTATGCCTTCGACTTCTCCGTGTGGGAGATCTTCGGCCCGCTGCTCACCGGCGGTCGTGCCGTGATCGTGGACCGAATGGTCGCCCGCGCGCCCGCCGAGTTCCTGCAGTTGCTCGCCGACGAGCAGATCACCGTGGCGTCCCTGACGCCTTCGGCGTTCAGCATCGTGGCCGACGTCCGGCGCCGGACGGGAACGTCGTTGGCGTTGCGCTACATCGTCTTCGGTGGCGAGGAGCTGCGCTTCGACGAGGTGCACAACTGGTACGAGGCGTTCGGTGACGAGATCGAACTCGTCAACATGTACGGCATCACCGAGACGACGGTCCACGTGACCTACCGTCCGCTCGATCCCGATCTGGTGCGCGATGAGAGTGCGAGCCTCATCGGCCGTCCGTTGAACTCGCTCGGCCTGCGGGTCCTCGACAACCGCCTGCGTCCGGTGCCCGAGGGTGCGGTCGGCGAGATCTACGTCGTCGGCGGACAACTCGCGCGCGGGTACCGCAACCGCCACGGCCTCACGGCGACCCGATTCGTCGCCGACCTGTACGGCACCGGCGAGCGGATGTACCGGTCCGGCGATCTCGGCCGGCGGATCGGTACCGATGTCCAGTATCTGGGGCGCGCCGACACCCAGGTGCAGTTGCGGGGATTCCGTGTGGAACTGGGCGAGGTCGAGACGGCGCTGCGTGCCGTCGACGGCGTCGCCGCGGCCGCTGCGGTCGTCACCGACGCGGCATCGGTCGGCGGGGCGAAACTGGTGGGATACGCGGTCGCCGAAAACAGCTGCGAGCTCGACGAAGCCGAAATCCGCGAGCAGGTCCGCGCCCATGTGCCCGGATACATGGTGCCCGACACCGTCATGCTGATCGACGAGCTGCCCCTCACCGCGAACGGCAAGCTGAACCGGCAGGCGCTGCCCGCGCCGGTGTTCGCGCGTGACGAACGGGTCGCCTACGTCGCGCCGTCGACTCCGCGGGAACGCGAAGTGGTCGCCATCGTCGAAGAGCTGCTCGACATCGAGCCGATCGGGCTGCAGGACAACATCTTCGCCCTCGGCGCGGACTCGCTCACCGCGGCCCGACTGGCGTCGCGCCTGCGCACCGTCGTCGGGCTCGACATCAAGCTGGCCAACGTCTTCGAGAGTCAGAGCCTCGGCGACATCATCCGGGTTGCGACACCGGTGACCGACGACGCCGCCGCGCGCCGGCCGGAGCTCGTGCCGCAGGCGCGCCCGGACCGGATTCCGCTGGCGTTCAGCCAACGTCGTCTCTGGTTCATCAACCGTCTGGACCCGACCTCGCCGGCCTACAACATCCCGGGAGCGGTGCGGCTCGGCGCCGACGTCGACGCCACCGCGCTGGCCGCGGCGATCGACGACGTCATCGCGCGGCACGAGCCGTTGCGGACGACGTTCCCCGACGAGGACGGGGAGACCTACCAGTTCATCCATTCGGCGCAGGCGGCGGCCGCGGCCCGGTTGTTCGACGTGGTCGATGTGGCACCCGCGGACACCGAACGCAGGCTCGCCGACTTCGCGGTGACCGGTTTCGACCTGAATTACGAATATCCGGTCCGCGCACGACTTTTCCGCTCCGTGGCGCCCGACGGAACGCTCGATCACGTCCTGATCGTCGTCATGCACCACATCGTGGGCGACGGCGCTTCGCTGGGACCGTTGATCACCGACGTCCTGACGGCCTACGCCGCGCGGCTCGCTCACGAGCAGCCTGCATGGCGCCCGCTGCCGGTGCAGTACGCCGACTACGCGTTGTGGCAGCGCGACGTCCTGGGGGAGGCCGCCGACGACACCTCGCTCATGTCGGCGCAGCTCGATTTCTGGCGCGCCGAACTGGCGGGGATGCCCGAGCTCATCTCGCTGCCCACCGATCGGGCTCGGCCCATCAGGCCCTCCGGCGCAGGCGGTTACGTCGACACCCTCCTCGACGCCGACACCGTCGCCCGGTTGCACGCGGTGGCCGCTCAGCACGGGGTGACCGTCTTCGCGATCTTCCATGCTGCGCTCGCCGTGGTGTTGTCGCGTCTCAGCGGCAGCGACGACGTCGCCATCGGGACCGCGATCGCCGGGCGGGACGAGCCGGAACTCGCCGACCTGATCGGCATGTTCGTCAACACGCTGGTGCTGCGCACCCGGGTGCACCCCGACACCGATCTCAACAGTCTGCTGCGCGAGGCCAATCACACTCGCGCGCAGGCCCTCAGCAATGCCGATGTGCCGTTCGAGCAGGTCGTCGACGCGGTGGGTGCGCGCCGCTCCACCTCGCATTCGCCGCTGTTCCAGGTCGAGCTGGTGATGCAGCACGATCAGGTCGAGCGGCTGTTCGAGGACGAGGCCGGCATCAGCCTCATCGACGCGCGGGCACCGTTCGCCAAGTACGACCTCTCGCTCAGTGTCGTCGAGTTCTCCGACGCCGGCGACCACGCCGGTCAGATCTCGGTGGCGTTCGGATATGCGCGTGATCTGTTCGACGAGCGCACGATCGAACGGTTCGCACGCTACCTCCACGATGTGTTGGGGACGATCGCGGGCTCGCTCGGGCGTGACGATGCCGGACAAGCGCTGCGCGTCGATGATCTCTTCGCGTTCCCCGAGGCCGAGGTGGACACGGTCCGGGGCTGGTCCCGCGGCGCCGCGCGGGAACTGTCCGCGCCGGATCTGTCGGCTGCGCTGCTGACCGGATATCGGCGGGATCCCGCCGCGGTGGCGTTGGTCTTCGCGGGCCGCGAGGTCACTTACGGCGAATTCGCTTCTCGTGCAACTGCTCTCGCGCGACAGCTGATCGACGACGGTGTGGGTCCGGACGTCGCGGTGGCCGTGTGCGTCCCGCGCTCGGTGGAACTACTCGTCGCGGTGCACGCCATCGTGCTGGCAGGTGGTCAGTACGTTCCGCTCGACACCGAGGCGCCGGTCGATCGCGCCGACTACATGCTCGAGACCGCCGGTACCCGGCGCGTACTCGTCGGACCAGGGCCCCGCCCCGCCGTGGTCGACGACCTCGCCGACCGCGTCACGGTCACCGTGGTCGACGCCGCGGCCGAGGTCGATCCGGGCGCGGCACCGCTCGCCTCGACCGAGCGTCGCGGGCCGCTCGGTCCGGAGAACGCCGCGTACACGATCTTCACGTCCGGGTCGACCGGACGCCCCAAGGGTGTCGTCGTGTCGCATCGCGCGATCGTCAACCGCCTCGACTGGATGCAGGAGAACTACACGCTCACCCAGCGCGACGTGGTTCTGCAGAAGACGCCGGTGACCTTCGATGTGTCGGTGTGGGAATTGTTCTGGCCCTTCATCTCCGGATCTCGGCTGGTGGTCGCCGAGCCCGGCGGGCACGGGGATCCGTCGTACCTCGTGGACATCATCCAGGACGCGGACGTGACCACACTGCATTTCGTGCCGTCCATGCTGTCGACCTTCCTCGACGTCGTCGGTGCGGACCGGCTGGCCGAACTGAGCTCGTTGCGTCAGGTGTTCACCTCGGGGGAGGCATTGACCGCCTCGACCGCGAGTGGCCTGCGCACCGCGCTGCCCGCCGTCGGGTTGCACAATCTGTACGGGCCCACCGAGGCCGCGGTCGACGTCACCGAGCACAACGTCCGCGGTTCGGAGACGGTCGTACCGATCGGGCGACCGGTGCCCAACACGACGATCCACGTCCTCGACCACCGGTTGCGTCCGCTCCCGGTCGGCGTGCCCGGTGAGATCTATCTCGGCGGCGTCCAACTGGCGCGTGGATACGTCTCGCAGGGCCGGCTCACCGCCGAACGCTTCGTGGCCGACCCGTATGGGCCGTCCGGGTCGCGGCTCTACCGCACCGGCGATCTCGGCAAGTGGAGCCCCGCCGGAGAGATCGAGTACCTGGGCCGCAACGACTTCCAGGTCAAGCTTCGGGGTCAGCGCCTCGAGCTCGGCGAGATCGAGTCGGCGCTGATGTCGGTGCCGGGCATCGTCCACACGGCGGTGACGGTCGCCGACCTCGCCGCCGGACAGAGCCTGGTGGCCTACTACTCGCCCGACTCCGTCAGCCCGGCCGAGGCCCAGTCGCATCTGACCGGGACGGTGCCGGAGTTCATGGTGCCGACGATCTGGATGCCGCTGTCGGGCATGCCGCTCAACTCGGCGGGCAAGGTCGATCGAAAAGCGTTGCCCGCGCCGGTGATCGAGACCGCCGAATTCGTGCCCGCGAGCACCGCGACCGAGCGGGTCATCGCCCGGGTGTTCGCCGATGTCCTGGGCGTGGACCGGATCAGCGTGGCCGAGTCGTTCTTCGACCTCGGCGGGAACTCGTTGAGCGCGACCAAGGTCGCGGCCCGGTTGTCGGCCGACCTCGAGGTCGACATCCCCGTCGCCGCGGTGTTCGACGCGCCGTCGGTGCGCGCGATGGCGACATTCGCCAGCGACCACGGAACTCCCTCGCGCCGGCCACGTCTGGTGGCTCGCACGCACGGGGACCGCGCGCCGTTGTCCGCCGTACAACGCGGCATGTGGTTGATCAACCGGGCCGATCCGGCGTCGCCGGCCTACAACGTCGCGATGGCGCTGCGACTGTCGGGACAGTTGGACACCGACGCCATCGGCGGCGCCATCGAGGACCTCATCGACCGCCACGAGTCGATGCGGACGCGCTATCCGCTGATCGACGGCGAGCCGATCCAGCTCGTGCTCGACCGGGACGCGGCACTCGAGTTGCTCGAGCGCAGCGTCGTCGACGTCGATGGCGACCCCGTGCCGGTGATCGCGGAGTTCACCGGCCGTGGCTTCGACGTCACGATCGCGCCGCCGCTGCGGATGATGTTGCTGCGGCTCACCGAGACCGAGCACATCCTGGTCTTCGTCGTCCACCACATCACCGCGGACGGCGCCTCGATGCTGCCACTGGCCACCGATGTCATGACCGCCTATTCGGCGAGGGCGGCCGGCCGCCGGCCGGAGTGGCAGCCGCTCGCGGTCCAGTACCTGGACTACACGCTGTGGCAGCAGGAGGCCCTTGCCGTCCCCGGGCCCGACGGGACGACCGAGGCGGACCGACAGCTCGCCTATTGGGCCGACCGGCTCCACAACGCGCCGGCCCGGCTGGAGTTGCCAACCGACCGTCCCCGCCCGCGGACGCCGTCCTTCGTCGGCGAGGAGGTGCGCTTCGACATCGACGGCGGCCTGGTGCACAAGCTCGAGGCGGTCGCGCGCCAGCACAACGCGACACTGTTCATGGTGATGCAGACCGCACTGGTGGTGCTTCTGAGTCGGCTGACCACCCAGCGCGACATCGTGATCGGCACCCCGTTCGCCGGGCGGGGTCAGCCCGAACTCGACGGCGTGGTCGGCATGTTCGTCAACACCCTGGCCCTGCGGTCGCGGCTCCAGGACGAAGAGAAGTTCGCCGAGCTGCTGCAGCGGGTCCGCGACGAGGACCTGGCGGACATGGCGAACGCCGAGATCCCGTTCGATACGATCGTGTCATCTGTTCTCTCCTCGCCGCCCACCAGTTACAACCCGATCTATCAGGTGATGTTCGCCTACCAGAACTTCACCATCCCCTCGCTCGACATGGACTCGATGACGATCGCACCGGTATCCGAGCAGTTGACCCCAGCCAAGGTGGATCTCCAGCTCACGTTGTTCCCGAACGACTTCGGTGCACCGGCAGCAAAGGACGCTGATTCAATGACGGGCCAGTTGATCTACGCCGCCGACATCTTCACCAAGAACACGGTCGAGAGCTGTGCGCAGCGGTACCTGCGAGTACTCGAGGAGGTGTCGGAGAACCCGCAGGTGCTGGTGGGCGACATCGACATCGTCACCGCGGCCGAACAGGCGGCGGCCGGTGACATCGCCGACGCCGAACGCGCCGTCTCGCTCCCCGATCTGGTGGCCCGTGCCACCGTCGCAGAGCCGGATGCGGTGGCGGCCGCACATCAGGATGCGCAGGTAACGTTCACGGTGCTGTCGTCGATCAGTGATGCGATGGCTGCCGCACTCCCTGACCCGGACTCTGCCCTCACCACCGCGCTGATGAGCTTGTTGCCCGGCCTCGCGGTGTCGGGGCCCGACGCACTCGGTGACGTACTGGGAGAGCTCCGCACCAACGCCCTCCGGGTTCTGGATGGCGCGCCGTGACCGGAGGCGGGTCCCGCGGGAACGAAGCAGTGCAGTCGACCAAAGGAATGACTCAGACGTGACCGATGTCGATTCAACGGCCTCCAACATTTCTCTCACCTGGGGCTCGCGGCCTTCGACATTGCACCTGATCGCCTTCTCGGCCGGCGTCGCACCCTCCGAGACCGCCTACGAGGCGGCGTCCGGTCCGGTCACCTTCGGTGAGCTGTACGCACGCGTCTCGGCAACGGCCCAGATCTTCATCGCGCAGGGGCTCGACACCGAGGCAGCCGTCGGCGCCGGGGTCACCCAGACCGAGGCCGCCGCCGGTCGCGCGCCCGCGGAGATCGCCGACGCCACCCGGCGCGCGATCGCGCTGATCCGAGAGCGGGCCCTGGAGCTGATCGGCAGTACCGACCTCGGCTCACTGCCCGGGCTCTTCCGTTCCGCCGTGGCCCGCCACGCCGACCGGCCCGCGGTCAGCGACGCGACCGGCACCGTACTGTCCTATCGCGAGCTCGACGATCGTTCCGAGGTGCTGGCCGGCGCACTCCGCGCCATCGGCGCAGGTTCGGGCGGCCTCGTCGGCGTCGCGCTCGCGCGCCGTGCCGAGCTGATCGTGGCCCTGCTCGCCGTCCTCAAGACCGGGGCCGCATACCTTCCTCTCGACCGCTCCCAGCCGGTCGCGCGCGCGCAGTCGATCATCGACGACGCCGCACCGCTGCTGGTGCTCGCCGACGCAGACCTCGCCGCGGCGTGGGACGTCATCGACGTGCGGTTCGCGGCGCCCGAGGAGTTGGCGGCCGGGGACCCTTCGAGACGCCCCTCCGCAAGCTCCGGGGCTCCTCAGGGGGCAGAGGAGGCACGCCCCTCCGCAAGCTACGGGGCTCCTCAGGGGGCAGAGGAGGCACGCCCCTCCGCAAGCTCCGGGGCTGTTCAGGGAGCGGGGGAGGCCCTCGACGAGCGGCTGCCGGCCTACCTGATCTACACCTCGGGTTCGACGGGCCGGCCGAAGGGCGTCGTCGTCTCGCATCACGAGGTCGTCGCGCTCATGAAGGCCGCGGCGCAGGAGTTCTCGTTCGGTCCGGACGACGTGTGGACGCTGTTCCACTCCTACGCGTTCGACTTCTCGGTCTGGGAGATCTGGGGACCGCTGGTCACCGGCGGACGCGTCGTCGTGGTCGACCAGGACACCACGCGCGATCCGGACGCCTTCGTCGAGCTGCTCGAGACCGAGCGGGTCACGGTGCTGAGCCAGACGCCGTCGGCCTTCTACCAGCTCATCACCGCACAGCGGCACAAGCAGGCCTCGTTTGCGCTGCGCTACATCGTGTTCGGTGGTGAGGCGCTGAGTTTCGAACAGGTCCGGCGGTGGTTCGACGACAACCCGGCCGACGGTGCGCAGCTGGTCAACATGTACGGCATCACCGAAACCACGGTGCACGTCAGCTATCGCGCGCTGGACCGCGACGCGGTGTCGGCGGGTGACGCGTCGTTCATCGGACGGCCGCTGTCGTCGCTGGACATCCACATCCTCGATTCGCGGCTGCGGCCGGTGCCCGAGGGTGTCATCGGCGAGATGTACGTCACCGGAACGCAACTCGCGCAGGGTTATCTGCGTCGAGCCGGTCTGAGCGCCACCCGGTTCGTTGCGAACCCGTTCGCGTCCAACGGTTCCGGCGACCGGATGTACAGGACCGGCGATCTGGCGCGCCGCGTCGGCGACGACATCGAGTACCTCGGTCGGGGCGACGCCCAGGTCCAGCTCCGCGGCTTCCGCATCGAATACGGCGAGGTCGAGGCCGCGCTGCTGGGCCTCGACGGGATCTCGGCGGGTGCGGCCAACGTCGTGGACCTGCCCGACCGTGGCGAGATCCTCGCCGCCTACGTGGTTCCCGAGCCGGGCGTCGAACTCGACGAACAACTCGTCCGCCGCCGAGTCGCGACCACGGTGCCGGAATACATGGTCCCCGACGTCGTCATGGCGGTCGAGCGGCTGCCGCTGACCCAGAACGGCAAACTCGACCGCGGCGCACTGCCGCGGCCGGTGCTGGCGTCGACGACCGAGTTCGTCGCGCCCGAGAACGACACCGAGGCGGCCCTGCGGGACATCTTCGCGGAGGTACTGGGTCTCGAGGACATCAGTGTCGTCGAGTCGGTGTTCGACGTCGGTGGTAACTCGCTGCTGGCCGCCCGCATCGTCGGCCGCGCCGCGGAGACGCTCGGCGTCGACCTCACCGTCCGTGACCTCTTCGACGCCCCGACGGTTCGCGACCTCGCACTGGCCGCGGCGTCGAAGCGCCCGGGGTTGCCCCCGATCGAGCCCGTCGCCGACCGTCCGGACCGCATCCCGCTGTCGCTTGCACAGCAGCGCATGTGGTTCATCAACCGGTTCGACCCGGCCTCGCCCGCCTACAACATCCCGATGGTCCTGCGGTTGTCGGGCGACGTGGACGCCGACGCGCTGCGTGCGGCGTTGCTCGACGTCATGACGCGCCACGAGGTCCTGCGGACCACCTATCCCGAAGCCGACGGCGACGCCTACCAACTCGTCCACGACCCCTCGGCGGCGGCTGCGATGCTCGACTGGCGCGAGGTGCCGCAAGCGGCGCTGCCGCAGGTGATGCTCGGCGGGTTCGACCTGGTCGCGGAACTGCCGGTGCGCGTTGGGTTCTCCCGGATCTCGGACACCGAGGCGGTCCTCGGCATGGTGGTGCACCACATCTCGTGTGACGGCGAATCACTGGCGCCGCTGGTGACCGACCTGATCACCGCGTACACCGCACGGGTCGCCGGGCGTGCGCCCGCGTTCGAACCGCTGCCGGTCCAGATGGCCGACGTCGCGCTGTGGCAGCGTCGGGTGTTCGGCGCCGCCACCGACGACTCCTCGCTCATCGGGGCACAGCTCCAGTACTGGGCGCGGCAACTCGACGGCGCGCCCGACGTGCTCGAGCTGCCCACCGACCGTCCACGTCCGGCCGTGGCCTCACAGCGCGGTGCACGCGTCGAATTCAGTGTGCCGCAGGAGGTCTCGGAGCGCGTTGCGCGTCTGGCCCGCGATCGCGGGCTGACCCCGTTCATGGTCGCGCATGCGGCGCTCGCGGTGTTGCTGTCGCGCCTGTCCGCGACCGAGGACATCACCGTCGGAACGCCGATCGCCGGTCGTGGCCAGTCGATCCTCGACCCGATGGTCGGGATGTTCGTCAACACGTTGGTCCTCCGGACCGGAGTCGACTCCTCGGCCGGCTTCGGCCAGCTGCTCGACGACGTCCGCCGCACCGATCTCGAGGCCTTCGCGAACGCGGACATCCCCTTCGAGGCGGTCGTCGAACGGGTGAACCCGCTGCGCACCGAGGCCTACGCGCCCCTCGCGCAGGTGTGGCTCGCCTTCGACCAGTCCGCCATCGCCGACCTGGCCTCGCAGACGCTGACGATCGGCGGGGGGACGATCGGCGAGGCCGGCGGCCTGGCCGTGACCCCGGCCGAACCGGACGAACTCTCCGCGCGCGTCGACCTGACCGTCGGCATCGCCGACAACGGCGACAACTGGCAGGGCTCGGTGCTCTATGCGACCGACCTGTACGACGCGGAATCGGTGCGCCTGTTCGCCGATCGGTTCGTCCGCCTTCTCGACGCCCTGACCGCGGACCCGGATGCGCCTGTCGGCGACGCCGAGCTGATGACCTCGGCCGAGCACGAGGCGATCGAACGATGGGTCGGTGCGGCTGACACCGACGCCGGTCCCGGGCAGGTCGTCACGGTCGCGGATGCGCTGGCGGACTCGTTCGTCCGCAACGCTTCCCGCCCCGCCGTTCGCGCGGGCGGGCGCACCTACGACCATGCCGAGTACGGTGCGCTGGTCCACGCGTTCGCACGACGACTGCTCGAGCAGGGTGTCGGGCCGGATGTGGCAGTCGCGGTTGCCGTTCCGCGGTCGGTCGAGATGCTCGTCGCGATCCACGGGATCGTGCTCGCCGGCGGAACCTACGTGCCGATCGACCCAGAGGCGCCGGCCGAGGTCGTCCGCCGGCAGCTGGCGCTGTCCGGTGCGTCGACGGTGGTCGTCGCCGGGGCACGTCCGAGCTGGGCCGAGGCCGCGTCCGCCGTTCCGGAAACCTTCGTCACCGTCGATCTCGACGCGCTCGCGACCGCTGCGTCGGCTCCCCTCACCCCCGCGGATCGTCCGGTGGCGCTGCGCGCCGGGCACCCGGTCTACACGCTGTTCACCTCGGGCTCGACCGGACAGCCCAAGGGTGTGACGGTCACCCACCGGGGCCTGCACGACATGCTGTCCTGGTTCGGGGCCTACACCGGTGACCCGGCGGACGAACGGGTGCTGGTGAAGACCCCCTACACCTTCGACGCCTCGGTCTGGGAGCTGTTCTGGCCGTTCGTCGCGGGCGCCACCGCCGTGGTCGCAGCACCCGACGGCCACCGTGATCCGGCGCATCTCGCCCGCGTCATCGCCGACGAGCGGGTCACCTCCGTCCAGTTCGTGCCATCGCTGCTCGCGGTGTTCCTCGACGAGAGCTTCGATCCCGCCACCGGTCTGTCCTCGGTGCGTCAGATCTTCACCGGCGGTGAGTCACTCACCCCCGCGGTGACGCAGGAGACGCTTGCGGCCGCCCCGCACGCGGTGGTCGTCAACCAGTACGGGCCGACCGAGATGACGGTGGACGCGACGATCCGGCCCCTGGTCGAACCGGTCGAGGTCGTCACCATCGGCCGCCCGGCACCGGGCGTGACGGCCCGGGTCCTCGACAACCGCCTCCGCCCGGTGCCGCCCGGCGTTCCCGGCGAGCTGTACCTGGGTGGCGCGCAGATGGCCCGCGGGTATGCCGGCGCGCCGGCGCTGACCGCCCAGGCGTTCGTCGCCGACCCGGCCGGCCCAGCGGGCTCGCGGCTGTACCGAACCGGCGACCTCGCACGCTGGCGCGCCGACGGTGAACTCGAGTATCTCGGCCGCGCCGACTTCCAGGTCAAGATCCACGGACAGCGCATCGAACTCGGCGAGACCGAGGCAGTCCTGTCCGCCGCGCCGGGCGTGGTCGCCGCTGCTGCCGCGGTGACCACCACCTCCGCGGGTGATGCGCTCGTCGCCTACCTGACGGGCCATCCGGGCGACACCGTGGACGTCGACACGGTCCGCGCCTTCGCCGCGGAACGGTTGCTCACCCACCTGCGCCCGACACTGTGGGTCGTCCTCGACGAGATGCCCCGTAACGCCTCCGGCAAGGTCGACCGGCGCGCGCTGCCGGCGCCCACCGTGTCCAAGTCCGAGATCGTCGAGCCGACGACGCCGGCCGAGCAGGCCCTGGCCGCTGTCGTCGCCGAGGTCCTCGGGGTCGAGCGGGTCTCGGTCGTCGACTCCTTCTTCGATCTCGGCGGCAACTCCCTGGCCGCGATGCGGGTCGCGGCCCGCGCCGGTGCGGCGCTCGGCGTCGAGGTCAGCGTCCGCGACCTCTTCGACGCACCGAGCGTGCGTGAGCTCGCGCAGCGCGTCGCCGACCGCGTACCCGGCCTCCCGCCGGTCACCGCGGTGCGCCCGCGCCCGGATAAGATCCCGCTGTCCTATGCGCAGCAACGTATCTGGTTCATCAACCAGTTCGACACCAGCTCGGCGGCCTACAACATCCCGATTGCCCTGCGCCTGCGTGGCAAGCTCGACCTCGCCGCGCTGCGTGCCGCGATGGTCGACGTCGTCGAGCGTCAGGAAGTGCTCCGCACGGTGTTCCCGTCGATCGACGGCGCACCGCGACAGGTCATCGGGGACGCGACCGGTGTGGGCGCCGAACTCGACTGGGCTGTCGTCGACGAGGAATCCGACCTGTTCGCCGCCGCCGGTGCGGGTTTCGACGTCGCCGTGCAGCGACCGATCCGCATCCGCGTGCATCGCGTCGACGACCTCGAGCACATCGTCCTCATCGTGATCCACCACATCGCCGGCGACGGCGAATCGATGCGCCCGCTCGTCACCGACGTGGTGACCGCGTATGTCGCGCGCTCCCAAGGTCGTTCGCCCGACTTCGCCGAGCTGGAGGTGCAGTTCGCCGACGTCGCGCTCTGGCAACGTCGTGAGCTCGGTTCGATCGACGACCCGGATTCGCGGGTCTCGGCGCAGGTCGACTACTGGCGCACCGCGCTGGCCGGGCTTCCCGAGGTGCTCGAACTCCCCGCCGACCGTCCGCGTCCGAAGGTCGCGTCGATGGCCGGCGCCGAAGTCGGTTTCGAGATCGACTCGGCGACAGCAGATCTCGTCCGAAATCTCGCCACCGAGCGTGGTGTCACCGAGTTCATGGTCATCCATGCGGCACTGGCGGTGCTGCTGTCGCGACTCTCGGCCACCGACGACATCGCCATCGGCACCCCGATCGCCGGACGCGGCGACGCCGCGCTGGATCCGCTGGTCGGCATGTTCGTGAACACGCTCGTGCTGCGGACCGTGGTCGACCCGGCGCAGCGGTTCGCCGACCTTCTCGACGCCGTGCGGGTCACCGATCTCGACGCCTTCGCCCACGCCGATGCCCCCTTCGAGGCGGTCGTGGACGCACTCGCGCCGTCACGTTCGGAGGCCTTCGCGCCGCTGACGCAGATCCTGCTGACCGTCGACCCCACTCCCGCGGATCCGTCCACTCTCGTCGCCGACATCGACGAGCTCGCGGTGGAAGTGGTGGAGACCGAGGAGAACTCGGCCAAGGTGGACCTGACGGTCGGACTCCGCGGGGGTCGCGCCGGGTCCTGGATCGGCCGGGTCAACTACGCCACGGACCTGTTCGACGAGGCGACGGTCGCGCGGATGATGGATCGATTCGCGCGGTTGCTGCACGAGCTGGTCACCGACGCGACCGTGCCGGTCGGTGACGCCGACCTGTTCGACACCGACGAGCGCGAGCTGCTGACCCCCGTGGGCCGTCAGCCCGCGACGCCGGCCGTGCCGCTGGCCGAGCTGTTCGCCGTCGCGGTCCGGCGCGGCGGAGCGGACCGGACCGCGGTCGTCGACCCCGAGCGGTCATTGACGTACGGCGAGCTCGATGCCGCGTCGAACCGGCTGGCTCGTCACCTGCTGGATCGGGGCATCGGCCGCGGCACCCTGGTCGCGCTGCTCATCCCGCGGTCGGCGGAACTGATGGTCGCGATCTGGGCGGTGGCCAAGACCGGGGCCGGGTACGTACCGATCGACCCGGATTACCCGGCGGATCGCGTGTCGCACATGATCACCGATTCCGGTGCGCGGCTCGGGCTCACGCTCGGCGACGTGGCCGGGCCCGGGATTCCCGGCAGCGAGTGGCTGGAACTGGACTCGCCGGAGCTCATCGAAGCCGTCGCGGCGGCCAGTGATTCGCCTGTGACCGACGCCGACCGGCCGAGCGCGGTCGGGGCCGACGACACGGCCTACGTGATCTACACGTCCGGATCGACCGGTACGCCCAAGGGCGTCGAGGTCACCGCGGGCGGCCTGCGCAACTTCGGCGTCGAGGCCGCGGAGAAATCCGGAATCACCCCGGACTCACGCGTCCTGGGTTTCGCCTCACCCAGTTTCGACGCCTTCGTACTCGAGTATCTGCTCGCCTTCACCGTGGGTGCCTCCGTCGTGTACCGGCACCGCGACGCGGTGGCCGGTGCACCGCTCGCGGACTTCATGCGCGAGCACCGCGTGACCCATACATTCCTCACCCCGACAGTGCTCGCCTCCCTCGATCCGGCCGACCTCCCGGATCTGCACACCGTCTACGCGGGCGGTGAGGCGGTCCCGGACACCTTGCGTGACCGCTGGGCACCACTGGTGCGCTTCCAGAACCTCTACGGACCCACCGAGACCACGATCGGTGTCGCGATCGGCCCGCCCATGCGGGTCGAGGAACCGGTCCTCGTCGGACCGCCGATCGGCGGCGTCGACCTGCTGGTGCTCGACTCCCGGCTCCGCCCCGTTCCGGTCGGGGTGGCGGGCGAACTGTACGTGAGCGGCCCGGCCCTGGCGCGCGGCTACCGCGCGCGCCGCGGTCTGACCGCGGAGCGCTTCGTCGCCAACCCCTTCGGCGCGCCGGGCGACCGGATCTATCGCACCGGGGACATCGTCCGCTGGGCCCGTGACCGCGACGGGTCGCTCTCGGTGGACTATGTCGGTCGTAGCGACGACCAGATCAAGCTTCGCGGTCTGCGTATCGAACTCGGCGAGATCGAGAGTGCGCTCGGCGATCACCCCGCGGTGGCCTCCGCGGTCGTCGTCGGCGTCGACTCCGACGGCGGGCTCGCCGCGAGTGGACAGTCGGTCGTCGCGGCGCTCGCCGCCTACGTGGTGTTGCGCGACGCAGTCGACATCGCCACGCTGCGTGAGCATCTCGCCGACCGGTTGCCGTTGTTCATGGTGCCGGCCGGGATCGTCGTGCTCGACGCACTGCCGCTGACCCCGGTGGGCAAGCTCGATCGTCGGGCACTCCCCGCGCCGACCATCGAGGTCGACTCCGATCACGTCGACGCCGAGACGCCGGTCGAGCAGCAGCTCGCCACGATCATCGCCGGACTCCTGGGTCTCGAACGCGTCAGCGTCACCGACTCCTTCTTCGCCCTCGGCGGCGATTCCATCATGTCCATTCAGGTCGCTTCGGCCGCGCGGGCCGCCGGGATCGATGTGTCGCCTCGAGACATCTTCGAGCACAAGACCGTTCGGGCGATTGCCCGCGCCGTCGGCGCCCGTGGCGAGCGGGTGCCCGCCCTCGAGGAACCGGCCGGCGGCGGGATCGGCCCGATGGCCGTGCCGCCGGTGGTCTCGTGGATCCTCGATCAGACCGACGTGGTCACCGACTTCGCCGATTTCTCCCAGTCCATGGTGCTGACCGCGCCGGCCGGACTCACCGTCGAGATCGCGCAGGAACTCCTCGCGCAGGTCGTGTCCGTGCATCCGATGCTCAGCGCGGCGGTCGAACCCGGGCAGGCCGATGGCGAATGGCTCATGCGCACCGGCGTCGCCCCACTGCATCCCGGCGCCGTCACCGCCCTCGCGAGTCCGGTACGGACCGCCGACCTCGGCTTCTCCGACACCGTCGTCGCGGCCTTCGAGGACGCCTCGCGGCGTCTCGACCCGACCACCGGGCAGCTCGTCGCGGCCGTTCTGGTCACCGACCCCGACGCCGCCGCACGGCTCGTCGTCGTCATCCACCACCTGGGCGTCGACGCCGTCTCGTGGCGGGTCATCATCGAGGACCTGCTGACCGCGTGGGCGCAACATCAAGGCGGTCAGGCGTATTCGTTGCGACCGGAGGTCACCTCGGCGCGCGCCTTCACCGCCGCGCTCGATGCCCAGCGGGCCGGGCGATCCGACGAGCTGCGCTACTGGCTCGAACGGTCGCCGGAACGGGTCACCGACCTCGGGGCGGAGGTCGACCGCACGCGTGACCGCATGTCGACCACCGAGACCGTGGTGCACACGGTCGGCTCGTCGGTGACCGAGGCGCTGCTGACGTCGGTGCCGACCGCCTTCCGCGGCAACGTCAACGACGCTCTCGTGGCTGCTCTGGCGCGCGCTGTCCGGTCGTGGCAGCAGGCCCGGGGCATCGCCGACGACCGGCCGGTGACCATCCTGCTCGAGGGTCACGGCCGATACGAGGAAACCCTGCTACGCGGAACCGATCCGCGGACCGTGGATCTGTCCCGGACCGTCGGGTGGTTCACGACCATCGCGCCGATGGCCGTCGACGTCCGCGGTGACGCCGTCCACACGGTCAAGCTCGCCAAGGAGGAGCGGGTCGGCCAGCCCGACAACGGGATCGGTTACGGACTCCTCCGCTACGGCGACACCGAGCTGTCCCGGCGACCGTTGCCGAGTATCGGCTTCAACTACCTCGGCAACGTCGCGGGAACCGGGGCCGGCGGCGAGAACGCCTCGGCCGTGGGCGAGGCGGGCATGCCATTCCTGCCCGACCCCGCCGCACCGCGCCTGCCCGGCACGGTCACCGGCGCCATGGTCGTGCCGAACCTGCTGAGCATCAACGCGGGAATCGCGATCGGCGACAGCGGTCGCGAGTTCGTCGCGGGATTCACGTTCCCGCGCGGCGCGATCGACACCGAGGCGGTCGACGACCTCGCGCGGCGCTGGGACGCCGAGCTCGCGACCATCGTCGACGAGGTCGCCCGCGTCGGCGATCCGGGACTCTCCCCGTCGGATGTCCTCGGTGCGCGCGTCACCCAGGACGATCTCGATCACCTGGCCCGGCGGTATCCGGGCGCCGACGTGTGGCCGCTGTCGCCGCTGCAGCGCGGCCTGCAGTTCCAGGCCGAACTCGCCGCGGCGGGCCGCGAAGCCGGGGCGGTCGACGTCTACACCGCGCAGGCGGTTCTCACGCTCAAGGGTGAGGTCGACGCCACCCGTCTCGCCGAGGCCGTGCGCGAGGTCTTCGCCCGCCATCGGGTACTCCGCTCCAGTTTCGTCCGGGTACCCAGCGGCGAGGTCGTCGCGGTGGTTCCGGAGACGGTCGAGATCCCCTGGCGGACAGTGGACGCCGATAACGGCGACGACGCGATCGACGCGGTCGCGCAGGTCGAACGCGCGACGCCGTTCGACCTCGAGTCCGGCCCGCTCATGCGGTTCGTCCTCGTCCGCAGTGGCACACGCTCTACGTTGGTCGTCACCAGCCACCACATCCTGATCGACGGCTGGTCGAGCCCGCTGATCATGGCCGACCTGTTCGCGCTGTACGCCACCGGTCAGACCTACACCGGCACCGTCGCCGCCGAATCCGGGGCTCGGGGAGACTACTTCGACTACCTGCGGTACATCGCCGCCTCCGACACCGAAGCGGGACTGGCGGCCTGGCGGTCGGTGCTGTCCGCCGTCGACGAGCCGACCCTCGTCGGCTCCGGCCGCGAGGCGACCTCCGATCAGCTTCCGCGCGATCACAGCGTGCTGCTCCCGGCCGAGATCACCTCCGCCGTCGACGACCTCACGCGCGCACGGGGAGTCACCGTCTCGACGGTGATGCAGTTCGCCTGGGCGGTGCTGCTCTCGCGCATCACCGGCCAGCGCACGGTCGTCTTCGGCGAGACCGTCTCCGGACGTCCGGCCGATCTGGACGGCGTCGAGACGATGGTCGGCCTCTTCATCAACACCTTGCCCGCGGTCGCGGACGTCGACCCGGGCGCCCGCGCCGCCGACGTCCTCGACGCGCTGCAGTCCTCGAAGGTCGCGGTGCTCGACCACCAGCACCTCGGACTGCCCGAGCTGACCGCACTCGTCGGTCGCGGACAGCTGTTCGACACCCTCGCGGTGCACGAGTCCTATCCGGTCGACGCCCAGTCCCTGAAGCAGGGGGCCGACGCCGGCGGCATCGGGATCGAGGACCTCGACGCCACCGACTCGACCCACTACCCGCTCAACCTGGTGACCGGCGTGGTCGGCGACCAGATCGAGCTGAAACTGAAGTATCTGCCCGCCGCCTTCGACGAGCGGCAGGTGCAGGTCTACTCGGATGCGTTGATCCGCATCCTCGCGACCCTCGTCGCCGACCCGGCCACGGAGGTCGGGGCCATCTCCCTGCTCGACGACGCCGGATACCGCAGCGGGCTCACGCCGCCGGTCACCCGGACCCGCAACACCGATGTCTCGCTCGCCGAGTTGTTCGCGCGGGCAGCGCGCGCGCATGCCGATCGTCCGGCGGTCACCGACACCACGTCCACACTCGACTACCGCGAGATCGACGAGCGTTCCGCCGCGGTCGCCGCGGCCCTGCGCGCGCGTGGGGTGTCCACCGGCGATCTCGTCGCCGTGGCGACCTCCCGCGGCGTCGATCTCGTTTCCTCGAT
>NZ_JBHXVK010000024.1:0-57822 GCF_042672305.1 Gordonia sp. NPDC127522
ACCCAGCAAGCTGGGCCTTTCCGTTCGACTTGCATGTGTTAAGCACGCCGCCAGCGTTCGTCCTGAGCCAGGATCAAACTCTCCATGAAAAAATGTAGAAACCAAACCAACCCCAAGGGGCCGGCGTTTCAACACAAAATCTTCAACCAGGAAAGCACAACCTGACCAAAATAAACCTAGCAAAATGTGACACCCAGGACGGGGCCCGAGCGCCACACAAAAAACAAACATCTACATCCACAAAAGATGCACGATGCCAATTGGCATCAGACAATTCATCATCACACTATCGAGTTCTCAAAGAACACACACCCACCAGCTACCCACCCCAAAACAGGGCTCTCACCAGCAGACTTCGTATTCAACCTTGCCAGCCACCCCGTCTCCGGGGCAACTCTTCCAGCCTACCAGACCCATCCCGCAGCCCGCAACCCCGAAGAATTCCGAACCACTGAGAGACCCAGCAACCCCAAACACTCTACCCGAGCCACAACGACTCAAGCCAAAACATTCAGGGGCGGCCAGCCAAGAAACCCGGTCTCCACTCCCCACCATCAGACCCTCTCAGGCCCTTCCGGGGCGGCGCCGTGGCTCGCTGACTTGAAGAAAGTTACGCAAGCGGATCGCCGGGGTCAAATCGCCTGCTCGTCGCCCGCCAGTACAGCCATCGTCGCAGGTCATCGTTTTCCCATCGGCGGCGAAACCCGCTGCTGCGCGCAGATTTCCGTGAATCACATCGATGTGACGTGCGTCGCAGACCGTCCTTTCGGACAGGTCATCACCCCCGGTCGGTCAGTTATGTGCAGGTCAGAGCGCTCATACGGTCGAAACATGACCGCGACCGAACTGGCCACGACCCCGACGAGTGCGCCCATCGGCTCATCGCCGGTACCCGGACTCCCACCGCGGGTTGTCTCTTCCGCACTTGTCCCAGAAGGCTTCACGCGTTGCGGTCTCCTCTCCTGGCGCCGACAGGCGGGCGTCCTGCACATCGCCCATCCCTTCGACGAGCGCGACATCTCCGACGCCGTGGTCGTCGACGGACTCGTTGCACTGGTCGAGGCCGGCGTGCTGGCCGGCCAGTCGCAGTTCGAATCCGCCGCGATGGGGATCATCCGCACCTCGGCGGGTGGGTCCACCGATGCATGGGCGGCTTTCTACGACAACTCGCTTCGCGAACTACGCACGGGCGCATCGGCATTCGCTCCCGTCCACACACGCGCGCGGAGCCTTGTCGCGGGCGGGGCCGTCCTCGAGGTGGGATCGTGCTTCGGCTTCTTCGCTCTCACCTGCGCCCTGGACGGTCTTCAGGTCACGGCCTGCGACATCTCGCCCGGAGCGGTGTCGTTGTTCTCCCGCGCCGCTCGCCGACTCCGACTGCCCGTCGTCGCAACCGTCGGGAACGCGACCGCTCTCCCCTACGCCGACGACTCGGCCGACACCGTCACGCTCATCCATCTCCTCGAGCATCTCGATCCTGCGGGGGCGCGCGCTGCGATCGGCGAGGCGCTCCGGGTCGCCCGGCAGCGTGTGGTCATCGGCGTGCCGTTCGAAGACGAGCCGAGCCCGCACTTCGGCCACGTCGTCCGGCTCACCGAGAACGACCTGTACGACTGGGCCCGAGCCGTCCCGCATGCCGGTGCCGAAGTCGTCGTCGATCACGGCGGATGGCTCGTCCTCACCCCCCGGTCCTGATTCCTCGAGTCCAGTGCCCGGATATTGAGCTCCGCCTCAGATCAACCCGCGTTTGCTGGCGATGTACACCGCATCGGTCCGTTTGGACACCCCGAGTTTGCGAATGATGTTGCGAATGTGGAATTTCACGGTCGATTCCGAGATGTAGAGGGTCTCGCCGATCCGCTTGTTCGACAGTCCGTCGGCAAGGAGCCGCAGAACCTCGCGTTCCCGGTCGCTGAGTGCCTCGGACTTGTCGTTCTCGCCGGACACCGCGCGGAGGACGACGGCCGCGCTGCGCGGGTCGAAGGCGCTGCCACCGCCGGACACCGCCTGGATCGCACGCACGAGTTCGGTCGTGTCGACGTCCTTGACCACATACCCCCGGGCTCCCGCCCGCACGGCGCGAACGACCAGATCGTCGTCGAGGAACGTGGTCAGCACCAGCGCGGCGACCTCCGGGTGGCGCTGCGCGATCTGCTCGATGAGCCGCAGCCCCTCGTATTCGGTGCCCGCCGACAGCTTGAGGTCGACCACGACGACATCGGGATGACGGGCGTTCACCTCGGCCAGCGCGGCGTCGGCCGATCCCGCCTCGCCGACCACGTCCACGACGTCCTCGCGCTCCAGCAGCGAGCGCATCCCCTGGCGCAGGAGGGCGTGGTCGTCGACGAGAAGGGTCCGGATGGGGCGCCTGATGTCGTTGTCGCTCAACCGAACTCCTTCGTTCTGAGCGGGTCGTCGGGCGTCGCGGTGCCGGCCGTGCCGATCGGCAGCACCACCGCGACGCGGATACCGCCGATGCGCGACCGGCGGATCCGCAGTTCGCCTCCGAGCTCGGCGGCGCGCGAGGACATGTTGGCCAGGCCGCGGTGCCGTCCGGCCGTGAGATCGCCGAGCGACGCGGTGCGCATCACCCGGCGCAGATGTTCGGGATCACCGACGCCGTCGTCGTCGACCGACAGTGCGACGGTGTCCATGGCGTAGGTGAGGGTCACCGTGACCTGGTGGGCACGCGAGTGGACGGCGGTGTTGAAGAGAGCCTCGCCGGCGATCCGCAGCAGGGCGTGCTGGACCTCATCGGCTAGATCGCGCTCCCGGCCGCGCATGTGGACCGCCGTGCGCAGGTCCGGCGGCATGTGCAACGAGCACAGCTCGGTCAGGACGTCGCGCACACTCGGCGACGGCGCGTTCGTGGCGTTGTTGAGCGCGTAGATGAACGACCGCAACTGCTTCACGGCCTCCTTGGTCAGCCGGCCCGCCATCTCCAGGCGATCGAGTGCGGGACCTTCGACGAGGCCGCGACACAGTTCGATCTGCACCCCCGCCGACAGCACCGACTGGGTGACCGAGTCGTGGAGCTCGCGGGCGATCCGTCCGCGCTCCTCGTTGAGCACGGTCGCCCGCATCGCCGCCGACAGTTCGCGCTGGGTACGTTCCAGTTCGGTGTTGCGCTCGGCGAGTTCCATTGCGTGGCGGTCGGTCTCGGAGAACAGCTCGGCGTTGAGCAGTGCGACGATCGCCTGGCTGGCCAGGATGCGCAGCACGACGAGATCGGTGGGATCGACCATGCGACCGACCGGTGTCCAGGCCGACAGTCCCCCGACGACGTTGCCGTCGAGTTCGACGGGGACGTGGACGTGGTCCTCCTGGAGGATCGCGCCGTGCAGGACGGTCTCGTGTCCGCGGAGGATGTCGTTGAGCCGGTTGAGCACCTCGTCGGGCAGGTCGTCGGGTGTGGCGGCCCGCTCGGACCCTTCGAAGGCGTAGAGCCGACCACCGCTCGCGCTGATCAGGTGGCGCGGGGCCGACTGCTCGAGCCGGCCGTCCGCGAGCGCGAAGACGACCCAGTCCGCGCCCAGATGGTCGCGCGCCGCCTCGACGACCGCGATGACCAATGCCTCGGGCCCTTCGGCGGTACGGACGAGTGCACGCGAGATCCGCTCCAGCGCACCGACCACCCGACTCAGCCGCGCCTCGACCCCGCGCAGCGCCGCGTAGTGGCTGCCCTTGACGCTGCGGAGTCCGACCAGGCTGTCGAGGTCGGCCTGTTCGGGGAGGGCACTTCGCTCGGGCGACGGACCGGTCATCACAGGGCTTCGGCGTAGAGGTCCCGGATGCCCGCGGCCTGCGGTCGCCGCGGGTTCGTGGTCATGCACGAATCGGCCAGCGCGTGGGTGGTGAGGCGGTCGAGGTCGGCGCTGCGCACGCCCAGCGGTTCGAGCGACGCCGGCATGCCGACCCGGGCGCCGAGCGCGGCGATCGCATCGGCCAGTCGGTCGGCGACGGTCCGGGCGTCGCCGGATGTCTCGACCCCGATGGCGTCGGCCAGGTCGACGAAGCCGTCGGCACACACATGGGCGTTGTAGCGGATCACGTGCGGCAGCAGGACGGCGTTGATCGCGCCGTGCGGGGCGTCGCAGTGCCCGCCGACCGGGTGACTCATCGCGTGCGTGGCGCCGAGGATCGCGTTGGTGAACGCCATCCCCGCCCGTAGCGCCGCGAGCGACATCTCCTCGGCCGCGATCCGGTCCCGCGGATCGTCGACGAGGCGTTCGAGATGCGTCCACACGCCGCGAATGGATTCCAGCGCAAGCGAATCGGTGAGTCGTCCGTGCGCGAGTGAGACGTAGGCCTCGACGCAGTGGGTGAGCACATCCATGCCGACCTGGGCGGTGACCGCGGCGGGCGCGGTCATCAGCAGGGTCGGGTCACTCACCGTCACGTCCGGCACGAGTGAACGCCCGATGATGGTCACCTTGGTGCGCCGCTCGGCGTCGTTGATGATGCAGAACTGGGAGACGTCGGCGCCGCTGCCGGCCGTCGTCGGCACCGCGATGAGTGGCGGGAGCGGTCGTCGGGCACGGTCGATCCCCTCGTACTCGAGGATGTGACCGCCGTTGGCCGCCAACACCGCGACACCCTTGGCGGCGTCGATCACCGAACCGCCGCCCAGGGCGACGAGGCCGTCGGCATCGTGTGCCTTGTAGGCGAGGAACGCCGCCGCGACCTCGCCGGACCGCGGGTTGGGCGAGACATCCAGGTACGACGCCGCGTCGAGGCCGCCGGCACGCAGCCCGGCCATCAGCTGTGCGTACCAGGGGGTGCGTTCCAGACAACGATCGCTGACCACGAACGGTCGGCGCATCCCGAGTCCCGCCGTCGCGACCGGCACCTCCCCGAAGGCGCCCGGGCCCAGCACGATCTCCGGGGTGTGGAACTTGGCGACCTGGCCCGATGCGCGCCGACGGACGTCACCCACCATTCGTCCCGCCTCCGTTCCATCCACTCCGACCGCACCGTCCGACCACCTCGCCCCGGCGGTACCCCGACGCTACCCAGGTCACCTCAGCGCCGCACCCAGCTCGTCACAACGCGCGAGCATCTCGGCACCGTCACGCACGCTGACGACTCCGCTGCAGTACTCGGCGTAGTCGGCCATCGCGCACCCGGATTGCGCCCAATAGCGCTCGGGTTCCGGTGTGATCCAGGCGATTCGGTGCGATCGGCGACCGACCTCGGCCACCAGGTCGACACGCGGATCGAGACCGTTGCTGCGCGCATCCCCGACGACGAGCACCGATGTCCGCCTGCTGATCAGGTCCCCGCAGCCGCCCAGCAGTTCGCCGAACATGCGCCCGTAGTCGCTCGTCGCGGCGAGATCCAGACCGTCGGCGGCGAGCACCGCCGCGAGAGCCGAGTCGGCCGCCGCGGACCGCAGTGCGGTGGTGACGCGCACCGGGCGATCGACGAACGCGACGACCTCGCAACGGTCGCCGAAGCGATGCAGTGTCTGCGCGAGACGCAGGATGAACCCGGTGACCGGCCGGACCGACAACGACACGTCGACGAGGACCAGCAGCCGGACCGGGCCGGGCCGCCTGCGGCGCCGCCACAGTTCGGCGGGCACACCGTCGGTCGCGATCGACGCGCGCATCGTCGCCCGGATGTCGAGGACGCCCCGGTCGACCGGGCGGACCACCCGGCGCGGGGCGCCGCGCATGCGCTGGATCAGCCGGTGGCAGGCGCGATCGATCTCAGCCTGGTCGACGTACCCCTCGGCCGGCCGGTCGGCGCCGGACACCGCCTCGGCGCCGCCGTCGGCGTTTAAGCGTGCGACCAGCGCGTCGACGAATGCACCCAGTGCCCGTTCCAGTTCGGCCCTCCGGGCGTCGCCGAGGTCGTCGTTGCCGTCGGTGCCGTATGCCTTGCGCGGATCGTAGGCGTCGAGTGCGGCGAGGATGGCGTGGGCCCCGGTCAGCCCGAGCGGCCGGCTCGTGACCCGGGCCGCCGATCCGGTCAGTTCGCCGACGGTCGACGAGTCGGCGGTGTCGACCTCGACCGTATACGTCACTCCCCCACCGGTCGTGCCGCCGTCCGGGTCGACGCCGAGCTGCTCGGCGCCGGCCGACACGCTGAAGTCGTTCTCCTCCCGGTGAGCGCTCTCGGCGTCCCGGTGCGCGGCGTCGGGATCGTCGGCCATCAGGTGGCCGATCTCGTCGGTGTGCTCGTCGGCGCCGATCTGGCGGGCCGCGCCCTCGAATTCCTCGTCCCAGACCACGTCATCGGGCAGATCGGCCGCGACGCCGCGGGCCCGGGGAAGGTCGTCCTCGTCGGCCCGATCGGGTCCGGCGCCGAGGAAGAAGAGTTCGAAGGCCCGCTCGAAACCCGCTGCCTCGTAGCCGTATTTGACGCACACGCTCTGTAGCGCCGCACGCAGGACCGCCGGCTCGGCGCAGCCGACGATCGACAGGGTCCGCCGGATCTCGATGACCTCGGCGGGCGAGGCCGCGATCCCGGAGCTCCGCAAAACCCTTCCGAACGCGACCGCGAGCAGGTCGAGCGGGTCCGCCCGCCTCGCATCCGCGACGGGTACCGGGGTGGCCGACGCCGCAGTCATCGGCGTCATCGTCCCGGTCGGACACCCGCACTGCGGGCGCGTCCGGCACCGAAGGCGCGCGCGGTCACCGATCCGCCGGGCGTGGTCCCGTCCACGCCGATCGGCGAGCCTTCCGCCGACGGTCCTCCGTGTTCGGAAGACAGAGCGCGACGGGCGATCTCGCCGTCCGAACCGAACTTCACGAGCAGCGCCATCAGCGCATTGTGGTCGTCTGCGCCGATCGGCCTTCCCGGCCCTCCGGCCCGGGACCCGAGGTACGAGGCGGCCCGCGCGGCGTCGATCACCTCCGCGATGGACGGGCTCTTGCGCAACGGGAGATCGCGAAGCTGCCGGGCGAGGTCGACGACCTCGCCGATGATCGTCTCCTCGACGTCGGGGGCGCGGACCGCGACGATGTCCCGCTCGGTCTGCGGATCCGGGTAGTCGACCTGGAAGTGCAGGCAGCGACGTTTGAGCGCGGGCGAGAGTTCGCGGGTGTCGTTGGAGGTCAGGATGACCCACGGCGACGACCGCGCCGTGAACGTCCCGAGTTCGGGGACCGTCACCTGGCGCTCGGCGAGGACCTCGAGCATCACCGCTTCCATCGCCTCGTCCGTGCGGTCGATCTCGTCGACGAGCAGGACCGTCGGCGAGGGCGACGTGATGGCCGCCATCAGTGGCCGGGCCACCAGGAAGTCCTCGGTGTAGACGCCGACCTCGGCGCGCGCCAGCGCCGAACTCGCGGCCGAGAGGGTCGTCTCGGCGGCGAGTTCGGCACTGATGCGATCGCGCAGCATCTGCACATGGAGAAGCTGTCGTGCGTAATCCCATTCGTAGAGGGCACGCGACTCGTCGAGACCCTCGTAGCACTGCAGCCGTACCAGCTCGCGCCCCGATGCCGCCGCCAGCGCCTTCGCCAGCTCCGTCTTGCCGACCCCGGCCGGCCCCTCCAGCAGGAGGGGCCGGTCGAGGAGCGTCGCGAGATGGACGACGACCGCCAGTTCCGGACCGATCAGGTAGCCCTGCTCACCCAACGCGTCGGTCAGCTCCTCCACGGACGGGAAGGAACGGCTGTCCGGGCTGATGTCCCGGGTGATGTCCTCGGCGGTTTCCCGAGGTGCGCACACGTGCGTCATCGGATGTCGGACTCCTTGTCGGCCTACGGTTCTCGGAACAGTCGGGATCTCGGATCAGGCGGGCGAGCGGGCGGATCAGTAGCTGCCGGTGAAGGCGTGCGCCACCATCGGGATCAGCGACTCGACGGTGCTCTCCCGCGGGTTGCCCGGCGTGCACCAGTCGTCCATCATGTGCTCGGCGATGGCGCGGATCTGCTTGTCCGAGGTGTCCATGGTCTCGCCTCGGCCCTCGTACTTGCCGGTGTTCATCCGGTTCTTGTCGTAGCTGCTCGTCGACAGCTGACCGAAGTTGTCCGGGATACCGAGGTCTTTGCCCAACCGGATGGCCTCCTCGACGGCGGCGTCGGCGGCCTGGACCGTCGTCATCTTCGATGTGTCGACACCGAGCAGCGCGGCGATCTCGGCGTAACGCTCGTAGCGAGACGGCAGGTTGTACTCCCAGACGCGGGGCAGGGCGATGGCGTTGTTCAGCCCGTGATGGCTGTCGTAGAACGCGCTCACCGCATGCGACAGCGAGTGCACGAGACCGAGGCCGCCGGAGTTGAACGCCTGCGCGGAGATGTACTGCGCGTACATCATCCCGGTGCGGGCCGCCAGGTTTCGCGGGTCGTACACGGCGGTGCGCAGATGGTCGCGGATCAGCTCGATCGAGTACTTGGCATTGCCCAGTGACGGTGCGAAGTCCAGACGCGACACGTAGGGCTCGCTCGCGTGGGCCAGCACGTCAAAGCCGCAGAACGCGGTGAAGTGTTCGGGGCACGTGTAGTAGAGCAGCGGGTCGTCCATCGCCAGGTCGACGAGGCAGGTGTCGTCGAAGGCCACCCATTTGTGCGGCTTGTTCATGTCCGAGGTGTCGGTGATGACGTAGGCCCAGGAGGTCTCCGAGCCGGTGCCGGCCGTCGTCGAGACCGCGATGTGCTTCGGATTCTCCTTGTTGGTGGCCTTGGAGAAGCCCTCGAACTCGTTGATGTTGCGGCCGTCGTGGGCGATGACCATACGTGCACCCTTGGCGGCGTCGTGGCTGGAGCCGCCACCGACCGAGATGATGCCGTCGCACTTCTCCGACTGGTAGAGGGCCGCGGCGTCCATGCAGTTGTAGTCCTTGGGGTTGGACTCCACCTGGTCGTAGAGCACCACGTCGACGCCCTGGTACTCGATCTTGCCGATCAGCTCCTCGATGATCCCGGAGCCGCGTAGACCCGTCGTCATCAGGAGCGCACGGGTCATGCCCAGGTCCTTGGCCTCGACACCGAGCATGTCGTGCGCCCCGACACCCAGCTTCGCCTTCGGGAACGGGTGGAACTCCTTGATCGGGAAATCCCAGATCTGGTTCAGCTCAATGGCCATGGTGGTGAACTCCTTGTGACGGTTGGGTCTGTCACAACGAGAATGTCGTCCAGATCACAACCGGGACAAGGGGTCCTGCCCGTCCTCGACCACAGTGCACCCGGCCGGACGGGCCGGTACCTGTCCGATCGGACAGGGTTCAGTCGCGCACGCGCTCGATCTCACCGCCGAGACTGCGCAGGATCTCCACGAAGTGCGGGTACCCGCGGTCGATGTGCTCGACGTCGTGGACCTCGGTCACGCCGTCGGCGACGAGCCCGGCCAGCACGAGGCCGGCGCCCGCCCGGATGTCCGAGCACCAGACCGGCGCACTCGACAGGCGGTCGATCCCGCGGATGACGGCGTGGTGGCCGTCGGTCCGCGCATCCGCACCGAGACGGACCATCTCCTCGACGAAGCGGAACCGTGCCTCGAAGACGTTCTCCGTGATCACCGACATGCCGTCGGAGATGGCGGCGAGGCCGATCGCCATCGGCTGGAGATCCGTGGGGAATCCGGGAAACGGCAGCGTCGAGACGTTGACGGCGGTGGGCCGGCGGTCATGCCGGACCCGGAAGCCGTCGTCGAAGGTCTCGACCACCGCGCCGGTGTCGCCCAGTTTGTTCAGAACCAGCTGCAGGTGTTCGGGTTTCACGCCGCGCACGGTGACGTCACCGCGCGTCATGGCGGCCGCGATCCCCCAGGTGGCACCGACGATGCGGTCTCCGACCACCCGGTGCGTCGTCGGATGCAGCCGGTCCACACCGACGACGGTCAACGTCGAGGTGCCGGCACCGTCGATCTGTGCCCCCATCTGCTGCAGCATCACGCACAGGTCGACGATCTCCGGCTCGCGGGCGGCGTTGTCGATGGTGGTCTGTCCCTCGGCGAGCACGGCGGCCATGAGGATGTTCTCGGTCGCCCCCACCGACGGGAACTCCAGCGCGATCGGTGCGCCGACCAACGTGTCGGCCTCGGCCACCACGCAGCCGTGCTCGATCGAGCTGGTGGCGCCGAGGGCGCGCAGACCCGCCTGGTGCATGTCGAGCGGCCGCGACCCGATCGCGTCTCCGCCGGGCAGCGCCACGACGGCCCGGTGACAACGCGCCATCAGCGGGCCGAGGACACAGACCGAGGCGCGGAACTGCCGGACCGCCGCGAAGTCGGCATGGAACTTCGGCTCCGCCGGCGCCGTGATGGTGACCGTCTCGCCGTCCATGTCGACGACCGCACCGAGACCGCGGAGAACGTCCGCCATCAGCGGGACATCGGCGATCTCGGGTGCGTTGGTCAGCACGGTCGTCCCCTCGGCGAGCAGGGCCGCGGCCATGAGTTTCAGGACGCTGTTCTTCGCGCCCCCCACTGCCACCTCGCCGGACAGACGCGCTCCCCCGGACACCAGAAACCGATCGCTCACGACTGCCACCTTAACCGTCCGGGGTCACCGGCCCACCGGCCAGTACGTCCTCCGACCGCGCTTCCGATCTCGTGCGTCCGGCGCAGTACATTCGACCCATGGCGGTACACCTGACGAGGATCTACACCCGAACCGGCGACGACGGCTCCACCGGGCTGAGCGACTTCTCCCGGGTACCCAAGACCGATCCGCGTGTCGTCGCCTACGCCGACTGCGACGAGGCGAACGCCGTCATCGGTCTCGCCCTGGCACTCGGGGGTGACGTCCCCGACGACCTCCGGGCAGTGCTCACGACCGTCCAGAACGACCTCTTCGACGCCGGCGCCGACCTCTCCACGCCGGTCGTCGACGACCCCGAGTACCCGCCGCTGCGCATCGCGCAGGATTACATCGATGCCCTCGAGCGCTGGTGCGACTCCTTCGGTGCCGATCTGCCCGCACTGGACTCGTTCATCCTGCCGGGCGGCACACCGCTGGCTGCCCTGTTGCACCAGGCACGAACGGTGACCAGACGGGCCGAGCGCTCGGCGTGGGCCGCGGTCGCCGCCCACCCCGACGACACCAGCGTGCTGCCCGCGAAATACCTGAACCGGTTGTCGGATCTGCTGTTCATCCTGTCGCGGGTGGCGAACCGCACGACCGCGAACTCGCTTGGCGACGTCAAGTGGGTTCCGGGCGGCGACCGGCAACGGCCCCCGGCGAAGCCGGTCCATCAAGACCCGGCGAAGACGGGCGGGAAAGCCCCGGCGCAGCCGGATTCCTAGGCGCTGCGGCGCCGCTGCGATCTCGCGGACTGCCGGGATTCGAGCCAGGACTGGAACGCGGTCACCGCACCCGGGCCCATCGCCAGTTCGTAGTCGTCCTCGGCCCGCCCGGCGGTCTGCACCTGCAGGATGAGCATGCCGTCGAGGATCTCCGTCTCGGTGCCCTCAGGGGCGCGACGACCGGAGATCTCCATGCCCTGTCGTGCGAACGTCACGTTCGGCCCCGGTTTCAGCGACGTGAGCCGGTAGTAGCGCAGTGAGTCGTCGCTGTAGTGCACGGTGCCGTGACGCCATCCCTGGTCGACGCCGGCCGGCACCGTGCGCAGCAGGACCGGAGTGCCCGCGCGACGGAGTTGCGCCAGACGCAGCGCCAGGAAGCCACACAACAGGAGCGCCACCGCCAGCAGCACACTGAGCATCACGACCGCCAGCGACATCACCTACTCCTTCGTGCAGTCACCGCGGATAGGCGAAGCGTCGAACCCGGTAGGGCTCCAGACGGCTTGGGCTGCATACACGCGGGACAGGGGGCTGTGGAACAAGCATGCCAGAACGTGCACATGTGATGCCAAACGACCTCGGCCGGCCATCGGAGAATTCCGATGGCCGGCCGAGGTCGGTCGTTGACCCGAACCGCTCGCGCGGCTCGCTCTACCGTGAAAGGTGTTGTGCCGCAGTCAGACGCGCGTGAGCACGGTGGTACTCGGGCGAATCCGGCTCCGCCTCGTCGAGCGCGGTCTTCTCCGCGTTGACGTCGACGTCGTCGGCCCAGTCGGCCGACTCCGCCAGCACCGTGACGGCCTCGCCGGTGACGGAGAGGAACCCGCCCTCGACCGCTGCCGCACGACGGTTGCCGTTCTCCTCGACGATGACCACGAAGCCACCCGGGACCAGCTGGCCCAGGAGCGGCTCGTGGTTGGCCAGGACACCCAGCTCACCGACGGTGGTCTGCGCGATCACGAACGTGGCCTCTCCCGAGTACAGGCTCGAATCCGCGGAGACAACCTCGACGTGGAAGGACTTCTCAGCCATGGCGAACCGCTACTTTCCGCTGATCTTGGCGGCGGCGGCCTCCACGTCGTCGAGTCCACCGCAGCTGTTGAACGCCTGCTCGGGCAGGTGGTCGAACTCGCCCTTGGCGACACGGTCGAAGGCCTCGATGGTGTCGGCGAGCGGGACGACCGAGCCCTTCTGGCCGGTGAACTTCTCGGCGACGAGGAAGTTCTGGCCGAGGAACTTCTGGATACGGCGCGCACGCTGCACCGTGACCTTGTCCTCCTCGGAGAGCTCGTCCATACCGAGGATGGCGATGATGTCCTGCAGTTCCTTGTACTTCTGCAGGATGCGCTTGACCTCGTTCGCGACGCGGAAGTGCTCGTCGCCGACGATCGACGCCTCGAGGATGCGCGAGGTCGAGGTCAGCGGGTCCACGGCGGGGTAGATACCCAGCTGCGAGATCGGACGCGAGAGCTCGGTGGTCGCGTCGAGGTGCGCGAAGGTCGTGGCCGGTGCCGGGTCGGTGTAGTCGTCGGCGGGGACGTAGATCGCCTGCAGCGAGGTGATCGAACGGCCCTTGGTCGAGGTGATGCGCTCCTGGAGCTCACCCATCTCGTCGGCGAGGGTCGGCTGGTAGCCCACCGCGGACGGCATACGGCCGAGGAGGGTCGAGACCTCCGAGCCCGCCTGCGTGAAGCGGAAGATGTTGTCGATGAAGAGCAGCACGTCCTGGTGCTTCACATCGCGGAAGTACTCCGCCATGGTCAGCGCCGACAGCGCCACGCGCATACGCGTGCCCGGCGGCTCGTCCATCTGACCGAACACCAACGCGGTGTCCTGGAGAACGCCCATCTCCTCCATCTCGAGGTGGAGGTCGGTGCCCTCACGGGTGCGCTCACCGACGCCGGCGAACACCGAGGTGCCGGAGAACTCACGCGCGATACGCGTGATCATCTCCTGGATGAGGACGGTCTTGCCGACGCCCGCACCACCGAACAGACCGATCTTGCCGCCCTTGACGTACGGGGTCAGCAGGTCGATGACCTTGATACCGGTCTCGAGGATCTCGGTCTTGCCCTCGAGCTCGTCGAAGGCCGGCGGCTTGCGGTGAATGCTCCACTGCTCGCCGTCGCGGCCCAGGCCCGGGCTGTCGAGGCAGTCACCGAGGGCGTTGAACACGTGGCCCTTGACGACGTCGCCGACCGGCACGACGATCGACTTGCCGGTGTCGGACACGGCCGCGCCGCGGACCAGGCCGTCGGTCGGCTGCATCGAGATCGTGCGCACCAGGTTGTCACCGAGGTGCTGCGCGACCTCGAGGGTCAGGGTCTTGGCGACCGAGGAGAGAGCGACCTCGGCGTGCAGGGCGTTGAACAGTTCAGGAATCGAGCCCCGCGGGAACTCGACGTCGACCACGGGGCCGATGATGCGGACGACCCGCCCGTCGGCGGAACCCGCCGACTGCGCGGAGGGGGTTTCTACTGCTGCGGTCATGGTGCTTGGGTCACTTCCTCTTTATCGAAGTATGGGTTCTCGTCGATCCGGACTCGCCTGGCGCGCAAGCTAGTTCGCCAGTGCGCTCGAGCCGCCGACGATCTCGCTGATTTCCTGGGTGATCTGGGCCTGGCGGAGCTGGTTGGCCTCGCGCGACAACGACTTGGACAGTTCTTCGGCGTTGTCCGTCGCCGCCTTCATCGCGGTGCGGCGCGCGGCCGACTCCGATGCCGACGAATCCAGCAGCGCCGCGTAGACCCGCGTCGCCACGTACTTCGGCAGCAGCGCGTCGAGCAGCGCGTCGGCCCCGGGTTCGAAGGTGTAGTTGCGCGACGGCGTGTCGTCGGACGAATCCTCGTCGTGCGACACGACCAGCGGGGCGATCCGCCGGACCTCGGGCACCTGCGCCAGCATCGACTGGAACCGCGTGTAGACCAGGTGCAGCTCGTCGACACCCTCGAGGGTGCCGTCGCCGGCCGGGCGCTCGACCTCGGTACCCGACCCGGCCACGAAGAGATCCACGAGGAAGCTCGTCGCGGTCGCGGCGTCGGAGTACTGGGGTGACTCCGAGAAGCCCGTCCAGGAATCGGAGACCTCGAGACCGCGGAACCCGAAGAAGCCCACGCCCTTCCGGCCCATGACGAACAGGACGGCTTCCTTGCCCTCCTCGCGCAGGAGCGCGATGAGTTCGCGGGTCGCCTTGAGCACGTTGGCGTTGTAGCCGCCGCACATACCGCGGTCGCTGGTGACGACCAGGATGGCCGCGCGCTTCGGGTTCTCCCGCTCGTTGAGCAGCGGGTTGTCCAGCGATCCCGAGTTGCTCGCCAGCTCGGAGAGCACAGCGGTCATCTCCTGCGAGTACGGCTTGGCCTCGGCCACCCGTCCCTGGGCCTTGGTGATACGCGAGGTCGCGATCAGTTCCTGAGCCTTGGTGATCTTCTTGGTCGACTGGACCGACCGGATGCGTGAGCGCAGCTCACGAATGCTGGCCATGAGCCCTCACCCCTTCCTTTTCGCGATGTCCGTTGACGTCTGAGATCACTTGCGGATCTTGATCTCTTCGTTCTCGACGTTGTCGGCATCCATCGCCTCGGCCTCGGCCTCGTTGACGACGCGACGGCCGTCGTGGGTGAGGTAGCCGTTCTTGAACTTGTTGGTCTCGGCGATCAGGGCCTCGGCCTGGTCGTCGCTGAGCACCTTGCCGCCGGCGATCGAGTCGTAGACACCGGTCGCGTTGTGGTGCAGGTGGCTCAGCAGTTGGGTCTCGAAGTTGCGCACGTCGTCGACCGGAACCGAGTCGTAGTGGCCCTCACCGCAGAGGTAGATCGAGACGATCTGGTCCTCAACAGAGAAGGGGGTGTACTGGTCCTGCTTGAGCATCTCGACCCAGCGGGCACCGCGCTCGAGCTGCGCCTTCGAGGCGTCGTCGAGGTCGGAGGCGAAGGCCGAGAAGGCCTCCAGCTCACGGAACTGGGCCAGCTCCAGACGCAGCGAGCCCGAGACCTTCTTGAGGCCCTTGGTCTGGGCGGCGCCACCGACGCGCGACACCGAGGTACCGACGTTGATGGCCGGCCGGACACCCTTGTTGAAGAGGTCCGACTCCAGGAAGACCTGGCCGTCGGTGATCGAGATGACGTTGGTCGGGATGAATGCCGAGACGTCGTTGGCCTTGGTCTCGATGATCGGCAGACCGGTCATCGAGCCGCCGCCGAGCTCGTCGGACAGCTTCGCACAACGCTCCAGCAGACGGGAGTGCAAGTAGAAGACGTCACCGGGGTATGCCTCGCGGCCCGGCGGGCGACGCAGCAGCAGCGAGATGGCGCGGTAGGCCTCGGCCTGCTTGGTCAGGTCGTCGAACACGATGAGGACGTGCTTGCCCTGGTACATCCAGTGCTGACCGATGGCCGAGCCGGTGTACGGGGCCAGCCACTTGAAGCCGGCCGAGTCCGAGGCGGGGGCCGCGACGATGGTGGTGTACTCCATCGCGCCGGCCTCTTCGAGCGCGGACTTGACGCCTGCGATGGTCGAACCCTTCTGACCGATCGCGACGTAGATGCAGCGAACCTGCTTGGTGGGGTCGCCGGTCTCCCAGTTGGCCTTCTGGTTCAAGATGGCGTCGATGCAGACCGCGGTCTTGCCGGTCTTGCGGTCGCCGATGACGAGCTGACGCTGTCCGCGGCCGATGGCGGTCATGGCGTCGATGGCCTTGATGCCGGTGGCGAGAGACTCCTCGACCGGCTGGCGCTCGAGCACGGTGGCGGCCTGCAGCTCGAGGACGCGCTGCTCGTCGGCCTCGATGTCGCCCTGACCGTCGATCGGGGCACCCAGCGGGTTGATGACGCGTCCCAGGAACGCATCACCGACGGGGACGGAGAGCACGTCGCCGGTGCGGCTGACCTGCTGGCCTTCTTCCAGGGACTCGTAGTCACCCAGGATGACGGCGCCGATCTCGTCCTCGTCGAGGTTCAGTGCGACGCCGAGGACGCCGCCGGGGAACTCGAGGAGCTCGTTGGCCATTGCGCTCGGAAGGCCGCTGACGTGGGCGATGCCGTCCGAGGTATCGGTGATGATGCCGACCTCGTCACGCGACGCTTCGGCTTCGAACGACGAGACGTACTGCTCGATCGCTCCCTTGATCTCGTCTGGTGAGATCGTCAACTCCGCCATGGGTTCTCGTCTTTCCTTGATGTGGCTCTGAGTCTCGAAGGCTCTGAGCTCTGGGCTTCGTGGGTTCGGGTGTCGGGGTGGTCGTCAGCGCGGCAGCGTCTCGGCGGCCTTGGCCAGCCGTGTCGCCACATCGGCGTCGATGACCTCGTCGCCGACACTGATCCGGAGACCGCCGAGCAGTTCCGGGGCGATCTCGGTCTGCACCGAGATGGTCCGACCGTAGATTCCGCCGAGCACGCCCGACAGTCGATCGATCTGGGCATCGGACAGCGGTGAGGCGGACACCACGTGGGCGACCGACTCGCCGCGACGGGCGGCGGCCAGCTCGGCGAGCTGGTCGACCGCGACGTCGGCGGCCTGGCCGTGCAGCAGGCGCACGGTCGAGGACAGCAGCGTCCAGGTGTGGGTGCCGACCTTGTCGCCGACCAGCTTCTTCAGCAGGTCGACGCGCTTGTCGGCGTCCTTGCCGTGGTCGGACAGCAGTGAGGACAGCTGCGGGTTGGCCTCGAGGACTCGGCTCACCCGGAAGAGCTCGTCCTCGACCTGCTCGATGACCCCGTCGCGTTCGGCGGCGGTGAGGACGATCAGGGAGTTCTGGCGGCGCAGACCGACGACGAAGTCGCTCGACGACGACCACCGCTGACTCGAAGCGGTCGCGAGCACCTCGACGACGACCGGGGCGAGCTTGCCGTCGAACAGACGGTGCACCATGGCCTTCTTGCCCTCGGGGTTCTCGTCGTCCTCGACCAGGCGCTTGCGCAGCACCGGGTTCTCGCCGAGGAAGTTGATGGCCGCGGTGAGGTCACCCGAGGCGTCGGCCAGTGCCGAACCGTCGAGATCGATTGCCGCCGAATCGAAGTGCTCCGACACGGCGAGAGCGGCGTCGCGGCTGGCGGCACGCATGGCATGCAGACCGACGAGCGAGGCGCTCGAGGGAACCGCGTTCGCCGAACCCGACGACATCTCCTGGAGTTCGTCGATGACCCGGTCGACGCTCGCCGCCTGGGCCGAGTCGTCGGCCAGATGGTTGCGCACCAGCTCGCCGGCCTTGTCGACCGCGGTGAGTCCGAGATCCGTGCGCAGCTGACGAACGAGGTTGGCGCGCACCAGGGCGACCTGGTTGCGGCCGTGCTCGGAGATGCGCTTGACCTCATGGTCGGCCTGGGCGCGGATGTCGGAGGTGATCGCCTCGGCATCGGCCGCGGCGTCCTTCTGCATCTGCTCGGCCTCGGCCTTGGCCTCGGCGACGGCCTTCTCACGTGCCTGCTTGCCGTCGTCGACGCGCTTGGCGGCAGCCGCACTCTCGGCGAGCTGCTGACGGACGGTCTCCTGTCGATCCCGCATCATCTTCTGCACCGGCGGCCGGACGTACTTCCACAGGAGGAAGAGGATGACCGCGAAGCCGAAGAGCTGAGCGATGAAGATCGCGGGGTCGAACGCAGCACCGATGTCGTGCAGCCAGGTGCCGATGGGGCCCTGGTCGGATTCGGTCTCAGTGTTGGCAGCCATGATCAGTTCACCACTCCGCTCGTCGATCGGGTATCGGAAAGAGTGGCCGAGTCGACACCGAGCACACGCGCCGCAAGCGTCTTGGCGAGTGCGTCCACATCAGCTGCAGCCGTCGAGGCGGCCTGCTCACCCTGCGTCGCCAGCTCGGAGCTGGTCGACTGCAGGGCGGCGTCGGCCTCGGCGGTCGCTCGCTGCTTCATCTCGTTCAGCTGTTCCCGCCCCTGGGCGCGAGCATCGTCGCGCTTGGCGGTGGCCTCACCGCGCGCTTCCTTGAGGAGCGAACGGAACTGGACGTCCGCATCCTCGAATTCGGCGGCGGCGGTCCGGTTGTCCTCCACGGTGCGGTGGATCATCGCGTCCCGCTCCTCGAGGACCTGCTGGATCGGCGGAACCACGAACTTGCGGATGACCAGCAGCAAAATCACGAAGATGAGCAGGACAACGAAGAACGTTCCATTCGGGAGCAGGAAGTTCTCTGCAGCAAGCGTCATTGTGGTGAGGTGTCGTTTCTACTCGGCGACAAAAGGGAGAGCGACGATCAGCCGGCGCTGATCGGGGTGGCGAACACGAAGAGCGCCATGAAGGCCAGGTTGATGAAGTAGGCCGCCTCGACCAGACCGACGGTGATGAAGAACGGGGTGAACAGGCGACCCTGTGCCTCGGGCTGGCGAGCGATACCGGCGATCAGCTGGCTACCGGCCAGACCGTTACCGATACCGGCACCGACGGCGCCACCGGCCATGATCAGGCCGCCACCGATGAGTGCGCCGAGGCCAATCATTGGATCCATTGTGATATTTCCCTTTCGTTGCTGACATCTGGTGTGTCAGGTCTGGAGTTGCGCCGACAGGTGCCGGAGCAGGTCGTCATGTTCGGTTGTGTGCGCCTGTGGATCTCGACGCGCGGTGCCCTGGCTCGGGCGGGTCAGTGATCCTCGGTCTCCATCGACTGCGAGAAGTAGAGGATTGTCAGCAGCGCGAAGATGAACGCCTGGATCAGACCGACGAAGAGCTCGAAGGACTTCCAGATCGCGTTGGGCGCCCACATGATGTACGGCGGGAAGAGGGCGATCAAGGCGATCATCATGCTGCCGGCGAAGACGTTGCCGAAGAGTCGCAGTGACAGCGAGATCGGCTTGGTGAACTCCTCGATGACGTTGATCGGTGCGAGGAATGCGACGTGGCCCTTGATGATCCGCTTCGGGTGGCCGATCAGACCACGCTTACGGAAACCGGCGATCTGATACCAGACGAAGACGAACAGAGCGAGCGCATACGCGAAGTTCACGTCCGCGGCCGGCGGCTTGAGGATCTCGTGGTGACCGACCTGGACCGGCAGGATCGACAGCCAGTTGGAGATCAGGATGAAGGTGAAGAGCGACACCGCAAGCGGGAGAACGTAGGGGGCGACCTTCATGCCGATGGCACTCTCGACCTGTCCACGCATCTGGATGGTGATGGCCTCCCAGAACAGCTGCACACCCGACGGCACACCCGTGGAGGTGACCTTCGACTTCAGATAGAAGGCCAGCGCGAGCAGAATCGCCGCGGCCAGCGCCGTCGCGATGATGGTCTCCAGGTTGAAGGTCAGCCCGAACATCTCGAACCTGGTGTAGTGACCCACCTGGATGGCCGGTTCGCCATCCTCTGCGGCAAGGTTGAAGGCGGTCGTCATGGTTGGCTACGAAGTCCTTTCATCACCGGAATGACCGTGTTCAGCACCAAGACCACTTGGCCGATGGCGAGTCCGAACATCGCGCCCAACCCGTCGGGTTGGACCAGAAAAGCCGCCAGCAGCGCGAGCGCCGTGATGGCACCGAGTCGCATGGCGGAGTTGAGAGCAAGGGCGGTCTTGCGCGGGTTCTCGTCGGCAACCACGACGTCGACGGCACGTCGGACGAGGATCGCGTTGACGAAGATCCCGGCGACACCGAGAAGGAAGAACACCGCGAAGAGCGGATGTCCGACGGCGAGCGAGACGGCAGCCACGACCACGATGAACCCGCCCGCGATGAGCGCGGGGCGGCGGAGTCCGGTCGGCGCCTGGGGATAGACGGGGGCCGAATCAGGGGCAGATGCGGTCATGTCCCTCCTCAGCTCTCCTACTCCATACCGATGGCACGGATCACCCGCGTACGTGCAGCAACACATGGCCGCTGGGCGTCAGCTCGCGTTTCGTTGTGACCCTACCAACACCATTCTTGGTGTCTCACCGGGGGGTATTGCGTCGTGTGAGACAGAACCGGGGCTTTGTGTCCGGGTCTGCGCACATGTTGACTACTACGGGCGATAGTACACGATAATTTACGGTTTCCTTACCTTAGGCCCAGGTATCGCCCTCACGGAAATGACAGGGTCGCAGACGCCGGTCAGCGGTACGCCTTCGTCGACGTTCGCAGTTCGGCGAGGCGTCGATGCAGGCGCGGCGCCATCGTCACCAGCATCGCGACGACGAGGCCCGCACCGAAGGCCGGGGCGACCACCGACAGCGGGAACAGCGTGCTGGCCGCCGCCGAGAACGCGAGCACCCCGACCCACAGATAGATGATCAGCGCGACCCGGCGTTGCGAGTGCCCGAGTTCGAGCAGGCGGTGGTGCAGGTGCATCTTGTCCGGAGTGTAGAAGCCGACGCCGGCCCGGGTCCGCCGGATCACCGCCAGCAGCATGTCGAGCATCGGGATGAAGACGACGGCTGCGACGAGGATCAGCGGGGACAGCAGCGTGAAGATGTCGGCCGGTCCGTAAGCGTTCACAGCGATACGGCCCGAGGCACTCGTAGAGGCCGCGGCGAGCAGCAGACCGATCAGCATCGCACCCGAGTCGCCCATGAAGATCCGTGCGGGCGAGAAGTTGTGTGGCAGGAATCCTAGGCACGCGCCGGCGAGTGCCACCGAGATCAGGGCCGGGGGGTAGTAGCTGACGTCGCCGCCCTGGTCGCGCAGCAGACCGAGCGAGAACATACAGATCGCCGCCGCGGCGATGAGTCCCAATCCCGCGGCCAGACCGTCGAGGCCGTCGACGAAGTTGATCGCGTTGATCGTCGCGACCGTGATCGCGACCGTGAGGAGACCGGCCTGCAGCGGGTCGAGCACCAGCGTGCCGATGTCGGCGAACGGGATGTAGAGCTGCAGCCAGCTGATGCCGAGCAGTACCAGGACGCCGGCGGCGGTGAGCTGACCGACGAATTTGGTCAGCGCGTCCAGACCCCACCGGTCGTCGACGACGCCCACGAGGACGATCACGGTGCCGGCGGCGATCACCGCCGTCATGTCCGTGGTGTAGGCGAAGCCGCGGTTCAGCGCGGGGAGGTTCGCGGCGAGCGCGATGCCGGCAACCACCCCACCGAACATCCCGAGCCCGCCGAGGCGAGGTGTCGGGATCACGTGCACGTCCCGGACCCGTGGCACGGCGACGGCACCGGCGCGGATCGCGAAGACGCGGACCGCCGAGGTCAGGAGGTAGGTCATGGCTGCGGCGGTCAGACCCACGAGCAGGAGCTCGCGCAGGGGAACCCCCGTCCCTCCCCCGTCCGCGGCGGCGGCGAGCAAGGCCGGTGCGGCACCGGTCATCGCGCCACCACCGGCGTGAGACGGGTAAGGGTCTCCGACATTGCGACCACGCTACCCGTAGGCCAGTCCGGCGATCTCGCGACGGATCCGCTCGTGTGTCTCACGGTCGCGCGTCGACATCGCCGCGGCCATGGCGTCGGCGACGACCGGATGCATCGCAGCGGTCATGCCGCGCTCGGTGGCCACCGGCGTACCGATCCGGATCGCCGATCCCTCGGAGACGGGGCGGGTGTCGAACGGGAGGACCGCTTTGTCGACGACGATCCCGGCCGCCCCGAGCCGGTGCTGCGCGTCCATCCCGGAGATCCCGAAGCCGCTCACGTCGACGACCGCGAGGTGGATGTCGGTGCCGCCGGACACCACCCGGGCGCCCCGAGCCGCCAGTTCCGTGGCGAGACCGCGGGCGTTGTCCACCGCACGACGGACGTAACCGGCGAACTCGTCGGTGCCGGATTCCGCGCAGGCGACCGCCTTCGCGGCGACGGAGTGCATCGCGGGCCCGCCCTGCACGAACGGGAAGACCGCCTTGCGCAGGGCCTCGCCGTGTTCGGCTCGCGCGAGGATGACCCCGCCGCGCGGACCGCGGATCACCTTGTTGGTGGACAGGGTGACGATGTCGGCGTGCGGCACCGGCGAGGGCAGCAGGCCCGCCGCGATGTGCCCGGCGAGATGTGCGGCGTCGACCCAGAGAATGCACTCGGCCTCGTCGGCGATCCGACGCAGGGTCGGGAAGTCGAACGTCCGCGAGTAGGACGCGGCGCCGGCGACGAGGATGCGGGGGCGGTGCACCAGCGCGAGATCCCGGACCTGGTCGTAGTCGACGAGTTCGTCGTCGCGGCGGACGTCGTAGTGCAACGGCGAGAACCATCGCCCGGAGAAGTTCGCCCGAGAACCATGCGTCTGGTGGCCGCCGTGTTCGAGGCGCAGCGCGAGCACCGGGTCCCCGGGCTGGGCGAAGGCGGCATAGACGGCGAGGTTGGCCGCACTACCCGACAGCGGCTGGACATTGACGTACTCGGCGCCGAACAGCGCGCGGGCCCGTCCGACGGCGAGCTCCTCGAGCTCGTCGGTCACCTCACAACCGCCGTGATAGCGCGCCCCGGGATACCCCTCCGCATACTTCGCGTCGAAGACCGACGCCATCGCGGCCCGCACCCCGGGCGTCGGCTCGGTCTCGCTGGCGAGCAGCTGCACGGTGTCGCGGCGCCGGCCGACCTCGCGGCTCACCAAGGCGTCGACCGCGGCGTCACCGGTCGGGGCGCCGCCCGCCTCGACGCCGTGTGGTCCGGACCTCGGCGCGTCGGGGCTCATCGCTCCGCGAGCAGCGCGGCCGGGTCCGTGTCGAGTACGTCGGCGACGGCGTCCGTCGAGACCGCGCCCTCGCGCAGGATGCGCGGACTCGGCCCGGAGACATCGACGATCGTCGACGCCTGCGCGGCCGGCGCCGGGCCACCGTCGAGATACACGGCGATCTCGTCACCGAGTTGTTCGCGCGCCTCGTCGGCGGTGGTCGCCGGCGGACGCCCCGAGACGTTCGCGCTCGAGACCGCCATCGGCCCCACCTCGCGCAGCACGTCGATCGCGACCGGGTGCAGCGGCATCCGCAGCATGACGGTGCCGTCGGTGTCGCCGAGGTCCCATGCCAGCGAGGGTGCTTGTCGGACAACCAGACTCAGACCGCCCGGCCAGAAGGCCTCGATCAGGTCGCGTGCGGGCTGCGGGACGGACAGGACCAGGCCGTCGATCGAGTGCCAGGAACCGACCAGGACCGGCACGGGCATGTCGCGTCCCCGGTGCTTGGCTGCGAGGAGCGCACCGACGGCGTCGGAATCGAAGGCGTCGCAACCGACTCCGTAGAGCGTGTCGGTGGGCATCACGATCAGCCGTCCGGCCTTCGCCGCCCCGACCGCCGCCCGAATCCCCGACGAGCGGTTCTGTGGATCGTTGCAGTCGAAAACAGTGCTCACGCGATCATCCTGCCATGCCGCGTCCGACGGACCCGGCCTGCCGTCGGCGCGCCGTCACGAACCTCGGCCGGCCCGTGAGATCCGTGTGCCGGGTGACTTCCTCGAAGTCGCCGTGCGCGTGCAGGCACGACACGACGGCGTCGGCAGTCGTGTCGTCGTGTTCGATCCCGACGACGCCACCCGGCGTCAGCGTGCGGGCGATGACCGGCACCATCGGCACGATGACCGACATCCCGTCCGCGCCGCCGAAGACCGCGCGGGCCGGGTCGTGGGCGACCTCGGGTCCGACCACGGCGTCGAGCGGCACGTAGGGCGGGTTCGTGACCAGGACCGACACGCTGCCGGCCGGGATGGCTCCCGCGACCTGATCCGGATCGGTGACGTCCGCGGCGACCACGTCGACCCGTGACCCGCCGGCCGGTGCCGCGGCGGCGACGTTGCGACGCAACCACACCAGCGCATCCTCGTCGGCCTCGACCGCCACGACCCGGGTCGCCGGACTCATCGCGGCGATGCCGATCGCCAGTGCCCCACTGCCGCTGCAGAAATCAGCCGCCGAATGCGGTCCGGGGGTGGCCCGGAGTCGGTCGACCGCCCATTCGAGGAGGTACTCGGTCTCCGGCCGGGGGATGAACACTCCGGGGCCGACGGCCAGCTCGACCGGGCCGAAGGCGGCGGTCCCGATGATGTGCTGCAACGGAATCCGCTGCGACCGCAGGTCTACCGCGGACCGGAACGCGCGCGCCGGCGCGTCGTCGATCGCGTCCACCAGCACGAGACGGCCCGCATCGATCCCGAGCACGTGCGCCATCAGCCATTCGGCGTCACGGCGTGCGGAGTCGATCCCGGACGCGGCGAGACGGGTGGTCGCGGCACGCAGTTCGTCCGACACCGGGGTCGGCCTGCCGGTCACGACTCCTATTCCGCTTCCATGCGGGCCTGCCGGTCCGCGGCGACGAGCGCGTCGAGCAGATTGTCCATGTCTCCGGCGAGCACCGCGTCGAGATTGTTGGCCTTGTAACCGATGCGGTGATCGGTGATGCGGTTCTCGGGGAAGTTGTAGGTCCGGATCCGCTCGGACCGGTCCACGGTGCGGATCTGGGCCGCACGACCCTGCGCGGCGGCGGCCTCCGCCTCTTCCTCGGCTGCGGACTGCAGCCGGGCGGCGAGGACCTGCATCGCGCGCGCCTTGTTCTGCAACTGCGAACGTTCGTTCTGGCATGTGACGACGATTCCGGTGGGCAGGTGGGTGATCCGTACCGCCGAGTCGGTGGTGTTCACGCCCTGGCCGCCCTTACCGGATGAGCGGTAGACGTCGATGCGCAGTTCCGATTCGTCGATCGTCACCTCGGCGACCTCTTCGGGCTCGGGGTAGATCAGCACCCCGGCCGCCGACGTGTGGATGCGGCCCTGCGACTCGGTGACCGGCACCCGCTGGACGCGGTGCACGCCGCCCTCGAACTTCAGTCGCGACCAGACTCCGTCGCGCACGGCCTCTTTCGACTTGATCGAGAAGGTGGCCTCCTTGTAGCCGCCGAGATCGGACTCGGTCACGCCGAGCACCTGCGCCTTCCAACCGTGACGCTCGCAGTATTTGAGGTACATCCGGGCCAGGTCCGCCGCGAACAGTGCCGATTCCTCCCCGCCCGCACCGGATTTGATCTCCAGGACCACGTCGTCGGCGTCGTGGGGGTCGCGCGGGGCGAGCAGGTCGGTCAACGTCGCGTCGAGTTCCTCGACGACCGCTTCGAGAGAGGGGATCTCGGCGGCGAACGACGCATCGTCGGCGGCGAGTTCACGTGCGGCCTCCAGATCCTCGCGTGCCGCCTTCAACCGGGTGTAGGTCGCCATGACCGGCGCGAGCTCGGCGAATCGCTTGCCGACGCGACGGGCCGCGGCGGGATCGTCGTGCAGGGAAGGATCGGCCAGTTGGCGTTCGAGACCCGAGTGCTCGGCCAGGATGTCGTCGATGGCCGAGGGACTCTGCGTACTCATGAAGGCGACCTCACTTGTCGACCGGCGCCACGACGGATGATCGGCGACACCGGGAAGAACTCTGACCGGAAAACACAGCGACGCCCGTCCCGACATCGTCGGGCGGGCGTCGCAGCGTGGTCTACTTGGCGCGCTTGCCGTAGCGCTTCTCGAACCGGGCAACGCGACCGCCGGTGTCGAGGATCTTCTGCTTGCCCGTGTAGAACGGGTGGCACTGCGAGCAGACCTCGACGTTGATCCGACCGTTGGCAGCGGTGCTGCGGGTCTCGAAGGTGTTGCCGCAGCCGCAGACGACGGTGGTCGTCGCGTACTCGGGGTGGATTCCCTGCTTCATGTCTGATTGTCCCTTTCTGAGGTCGCCGGGTCACCGCCGCTTGTCGACGGTGTGAACCGGAACCGGACTCGACCGATCAGTATGCCACGGGGGCATCACCCGGGAAAAATCCCGGTCACCGCGGTCTCAGGTGCCTCAACGGCAGGCCGCTCGGATCCATTCCCGGCACCGTCACCCGCAGTCCGCTGCACGTGACGCAGATCGCGATCCTCGTAAGGGTTGCCTAAGTGTAGTACCGTGGCGTCGCCCGCCCTGTCGGCGGCGCACGCTCCCCTGCACCCCGTCCCCGAAGGATTCCTCGATGTACGACGCCGCCTCCACCGGCAGCAGCCTCGCAGTCGACACCGCACGGACCTCCCCCGCCCGTCGTACCGACAGGACGGCGCGATCGCCGTGGAACCGGCGCAATCCCTACCCGGCGACGGTCGTGCGGAACGAGCTCCTCTCCGGTCCCGGATCGGCCAAGGAGGTCCGCCACCTCGAACTCGATCTCGGCGACAGCGGCATCACCTACGAGCCCGGCGATGGCATCGGCATCGCTCCGACGAACGATGTCGCGCTGGTCGATCTCCTGCTCGCCCGGCTGCGCGCGGTGGGCGACGAGATCATCGCCGACCGCAAGGCGACCTACACCCTGCGCGAGGCACTGACCAGCAGGTACGAGATCGGCGCGCCGTCGAAGTACCTCGTCCGGGTCGTCGCCGAACGCACGGGACACCCAGAACTCGCCCGGCTTCTCGACGCCGGTGACCCGCAGGCACTCGACGCGTGGCTCCACGGACTCGACGTCCTCGATCTACTGGATCTGGACCCGACCTTCACCCCGACTCCCGAGGAGCTGCTCGAGGAGTTGAGTCCCCTCGCGCACCGCGAGTACTCGATCTCGTCGAGCCCGCGTGTCCACGGCGACACCGTGCACATCACGATGGCCACGGTGCGCTACCGCGTCGCCGACCGGGATCGCGGAGGTGTGTGCTCGACCCACCTGGCCGACCGCTGCGCGCTCGGCGCCACCGTGCCCGTCTTCATCTCCCCCAACAAGAAGTTCCGCCTGCCCGCCGACGACGTCTCGGCCATCATGATCGGCCCGGGCACCGGTGTCGCCCCGTTCCGCGGTTTCCTGCACGAGCGGGCCGCGGCCGCCGCACCCGGCGGCAACTGGCTGTTCTTCGGTGACCAGCATCGCAGCCACGACTACCTCTATGCCGAGGAGCTCGACCGGTTCGTCACCGACGGGCTTCTCGACCGGCTCGACCTCGCCTTCTCCCGCGATCAGGAACACAAGGTCTACGTCCAGGACCGGATGCGCGAACAAGGCGGCGAACTGTTCGCGTGGCTCGAGGCCGGCGCGCATCTGTATGTGTGCGGCGACGCCACGACGATGGCCGACGACGTCGACGCCGCGCTGCACGAGATCGTCGCCGAACACGGTGGTCTCGAGCCCGACCAGGCCGTGGCGTACGTCGATCGCCTGCGCTCGGAGAATCGCTACTCACGCGACGTCTACTGAGATGACCCACTCCGCCGGGGACCATCCGCACGCCCGCAGCGACCTCGAGATCCTGCTGCGGACAGCCGGATTCGCGGGCTCCTCGGTGAATCACGATGTCCCCGCGGTCGCCGCCCGCCTGCCCGGCCTGGCCCAGGTCGTCGGCGTCACCGTCGCCGGTCCGGTGATCATGAACGCGGTCGGCGTTCATGACCTCCCGACGACCGTGGGCGGTCCGCTACGTGTCGATTCGCAGCAGATCGCACTGCGGCTCAACCCCTCTCGCTTGTCGTCGACGTTGCTCAGCGATCCCGCCGCCCACGTTCCGCCGACCCTGCGACTGTTCGACCACCGCGGCAACACCGCTCACGCCACGTACCTGACGGAGAACTCAGACCGGCTGGCGTTCGAGGCCATGACCTGCAGCGGCGCGGCCGCGGTCCTCGATGGGCCCTTCGTGGATTCGCCTGCGCCACAATACGTGGACCCGTCCGCCTCGGTCGACGACGATCAGATCGCACAATTCGACGCGGTGCTCACCGACGGAGGTGTCGCCCGCCTGGCGGCCCTCCCCCACCTCGACTGCGCGCGTACCGTTCGCGTCGAGACACGTGCGGTGATCGCCGCACTCGAGCACGCAGCGGGACTGGGGATGACCGTGACCTTCGCGACGGCGGCGCCGGGATGCATCCAGATGCGCCAGGACCGTCTCGACGGAGCCCGCGAGCATCGGGGCCAGATGGTGCTGGCATCCGGCAGCACCCGCGTGATGATCAACTTCGATCTCGTCGGCGAATGCTGGGTGACGTGGCCCCGCGGGGTGTGGGACCGCACGGGATCACTCGAGATCTACAGCCGCGGAGGCGAGTGCGCGCTGATCGTCACCCAGACCGGGGCCGTCGCACCGCCGAGTGCGCAGGCGTGGCAACACCTGGCGGCCGACCTCGCCGACTGAAAGGGCAGGTGCGAGGTGCGAAAGCGACGAGCCACGAAGGGTCAGGTGACCTTCGTGGCTCGTCGCAGTCGCAGAACTCAGTCGTCGTTGTTCCCGCCCGGTGCGGTCTTCTGCACCGTCATCAGGAACTCGATGTTCGTCTTGGTCTTCTTGAGCTGACTGATCAGCAGGTCGATGGCCTGCTGCGAGTCGAGACCCGAGAGCACGCGACGCAGCTTGTGCACGATGGAGAACTCCTCCGGCGACAGCAGCAACTCGTCCTTACGAGTACTCGACAGGTTCACGTCCACCGCCGGGAACACCCGGCGCTCGGAGATCTTGCGGTCGAGCTTGAGCTCGGCGTTGCCGGTGCCCTTGAACTCCTCGAAGATCACCGTGTCGCCGGTGGAGCCGGTCTCGACGAGCGCCGACGCGATGATCGTCAGCGATCCGCCGTTCTCGATGTTGCGCGCCGCACCCAGGAACCGCTTGGGCGGGTACAGCGCGGTCGAATCGACACCACCGGACAGGATTCGACCCGACGCGGGCGACGCGTTGTTGTACGCACGACCCAGACGGGTGATCGAGTCCAGCAGCACGACAACGTCTTTCCCGCTCTCGACAAGTCGCTTGGCGCGCTCGATCGCGAGCTCGGACACCGAGGTGTGGTCTGACGGCGGCCGATCGAAGGTCGAGGCGATGACCTCACCCCGGACCGAACGCTGCATGTCCGTGACCTCCTCGGGACGCTCGTCGACGAGGACGACCATGAGGTGGCATTCGGGATTGTTGGTCGCGATCGCGTTGGCGATGTCCTGCAGGATCGTGGTCTTACCGGCCTTCGGCGGCGACACGATCAGGGCGCGCTGCCCCTTGCCGATCGGCATGATCAGATCGATCACACGGGTGTCGAGTCGTTCGGGGGTGGTCTCCAACCGCAGGCGCTGGTTCGGGTACAGCGGCGTGAGCTTGTTGAACTCGGGGCGGCGCTTGGCCGTCTCGACATCTCCGCCGTTGACGGTGTCCAGCCGCACCAGCGGGTTGAACTTCTGGCGCTGGTTCTGCTGGTCGCCCTCACGCGGCACCTTGACCGCACCGGTGATCGCGTCGCCGCGTCGAAGTCCGTTCTTGCGGACCAGGTTCATCGAGACGTAGACGTCGTTCGGACCGGCGAGGTACCCCGAGGTGCGCACGAAGGCGTAGTTGTCGAGCACGTCGAGGATGCCGGCGACGGGCTGCAACACGTCATCGTCGGACACCTGCGGCTCGTTCGGGGTGTCGCGATTCTGGCCGCGACGACGCTCACGGAACCGGCGACCCCGACGGCGACCGCCGCCCTCGCCGTCGTCGTCCTGACCACCGTCGCGGTTCTGGCCCCCGTCACGATTCTGATTTCCGTCGCGGTTCTGGTTGCCGTCGCGGTTCTGCTTGTCGCGGTTCTGGCCCCCGTCGCGGTTCTGGCCCCCGTCACGATTCTGGTTGTCGCGGTTCTGGTTGCGGTTGCGCCGAGTGCGCTGGTCGTTGCCGTCGGACTCACCCGCGGCCTCGCCCGAGCCGTCACGGCCGCGGCGTCGCTCCCGTCCCGCACCGGTCTCCGACGAGTCGGTCTCGGAAGCGCTGCCGCCTTTGGGTGCATCCCCGGCCTGGGCCTCGGACTTCGCCGCTTCGGCGCCGTTCCGCGAGCCGTCGGCCTGGGTGGCTGCCGGGCTGTTCGTTGCTCCCGAACCGTCGGGGTTCGCGGTCTCGGTGGACGACGCCTCGGCCGGTGCGTCGGCGGCAGCGGCCTTGCGGCCGGCGCCGCGCTGGGTGCGCGCGCCGCTCCGGGGGGCGTCGTTCTTCTCGGTCGTGTCCGCCCCGGCCGTTGCCGGGGAGTCGCCGATGCTCAGTTGGTCGTCGTTCGTCGACGGCTTCGACGTGCCGGCCTTCGACCGGGCGGGAGCGCTCTTCGCGGCCGGGGCGTCGCCACCCGCCTGGCGCTCCTTGATCGCGGCGATCAGATCGCCCTTGCGCATCCCGGAGGTGCCCTTGATGCCGAGTTCACCGGCGACCGTCCGCAGTTCGCTGAGCACCATGCCGGACAGGCCGGTTCGTGCACGTGTCTTGGTGGCCGGTCGTCCCGAGTCGGGGCCGGCCGAACCCGCGGATTCCTGCTCGGCAGGTGCGGTGATCAGGTCCGTATCGGTCACGGAAGTCCTTTCGTTCCTCCCGCAGACGAGAACTGCGTGAGGTCTACGTTTCCCTGCTTCTGTGCGCTAGGGAGTCCGTCCGCGGTGGACGGTGAGAATGTGTGGTCCGCTGCGAGCGTGCCCGGAAACACCTGCGCTTCGGCACCGTCGACAGAGATCCATGACCCCGGCCCGGATACACAGCCGGTCATCTCCGATCGGTGAAGGATGAGAAGCGGCAGGACAAGCCTGCGCGGCTAGACCAGAATATGGTAACCCCGTTCGCATGATAGGGGCAACACGCCGGAAGCGCCAAATGAATGCGCATTCACTCCGGCGGTCGTGCGGACGACGCCGATCAGCCGACGGTGATCTCGACGCCGCCGGCGACGGCGACCGACCGGGCGTCGAACCCGAGGCCCTGCGCCAGCTGACGGATCTCGGCGGGCACCGGCGCTGTACCGAGCACAAGCACGGTCGGTCCCGCTCCGGACACCGTCGCGGCATGTCCCCGAGCACGCAGCGCGCTGACCAGATCGTGCGTCGGCGCCATCGCCGACGCACGATACGGCTGGTGCAGCCGATCCTGGGACGCGGCCATGAGGTTGCGCGGATCGGTGGTCAGCGCGACGACGGCGAGGGCCGACCGGCTCAGGTTGAACACGGCGTCGGCGCGCGGGACCGAATCCGGGAGCAGCCCGCGGGTGAACGACGTCGACGACTCGGTGTCGGGCACGAAAACCGTCGCGTAGATGTCGGGGTGCACCGGGAGACGGTGCGCGTGATACGAGGCGACGCCGTCGGCCGATTCGGTCCACGTGACGACCGCCGAGCCGAGCACGCTCGCCGCCGCGTTGTCGGGGTGGCCCTCGAATTCGCTGGACAGCTGTACCAGTTCGTCGGGCGAGAGCCCCGGACCGAGGCCCGCGGCCGAGATCAGGCCCGATGCGGCGGCGAGACCCGAGACCGCGGCGGCGGCGGACGAACCCAGACCCCGGGAATGCGGGATCCGGTTGACGCAGCGCAATGTCAGACCGGGGGCCCGCAGCCCGGCGTGTGCCAGTCCGCGGGTGAGCGCCCGCACCACGAGGTGCGAGTCGTCGCGGGGCACGGCACCGGCGCCCTCACCCTCGACCTCGAGGGTGACGCCATCCGGGACGGTCTCGACGATCACCTCGTCGTAGATTCCGAGAGCTATTCCGAGACAGTCGAATCCGGGCCCCAGGTTGGCACTGGAGGCGGGCACGCGGACCCTCGTCGACAGCCCTACCGGCACCGTACCCGCGGCAGCCGCCGCGGACCCGGCCCCGTCAGCCGACACCGAGAGCATTCGCGACCGCCACCGGGTCCACCGGAATGGCCTCGACCGCCGGGATGCCCGCCAGCGCGGTGTCGGGGTCCTTCAGACCGTTGCCGGTGACCGTGCACACCACGGTCGAGCCCCGCTCGATCCAACCGTCGGCACTTGCGGCGAGCAGACCCGCGACGCTGGCCGCCGACGCCGGCTCGACGAACACGCCTTCCTTGCCGGCGACGAGTCGGTAGGCCTCGAGCAGCTTCTCGTCGGTGGCCGCCAGGAACTGCCCGTTCGACTCGTCCTTCGCGGCGACGGCCTGGTTCCAGCTGGCCGGGGAACCGATGCGGATGGCGGTGGCGACGGTCTCCGGGTCTTTCACCGGCGCGCCGTTCACCAGCGGCGCGGCGCCCGCGGCCTGGACACCAAGCATGCGCGGCACCGACGACGAGACGCCGTCGGCGTGATACTCCTTGTAGCCCCTCCAGTACGCGGTGATGTTGCCCGCGTTGCCGACCGGCAGAGCGTGGACGTCGGGGGCACGGCCCAGCACGTCGACGATCTCGAAGGCGGCGGTCTTCTGACCCTCGATCCGCGCCGGGTTGACCGAGTTCACGAGTTCGATCTCGGTGAACTCGGCGGTCGCCTTGCGCGCGAGTTCGAGACAGTCGTCGAAGTTGCCCTCGACCTGGATGATCTTGGCGCCGTGCATGACCGCCTGAGCGAGCTTGCCCATCGCGATCTTGCCCTGCGGGATCAGGACGGCGCAGGTAATCCCGGCCCGGGTGGCGTATGCGGCGGCCGATGCCGAGGTGTTGCCCGTGGATGCGCACAGGACCGCGGTCTTGCCGTTGTTGACCGCGTTGCTGACGGCCATCGTCATGCCGCGGTCCTTGAACGAACCGGTGGGGTTGAGGCCCTCCACCTTGAGGTAGACCTCGCAACCGGTCAGCGACGACAGATGCGGCGCACTGATCAGCGGGGTGCCACCCTCGAGCAGCGTGACGACCTTCCAGTCGTCGGCGACGGGCAACCGCGACCGGTAGGCCTCGATGAGGCCCGGCCACGCGCGGTGCACAGGCGTAGAAGTCGCTTCAGTCATCGGTACCTTCCAATCGCAACACACTCGACACCTTGATGACGGCGTCCATGTCTTCAAGCGCCGCAACACAATCCGATTGAGCTCGGTCGGGGGCGCGGTGGGTGACCAGGATCAGGCGGGCGTCGTCGCCCGCGCCCTCCTGGCGCACCGCGGCGATGCTGACCGACCGCTTCGAGAACTCCCCCGCGACCTGCGCCAGCACGCCGGGCTTGTCGGCCACCCGCATCGAGACGTAATACCGCGTGAACACGTCGTCGATCGGGGCGACGGGCAGGGAGGCGTAGGTCGACTCGAGCGGTCCGCGCCCGCCGTGCACGCGGTTGCGGGCGGCCATGACCATGTCGCCGAGAACCGCCGATGCCGTCGGTGATCCCCCGGCACCCTGCCCGTAGAACATCAGCCGCCCGGCGTTTTCGGCTTCCACTACGACGGCGTTGAACGCGCCGTTCACGGTTGCCAGCGGGTGGGTCAGCGGAATCAGCGCGGGGTACACGCGCGCCGAGATCCGTTGCGCGCCATTGGCGTCGCGGACGCGCTCGCAGATCGAGAGCAGTTTGATCGTGCAGTCGAACTTCTTGGCCGCGACCAGGTCCGCGGACGTGACCGAGGAGATGCCCTCGCGGTGCACATCGGCCGCCGTGACCCGCGTGTGGAAGGCGATCGAGGCGAGGATCGCCGCCTTGGCCGCGGCGTCGTAGCCCTCGACGTCGGCCGTCGGATCGGCTTCGGCATATCCGAGGCGGCCGGCCTCGGCGAGCGTGTCGGCATAGTCGGCGCCCGTCTCGTCCATCGCGGAGAGGATGAAGTTGGTGGTGCCGTTGACGATTCCGTTGACCCGCTCGACGGTGTCGCCGGCCAGCGACTGCATCAGCGGACGGATGACCGGGATGGCGCCGGCGACCGCGGCCTCGAAGTAGAGGTCCACCTTGGCATCTGCCGCGGCGGTCGCGAGTTCGCCGGTGTATTCGGCGAGGAGCGCCTTGTTCGCCGTCACCACCGACTTGCCGCTCTCGAGCGCCGACCGGATCAGACCGCGGGCCGGGTCGATGCCGCCCATCAACTCCACGACGATGTCGACGTCGTCGCGCGCGACGAGTGCCGCCGGGTCGTCGGTCAGGAGATCCTGCGCGATCTTGCGGGGACGGCCGAGATCCCGCACCGCGACGCCGCGGATCTCCACGGGAGCCCCGACGCGCGCCCGGAGGTCGTCGGCGTTGTCGGTGATGATGCGCACCACCTCGGCACCGACATTGCCCATGCCGAGCACCGCGACACCGATGGTGCGCGAGTCCGCATCGGTTGCGCCACTTGTGTTCTGCACGGATCCGGTCACAGGTCCACCTCCAGGCTGAGGAAGTCGTCGATGGTCTCCCGGCGCAGCAGCAGCCGGGCGTTCCCGTCGGCCACCGCCACCACGGGCGGTCTCATGGTCATGTTGTATCGGCTCGACATCGAGTAGCAGTAGGCACCGGTGGCCGCCACCGCGATCAGGTCGCCGGGTCCGAGATCCTCCGGCAGCCAACAGTCCTTGATCACGATGTCGCCGCTCTCGCAGTGCTTTCCGACGACCCGGCACACCACCGCACGGGCCTCCGACACCCGGGACACGAGCCGCACGTCGTATTCGGCGTCGTAGAGAACGGTGCGGATGTTGTCGCTCATGCCACCGTCGACGGAGACGTAGCGTCGTACGGCGCCGCCGCCCAGTGCGACGTCCTTCACGGTGCCGACGCGATACAGCGTGATCGTGCCGGGACCGGCGATGGCGCGGCCCGGTTCGACGGCGATGGTCGGCATGGGCAGCCCGAGTGCTGCCGACTCCCGCTCGACGATCGCCGCGAGCGTCTCCGCCACCTTCTGCACCGGCAGCGGACGCTCGTCGGGGAGGTACGAGATCCCCAGTCCGCCACCGAGATCGACGACCGACATCTGCGCGGTCTTCTCGACACCGAACTCGCCGACGACGTCGCGGAGCAGTCCGAGCACCCGGTGGGCGGCCAGCTCGAATCCGTCCATGTCGAAGATCTGCGACCCGATGTGGCTGTGCAGACCCACGAGCCTGAGGTTGTCGGTCGCGAAGACCCGCCGGATGGCTTCCATCGCGATCCCACCGGCGAGCGAGAATCCGAACTTCTGGTCCTCGTGTGCGGTCGAGATGAACTCGTGGGTGTGCGCCTCGACACCGACGGTCACGCGCACCAGCACGTCGGCGACGACACCGCGTTCGCCAGCGATCGCGTCGAGCCGATCGATCTCGATCATCGAGTCGAGGACGACGTGCCCGATTCCGGCATCGACCGCAGCACGCAGCTCGTCGACGCTCTTGTTGTTGCCGTGCAATGCGATTCGCTCCGGCGGGAAACCGGCGCGCAGTGCGATGGCGAGTTCACCACCGCTGCAGACGTCCAGGGACAGCCCCTCGTCGTCGACCCAGCGCGCGATCTCGGTGCTCAGGAACGCCTTCGACGCGTAGTGCACTCGCCCGTACGGGCCGAACGCCGCCATCATGTCCCGGCAGCGCGCCCGGAAGTCGGCCTCGTCCACGACGAACGCCGGCGTCCCGAACTCTTCGGCGAGCCGGCTCACCGGCACGCCGGCCAACCGCAGCTCGCCCGATTCGTCGCGGGATGCGTTGCGCGGCCACACCTGTGCGGGGATGGCGGCGAGCACCGCCGGGTCGTTCGGACGCTCGGCGAGATGGGGTGCGGCCAACAGTTCGGCGTGCCGGGGGCCGGCGGGGTGGGCGTTCACATCTGCTCCGGCGCGGTGACGCCGACGAGCCCCAGGCCGTTGGCCAGGACCTGACGGGTGGCCTCGCACAGGGCGAGCCGGGCCCGGTGGATGTCCGCCGGTTTCTCGTCACCCTGCGGCAGGACACGGCACTTGGCATAGAACCGGTGGTAGGTGCCGGCGAGGACCTCGAGGTAGCGACAGACCCGGTGCGGCTCGCGCAACGTGGCGGCGGTCGCGACGACATCGTCGAAATCGCCGATTGTGCGGATTAATTCGCCCTCGGCGGGATCGTCGAGCAGGTCCAGATGGTCCAGCGACGACACGACCCCGAGGTCAGCGGCGTTGCGGGCCAGTGCGGACATCCGCGCGTGGGCGTACTGCACGTAGTACACCGGGTTGTCGTTGGACTGTTTGGTGAGCAGGTCGAGATCGATGTCGATGTTGACGTCGACCGACGAGCGGATCAGCGAATAGCGCGCGCCGTCGACGCCGACCGCGTCGACGAGGTCGTCGAGCGTGATGACCGTGCCGGCGCGCTTGCTCATGCGGACCGGCGTGCCGTCGCGCACGAGGTTGACCATCTGGCCGATCAGCACCTCGACGGTGGCCGGGTCGTCGCCGAGCGCCGCCGCCGCGGCCTTGAGCCGGCTGATGTACCCGTGGTGATCGGCGCCGAGCATGTAGATGCAGAGGTTGAAGCCGCGGTTGCGCTTGTCACGGTAGTAGGCGATGTCGCCCGCGATGTAGGCGGCGTTGCCGTCGCTCTTGAGGACCACACGGTCCTTGTCGTCACCGAACTCGGTGGACCGCAGCCACCACGCGCCGTCCTTCTCGTACAGGTTGCCATTGGCCTTGAGCTCGCCGATGCACTCGTCGACGAGGCCGGTGGCGAACATCTTGTCCTCATGGGTGAAGACGTCGAAGTCGGTGCCGAAGTCGTGGAGGCTCTGCTTGATGTGGGTGAACATCAGGTCCACCCCGACCGAACGGAACGTCTCGAGGCGGTCGGCGTCGGGCTGCGACAGCACCTCGGGGACCGTTTCGACGACCTTCGCGGCGATGTCGGCGATGTAATCGCCCGCGTAGCCGTCCTCCGGGGTCGGGTTGCTCAGTGCCGCGGCCTCCAGCGACCGGGCGAACCGGTCGATCTGGGCACCGTGGTCGTTGAAGTAGTACTCGCGCGTGACCGCACCACCGCGAGCGGCCAGCACGCGACCGAGCGCGTCGCCGACGGCCGCCCAGCGGGTACCGCCCAGGTGGATCGGCCCGGTCGGATTGGCCGACACGAACTCGAGGTTGATGACCGAGCCGGCGAGTTCGTTTCCGCGGCCGTAGTCCGCACCCCGGGCCAGCACCGCCGCGACGACGGTGTTCTGCGCGGCGGCCCCGAGCCAGAGGTTCACGAACCCGGGACCGGCGATCTCGGCTTTCGCGACACCCTCGGCCGCGGCGAACGCCTCCGCGAGCCAGCCGGCGAGCTCCCGCGGGTTCACGCCGAGCCGCTTGCCCATCTGCAGGGCGACGTTGGTGGAATAGTCGCCGTGGTCAGCGTGACGGGGGCGCTCGACGACGATGGAATCGGGCACCAGGTTCTCGTCCAGTCCGCGGTCGCGGACCACGGTCAGGGTCACGTCGCGCAGCAGCGCGGCCAGGTCGGCGGGAGTCACAGGACACCATCCTATTGGCCGCGGCCACTACACCGACAATCGCACCCTGCTCCACCCATCGGGCCCACCAGTACACTCGTGTGCGCCGAGCGCGGGCCGGGTCTCCCGCGGGTCCGCTCGGCCCCCGCAGTCGGATGAGGAAAGAAGTCAATGGCGCGCAAACCAGGGGCCAACGTCCCCAAGTCCCGCAAGCGAGCAGGATCCGTTCCCTCGGCGACGGGACGTCAGGTCGACTGGATGCTGATCGGCGCCGTCGTGGTGGTCATCGGCCTCATCGCCGGACTCGCGATCTACCTCGTCCCCAAGTTCAACGAGCGGCGGGCCGAACAGAAGGACGACTTCGCCGTGGAAACGGTGTCCGAGTTCGTACCCTCACCGCAGAATCCCGATCCGTCGGCGAACATCCCGGGTGTGACGAAGCGCTACTACGAGGCCGCGCGGCACGTCACCGCGACCCAGCGTGTCGCCTACGACCAGTCGCCTCCGTTCGGCGGACCGCACGATGAGATCTGGGCGACCTGCACCGGCGTCGTCTACCCGAACCCGCTGCGGTCGGAGAACGCCGTCCACGCCCTCGAACACGGCGCGGTCTGGATCACTTACAACCCGGACACGATCTCACCGGAGGACCTCGACTACCTCAAGCAGCTCGTCCGCGGTGAGCAGTACCTGTTCCTCTCGCCCTACCCCGGACTCGACCAGCCGGTGTCGCTGCAGAGCTGGGGACACCAGCTCAAGCTCGAATCCGCCCGCGATCCGCGCGTCAACCAGTTCATCACCGCGCTACGCCGCAACATGATGCCCGGGGTCTACCCGGAGAACCCGCAGACCGCCGCGTACCCCGAGACCCAGGCCACCTGTACCGCCATCCCCGGGTTCGATCCGTCGAACCCCCCGCCGGCCGACGAGGGTGAGCCCGGCCCCGACGCCGTCCCGATGGATGGCGGCAGCGGCAACCCGCAGCCCGCGGGCTGACGCGGGTTCCCTCCGAGCAGCAGACCAGGTAACGGACCGGGCCGCACGCCCCGACGAGATCGGTGAGGACCAGCGATGACCGACAACAGCGACCGGCCCGAATCGCGGGACGGGACAACGACTCCCGAGGGTCCGGACGACACGGCCGAGCCGTCGTCGCGCCCACGGATCCTGCTCGCCCTGGGCGGCGCCGCACTCCTCCTGTTCGGTCTCGGCCTGGGACTGCTGATCCAGGCGAGCCTCGCCGACGACTCCACCGGCGACGATTCCCCGGCTGCGAACTCGGCGGCCGTCGGCTTTGCGCAGGACATGACCCGCCACCACGAGCAGGGTGTGGAACTGGCCGCCATCGAACTCGAACACGGCACCGACCCCGAGGTGCGGAGCATGGCGTTCGACATCCTCACCGCCCAGAGCAATGAGATCGGCCAGATGCAGTCGTGGCTGACGCGGTGGGGTCAGCCCGTCACCAACCCCGGCGCGACCATGGCGTGGATGGGCCACGGCGGTTCCGAGGCCGACGGACACGACCACTCCGATCCCGCGGATCACTCCGCCGGCGGTCACGATCACGGCCACGGTGGTGACGGAAGTTCGGACCACGGGGACATGGACCACGGAGACATGGACCACGGCGACATGTCGGCACCCTCCTCCGGCGCACCAGCGGCGGGTGCCGCGGAATCCGACGCCGAACAGCCGCCGATGCCCGGGATGGCGACGTCGGCGGAGATGGAACAGTTCCGCGCGATGCGGGGTCCCGAGGTCGACATCCGGTTCCTCCAGCTGATGCTGCGTCACCACGAGGGCGGTCTGCACATGATGGAGTACGCGGCCGACCCGGCCAACGTCGAGCAGGCCTACGTCCGCGACCTGGCGTCGAGCATGAAGCGGACCCAGGACAAGGAGATCGCCATCATCACCCAGATGCTGGCCCTGCGTGGCGCACAACCGCTCCCGCTGAACTGACGCCCCACGGAAGCGCCGTGGCGAGGTGAGCAAGTTCGGTAGGGCCACGCGGCACCCCCAACGGGGATGATGACGGCATGCTCTCACCACGCCTCGCGGCCGCGGTCGACGCGTTGCCACTGGTCCCTGGTCTGCGAGTCCTCGAGATCGGCTGCGGACCCGGGCCAGCAGCACGCGAGGTGGCGCGGCGGGTGGGACCCGACGGCTTCGTACTCGGCATCGATCGGTCGCCGCAAGCCGTGAACGCCGCCCGCCGGGCCGCGATCGCCGGCGGCTTCGGTCCGGACCGACTCGACTTCGACTGCAGCGCCATCGAGGACTTCGACCTCGGCGCGCGCATCCCGTTCGACGTGGCGTTCGCGCTGCGCGTCGGCGCAGTCGACGGGCGACACCCCGATCTCTACGACGCGGCCGTGCGGGCCGTGGCCCGGGCCCTCCGACCGGACGGGGTGCTGTTCGTCGACGGCGGTGATCCGTTGCGGCGCATCGAGTTTCTGGTGGGTTGAGGTCACCGTTCGGCTCAGTCGTGCGCGAGAGCGCGTCTGACGGCCTCACACTGACGGCCGAAGAAATCCTGCGCGATCGACGTTCGGGGCGCGACGATGTCGAATCCGTGAAAAGCGCCGGGCACCACGTGCACCTGGCAGTCGACCCCTGCCGCGCGCAGCCGCTCGGCGTAGTCGCGGTCTTCGGTGGCGAACAGGTCCAGGGTGCCGACCCCGATCCACGCGGCCGGCAATCCCGCGAGGTCGGTACGCCGCGCCGGGACGGCCTCCTGGGTGTCCGCACCACCGAGATAACTGGACCACCCGAAGGCGTTGGCCGAGGCGTTCCAGAGGCGGTGGTGCGGATCGGGCTCGCGCGTGCGGTCGTCGAGCATCGGGTAGGTCAACAGTTGCAATCGCAACTCCACCTCTTCATCGCGTGCGCGAAAGGCAAGTGCCGCAGCGAGTCCCCCGCCGGCGCTGTTGCCGCCGATCGCGACGCGGGTCGTGTCGATGTCCGGCTGGTCGGTCATCCACCGCAGCGCGTCGAAACAGTCCTCGATGGCCGCCGGGTACGGATGTTCCGGGGCCAGGCGGTAGTCCACGGAGACCACCTCGATGCCGACACGTTCGGCCATCGCCCGCGCCCAGCGATCGTCCTGGGCGGCACTGCCCGTGATGTAACCGCCCCCATGGATCCACAACAGCGCGGGCAGGCGACCCGAGGAGTGCGCCGGACGGAACACCCGCACCTCGACGCCGCTGGGTGTCGTCGCGGTGGTGACCGGCGCCCGTCCGTTGCGTACCCGGTAGAGCCGACGGACGACGGGGAGCGTGCGCCGGGACACGAGTTGTGCGGGCGCGATCAGCGCCACCCGGCGCAGGTCGGGCGCGAAGTCGTTCCGGATTCTCCAGCGGTTCAACACAGGTGGAGACTATTCGCCCGATGTCACCCACGCGCGGGATTGTCGCGATTCGCTCACGACTGTGGCATGCTTCTGCCCAGCGTCGCGTGCCGGTGGCGGACCGCGTCAGGCATGGAGGCGCCGGGACGAAAGTTTCGTCATGCCAGTCAGTTTCAATCACATCATCGTCGGTGCGCACGATCCGCAGGAATCCGCCGACTTCTACCTCGACGTACTCGGGGCTCGGCCCGCCCCCGGCTGGGGCCCGTTCGTCAACATCCTCCTCGACGACGACACGCTGCTGCAGTTCGCACCGGCGCCGGTCGCCGAGCCCATCCACATGGCGTTCCTGATGGACGACATCGAGTTCGACCGCGGTTACGACGCACTTCGTCGTCGAGGCGTCGACCACTGGGCCGATCCGCAGATGCGTCACCCGAACAAGATCTCGACCGAAGAAGGCCGGCGGGTGTACTTCAAGGACCCGTCGGGACAACTACTCGAGATGCTCACCGAGCCGTACGTGTGAGTTGCTCGTCCGCTCTGTTCAGCAATAGGTGTCGCTATTCGATACCTATTGCTGAACAGCACCTCGGCTTCCGTGCGCCGCTTTGACCCTCGCAAACCAGGCAGAATCAGTTGGTGAGGCTACGCTGCACACTGCTCCCCGGTCCGGCCGCAGGGTACCTGCGTGCCGACAGCCCGCTGCCGTCAAGCAGCAGGTATGCCGCCAAACGAGTGCGCCGCCGCTGTCAGACCTCCCCGATACCTTCAAACGCATGGAATCGGTGTCGAAGTTGCTCGGCTACATCCCGCTAAAGGTCGGCGTCAACGGCGTCGCCGCCGCAGTAGTCGTGATGATGTTCATCAGTATCGACCGTGATATATCTTCGTCGATTTTGGAAATGATCGGGACCGGAGTCGGGCGAATCGGCATTGCTGAGAGCTGGACGTCCGCCACTCACGCGGAACTCACCGGAGATGCCTGGGGCTGGTACCTCCTCGGCTTTTCACTGGCAGTATTGGTGGGCGCCACATTCGGAGTTGCCACCGCAATTCATTGGCACGACGGGGTCCTAGCGCCCTCATTGAGCTGGGGAACATACGTCGCAACATTTGCGGCTGGAGGGGTTACTGATGTTCTCGGGCCGTGGGGATTCGTCGCGTCAGCTGGGCTCATGGCAACCGTCGGACTGTTAGCCGGTCTGGCTCAAAGCGACCGCGAGATAATTGTCGTCGGATTTTGTCCACTTTATGTCCCGTTCTGCGTGCTGTTTCAACTTGCACGCCCACGGTTTCACCCGCGAGTCGACGACTATCGCTAGTTCATATGAACTCACGTGCTGATCGTGATGTGCAGACTCCGCGGGCTTACAACTCCGCTGCGCCAGTGCATCGGACCAACCCCAGCAGGCCTCACCGACGGGTCGACAGGCACGATTCTTGCACTACCAACAACAAGCGCCACTCGAGGACACCTGCGCCGGTTGTATCCGGCACTTCTGATCTCGAGTGGCGCTTCTGCGGCAATGGTGCCCCCGATAGGATTCGAACCTATGGCCTTCTGCTCCGGAGGCAGACGCTCTATCCCCTGAGCTACGGGGGCTCATCGGGCGGGACTCAGCCTAGCGCACCGATCCGCCGACAACCCAATCGGCAGCTCAGGACACGCCGAGCGGGCTCTGCACCCGAACCGACGACCCGTGCTCGCCGCGGAGGACGTGCAGCTGGGCCGGGATTCGGGCCCGGAGTTCGTCGACGTGACTCACCACGCCGACGACACGCCCGCCGGCCCGCAGGTCGTCCAGGACCCCCATGACGAGGTCGAGCGCCTCGGGATCGAGGGTGCCGAATCCCTCGTCGATGAAGATGGTGTCGAGCACGCGCCCGCCCGACTCCGCGGACACCACGTCGGCGAGTCCCAGTGCGAGGGCCAGCGATGCGAAGAAGGTCTCGCCGCCGGACAGCGTCGTCGTCGGGCGGAGCGCCCCGGTGTACTCGTCGCGGACCTCGATACCGAGGCCGCCACGCCGGCCGCGCACACCCGCGGCGTCGGTGTGCACGAATTCGTAACGCCCCGAGGACATCTCGCGGAGACGACCCGACGCGGCGACGAGGACCTCGTCGAGACGTGCGGCCAGCACGTAGGACCGCAGCGACATCCGGCGTGCGTTCTGTCCGCGCCCGCTGACCAATTCGGCGAGTCCCTGGAGTTCGGCGTGACGTTCCTGCAGAGGCGCCAGGGCGTCGAGGGCCTCCCAGAAGTGGGTGACGTACTCCTGGAGGTCGGCCGCCTGCCGGCCGGCCACGGCGTGTTCCTTCGCGGCGGTGTCGAGGCGGCGGCGGGCGGCGTCACGGTCTGCGGTGAGCTGTTCGACATCCGGCTCCGGAGTCGACATCGCGGCGCGCACGTCCTCGTCGGCGAGGGTCTCCTCCGCGGCGGCCCGCAGACTGGCGGCCTCCTGCAGCAGCGTGTCCCACGCCGCGATCTGCTTGTCCGGGGCGAATGCCGCTCGGACCGCGGCGACGTCGTCGAACCCGGCGTCGGCACACGCCGCGGACAATCGATCGGTCGCCTCGGCGACCCGGTCCCGCGCTCGCGCGGCTTCTTGCCGGGCGTTCCGCTGACGACGGGTGCGGCGGACCAGCTCGGCGAGTTCACGGCGCCGCTCGGCGACCCCGCCACGGCCGCCGGTTGCCTCCCGGACGGCCTCATCGAGCTCGGTGAGGTTCTGCCGCAACGCGGTCACCCGCTCGCGACGGGCGGACTGGGCCGACTCGTCGTCGGCGAGGGTGGTGCGCCACGCGTCGACCTCGGCGTCGATCCGATCGACCGCCGTCTGCAGCGCGGGCAGTCGCGACGCGGCACGTTCCGCGGCAGCCAGTTCGGCGCCCACCCGGGCGAGGTCGGCGTCGACGGCGTCGGCCCGAGCACCACCGATGACGGCATCGAGGTGCGTACGACGTTCCACGAGCGCCGCCACCGCGGATTGCGCGATGGCCTTGATCGCGCTCGCCCGCTCCTCGGCGGCCGCTGCCGCGTCTTCGTCGACCGCGACCTCGGACGCCGGGGAGCCGCCGTCGTCGGTGGCCGGTCGAGGGTGCGTCACCGAACCACACACGACGCAGGGTTCACCCTCGACGAGCCCGCCCGCCAGTTCCACTGCCATCCCGGCAAGGCGACGCTCGCGGGCGTCGAGCACGCGCTCCCGCGCAGCGGCATGGGCGTCGCGGGCGTCGAGCAACTCCTTCTCGGCGGTCGAGAGCCGGACCAGCACCTCGTCCCGGTCGGTGTGTGCCTCGCGTACGCGGCGGAGTGCGTCGCGCTCGGCCCGGAGTTTCGGGGCCTGCATCCGCAACTCCCCCGCTTCCGCCAGTGCGGCGAGGGCCTCGGCGCGACGTTCCGGCGCGGCGTCGAGCAGGGTCCGGGTCTGGGCAGTGCGGCGGTCCGCCTCGACGATCGCCGAGTCCAGGGTCTGGATCTCGGCGACCAGAGCCGGCCGCTGCGCGACGCGTTCGGCGAGGGGCTCCCACCGCCCCGACTCCTCGGTCCAGCGATCGATCGCCGCATCCAGGCGTGCGTCGAGATCCTCGTCTGACCCGCCGGCGCACAGCGACTCACCCTCCGGCAGCGCGCACAGCTCTGCGTGCGCACGCGTGACGGCCTGCTCGGCGACCGTGAGTTCGCGGGTGACACGGTCGGCGTCGTCGGCGAGCGGCACGATGGGCGCCGCCTGCAGGGCCTGCCGACGAGCCTGTGCCGCCGCGCTCAGAGCGGCTTCGCCGTCCGCGAGCCGTGCGAGTCGCTCGGTGGCCGCACGCCCCCGGCGACGCAGCTCGGCGAGCCGGCTCCCGCTCTCGTACGCGGCCTGCGTCTGGTCGGCCGCTGCGTGCGCCGCACCTGACTCGAGGCGCGTGCGCTCCGCGGCGGTGCGCGCACGCTCGAGACATTCCTGCGCCCAGTCGAAGTCGGGTTCGGCGGTCGGTTCGACCCCGCCCACTGCGACGATCTGACCGGCGACCCGGTCGAGCACGGCGGTCTGTTCGGTCAGCTTCGCCGCGCTCTCCCGCGCCCGGTCACGCAACCACTCCTCGAGGTCACCGAACCGCTCGGTGTCGAACAACCGCTCCAGCAATGCTTCCCGCTCATCGGAGTGCGCGCGCAGGAATCGGGCGAAGTCGCCCTGTGGCAGCAGCACCACCTGGAAGAACTGATCGGCACTCATCCCCAGCAGCCGGACCACGGCGTCGCCGATCTCGGGTATGCGGGTCAGGTCGGGTCCGGATCCGTCGATCCACACGAGGGTCGCCCGGGCGTTCACCTTGCGGGTGCCGTCGCCGCGCTTCTTGGGTCGTTCGTGTTCGGGCGACCGCGTGATCCGGAGTCGGCGGGACGCGATGGTCGCCTCGAGCTCGACCTCCGGGATGTCCTCGGCCGCAGCGTGATCCGAGTGCAGGCGCCGGTTGGTGTCGCGCACGCCCGGCACCCGGCCGAACAGCGCGAAGGCCACCGCGTCGAGGACCGTGGTCTTGCCGGCACCGGTCTGACCGTGCAGCAGAAACAGTCCGTCACCGCCGAGGTCGTCGAAGTCGACCGTGATCTCGTCGGCGAACGGACCGAAGGCCCGGACGCGCAGACGGTGCAGCCTCATGCGGACTCCGCGACGATCGCCTCGATGTCGAACAGGGTCAGTTCGGCCGCATCCGACTCGGGTTCACCGACCACGGCGCGCAGTGCGCGTTCGAGGAGCACCCGCTCCCCCTTCGTCGGCTCGTCGCGTACGTCTTCGATGAACGACGCGACGATTTCGGCGTCGGTCCGGCCGCGCACGCGGGAACGGTAGTCGACGCCGGAGCCGGAATGCGGCCGCTCCCACTGCACATGGACCGCGAACGGAAACCGCTCACGTAGCCGACGCATCGCGTCGGTCGGGCGGACCGGGTCGGTCAGCGTCACCTCGACGTAGTGGTCCTGCGCCGCGGCGTACCGTTCGTCGGTCAGCAGGTCGCCGAGAACGCCGGTGAGAGAGCTCAGTTCGCGGACGACGGGCAGCTCGTGTGCGCGGACCTCGGCGACGCCGTCGGCGTCGAGATCCACCACCAGCGCCGCCTTCCGGTGGGTTCGCTCACCGAAGGAGTACGGCAGGAGCGAACCGCTGTAGCGGACCGTGTCGGTGACACGTTGCGGCGAGTGCAGATGCCCGAGGGCGACGTAGTCGGCGCCCGAGAACGTCTCGGCGGGAACCGTTTCCACCCCGCCGACACTGATCGAGCGCTCCGAACCGGAGGCCGCGGCCCCGCTGACGAAGGCGTGGGCGACGACCACGGACCGAACCCGGCGCGCAGCCAGATCGGTGCGGACGCGAGTCATGGCGGCGTCGAGGACAGCGGTGTGCCCGCCGATCGACTCGACGCCGAGGTGGCGTCGCGCGGTGTCGGGTTCTAGATAGGGGATGCCGTAGAACGCGACGTCTCCGTGGGCGTCCGACAGGATGACCGGGCGGTCGATGTCGGCGATCGAGGTCCGCAGATGCAGGCCACCGGCGGCCGCGAATCCCGACCCCGCGCCGAGGCGGGTGGGCGAGTCGTGATTGCCCGAGGTGACGACGATCTGCGCTCCCGCAGCCGCGATCTCGGCCAGGCCCTCGTCGTACACGCGGACCGCGTCGGCGGACGGGACGGACCGGTCGTACACGTCACCGGCGACGATGACGGCGTCGGCCGACTCCGCGGCGACCAGTGCGGCCAGATGCGACAGTGCGCGACGCTGGTCGGCGAGCAGCTCGACCCCGTGGAACGTCCGGCCCAGGTGCCAGTCGGAGGTGTGCACGATCCGCATGGGCGCAACCTTACGGTCGGGTGCCGACAGATCGTGGGACGCGCGCTCGCCTACGCCGTCGACCCCGGCACCGAGTCGGACCGACCGGCGTCGGCGCCCACCGCGTGCGGGTCGACGACCTGCGGTGGGACCGTCTGATGCGCGGGCCGGACGAAGAAGAAGGTCGCCACGACGCCGATCAGCAGCGCGGCCGCGGGCAGGTAGAGCGACTGCCCCATGGCGGTCGCGAACCCCTCGCGCAGGAACTCCGGCAGTTGCCCGGCCGCACCGTCCTGGGCGTTCTCGGCGTCGACGCCGGGCAGCTCGGCCGCCAGCCGGGTCTGCAGGAGCGCTCCGATCATGGCGGAGCCGAGGACCGAACCGATGACCCGCAGTGTGTTGTAGACACCGGCACCGGCCCCGGCCTGATGCCACGGCAGATTGCGGGTGGCGGTCGCGGCCAGCGGCGCCCAGATACCGGCCGAGGCCACACCCATCAGGCACAACGGGACGACGATCAGCCAGACCGGGGTCTCCGGGCGGGCGACGAAGCCCAGCCACGCGATGGCGATCGCGTTCAGCAGCAGTGCCGAGGACACGATCGTGCGTGGGTGGACGCGATCGACCACCCGGCCCACGATCGGAGCCAGGACACCGGTCAGCACCGCCATCGGCACCAGGACGACCGCCGACTCCGTCGGCGACATCCCGCCGACGAGCTGGAGGAAGAACGTCAAGGGGATCATCATCGCCGACACGGCGAAGCCCATCGACGCGATGCCGATGGTCGACAGCGAGAAGTTGCGGTCGCGGAACAGCGACAACGGGACCAGGGGCTCGGTGCGGATGCGGGACTGCCAGTAGACGAAGACCCCCAGGACCACGACTCCGCCGACGATGAGCAGCCAGATCCAGGTGTCCCAGTCGAAGGTCTCCCCCTCCTGGATGCCGAATACCAATGCGGACAGACCGACCGCGGACAAGCCGACCCCGATCCAGTCGAACTGGTGGTCGTTGGTGCTGACCCGCGGGACGAGAACGGCCGCGAGGACGAGACCGGCGAGGCCGACGGGCAGGTTGATGAAGAAGATCCACTCCCAGCCGAACGCGTCGGTCAGCACGCCGCCGAGCAACGGACCGACGAGGGTCGCCACGCCGGCGACCGTGCCCCACACCCCCATTGCGGCGCCGCGCTTCTCGGCCGGGAAGATGCGGGTGATCAGCGCCATCGTCTGCGGGGTGATGAGGGCGGCGCCGACACCCTGCAGACCGCGTGCCGCGATCAGCTCACCGATCGACGACGACAGGCCGCACCAGAGACTGGCCGCGGTGAAGACCGCCAGACCGAGCTGGTACATCGTCTTGGGGCCGAACTTGTCGCCCAGGCGACCGGTGATCAGCAGCGGCACCGCGTAGGTGAGCAGGTACGCACTGGTGACCCAGACGACGCCGTTGACGTTCGTGTCGAGGTCGGCCTGGATACGCGGCTGGGCCACGGCCACGATCGTCATGTCGACGAGGATCATGAAGAAGCCCACGCAGAGCGCCAGCATCGCGGCCCACGGGCGGGCGGTGACCATCTCGTCGGTGCCCGCGTTCTGGCCGCGGGCGGCGTCGCTCGACTGCATTTCCCCGATGCTAGCCCTGTCCGATTCATGAATGGCCCGCGCGATCACGGGATTCGCGGCAGCTCGGGGCGGGATGTCGCTCCGGATCATTACTGTGGAGCCCATGAGCACAGAGTCCGAGCAGAGCACCGCGTCCGAGGGCGAACAGGGTTCGTACGTGATGACCGGCGAGGAGTTCGTCCGGGACACGAAGTACATCGAGACCCGCATCACCGCCGACGGCCGGGACGGCTATCCGGTGGAGGCCGGCCGGTATCGGCTCGTCGCAGCCAGGGCCTGCCCGTGGGCCAACCGGACCCTCATCGTGCGGCGGCTACTCGGCCTCGAGGACGCCATCTCGCTCGGGCTGTGCGGTCCCACGCACGACAAGAACTCGTGGACCTTCGACCTCGACCCCGGCGGAGTGGACCCGGTCCTGCAGATCCCGCGACTCAAGGACGCCTACGAGAAGCGGATCCCCGGCTATCCCAAAGGAATCACCGTCCCGGCGATGGTCGACGTGCCGACCGGCGAGGTCGTCACCAACGACTTCCCGCAGATCACCATCGACTTCTCGCTGGAATGGACCGCCTTCCACCGGGACGGCGCGCCGGAGCTCTACCCGAAGCATCTGCGCGACGAGATCGACGAGGTCAGCCACGGCATCTACACGGAGGTCAACAACGGCGTCTACCGCTGCGGATTCGCCGGCAGCCAGGAAGCCTACGACGCGGCGTACGACCGGTTGTTCACCAAACTCGACGAGTTGTCCGAGCGGTTGTCGACGCAGCGCTACCTGGTCGGCGACACCATCACCGAGGCCGACGTCCGGCTCTTCACCACCCTGGCGCGATTCGACGCGGTGTATCACGGCCACTTCAAGTGCAACCGGAGCAAGTTGAGCGAGATGCCGGTGCTGTGGGCCTACGCCCGGGACCTGTTCCAGACGCCCGGCTTCGGCGACACCACCGACTTCACCCAGATCAAACAGCACTACTACATCGTCCACACCGACGTGAATCCCACGCAGATCGTGCCGAAGGGCCCGGACCTCCGCGGCTGGCTCACCGCGCACCATCGCGACGACCTGGGCGGTCGCCCGTTCGGTGACGGCACACCCCCCGGTCCCCCACCACCGGCCGAGGTCGTGCCCGCAGCGCACTGGGTACCGACGGAACGAGCGGCGGCGGAATGAAAGACAAAGCGTCACAGGGACTTTCGGCAGACCACGGCCGCACGCCCCCCGGCAAGGCCGTCGAGGTGACCGGCGGCATCCTGGACCGGGCACAGCGACTGCAGGCACCCGCGGTGAAGAAGTACGTCGATTCATTGCGGCGGAAGTACCCCGACGACTCACCCGCGCAGATCATCGAGCGGCTCGAGAAGCGTTATCTGAACGCGGTCACCGGTTCCGGCGGCGCCGTCGGAGCGGCGGCCGCGGTGCCCGGTGTCGGCACGATGACCGCGTTCGGGGCGATGACCGGGGACACGGCGTTCTTCCTCGAGGCGTCGGCCCTGCTCGCGCTGTCGATCGCCGAGGTGCACGGCATCCCGGTGCACGAGTCCGAGCGTCGCAAGGCCCTGGTCATGACCGTCGCGCTGGGCGAAGAGGGTGTGCTGGCCCTCGGTCGCGTGGTCGGCACCGGAGGCGGTGCGCTGCGCCGGCTCGGTGGAGCCGCCCTGCCATCCGGTGCGATCACCAAACTGAACAAGACGCTGGTGAACAAACTCGTCAAGAAGTACGCGATCCGCCGGGCGCCGCTGATCTTCGGCAAGCTCATGCCGGCCGGTATCGGTGCGGTCATCGGTGGTGTGGGGAGTCGCGCCCTCGGCCGCAAGGTCGTCCACAACGCGCGCGAGGCGTTCGGGCCGGCACCCCGGACGTGGGTCATCGACGTCGACTTCAGTGAGGCACCCACCCCGGATCCGCTCCCGCCCGGTTCGTGGTGACCGCGGCGGCCGCACCGTCCCCGCAGTCGTCGGCAGCCACGCCCGGCTGGATCCGCCGGCTCCTCGGTGAGTCGTGGCGATACCGACGCGTCGTCGTCGTCACGATGATCTTCACCCTGGTCGCCGTCGGGGTGGACGTGCTGATGCCGCTGCTGACCAAGGCCGCGATCGACCACGCCACCGGCGTCGTCGACGACGGCCTCTCGCTACGCACCGTGATCATCGCGCTGGTCGTCTTCGCTGTCGTCCGTTACGCCTGCCATCTCGGCCGGCGAGTGTTCGCGGGACGGCTCGCGGTGAACGTGCAGAACACGCTGCGACTCCGACTCCTCGACACCCTGCTGCACCTCGACGGCCGCAGCCAGCACCAGATCCGCACCGGACAGATCGTGTCCCGGTCGATCTCCGACATCCAGGTCGTCCAGAGTCTGCTGGCCATGGCGCCACTGTCGTTGGGCGCCGCGGTGCAGATGGTAGTCGCCCTGGCCATCATGGCGTACCTGTCGCCGCTCCTGACCGGGGTGGCGTTGCTGATCGCCCCGCTCATCGCCCTCGAAGTGTGGCGTACCCGGCGCCGGCTGTTCGCGGCGACGTGGTCGGCGCAGCAGGCCGCCGCCGACGTCGCCCAGCACGTGGAGGAGACCGTCACCGGCGTGCGGGTCGTGAAGGGTTTCGGCCAGGAGGAACGCGCGGTCGACGACCTCGTCACCCGTTGCCGGACGGTGTTCGCTCGCCGACTCCGCGCCGCGCGGATCAATGCGCGGTTCGCCCCCACCCTGGCCGCCATCCCGCAACTGGGCATGGTCGGGGTGATCGTCGTGGGCGGCTACCTCACGATGACAGGCGCGATCACGGCCGGCACCTTCGTCGCGTTCAGCACGTACGTCGCCACCATGACCGGCATCGCCCGACTGCTGACGAACCTGATCGTCAACGCCCAGTTGGCGCGAGCGGCCGTCGAACGCGTCTACGACGTCATCGACCATCCCCACGATTCGGGCGACACCGCGACCGGCACGCTGCCCGACGGCCCCCTGGGCGTCGAACTGGATGGTGTGGGGTTCGCCCATCACACCCACGACGCCGACGATCCGCCCGCCGTGTTGTCCGGTATCGACCTGCGGATCGAGCCGGGTGAATGTGTGGCGATCGTGGGTCCGCCCGGTTCCGGCAAGTCGACCATCGCCGACCTGGTCAGCCGGTTCGAACGACCCGACTCCGGGTCGATCTCGCTGCTCGGCGAGAGCACCGGCGACGAGCCGTCCCGGACCCGGCACCGGATCGACGACCTCGCGCCCGAGGCGCTCCACCGTGCCGTCGCCGTCGTGTTCGACGAGCCGTTCCTGTTCTCCGACACGATCACCGCGAACATCGCGATGGGCCCGGCAGCCGCCGGGGCCGACACCGCCGACCGGGTTCGGGCGGCAGCCGCCGCGGCCGACGCCGCCGAATTCGTCGAGGCGCTCCCCGACGGATACGACACCGTCATCGGCGAACGCGGGCTCACCCTGTCGGGCGGGCAGCGTCAGCGCATCGCCCTGGCACGCGCCCTGTTCGCCGACCCCCGCATCCTCGTGCTCGACGACGCCACGTCCGCGGTGGACGCCACCACCGAGGCGCGCATCCTGGGCGGGCTCCGCGATCGCCGCGCCACGATGCTGGTCCTCGCCCATCGACGTTCGACGCTCGTCCTCGCCGATCGCATCGCGGTGCTCGACGACGGCCGGATCACCGCGCTGGGGACACTCGCCGAACTCGAGGCGACCTCACCGCGCTTCCGAGAGCTGATGTCGAGCACCACGCAACCGGCAACCGACGGCGTCCACGACGACATCCCCGGCGCGGCCGCGGTCGCCGACACCGCGCCACCGCTGCGCGGACCGGGCCCGACCGAGATCGAGAGCCTGTGGCCCAGCGTCGCTTCCGACTCGATCGACGTCGCGGCCCGGACCTCTCCGGCGATGGGGGCGGGCTCACGGACCGGTCGCGGCGGCGGCGTGGCCAGCGCGCTCGGTTCGATGCCGGCCACCCCCCAGCTCCAGGCCTCGGTGGACGCGCTCCCCCCTGCGGTCGAGCGGCCAGAGGTCGACGTCGCCGCCGCCCGACGCGAGAACCCGGTCTTCACCCTGCGCGGACTCCTCGCACCGGTCCGGTGGCTGCTCGCCGCCGCACTGCTCGCGATCGCCGTCGACACGCTCGTCGGCCTGGCCTTCCCGAGCATCGCCCGGGCGGTCATCGACTCGACCGGACACACCGAGGGGTCGACCCTGATGTGGGCCGCGGTCGGCGGCGTCGTACTGGTCGGAGTCGGCTGGGTCGCCGCGTCGTCGATGGCGATCACCTCGACCAGGGCCGGCGAACGGGTGCTGTTCGGACTGCGGATCCGCAGTTATGCCCACATCCAGCGCCTCGGACTCGACTACTACGAGCGCGAGCTGTCGGGCCGGATCATGACCCGGATGACGACCGACATCGATGCCTTGTCGACGTTCCTGCAAACCGGACTGACCTCGGCGATCGTGGCGGTGCTGACGCTCGTCGGCGTCGGTGTCGCGCTCCTGATCACCGGCCCGCTGCTCGGACTCCTGGTGCTGCCCGTCTTCCCCCTCCTGATCGCCGCGACGATCGTCTTCCGCCGCGTCGCGAGCCGCGCCTACACGCGCTCGCGCGAGCTGATCAGCGTCGTCAATGCGGACTTCCAGGAGAACATCGCCGGCATCAAGACCACGCAGACCTACCTGCGCACCGACGACGCCCAGGCCCGGTTCGCGCGTCGCTCCGGAGAATGGGTCGAGGCCCGGATGGTCTCGCAGCGGGCGATCGCCTCGTACTTCCCGCTCATCCAGCTCATGTCCGACATCGCGACCGCGATCGCGCTCGGCGTCGGCGCCGGGCAGGTGGCGTCGGGTTCGCTCTCGGCGGGCACACTCGTCGCCTTCGTCCTCTACCTGACGATGCTGTTCGGTCCGGTGCAACAGCTCTCGCAGGTCTTCGACGGCTACCAGCAGGCGGCCGTGGGGCTCCGCCGGATCGGCGACCTGCTGCGCACGCCGAGTTCGCTGCGCACCTCGGCGACAGCCGAGTCCCCGCCACACGGCGGGTTCGACGGCGTCGTCGACTTCGACCGGGTCGGATTCCGCTACCAGGGTTCGACGACGGATGCGTTGTCTGCCGTCGACCTGCACATCCCGGCCGGGTCGTCGCTTGCCCTCGTCGGCCGGACGGGCGCCGGCAAGTCGACGATCGTCAAGCTGCTGGCGCGCTTCTACGATCCGACCACCGGACGCGTCCTGGTCGACGGTACCGACATCGGCGACTACGAACTCGCTGGATACCGGCGGCGGCTCGGCCTCGTCCCGCAGGAGCCGCACCTGTTCACCGGCACCGTCGCCGAGAACATCGCCTACGGCCGGCCCGACGCCGATCGGGCCGCGATCGTCGACGCCGCCGCCGCGGTCGGCGCACTGCGCATGATCACCGCCCTGCCCGGTCGGATGAACCATCCCATCGGGGAACGCGGCCAGGGGCTGAGCTCGGGCCAGCGCCAGCTCATCGCGCTGGCCCGGGCCGAACTCGTCGAGCCCGATCTGCTGCTGCTCGACGAGGCGACCGCGACCCTCGACCAGGCCACCGAGGCGCAGGTCCTCGCCGCCGGTCGGGCGGTGACCCGGCACCGCACGTCGGTGATCGTCGCCCACCGACTGGCCACGGCCGCCCGCGCCGACACCATCGCGGTGGTCGACGGCGGACGGATCGTCGAACTCGGAACACACGAGGAGCTGCTCGCGTTGGGACAGAGGTACCGCGGCTTCTGGGATGCCGGTGTCGATCCCGACGAGCCGGCGGTGCCCCGCCCCGACTCACCCGCTCCGACCAGCGCACGGAGGGCCGCCACGACGGTCACGCGGGCCACCTCGGAACTGACTCCGTAGTAACAGGTCGGTAGGTGTGAGCGAGTCGACGACGCGTAGCATCGTCAGGTGGTTCACCGATAGTCTCCACAAGAGACGACGCGTGGCAGAGAACCCGGCACCTTCAGGGAATTGAGGCGAGATACCGCTGTGAGCAGCAGTTCGATTTCAGACTTCGGACAGAACACGTGGCTGGTCGAGGAAATGTACCAGCAATACAAAGAAGACCCGAACTCGGTCGACCCGAGTTGGCACGAACTACTGAAGAACTACGAACCCGGCGACAACGGTGGCTCCGCCCCGGCCGCCGCTCCGCCCTCGAATTCCGCAAAGCCCACTGCCGCAAAGACTTCGGCCACCACAGCGGCCACCTCGTCCTCCTCCTCGACCCCGAGTGCGTCGACCAACGGGTCGGCACGCAACACCTCCGCGCCGGCCACCGAGACCACGCCGCGCAAGCAGGTCACCCTGGATCAGACCCCGGCGCGCACGGCACCGCGCAAACCCACCCCCGCCAAGGAGTCGACCGCCACGAAGGCGGCGTCGGGGCACAGCGTCGCCAGCCGTGACGGGTCGGCCCGCTCGCAGCCCAAGCCCGAGGCGGGCAAGGCCGCCGCGCCCGAGGCCCAGAAGTCCGGGTCCGCGAAGTCGGACGCACAGAAGTCCGAGAGCGCCGACGGCAACAAGGTCCTGCGCGGTCCCGCCGCGGCCATCGCGAAGAACATGGCGCTGTCGTTGGAGATCCCGACGGCCACCAGCGTCCGTGCGGTGCCCGCCAAGGCGATGATCGACAACCGGATCGTCGTCAACAACCACCTCGCGCGGACCCGAGGCGGCAAGATCAGCTTCACCCACATCCTGGGTTACGCGATCGTGCAGGCCATCAAGGCGTTCCCGAACATGAACCGGCACTTCGCCGAGATCGACGGCAAGCCGAACGTCGTCACACCCGCGCACACCAACCTCGGCCTGGCCATCGACCTGGTCGGCAAGGATGGCAACCGCACCTTGGTCGTCGCCGCGATCAAGGAATGCGAGACGATGGGCTTCGCCGAGTTCTACACGGCGTACCAGGACATCGTCCGTCGCGCCCGCGACGGCAAGCTCGGCGCGGCCGACTTCTCCGGCGTCACCATCTCGCTCACCAACCCGGGCACGATCGGCACCGTGCACTCGGTGCCGCGCCTGATGAAGGGCCAGGGCGCCATCATCGGCGCCGGCGCGATGGAGTACCCGGCGGAGTTCCAGGGCGCGAGCGACGAGCAGATCGCCGAACTCGGCGTCGGCAAGCTCATGACGCTGACGTCGACCTACGATCACCGGATCATCCAGGGCGCGGAGTCGGGCGATTTCCTCCGCACCATCCACGAGCTGCTGATCGACGACGCCTTCTACGACGAGATCTTCACCGCGTTCCACGTGCCCTACGAGCCGATCCGCTGGCGTCGCGACCTGCCCGCCGGCCTCGTCGACAAGAGCACCCGCGTCCTCGAGCTGATCGCGGCCTACCGCAGCCGCGGCCACCTGATGGCCGACATCGATCCCCTCATGATGGACAGCGATGCGCGCAGCAGCCATCCGGATCTGGACATCCAGAACTACGGGCTGACCCTGTGGGATCTCGACCGCAGCTTCAAGGTCGGCGGCTTCCACGGCCAGGAGAAGATGAAGCTGCGGGACGTGTTGTCGATCCTGCGCGACGCGTACTGCCGGCACGTCGGTGTCGAGTACACCCACATCCTCGAGCCCGAGCAGCAGAAGTGGCTGCAGGAGCGCGTCGAGATCAAGCACGTCAAGCCGCCGGTCGGTGAGCAGAAGTACATCCTGAGCAAGCTGAACGCCGCCGAGGCGTTCGAGACGTTCCTGCAGACCAAGTACGTGGGGCAGAAGCGCTTCTCGCTCGAGGGCGCCGAGTCGGTCATCCCGATGATGGACGCGGTGATCGACCAGAGCGCCGAGCACAGCCTCTCCGAGGTGGTCATCGGCATGCCGCACCGCGGCCGTCTGAACGTGCTCGCCAACATCGTCGGCAAGCCGTACTCGAAGATCTTCACCGAGTTCGAGGGCAACCTGAACCCGTCGCAGGCGCACGGATCGGGCGACGTGAAGTACCACCTCGGCGCCGAGGGCAAGTACTACCAGATGTTCGGCGACAACGAGATCAACGTGTCGCTGACCGCCAACCCCAGCCACCTCGAGGCAGTCGACCCGGTGCTGGAGGGCCTGGTGCGCGCCAAGCAGGACCTCATGGACGAGGACGATCGCTTCCCGATCCTCCCGCTCATGCTGCACGGCGACGCGGCGTTCGCCGGTCAGGGTGTGGTCGCCGAGACGCTCAACATGGCGATGCTTCCCGGTTACCGCACCGGCGGCACCGTGCACATCGTGGTGAACAACCAGGTCGGCTTCACCACCGCACCGGAACACTCGCGCTCGACCGAGTACTGCACCGACGTGGCGAAGATGATCGGCGCACCGATCTTCCACGTCAACAGCGACGACCCCGAGGCCTGCGTCTGGGCCGCGAAGCTCGCCGTCGACTACCGCCAGGCGTTCCACAAGGACGTCGTCATCGACCTCGTGTGCTTCCGCCGTCGCGGACACAACGAGGGCGACGACCCCTCGATGACGCAACCGGCGATGTACGAGGTGATCGACACCAAGCGCGGCGTCCGCAAGAGCTACACCGAGGCCCTCATCGGCCGCGGTGACATCTCGACCAAGGAGGCCGAGGACGCTCTGCGCGACTACCAGGGACAGCTCGAGCGCGTCTTCAACGAGGTCAAGGAACTCGAGAAGTTCAGTGTCGAGCCGTCGCCCTCCGTCGAGGCCGACCAGACGCTGCCGACGAAGCTGGTGACCGCGGTCGACAGCAAGACGCTCGAGCTCATCGGCGACGCGTTCGTCAACGTGCCCGACGGTTTCACCCCGCACCCGCGTGTGAAGCCGGTCCTGGAGCGCCGCGCCGAGGCCGCCCGCAAGGGCAACATCGACTGGGCGTTCGCCGAACTGCTGGCGTTCGGGTCGCTGGTCATGGAGGGGCGCACCGTGCGTCTGTCCGGCCAGGACTCGCGTCGTGGCACCTTCACCCAGCGCCACTCGGTGCTCATCGACCGCAGCACCGGCTCGGAGTACACCCCCCTCAACCACCTGCAGCCCGCAGACGAGGAGAGCAACGGCGGCCGGTTCATGGTCTTCGACTCCCCGCTCTCGGAGTTCGCGGTCGTCGGCTTCGAGTACGGCTACTCCGTCGGCAACCCGGACGCCCTCGTGGTCTGGGAAGCGCAGTTCGGTGACTTCGTCAACGGCGCGCAGTCGATCATCGACGAGTTCATCTCCTCGGGCGAGGCCAAGTGGGGTCAGCTCTCCGACGTCGTGCTGCTGCTGCCGCACGGTCACGAGGGACAGGGACCCGACCACACCTCGGGCCGCATCGAGCGGTTCCTGCAGTTGTGCGCCGAGGGTTCGATGACGGTGGCGCTGCCGTCGACGCCGGCGAGCTACTTCCACCTGCTGCGCCGCCACGTGCTCGACGGCATCAGCCGTCCGCTCATCGTCTTCACCCCGAAGTCGATGCTGCGCAACAAGGCCGCGGTGAGCCCGGTGGAGGACTTCACCGAGGACAAGTTCCGTTCGGTGATCGACGACCCGCACTTCCTCAAGGACGGCGCGGACCGCAGCAAGGTCAAGCGGGTGTTGCTGGTGAGCGGCAAGCTGTACTACGAACTCGCCGCGCGTCGCGACAAGGAGAAGCGCGACGACATCGCGGTCGTCCGGATCGAGCAGCTTTACCCGGTGCCGCACCGTCGTCTCCGCGACACGCTCGAGAAGTACGAGAACGCCACCGAGTTCCGGTGGGTCCAGGAGGAGCCCGCGAACCAGGGTCCGTGGCCGTTCCTCGGCCTCTGGCTGCCCGAGGTGCTGCCGGAGCTGCTCGGCCGCCTGCGCCGGGTCTCGCGTCGCGCGATGTCCGCGCCGTCGTCGGGATCGAGCAAGGTCCACGCGGTGGAGCAGCAGGAGATCCTCGACGAGGCCTTCGGCGAGTAACCTGCCAGACGACGACTGCGGCCACCGACCCGAGCGGGTCGGTGG
>NZ_JBHXVK010000025.1:0-54736 GCF_042672305.1 Gordonia sp. NPDC127522
GGTAAAACTTGGGTTTTGGGGCGGGGTGGGTGGGTCCCCTCCAACTTTTTTTGTTTTTTCCGTCGGGGGGGGGGGGGGGCGGGGGCGGGGGGGTGGCGCCGGCCGCCACCGGGAGATGCTGTGCGGCCGCCAGGCCGCTCCGCTGTGCCTCCCGGCCGGGGGCGCCGAGCGGGCGGCCCCGACGCTGGGGTTAGGCGGCGTCTTCGGTGTCGGTGAGGGTGTCGGGGTCGAGTGCTGCGGCGATCTGGCGGGCGGTGGCCAGGACGCGGGCGGCGGTGTCGGCGATGACGTCGGTGTTGCCTTCGGCCCATCCGGCGATGTAGCCAATGCTGTAGTCACTGGTGTCGACTCCGAGCATTCCGGCGGCGACGTAGGCGACGGATTCGGCTTCGACCTCGCAGCGGCCACGGTGGGCGATGTACTCGGCGGCCTCGATGTCGGCGTGCATGAGGGCGTGGGCGGTCTCGTGCAGCACGGTCTTGGCGGCCTGGGCGTCGGTGAGGTCGGCGGCGATGACGATACGGCGGGTGCCGTCGGTGGTGGTGTACCCGTTCGTGCCGGTCTCGGGGATCTGTTCGCGGCTGACGGTCCAGCCCTGGGCGGTGATGTAGTCGACGGTGCGGCTGTAGAGGTCGGCGGGATCATCACCGATGAGGGTGTGGGCGGGGGTGGCGAGGTCGACCCAGACTCGGGCCTTGGGGTTCTTCTTGCGCATCCAGTCGGTGACCTCGGTGATGGGGTCGGTCTGGGCGATGTCGAACACGGACAGGATCGGGTAGGTGGCGATCTTGCGTTCGGTTTCGTCGCCGGTCTCGGCGTCGGTGTCGGTGATCTTGCGGGAACTGAATCCGCGGATCCGGATCGCCTTTTCTCCCTTGCGGACGTGGCGTCCGAGTTCGAGCCACTTGTTGTATCCGGCGACCCGGGAGGCGTTGGGGCGCTGGGCGAGGATCAGCAGCAGGTTGTTGAGGCTGTAGGCGTGGAACTTGGTGGCGTAGTCGAGGAACGCCGCCCACTCGTCGGTGCCGGTGAGCGCGGCGACCTTGTCGGTGATGGTCGCGTGCAGCTCGGCGGCGAGTTCGCGGCGTGCGGCGGCTCGCTGTTCGCGGCTGATGGTGGCGGTACGGGCCATGGTGGGTGCCTCCCTGGTGTCGGCCTCGGCGGGCCGGTGCTTTGCGTGACACCTGCCATGTCTTCGCCGGCGGGAGGTCGGGGCAAGGGTGTTCACAGCGAAAAAGTTGCGCGGACCGAAGGTCTGAAACCCGCAGGGCGGGCCAGTTTTTCGCGGCCCTTGCCGCCGTGCCGACCAGAGGTAAGACACTGGTGGGGGTCAGCAAAGCAACCCCGATTCACAGGGCGCGGCGCAGCCGCTCCGTTGGTCTGTAGGTACTCGACTAGTCGAGTAGTCGAGTAGTCGAGTAGTCGCACGGAGGTCGGGCCGGGGCCGCCGTGGTGGCGACCCCGGCCCCGCTGCCCGGTCAGGCGATCCAGCGTCCCGGGGTGATCTGGCCTTCGAGTCCGCCGAGCCTGGCGGCGAAGGCGGCCGCATCGGCGAGGATGGGCCAGGGCTCGGTGAGCACCGCCTGCCAGGCGGCCCAGTCGGTGTCGTCGCCGCCGATGGTGGCGGCCAGGTCGGGGTGGCGGCTCTCGGCGAGCATCGTGGCGAGCTCGACGGCTGCCTTGCCCCGGCGGCTGGTGGTTCGGCCGGCGGCGATGAGGTGCAGGCCGGCGTCGAAGATGGCGTCGGCGGTGTCGGGGTTGGTGGCGACGAGGTCGGCGGCGGCCCAGAGCAGATCGGCGACGCTGCCGACGGCGGCGGCGGTGTCGACGGTGTGAGCGATGTAGTCCATGGTGAGTCCCTTCGTTGTGGTCCAGCCGGTGTGGCGGACGTCGAGAGACCTGTGCTGACCGGACGAGGGTGGGCCGTCAACCCCGAAGAAGCAGGCGCGCCGGAAGCCACTTTCGTTTAGGAGCGCAGCGAGTGAAAGTGGTTGGAGCGCACGGGCGGAGCGCAGCGGAGAACGGGCGGTAGCCGCCTGGTGTGGGTTGACGGCTCGGGCCCCCGGTCGGTCACACTTGGTCGACGTGCGCGCGCAAATAGGTGACCACCCACCTGAGTCGGGATTCTTCCCGGGTCGGGGGCGCAGCGCAGCGGAGCCATCGGGCCGGGACAACGCTGTGCGGCCGTCAGGTCGCTCCGCTGTGCCCCTCGGGCCGGTCGGTCAGCCCGTGATCGTGCGGCAGGTCCGGCATTCCCACTGGCCGTTGATGAGGGCGCACTTTCGGCGTTCCTCGCACAGCCAGCAGGTCTGTCCGGGCTTCTCCTGGTGACCGGCCTGGATCGCGACGTGTTGGTCGGCGGCGGCGTCGATGCGTAGTTGTTCCTGGGCGCGGTAGGCCAGGGCGACGTCGTGGTCGCGGGCGGTTTGGGCGTCGGCCGTCATCGGCTGGCCGCCGGGGTTGTGGCGCAGCATGGGGCCGAAGTCGTGGCGGCACTGTCCGCAGGGGTGGCCTTGGGTGTCGATGGGGTTGGCGCAGCCTGGGAGGGCGCAGCGGGGGAACAGTTCGCCGGTGATGGTCACTATGTTTCCTCGAGGTGGCGGGTGTGAGCGGGGGGCCGGGGCGGTGGGCCGCGACCGTGAGAGGTCGCGGCCCACCGCCGGACGGTGTCTAGTCGAGTGGCACGTCGGCGGCGTCGGTGTCACCGGCGATGACCAGCTCGACGTCGGAGAGGGTGTAGCCGGTCACCTCGACGAGGAAGTGCAGGTAGCCAGCGCGGGCGCTGACCTGGCTGCCACCGAGGTAGTTGCGGTCACCGACGTTGCGCCAGGCGTCTTTCCACATGTGCGCTTCCCGCGACGCGAGCGCGATGCCGAGTCCGATGATCTGGGCGCGGTCGGCGGTGGTGGCCTGCTCGATCAGGTTGGCGGGGTCGCCGCCGAGGATCGTGGCCGCGATCTCGGCGGCGTTGCCCTGCATGCTGTTCGCTCCGAACATGTCGTAGTGCTCGCGCATCGATTCCGCGATGAACTTCGCGACCTTCGGGGCGCTGCCCTTCGGCAGAGTCTTGCGGGCCAGCCACGCGGTCAGCATCTCCATCCGCACCTCGCGCGCGGTCACGCTCGCGGCGTTGAGGACCCGCACCCGGCGACGTTCCTGCTTGCGGGCCTCCTTCTCGTCATCGCTGAGGGCAGCGGTGGCGGTTGCGCTGCTCGGGGTGCTGTAGCCGTAGGAACGCTCGGTGAATCCGAGGTCGTCGTTGCGCAGGACGAACCAGGTGGTTTCGACTTCGCGGGTGACGTTGCGGGTGAGGGTGCGCGGGTCGCGCAATCCCTCGGCCGGTTCGGCGGCGTCGTCGAACACGTCGTCATCCAGCGACCAGTCGATGGTGTCCTCGGCGACCGCGTTGCCCTCGGCGTCGGTCCACGACTCGGTCTCATCGGCCCACACGTAGGCCACGCGGTGATCGACCGGCACATCCTCGATGGTCGCCGCCTCACCCTCGGCGGTCAGCAGATGGTCGAGCTTGTGGGCCTCGTTGTAACTCGGCTGGCGGGTGACAGCGGCGATCCCCTCGGCGGCGTAGGCGGCGACCTGGGCCAACAGTGCGGCCCGCTCGTCGCCGTTGTCGGCCAACTGCTTGGCCTGGTGCTCGAACCTCCCGCTGCGCGCGGCGTTGAGGAGCCACTGTTGGGCCTCGGGATCGTGGTCGTAGGCCGCGAGGGTCGCGGACTGCTCCAACGTCAACCCTGCTCCCTGGTCGAGCAGGTCGAGGGCGGTCGCGGACTTCGCGACCGCCAGGGTGGCGTCCACGTCCTTCTTCTTCGTGCGGGTGGCCTTGGCGATCTTGGTCGCCGACATCCCGGCCAAAGAGAGTTGTTCGATCGCGGCCACGCGGTCGGAGGCGCGCAACTCTTCGCGCTCGAAACTGGCCAGCTGCTCCACGATCCGCTCGATGGTCAACGCCTTGTCGTCGGCGTCGGACGCGACCGGCACGACGTAGACCGGGACGGTGGCAAGCTCGGTTTCGCGCGCGGCGAGCGTGCGGCGCTGCCCGTCGCGTACCCGAACCTGCCCGTCGACCTCGACAGCGAGGATCGGTTGACGCACGCCGTCGCGGATCGAATCAACGAACTCAGCGGTGAGGGTGGCTTCGGCCTCGGTGCGGATGTTGGCGTCGATGACCAGATCGGACGGGTTGAGGTGGCGCAGCTCGCCGGTCGGCACGGTCGCCGTCGCGGTGGTGGTGGTGTTGTGTGTCATGGGGTTTCTCCCTTACTGTGGTGGGTGAGACCCCGGCCAGTCATCACCTGGCCGGGTTTTCTTTTGTCCGCGTGCCGGATTGCGACGCGGAAGCTTCCTTAGAGGTCGCCGAACTCTTCCCAGTGGGCGATCGCGTCGGCGGCAGCGAGGGCGGGGGACAGGTCGTCGTTGTAGGCGTCCTTCCAGCCGAAATCGGGCAGGTCGCGGTGGCTGAATCCGTTGGTGCGCCTGCGGATAGCGCGGTCAACTCCGTACATCCACACGGCGAACTCGCGGTCGCCGTCGGCCTCGGTGATCCGGTTGGGTTCGTGCTGGGCGATATGGTCGGCGAAAGCTTCGACGTTGGCGGGGTCGATGGTGGCGATCCAGGCGTTCATCTTCGGTGTCCTTTCGGGTGCTGGCGGTCAGTTGTTGGTGAAGGTGCGGCCTGCGCCGAGTTGGTCGATTCCGCAGGCTTCGCACGGCCATTCACCGGGCGGGTCGATGTCGTCGGCGGGCACGAGGTAGCCGGTCTTGGCCATGAACGCCAGGACTTCGGCGGTGCTCTCGGTGTCGAGGCCGGTCATGTCTCCGTAGGCGACGGCGACGGCGCAGCTGGTGCACAGCTGGTAGGCGATGGTGGTGGCGCTGGTCATGGTGACCCCTCCCGTTGTGAGTGCTGGTTTGCGTTTGCACTGGCCATCTCTTCGCCGGAGGGAGTGGCGTGCAAGGGAGGAAGTGAAAAAGTCATCCGGGGCGCAGCCCTGAAACCCGCAGGGCGGATTAGTTTTTCACGCCTTGCGGGCCGCGACTGGAGGTAAGAGAATGAGTCAGGGCAACGCAAACCAACTCAGCCCGAAGGGCGTCACTGTGCGGCGTAGCCGCTCCGATTAGGTGGCGGCAGAGCCGGCAGACAAGACCGGGGCCCACCGCGGCCGGCACCTAGCGGCGTGACGCAGGCACACCCGACGCACGTGGCAGGCATGGCGATTGTGCGGGAACGACGCGGGCTGCGGGAGGGCTCGGTGCCGCGGTAGCTATCCGTAGATCAGGGAACCGAAGAGTGCCGTTTGCACGATGGCGTCTGCATCGCACGCATCGATCGCCTCGGCGGAGCTGATGCGGACCGCGGCCGTGATTCGCCGACGTTGTGCGTCCGAAACCACAGTCGTGCCGCGGACCACGGCGTTCACGCCTCGGACGATCGTTTCGAGGGTGATCACGTGAGGATTACCGGCGATGTCCTAGATGGTCGCTCGCGGATTGTTGCTCCAGCGGTAGCTGGAACAGGTCGCCCAGTAGCCGATCCCGCCTTCGAGTGCGCAGGTGTAGACGTCGGCCAGAAACGCCGTGCGTGCCGCGGTCCGCGTGGGCATGGCAGGGCTCCTTGAAATGCGCATCTACTCAGCACTAAGTCACTGGTGTCGGAGTATACGGAGCAGCAGAACCTGTGCGGCGGATCGACCGTCGTATCATCGTCTCGATGGTGTCGATGAGCCAGTCAGCGCGAATGTCGGTGATCGCGGCTGTGCTGGCACCAGTCTGACGAAGCGGGGCGACATCCCCGACGACACACCTTTGCACGGTACCCGGCCAAGACGATCCGGACGACGGGGGCGAAGTCGCCCGGCGCAGTCAGGCTCGTTGTTTAGAACAGGGTTCGTCTACTTCTGGCTCCGTTGGTACTGCCACACAGCGTGGTCGAGATCGGTAGGCGAGATGTTCATGTCCTTCGCTGCGGCGGTCAGAATTTCGAGCGAGAACCGCGGCGTAACACCGGTGCTGGAAAGTCCTAGAGAATCGGCGACAAAGCGGCTCACCATGCGATCGGGTTTCACGCCCGGTATCCCTGCCAGCATCTGCACGTAATGCCAGGTGATCCCGCTGCGTTGACCGGTCACAGCGCACCACGCCGTCCGCATCCGCGCCAGTTGCGCCTCATCCTGGGCCGCCTCGCGTAGATCGGCAGCGGTTTCGATCCCCGCCTCGTTGAGCACCCGGGCCGCCTCTCGAATCGCCTGCGATTTGAGAACTCCGCCGCTGGTGGAGGTGCGGTTGTTGTTTCCAATCTTCTGCGCCCACCCGTGCGGGCCGTCCAGTTCGTCGAAGGTGGCCAGCAACTCGGGGACGCCGTCGCGGTTCGGGTCTCCGTTTTGCTCGCGGCGATACGACCTATATCGGGACACCACATTCTCGACGCTGGAGTAGGTGACACCTGTCGATTGAATTGAGTCAATGACACAGAGCGCGAGGCCATCGCGGTAGCCCGGGGGCGCTTGGGAGCCGCGAAACTGCTCGCAGGCGGCGACAAGGACGCGTAGCTGTTCGGCGGTGTAGGCCATGGCAGCGACGGTACCGCCTGTATGTTCCGCAGGTTCGATTTAGTTGACGTTTAGAAGTTGTCGGTGGGGTCGGGCCAGCGGATGGTGACGGGATCGACGATGTAGTGCTTGCGGTTCTCGCCGATGATCAGGTGCCGGGTGCCCAGGCGCCGTCGACATGGTGGGGATGGTAGCGCCCGACCACGAGGCGTCCGGGTCGTTGGCGTGGCGAGGGGAGAAAGTCTTGAGGGGGGAAGTCGCACAGCCGAGCTCGAACCCGGTCCCCACCCCCAGCGTCAGTGGCGAGGGGATAGCGATCGTCGTCGTCGTCTGACCACTCGTATCCGCATGCGGCGCATCGCAATTCCAGGATAGTTCCGGTGACGCCACAACCGGCGAGGACCACATACGGTCCGGGCGGGCCGGGGGGGGCATACCCCACATCACTTCCAGGGTGCGCATCGCTGAACACACGGGGCACAGCGGTCGTTGCTCGAAAACGAGATCGGCGAGGGTGTCGGGGAGCGGTTGGTGCAGACGGCCGTGGCAGTCGGCGCAGACGGCAAAGGCCGAGCTGTCGGTGAACGCGGGGTCGTCACCACCACCGTGGTGGGTCTCGGCCACCCGTTCCGGAGTGAATTCCTCACGGCACCCCACACATGTGTGCGGTCCGAACGGGGGAGCCTCCGGCGGTTCGTCGCTGTGCCTCAGTCGGCACCACGAGTCGTCGACGTCGCGCCACGGCGTGGGGTCAGACGCCTCAGCTTCAAGCGCGACCAGGAAACGTTGCGCAAGCGGCTCGGTGAGCGTCGTAGGCGCCGCCGGCAGGTAGTCGCGTAACCGTCGTTCGATCGCTCTCAGGGACAGTCCGGCACTGTAGGGTCCCCACTCCGTCTCGGGGCTGGCGTTGATGCCCTCGCCGTCCGAACCACTGGACAGCGTCTCCACTTGGATGATGGCGGGGCTGGGCGCATCGGCTACGTAGACCATGATGTCGCCGGCGGCAAACGCCGACGGAGTCTGCCACGTCAGATCGTCGATGTCGGGGTCATCGTCATCGCCGGGGAAGAAGGAGTCGACGGCCTGCTGCCAGGGACGCACCAGACACAGGTGAACTGTAGGTGCTGCGGAACTCATTTGCACCGATTCTGCCGGTACCTTTCAGCCCCGTCAGCCGCGTCAGCTAATTTTCCTTCCACGCCATCGGGGTGGACCCGGACTTCCCGGACGTTCTTCGCGCCGTTGCCGGCGGGCGCCGTTTGGGCAGGGAATGGGCGCCGACTACGGGACGCCGATCAGATGACCGGGCCGTGATGAGGAGTGCCCGGCTGCCGAATTGCACTCGGCCAGTCGTCTGCGATCGGTGTAGAGACGGGCTGCTCGTCGGCTGACGGCCCGACGAGTGTCTGGCGCCGCGCAGTGATCTCGTGAGCTGTCTCCCTTTCACGGCCTGCTCGGCGCGTCTACGACGGCGTCGGCCGGGACCGTGTCAGGCTCGTGACGATGCCCTCCCTCAAGTCGGACCCGACCACGGACAATCTGGCGTCGCAGCTGCGTAACCTGCGGCGATCACGTCGTGCGCAGCGCACGGCGGCCGAGGGCTCGGCCCGGCAGCTCGCGGTTGTCGCGTTCACCGTTCCCGCGATAGCGCTGGTGACGCTGATCGTCGTGATGCTCTCGGTGCTGCTGCTGGCCGGCAGCGGCCTGACCGGACTGCCGAGTGCGATCGCCTCGGGCTGGCTGGCCGTCCACCAGGTGCCGGTCACGATCAGCGGGGTCACCGTAGGTGTGCTGCCGCTGTTGCCGACGCTGGCGGTCGCCGCCGGCACTGCCTGGCTGACGGCCCGGGCCGTCGCCGGTGGCACGAACTCGAACGAACGCGATCGGCACGACCTGTTCGACCTCGGCGCCGTCGTGTTCTCGGCGGTGATCGGTCCCGTTCTCATCACCGCGATGTCCCTGGCGGTCGTCATGGACGGCGGGTCGGTCCTGCCGGTGCAGACGCCCAACGCGCTGCTCGCGTTCCTCTACACCCTCGGCGTACACGGCGGTGCGGCGGTCGCCGGTGTCGTGTGGAGCCGACGTCGCGACTTCGCCGTCCGCGGGGGCGTGACCCACGCCGATCGTCGCGGTTTCCGGTACGGGCTGGTGGCGGCCATGCTGCTACTGGTGGCCGGAGCCGTGCTGGTGTGTCTGCGCATGTTGATGAGGCACGGGCAGATCGGTGAACTGATCGAGACCGGTTACGACTTCGATGGGTTCCTGGGACTCACCCTGCTGTCGATGCTTTACCTCCCGAACGTGATGGTCGCCGCGATGGCGGTGCTCGTGGGTTCCGACGTCCAGATCGGTGCGACGACCGTCGACCTGTTCACGGTCCGCGGTGACGCCGTCCCGCCCGTCCCGGTTCTCGCGGTCCTTCCCGACGGGCTGGGTGCCGGGGCATGGGGATTCGTCGGACTGCTCGTGCCGGCCGGGGTCGCCGCGTTCGTCGGCTGGCGATGCCGCGACCTCGATCCCATGGCCCACGTGCGTTCGGTGGGTGTCGCCGCGGCGGTCGCGGCTTCGGTGGTCGCCGTTCTCACCGTCTCGGCGGGTGGAACGCTGGGGGAGTTCGGCGAGGTCGTCGTGACGGTGTCGGCGGCCGGGGTCTTCACGCTGGGTTGGATCGCGGTCGTCGGCCTGCTCATCGTGCTCGTGTACGCCTTCCTGCCGTCGACCCGAGCGGCACGTCTCGCTGTCGGCGATGAGTACTTCGACGATCCACTCGACCTCGGTTACGAGGACGAATACGTCATCGTCACCGATCTGGACGAGGACGAGTACGCCGAGATCGACAACGACAGCGAGTACGAGGACGACGCCGAATCGCGCGACGACGGGCCCGCCGTCGCCGACTCCCCGGTCGGTTCCGCACCGGCGGTGAACCGGGTGTACGACGACGATCTCGATGAGACAGACTTCGCCGACGATACAGATTACGACATCTACCGCGGCTAACACGGCGCCCCTGATCACCGCCGCTGCTCACTCAGAATCGCCGCATCAAGTGGCACACTCCACGGCCATTTATGGTGCGCCGTGACAGTCGACAATCGTGACATGTAGCTGCGGTAACGGTCTCAGATGCCACTGGTTTGCGAGGCCTCTAGTCGAGGTCGTTGTCATCCCATGCATCGACCAAAGCCTGCATCAACGGTTTGAGGCGCTCTACCTTCTTCGCCGACAATTGCTTCTTCCGCTGTACTAGTTGCTGAAACAGTTGCATTCGTACCTCAGCTGGGTCAGCCTGATCAGAATGTATTCGTAAGAACCAGTTCCAGTCGCCAACCGAAATGCCAAGAACCTCAAGCTCATTGGACTGTTTTACGAAGTTGTCCATCAGGCCGGAAACGCGGGCTACGCGACCGAAGTTGCCGCCCCCATCGTAGCCTGGGACGTCCAGAGTCAGCTCGTCTTTCGTAGGATATGGGTGCGCGCCTTCTGGGTGGTGCACCGTGCGGTCTACATTTGGACCACGCACCCTGCGGGTGTGCTCCCAATAGTAGTTGCGATATTCTGCGGCCCAGCGGGCAGAAACTACGAACGGCTCTGCCGCGGACGGGCTCCCTGACAGGACGTTATCTAGATACCACGGCACGACGACAAGTAAGTCATGGTCGGCGCAGGCGGCGGGTGTTGTACCGAATCGAAAGGACGGCTCACCTTCTTTCGCAAGCAAAAACCAGCCTTTGAGTTCCACGCCTAGCGCGATATCGGGGCCACTGTCTCCGCCCTTCTTAGTCAGCAAGACGTCGGGAAAGCGCTGCGACTGCCGCTCGAAGGTGTAGCCGAGCCACTCGTCGTCAGGGTCCCAAAGGGCTCGTTGTTGGTTGAGCGCTTTGACTACCTGACCTTCAATCGCCGCGCCGAGAAGTGTGTTGAGCGCATGCAGATCGGTCGCTTCGACACCTGCGATGTGGTTGTCGAACTCGAAGAACGCTGGTAGCCCGACCAACACAGTGCGCAGCCTTGCCTGGAGCTGGGTCCGCCGATCTCCGGGGTCGAGGTCCGGCTCGATCGGTTCACTCGGACCATTATCGCCTGGCTGCTCGATCATGTTGATCGGTGTCTCCTCTGCCACGCCGCCAATTTGACCATGCGATGAGGTCGGGGGGCTGCAGTTCAGCTACGCGTCGAGTGTCCGCGTGTCGAGAGTCTGAGCCGCCGCTGCTGCTTCCTTGTCGGGCTCCGCCGTGTCGGCAGCAGCTTTCAGCCGCTCATAGGCGAGCTTGGCGAACTCTCGATCGATCTCTGCCAGATAGGCTTGGCGACCGAGCGCGACAGCAGCGACCGATGCGGAGCCGAGGCCACCGAACGGCTCCCACACGATGTCGTCAGGTCGAGTGACGGCCCGAACGAGCCGTTCCATAAACTCCAGCGGCTTCTGGTTCAGATGTGCCGAGGACCCCTTAGATGGCTTGTACACCCGGGGCGCAGAGCGTCGCATGCTGCCCTTGAGTCGCTCATTGTCGTGTAGGGGTCCTCTTTGCCATACGTTTGTGAGCCCGTGCTGATGAGTCCAGTGGTAGCGCAGCGAATCCCACTCTTTCGCGGTGACCGGAGCCGCGCCGTCGAGACTGAAGAACGGCCAGCCGTTGTCGTCGCCGCGGTCATTGGCATAAATAGCAAGCTTTTCGACCATGACTCCAGGGGGCCAGTACCACATCCAATCCTGTGTCAGATACTTGCGGGTCGCCGCATTCTTTACTCCGCAGGCCGCGTTCGCTTCGTAGAGGGGGAGGCCGGCACGCTGCCATTCGTGTCTGAGCCACTTCTTCACTGGCATCGGACCGTCGTGAGTGTCGACGGCGAACTTGCGGCGGTATAGAACGCACACCTCGGACACGACCGGGAAGGTACGGATAGTTTGGCCGTTGACGTTTCCGGCGATATGCGCAATACCCTTATCCCAGGTGATCGTTTGTACGTACTCCCAACCACTTTCGATTAGAAGTGGGTGCACGGTGGCCCAGCCGACTTCGGTATTCCAAAACCACAACGTTGTGGCGGGGCGCGCGGCTGCCGACCACGCCTGGATGTGGGGCCGGTACCAGTCGGCGAGCTCGTCAGGGCCTGTCGTGTCGCCGTGGAACCCTCTTACGCCGTATGCCCCGTCGCTGATGATGGTTACGGGGGAGGGCCATTTTTTGTAGGCGGTAAGAACGTCGCCTCGGTGCAGGCTGAAGGTGTCGTACGACATGGACATGCACAGGACGTTAGCTGGACCGAAGGACGATCCCCAACATTGGCATCCTGTGTCGCGTAGGGTTTTCCATTTTCCCTGCTCAGGGTCGGTGCGGGACCGGGTCCGATTCTCTGGTCTGACAGTCGAAAGTGAACCGCTCATCTAGTCACTCAACGGTACGACCGGTTGGCACAGCGCACATCCAGTGCCGATGGGGACGTTGGCGACGGCGACGGCGCAGAACCGGGAGGACCAACGGGCACGGGCGGCTGACAAGAGGCGATCCCCCGACAGCGTCGCCTCAATCACCCGGGGGATCAAGCACCCCCGATGCACACAGATGCCGACGGCTCACCCATCTGACCGTCCCCGGTAACACACTTGCCGGGGCCGGCCATCCAGGTACACGACTGACGCGAGCCCTACGCCGTATGTCAACTCGGTATCGAAAGCGCCTGCCCCTCAGTCGATTTGAAAGTGCCGATAATAGATATTATGTCAGGTAACGAAACATACAGCACAGCAACATGTTTCGCCGATAATCTACGTTATGTCAGGTAACCATGACGTGGACATCCGTGATGTCTGGTGAACCTGACGTCACGGGTCTACCCTATCCGCATGGGCTGGATGCACGAGAGCGACACGCACCTGCATGAGGCGGCATTGGTGCCATTCTTCGAGGACGGTACCGAGAGCCACGGGTCGACCATGGTCGACGGCGTGGACTACGAGCTCGTCGAGATCGGCCGGAGCCCGGACGAGGATCGTCGTCGGCCGTCGGCCGAGATTGTCGGCTGGTTGTTGCGCTGCGATTGCGCTCGCCGATCCAGCTCCGATGTGTCGACCTGGACCGATCCGGTGCAGTGGTCGCGGGTGCCATCGGCGTCCCTTGAGGACCTGGCCCGGCATCGCGTGTTTGCCCCCGACAGCGACGTCCACGCCGACGAGCGACCCGAGGTCGAGGCGGCCGCCCAAACGGTGTGGCGCCGGGACCATCTCGACCCGATCGTCGTCGACGACGAGATCCGGGCGGCGGTTACCGCCCGCAGAGACGCTGACGCGCAACTCAACGCCGCCGTGGCCAAGGCACGCCGGCTAGGCCGCTCATGGGCCGATATCGGCGCGGCCACCGGCATGACCCGACAATCCGCAAACGAACGCTGGAAAGACCGCAGCGACTGAGCGCAGTCGTGAGTTCGTGCAGGAGTTTTCGAGAGGACGACTTTCAGGGGGTGGCCTCAGTGCTCATCGCGCACGTACCGCAATCAGGAGGGACGGCCCGCTTCGGCCGTGTTCGTTCGGGCGTGGCGGCCCTGGTGATGGCGTTGTGCGTCGGGATGTTTGGCACGGCATGCGGGTTTCAGGAACCGCCGTACCGCAAGAGCATCGACGCAAACGGCGCTACTGATCGCATCGAACGACGAGCCATGCACGTCCCGGATGGCTTCGAGTTCGTCCAGGGGTATGTCTGGCCGGTTGCTTCAGTTGGCTCCGCGGCGTTCGCCATCCGCTTCGATGGGCCTGCCGATCGGTTCCGGACGCTGCGGGCGGCCGACGTTGGTCGCGACTTGATCGAGTTCGAGGATCTGCCGTGCGCATCTATCCCTTCACCGTGGGCCGGCGAAGATCTCATCGAGCTCGGTTTGGCCTGTTCCGCCGGCGGTGGCGCGCGGATCAGTCGCACCCAGAGTGTGCGCGATCCCGACCAATCCCTGTTTCAGGGTGAGCGTGCAGTCGTTCTGAATTCGACCCCGTCGCACACCCAGCTGTTCGTGGTCTACAGCGGAACGTAGCCGGGTCCGCTACGGAGAGAACCAGGCCGCGTTGTCGTTGTTGTCGGTCCGGAGGTCGATGATGGTGAAGCCTGGCTCGGGGTAGTCGGCGCTCTGCGCCTGGAGGAGGACCCCGGTTTCGTCGTCAACTTCGATGAACATCTCTGATGTCCCGGCCGCCAGAGTGACTTTCCATGACTTGCGTCCATCGACGGTGCTATGGAGGGGGCCTGCCACGACTGCGGCGTGCTGGCTGATCTGGTTGAGCATGGACTCCGGGGCGACGACGTCGAGGGGGCTGACCGGGCCCAGAATGGGTACGGTGATCCGCCCGCCGAGTTCTTGCATGTCGCCGGCGGAGTTGCGTTGGAAGCTGCGGCCGGTGGCGTCTTTGAGGTAGATGGGTGTGCCGTCGGGTAGGGCGATGCGCCACTGTGCGGCCGGCCCGTGCCACCAAAGAAATTGCTGGCGTTGACCTTCGGCGTCCAGGTAGTTCATCGCTCCAGACACGTACAGCGCCGCGCTGGCCGCGTGTCGGCCCATCAGTTCCACCCACGAGAGTTCACTCATGGTTCGTAGATTACGACATTCGATTCCCTCCCGTGAGTCCGGTTTGCATGTTAGCGTCTCGGATCATTACGAACCCGAATATCGGGCGTAATTCACGTATCAGGTGGAAGGACGAATCTATGCGTAGAACGCGATTTGCGTCTCGGTTAGCGATATCCGCTGTAGTGGCCGCCGCGGTGGCCTCTGGACAGACGGCGGTAGCAAATGCTGCGCCGCCGGCGGGACCCCCGGAGATCAATCTCAAATGGGAAGGAGAGTCCAATTCGCGGAACATAGGTTTTGCTGGTGGCTCATGTTCGGGCTGGATCAGCGACCCGCGAGTAGTCAACAACTTTCTCGAGTACTCCTTGCACAGCACATGTCAAGGAACCGACTGGTGGCCACACCGGTTGACCATGAGACTGCAGGTCAAGCGCCAAATCCCCTTCTTTCCGGACTGGTTCTTCCGAGACGCCCTCACCGACCGCTCGGCGTACCACCAAGAGGGAACGCCTGATATCACGGTATTCGTTGCGGAGCCTTGCCTTACAGCGGAAGAGCGCACCTACCGAGTGGCAGGCCAGATCGAAGCCGGACCCCACACGGGCCAGGGCCTCGGCAGCGAGGTCACCCTCGCCTGTCGCGTGCAGAACGCCTGACAATCACTTTTAAAACCCCTAGTTTAAGGAGCACACACAAATGAGTTTGAAGTCGAGAATTGCACCAGGTCTCGCCGCAGCTGCGGTCGCGGCCGCTTTGCTCAACGCTGGCGCCGGCCTCGCGACCGCCCAAACCGTTACCGGCTGGACGGGTCCGACGCCTCCGCACGATGGCGTTGTTTATCTGCACAATTCATCAGTGTCAAACGATTCGGGAATCGTCGCGAAGTCGAAGCTCTGGACAGCTACCGGTCAAACGGTCGCACCGGGCTATCTGGCCGTGCGTGCTCGACTGTTCAAGAGTGGCGCCTTGTGTGACCTCGCAGGCTACGAGTTCAACACGCAGTGGGCGGCGTCGTTGGAGGTGGCGACCAGCGCGGGCTGCGGCGCCGGCTCGTATAACAGTCACGGCTTCATCAAGGTCAACTCGACCTCTGGCACGCATGAGTATGTCACCTTCCCGTCGAACCCCATCAACTACAGCGGCACCGCGACAGCGCGTAGCGCGCAGGCGAATTCGGAGAAGCCACCAACGCAGACAACGTCAGTGGGAGGTAAGACGTACGGGCCACACAACGGAAGCGATCCTGAAGCTCAGCCTGACTACATCGCCGCCTACGCCGACTCCGGCCGTCTTGGGTACGTCAGCAACGACTCCCTCGACCGCGCGACGAAACGCGGCACTCAGCTGACGGTAGTCGATCAACGCGGAAACAAGATCGGCAGCCTCACAGTCAAGTAGTTTCCTCTCCGCGGTCCGACTCGCCCCCTGTCTTGACTAGTAGCCAGGACGGGGGGCGAGCTCGTTGTAGATACTCGTGCAGTCCGACACCGGCTCAGCCCGAGTGCCAGCTACGAATTGAGAATTGCAGTGAAGAAGCTGGTAACCATGCCACGAGCAGCGAAGAAGTGCTCACCTTCGCGGGTAGTCCGCTACCCGGTACACGTCGGGCAGGGTGAGCAGTGCGCTGAACGCAGCATCTGGGTCGCTGGTGCCGAGGGCGGCCGCGGCGCGGCTTGTCGTGGCGATCAGGACCTCTTCGTCGATTGCCCTGGTGAAGGTGGCGTGATCACGGATCCGGTTGGAGTTGGCGGTGACATCAAAGGTCAGGAACCGTTCGAAGTTGTCTTGCATGTGCACGACCCGGATCGGTTCGGCCTTGTGGGGTCGCATCCGCGGGGAGTCCACACTGGTGACCCGCCACCCCAGGCCGGCGTCGATCAGGGCAGTGAACGGGTAGTTCTCGAGGAATCCCCATTGCGGTGTCTGTTGCCGCTGCCAAAAGCTCTCACCCACCGCCGGGCTCCTCCCCTACGCTGATCGGGACATCAGTACTCCGCTCCGACGATGCCACACACCTCGGACAGGCTTGTTCGCCATATCCGAGCGAAGTTCTGTACACGGCGACAGGACCCCTGGGACAGTGAGCGGATGAGCCCGTCGTCAACTCGTCCTGGCCGTGCATGGTTGGAAGAACGTGCTGAGCGTCTGATTGAGATGGTCAACGATCGCGGTCTGACCATGACCGACCCGGCAGCACAGCAGCTTCTGACTGAACGTGTGCAGGCCGTCGCCGAACGCATGCGCGTCGGGGTCCGGCAAGCCCAGACCTACCTCACCGACGAGGCGTTGGCCGGCGTGGTCGACAGTATGGTCGAGACCCTGGCCGATGAGGCCCCGGGCGCTGACTTGTGCGCCGAACCCAGAACAGCCACGCTCAGCGTCAGCACCCTCGGGCGACTGATCGCGGGGCTGGCCGAGGTCGCCTTGATCTACACCGACCCCGCCACCGGCTTGTCGGCCGACGACCGCACGCGGCGCGCACACGAGGTCCTCACCCTGCTCTCGGTGACCGGACTCCTCCAGGCCGACACCTCAGGTAGCGGACCAGTACCCGCCCCGCCGGCCCTGTTGACCCGGATCGCTCGAATCCTGACCACCGCAGCCGAGCACACCGACAACACCGACCTGGCCGCAACGCTGCGCCGCGATGCCATGCGCGCCTCGGGCTAGTGGGTGGTGGCGTGTAGCCGCGTAGTGCGGCTACAATCGGAGCCGTAGCCAGCCCATTGCGGTGGGTTTGGAAGTGAGCCACAGGATTACTCGCCGGACGACGAGGCCTGTGGCTCGCGGTCTTTCAGGGGCCGATGGTGTGTATTTCGACACCGGAGCCGAGTATGTCGAGGTAGTCCCCGCGGCCGCACCGCTGTTGCACCACAGCACCGCACACGATGTCGGCCACCCACAGCGCTGGTTCGTGACGGCCGATAGCGTGGTCGATTCGCAGAGTCGGGGCGACGGCTTGTCGGGCGCGGAGCTTGTGCAGCATGTCCATGTCGCTCGCGTCCTGTTGGCCTCGGGATTCCAACGTGATCGTGGCGCACGGCATGTCGGCCAGGTGCGGCAGTAGGAACTCCATGCATTTGCGTCGGTGCCGGCGATCCGAAGATTCCTTGTCGACGTGCACGACGACGAACCCTGTCAGGGGTAGTTCGGCGATCGCGGTGACGAGTTCGGTTCGTCGTTGCTCGCTGCTGCCGTGCCAGTGCACTTTCGGCTCGGCCAAGCGCAGCGCTTCCATGGCGGCGCGGAGGGAATCGACGTCGTCTTCGTCGCAGAGTGCTGCGGACATCAGGTACGCGCCGGGGTCCATGTCCGGCCGCGACCCGCTCTCGTCTGCCCACGCCGTCAACATGATGGAACACCCTATTGGTGCGGTACGACTCGACAGGGCTCAGGGGACACACATGGGCGGCTTTCTGAGCCCCTCCTCTCGCTCAAACGTCACCACTCCGCTCATGTGGCAACCGACCGCGGGGAGGGCGGCAGCGCAGCGCAGCGGAGAAGCTGTTTGTGACTATGGGAGCCGGTCGACCTGTCCCCCGGTCTGATCGGCGTACGCCTGGGCCTCGTCGAGCTCGTCGGCGGTGTAGGTGCGGATACCGGCGGGCTGGCCGGCCGGACGCACGATGAGCGTCAGGTCATGCAACTCGACGCGGCCGCGTTTGGGTGCGACGCGGTTAAGGTGGGGCCTGCCCCCGTGTCATTGTTGTCAGTCATTGCGGTGCTGGGCCCTCTCGCGGTTGCAGTGCTTCGGGCGGCACCCACATGGTGATGGTGGCCGAGGAGACGCGGTTGGCGCTCTCGACTGACATCTGACATATCCCGCGCCAGAGGCCGTTTGAAGTTTGGAGCCACGCTAAGAGCAGCGCGTTCATGGAGGGTTCGATCCGGGCGCCGGATGCGCGGACTCGCAGTGACACTCCCCCGCCGGCCGCATACGAGCGGCCGCACGAGGGGTCGGCGATCGCCATGTCGATCAGCACGGGCCTCGGTGGGTCGACCACGCGGAGCGTTCGGGTGTCGGGCCAGTGGTCGAACATGCTCTTAGTCTAACTTGACGTATCGAATGGGTGTTCGATGGTCGTGTAGTCTTCCGAGCGGGCGGGGGTGTGACCGGAAGGGAAGTCCGGGATCGTATGCACCCCCGCCCCTCACACACTCATCAGTACGGCAGTACGGCAGCGGATAGCTGTATGTGAATGGCGCTGGGTCACTCCCCCGCTCCCCCGCTGTGCGCTCATACGGCGTCGGCGAGCGTTGGTTGATCGGACGCGTGCGCACGCTCGCTGTGCGCGCCGGAGTCTGGGCTGCATTCGGCTGCGAGTTCCATCCATCGTCCGATCGTGGTTCTGTGCACGCCTGTAATCAGAGCGGTGTCCTCGCGAGGTACACGAAGGCGCTCGGCGACGAGGACGCGAGCGACTGCACGTTCGTCGTTCCTCAAGCGGCCTCTACTGCATACGAGTCGGGCCAGCTGTAAGTCGTTATCGGAAATTTGGTCGTCGACCTCCTTCTGACTGAGCGGGCGCGTTTCCTTGGCGGGCCGCGCGTCGGCGGCAGCGGGTGCCGGCGCGGTGACCTGCGGGTGTGCATAGGACGCACTCGGATCGGACTCTTGTTGTGTGTGCACGGGTACGTCCGCGTCTTCCCTCGCGGCCTCGTCGAGGTCTCGGGCGGGTTCGGGCTGGGACGCGCCGCCGGTCCAGACGTGCATGACGAGTCCGTGGATGCTCGCGAGCAGCGCCAGGGGCGCGACGATCGCGATAGCAACGGCCATGAGTCCGTGCATGACGCCCTGGCCGGTGACGAGGAATGCGTGGCCAGCGTTACCCGCCACGCTCACCGTCGAGAAGATGGCGAGCATGGCGAAGTGGTACCGCTTACCGGGGTCGTCACGGCGTTTCGTCGCAACGTAGACACACCAGGTGGCTTGCAGAATGAACACGTCGATGACCACCGGCAGGAGCCAGGCCAAGCGGCCCGGGATCGCCCCCGACATCCGGGCGAGATCACTCAAGGCTGTGAAGCTCAGCGTGAACGAGGCCGCAACAACGATCAGGCTCAGGATGACCGCAGTCGCCACACTGACAGTGTTCGTCGCACCCTCGGCGGTGTGACGGGTATGAGTAGGGTCGGACACAGATCAACGGCTCCATTTCTGTTGGTCGCCGGTCCTGGTGGTGCTCAATCCCCACCAGGACCTCACTGCAGACCCATATGGGCCATATGGGCACTTATAACCGCTAGAAGCTATAGGTGTGGGTTAGAGGTTCTGCTCGGCAATCGGATCGAACGGCTTGCCCGAGTTGTATTCCTGTTCGAGGCGTGAGCACAGTTCTTCGATGCCCCAGCGGATGAACGCTTGCTGACTCTTGACGCCGGTCCTCGGGGCGGTCCAGGCGACCGTGTTCTCGAGGCGCGACTTCTGCTCGTCGGATACCGACAACAGGATGTCGCGCGAGAACGCTGGACTGCGCTTCGATGTTGTCGCGGCGGCTGGACGCGAAGTGCCCCGGTCGGCGGCCACTCGCTGCGACCGTTTGGGAGCAGAGGATCGCGAGGTCTCCGTCTGGGGCGACTGAGCGTCATTCCCCTCCCCTGCCTCCGCCGGGGTAGATGTCGACCTCTGTGGTGCCGGCTGCGTGGGTGCAGCGGAAGCGAACGAGCTTCGGCGCGGGCGGACGGGGGGCAGGTTGGGTTCTGGAATATTGCTCATGCCGCTGCTTCCTCTCTAAGCGCGTTCACGATGGTCTGGAATCCGGCGGCCAGGGTTCGCAGCCGGATTGATGGCGAGCTCATCTCGTCGATCCCCATTCCCACTGCGTTGAGTTTGGACAGATCCGTGCTCACCGGGATGGGGTCACCGAGGATAGGGATGGCGTCGGCCGCAGAGCGCTGTTTGATCCATTCGAGCTGCTTCTTGTGGTCGTTGCGTCGGTAGTCGACCTGGTTGACGACGAATCCGGCGACCGGTAGCTCTTTGCCGAGATACATCTGCAGATCGTCGATGGCTACGAGGGTGAAGTCGAAACCACGTAAGGCATCAGCTTCGGGTTGCAGGACGATGAGTACCTGGTCTGCGGCGATGAACGCGTTGCGGGTCACCAGGTCAGTGGCGGGGCGGCAGTCGATCAGCACGTCGGTAAATTGCCCTGCGGGAAGCGAGTCGAGGGCTCTCCTGACGCTGAACTCCGCGCCCGGTTTGCCGACAAGGGTGTCTTGCACCGCCTGCAGCTCGTCGAACCCGGACGGAACCAAAAAGAGTCCGCTTCGACGGGTTTCCACGATGGCGTCTACCAAAGTGGCGTCGCTTGAACGATCGAGGACGTCAGCCATGCTGACGCTCGGTGGGTTGTCCGGTGTGAAGCTCGTGAAGTGCTGGGTGAGGTTCCCCTGAGGGTCTAGGTCAAGGAGCAGGGTCGGAACTGATTGTGCGGCGTACGCATGTCCGAGGTTTCCAACAACCAGGGTCTTCCCCACTCCCCCTTTCAGGTTCGCGACGGCCGTTACCTTCATCTCCTACATCCTTCCGGTTCGTAATGTGCTGTTGCCGCAGGTCGGGGCGAATGCCCAAACAGAACATCTGCTCATTGCACGTGATGTGACATCAGCAGACATGGGCTTATGTGTGGGCATATTAGCTTTGCTAATACATGCTCCCATGTTCGTACATAACATGTCTATAGGGAATATTACGTAATAATAGTACCCATATGGGTCTACCACGCAGGTGGCCTGCCAGGTGACGCATTCTGCGGCGCCCCCGTACGGGCCGTGGCCACGGCGCCAAACAGGCTTCCTTGATCCCGGCCAACGACATCGGCGTGCGTGAGCCTGCTGCGAAGCACTTTCAGCCCCGCCCGCATTCGGGCGCGCTCACCTGGTCCTTCGGCGTGGTAGGCCTTGCGCTCGCCCACGATCCGCGCGCGGAGTTGCTGGGCTCGCTCGAACGCACCGCTGGACGTAGCTGCGGAGTCAACAGCGCCCTGATCTGCCTGGGTCGGCGTTACTGTCCAGCGAGTGCCCCTGCCCGTTCCAATCCGGGTCACCAGCCCTAGCGAACCAAGTCTGGTGAGCAGGCCGAGCACTCCCCACCCAGCTCCACCAGGGGGGAGGGACGACCTAGTCGCTATCTCGATGGTGGGCAGGGCGCCCTTGTGTGCGGAGAGTACGGACCACAGGGTGTGCGAGGCGTGTCCTAGTTGCCCCCAGAGGGGGTGTAGGCGTAGGGGGTCTGTGACGTCATGGGCACCATTTCCCCGGTAAAACTCATCTGGCACTCGTAGCGAGTACAGGGCAGCCTCATTTGCCGGTCCGTCGCGCCAATCACGGGTCCGAACCAGCAGGCCACGCTCCTGGAGGCGTTGGAGGTGGACGAATGCGCGGCTGTCGCACACCGACATCCAGGTCGCGAGGCAACGTTTGGCGATGGGGCGATCCGTGAGGCCGTGGCCGTCGGTGAACCGGTGGGTGATGACGGCGACGGCGGCCGCGACGAGGTCGGGTTCGTCCCAAGTGGCGACCTCGGTCAGGGCGTCGTCGACGAGTGCTTGGTCGGCGGGGTCCAGTGGTGGCCGATAGGTGGTGGCGCGTGCAGTGATGCTCCGCCAGTGCGCGGCACATGCTGAGCGGGTCCGTCGGCGATTACCGTCGCGGTCGCGGAACTTCGCAAACGCTGGACAGTGCGCGTAGAACCAGCGCACCGCCGCGAAAGAACGTAAGCCGACGTCCCACAACACCCACGCGGCGGCCGTGGCCGCCGCGGAGCGGTCGTCCTCTCCGGTCTCGTTGAGGATGCGCCACTGCTGCGCAGAGATGGGCGTGCGCCGCCGCCAGGCTCTCGGGGCCTGCCACTGCAACTCGCCCGCACCGTCAGTGTCGTCGGGGGCGAGTTCGTGCATCTGCGCGGCCGCGGACAGCGCGACCATAGGACCCGGGGTGGGGGAGTAGGGGGTGAGGTCGTCGGTGATGGCGGCCCGGACCCTATCGCCGGCATGGGCGACGACCGCGCCGATACGGACTCGTTTGACCTGGCCGTCGCGGCGGTGGACTTCTACCTCGAGTCCGGGGCGGTACACCTCGGCGTCGACCTGCACACACCATTCGTCGTTGTGGCGGGCGAAGGAGGCTTGCACCGGCCCCGGTTCGTCACTGCCGAGGGCGGCACGCAGCCGTTCGGCGGTTTCGATCGCGGTGATGGGTTCGAGATCGTCGTTGACCGGTGTGCAGTGGCCGCCGGCAGGTTTCAACGATGCACTGCCGGGCAGACGCAGGAGATGTCCTGGACTCAGCACGTCGACGCGACGAGCCGACAGGTTGAGTTGGCGGCGGAGCTGGGCGAGAAACTGGCGGAGTGCGCGATCGGAGGCAGGGGAAGGGCACGTAAGAATCACGTGCAGCGAGTCCGGGCTACCTGACCTGGCCAGATAAGCGACTGTCGCTGAGTAGTCACCGAGCACATCGCATAGGCGTGGCCACACCTGCTGTGCGCATCGGTCGAGGTCGATGACCAACAGGTCGCTGCGGATCGGGGCAACAACAGCCCAAATTGCCTTCCCACCGCCGGCGCGTTCGGCCTCGGTGATCAGATCAATCGGGTCGCCGCTGCGCTCCCGGCGAGCCTTGTTCGCCGTTGCGGTGCCCGCGAGCGCGAAACTCTCGCCACCAGGTGCGCGCAGCAGCCGGTACACCTCGGACCACCGCGACTCGGTAACCGAGTCGTGATCCGACACGCGTTCGTCAGAACTAGCGCGAACAAAAGGGTACGCGCTACCCTGAGACCAGTCCGACACAGACTGTCCCTTCGGGGATCAGGGAGCGAGATTGCCGCCTCGCCCCTCAAACTTTACGAATCGCCCTCGGTTGCCGCCGGGGGCGTTCGTCATTTCAGTTATGCGCTGTCGCGCAGCTTCATTACCTCCTGGCGCATCGGCACTACCGTCGAGGGCAACTGATCTCGGTTGTCCTCTGCGATCAATAGGCAGACGTAGTCCGTCAAGGTCAGGCCATTGGATCGCGCGGTATTCGCCGCGATCTCCTTGACCTGGGCGAGAACCTTGAGATTCATCGGCGCGAGGTCTGCTCCGGTTGGGTCCTTTCGGGGGCGTCCTGCCATGCCTGCCATTCTGGCTACACAAAACAGCGAACCGGGGACGACACGCCGTTAACGTATCAGCCAATTCTGTAGACTTCGCTTACATACACACTAACGTAGGAGGGGCTTGTGTCGGGGTACACGGGGGCCGTGCATGTGGATTCGGACTGCGGCGTAGACGACGCATTGGCGTTAGTGGTGCTTGGGCAGCTGGCCAACGTCGTAAGCGTGTCTACGACTTGGGGGAACTGCTCAGCGGCACAAGCGGCAGCGAACGCGGCGCACATTCTCGGGCGTACCCACGCCAGCGGAGCACAAGTGACTGCGTCGACCGAAAAACCGCCCGCATCGTGGAAGCCCTCCGATGTGCACGGCAAGGACGGGATGGGCGGCGTCCTCAACCTTCCTCCGGTACGTCCACGGGAGGCTGATGGAACAGCAGCCGCGGCGATCGTCCGATTCGCTGAACGAGCAGGGAGCGATGGAAGGTTGCTCGCCATCGCTCCACTGACGAGCATCGCGGCCGCCTACCGTACTGCGCCCGACGCGTTGCGCTCGCTGGACCGGATAGTCGTGATGGCCGGCCAAGGGCTTACGCCTCGGTCGGCATGGCTCGACGAGACCGGCGATACCAACACCCGGCATGATCCGTCGGCCACTGCCGAGATCGCGGCGAGCGATCTACCCGTGACGTGGGTCGGCATCGACGTGACCAGACAAGTTTTATTGAACTCTGAGGCGTTCGGCGAGACGGAGTTCGGTAGAACTATGCGTTTGTTAAGCGACGGCTATGGCGCTAGCCGGGCAGCTGCTTATGGCTACGTCGCCAGCGGGCCAGGATGGCGAGTGCCGGCCCATGACACCGTGGCCGCTGCGGTTCTGCTCAACGAAGGCGGCGCAACACTCTCAGAGGCTCAGGCGGTCGTCGACCGTTCCGCGGGCACTCCCGTGCTGAGAGGCCGGTCGCCTTCTCGGCCGTCAGACACAACGCACCGGTTCGTTACGGCCCCTCCCGGTGAATTCGCCGTGCACGCCCTCGTCCGAAAGGCGTTCGCGCAGTGAAGTTCCGTGACCGAATACTGATTCGGCTCATTGTGCGCGGAGCCGTGCGGCGACGCGCTCGCACTATCGAAGAGCTCACCGCCTACTGCGCAGCCAGAACAGGCAAAGAGATACGGCTGACGCCGTTGCAGGGGCTTACATCGGTCACCGGCGCGGTCGTCGTAGACGACGACCAAGCGGACATCTTCTATGCCGACTCAGACGGTGAGTGGCGACGGCGTATCACCATCACTCACGAACTCGCCCATCTGTTCCTCAATCACACGTGCGCACACTCCGACTCGCCAGATGTCCGCGACATCCTCGCACTGATTACGAGGGTGCCGCGCTCCGCAGTGATTCGAGCCTTGGAGAGCGCGGCATTTCAACAACGGTCCTCGTCTGAACGCGTTCCTGGACCGGCAGCTTCGCACTTCGAGGACCCCGACGAACGGGCCGCCGAGACGCTTGCCAGCAAACTTCTTGTACTGACCCTCATCTCAGATGCGGACTTCAACTCCTTGAGTACCTACCAGAGCTTGGTGTCGGACTCTTCGGTCGTAACCACCTTCTTGGGCCCCCGATGAGAAACACCATCCCACTGTGGCTAGACCTGTTCATTGTCCTGGCCGCGTTCGCGATCGTCGCTGCGCGAGCAATGCTGATGCGATCAGCTTCGGCGCGCTGGTTCACAGTGCTGGTCGCCTGCTTCGCGGTCGCCGATCTGATCAAGATGGGCGTGGTCAATGACGCACTGGTGTCCCTGACCGACGCGCGTGCGGTTCGTGTGGGAGCACAGATTTTCACTATTGCCGCGGCACTGGTTGCCGCCGCGGCCGTCCGGGACGCGCGCACAGCATGGGCAGGCCGTTCGGTCCGCCGCACGAGACGAATCATTCTGCGCGCGTTGGCCGTATGGCTGGCCACGTCGGCCGTGCTGATCGTCCTTGACGCAGCAGCGGGGGATCGCGAGCTACCGATCGAGGCAGCAAGTCCAGGCTGGTCGATTGCCTATTTCGTCGTGTACGCCGGGGCCATCGTGCTTGGTGACGGGTACGCGCTAGCGCACGTGATACTGGCGTTGCGGTCCCACGATCGCAGCGAACGGCCCCCCGCTGCGATTATCGCGACAGGAATAGGGATCTTCGTTACCACAGGACTGAACTCCCTGAGCCTGTTGTGGTACGCCGTTGCCCATGCGATGGGGACAATCGGTACCGCTGAACGTCTGCAGCGAGACAGTAATGGCAACGTGTTTGCCTACTTCACGCTCGGTATGACGGCGATTGCGCTGGTCGGTTTGGTGAACTGGTCGGCGCGACAACGGCCTGCCGATTCCGATCTCGCCTCTGCGTTACGAGGGCTGCCGATCCTTTGGCAGCAACTGGTTGAGCGGGTTCCTTCCGTGCGGTTAGACCCATCTGTTCCGCTCGATCGCGATGAGGCAACAGTCCGGATGATTACCGAGTGCATCGACGCTCTCGTTTCCCTCCACGGCAGAGGCAACGACCTGGGCCAGAACGACGTGGCCACAACGCCGGCGGAGGTGCTTCGACTAGCGCGGCAGGTAGACCCTATGACGGATCGTCGGCCGGATGTGCCCGCCCGCGAAGTTTCAGGTTTTCCGGCCCGCTCTTAATAAGAGCCTCCAGCAAGAGCATTTCCGAGTCCATGGTGGGGTCGGCCCCGCGGAACCACTCCTGCGGCAGTTCAAGGTGCTCAGCGAAACGCGCGATAGCTTCGTCGGGGAGGTCGGCGCCGTCCAAGGAGCTAACGCTAGCCCCGGTCAACTCGCGCACCTCCACGGGCGACAGTCGGAACACGCTCATCGCGCACTTCACGCGGTCAGCTGGCGTCATCATCGTCCGGGGTCCCCACTTTCTTCTTGTGCATCGCGGGTTCGCTCCTCTGAACGGGTAGAGGGTATCAGCTGCGAATAGAGCTCTCTGCGCTCCAAGTTCGCGGCAGTTCGTGCCGGCGTCTCATCGTCAGGAGGCTGTGCCATAAAGGCCTCGACGGCTTGCGCCACTCTCGCTGCTGGTACTCCTTCGCCGGAGTTCGAGGACAGCATTGCGGAGACCACTCTGCCCACCAAGGGCGACAACGCGGAACGCAGCTCTGCAACGGCGGAGGTCAAAGGACCTCCGTTTCGCTCGTAGTGAGCTGCGGCCGCTGCTATCGAGTTCGCGGCCTCGACGAGCGCAGTCAGGGTCCCGACGGCTACTTGAAGGTCTCCCCGGGCAACCGATGCGCGACGGCCGGCGTCGTCAGCAAGTTCATCAGCAAGAGGTTCCCCACCTGCGTAGACACTTCGGGCGCTACCCTCCGGCCACTGCAAGATGTGGTCGAGCTTCTTGAATGTAGGCGCCCGCAGAGGCGGCGTGTGACCGCTCTCGATACGCACCATTGTCGGCTCTGATGGACCACCTCCCGCGACCACGGCGGCGAGGCTCAGCCCTAGGTCTTTTCGCCGACGGTGTATGACGTCGGCGAAATATTGAGGGTCAGACACGACAAGCGCTGCCCAACGTATGGACGCGCTTACATATGCGCGTTATATTAGTGCCGTGGATACGCTTGCTCCCTCTCATGGTGGTTCCAGGGTAAGTCTGCAGCGGCCGTGCACTCACGTATGGCGCGGTTTGCAGCCTTATTCAAGACCATCACACAGAAGAGGCTTGGTGTGACCCGCGACCGGGGCGAGGCCCAGATTTGCCGTCTAACCTCGCCCCGGTCTCGAGCGCCTTTTGGATACCCAGCTCGGTTGCCGTAGGAGCGGCAGCGAGCTTGGCGTTCATAGTCTACCTCCGCTGTTGACTGATGAATGTCGGGTTCGTCGTTCCTGCTGCTGCCGTTCGGACAGCAAGGATGCGACGTGAAACGTGTTGTGAGCCTTACCGGAGGTCAGCGTGACGCCGGCCTCGGGGCGATTGCAGGTGTGAAACCACCCGGCCGGGCATCGTTTGAGTGCGCCGCCCGCACGCCGGGAACAGTGTGCGTCATCGGCTCTGAGATCTCACTGGACACACAGCTCGGCTCGGAGTCCCGGTGCGCGATGGGGCATGTGTTGGTGCCTTACCTGCTCGACGGTCGTGAGGATATGAACGCGTGGCGGAGCGCCTGGCGGGCGTCTCGTCCTATTTCTCTTGGCGGTGTGTGGTGACGCGGCGCACGAGAGCGGCCTCAATCGCGCTGGCGGTGATCATGCCGGTGCTTCTGACGGGTGCGCCTTTGGGTGCCGGGACCGCCTCTGCCCGGGTCGATTGCAAGGACGTGTTCGTGCTTGCGGTGCCGGGCACATGGGAGACCAACGCCAAGGCTCGCCGCGATGTGGTGCCTGGGATGCTGTCGAAGGTCACCAACCCGGTGCGGGCGGCGGTGGAGCGGGGGACGCCCATCGTCGGTCCTGAGGCGGCGCCGGTGCAGATCGGGCAGGAGCAGACTGGTGCGCCGTCGAGTGGCGGCGCGGTGAGTTCGCTGGTGGGTGGTCTGCTGGACACGGCAGGGCAGATGTCGTCGCAGTCGAGCCCGACACTTCCTGACGGGCAGCAGCTTCCGGGAACGACATCGCCGACAGGGTCGCTGCCGACCATTCAACCGGCATCAGATCGTGAGCAGGTCACACCCCGCATTCAGCTGGTCGACGACACCCCGACCACCTCAGCCCCTGCCCCGAGCGATGAGGACAGCAGCGGGTCGTCAGTCTCTTCGGGCAGTGCGAGCGTTGACGGCGGCGCGATCGGCAAAAGTGTTGGCTTTGAGCAGATCCCGTATGTGGCGCAGGTGGGCGGGCCGATTGCTGGTGTGGTCAAGAATGACCCGTTGACGTTGGGACAGTCACGGGCCAATGGAACCGCTGCGCTCAAAGCGCGGTTGACCGAACTGAGTAAGGCGTGCCCGTCAGCGAAGTTCGCTGGCCTGGGCTACTCGCAGGGATCGCTGGTCCTCGGTGATGTGTTCTCCCAGATTGGAAACGGCCGCGGGCCAGTATCAGCCGATCGCATTCTCGCGGGCGGGTTGCTGTCGGACCCGGCGCGTACCCCGACCACGGCCAACCTGGACTCGGAGGCCGCGGCGCCGACTCCGCAGGTGTTGCCGGGGTCGGAGACCTTCGTCGGTCCGAACGTTGCCGGCCAGGGCGCGGTGGGTGCCCGCCCGGATGGATTCGGCACGCTGGCCGACCGCGTGACGTCGTTCTGCGCCGAGGGCGATGCGATCTGTGCGCTCACCGGTAAGAGCAAAGCGATTCAGGCGGTGGTGCCGCTGCTGAATCTGCGCAGCCAGGACATCGGGCCGTATGTGTCGGGCCGGGTGAAGACGCTGCTGACGAACGTGGCTTCGGCCAATCCTGAGGACATCAACCGGGCTGTGGTGTCGGTGATCAATGCGGCCACCCAGATCGGCGTGGCCGGCGCGACTAACCCGTATGCGATCCCGCTGGAACTGGCGCGGGTGGTGTTCGCCTCGTCGATGCTCGACGACATCGGCCGGGTCGTGCGGATGCCCGAGTACGACGCCTTCTTGTCGTTGGTGAAGCCGGATGAGCTTGCCACCCAGGTGGTTCAGGTGGCCAGTTACAGCCTTCTCGGTGTGCATCAGGCCTATGACCGTCGCCCGGTCAACGCCCAGGGCGACACCGCCACCGTCTTCTTGGCCAAGTGGCTACTCGGCCGGATCGAGGCGTCATGAGCTGACAACGCGGCGGCGACTGCGCCCGGCGGACGGCGATGTATGGGAGTGCATCACCGACCAGCACAGGGCGCGGCCACCGAGGTCACGGCCTGTCTCAACTGAGCCAGGCGCAGGTTAGTCCATCAAAGCTGGGGAGTAGTGCACATGAACAAGGCGACGATCGCCACGGTACTGGGAGCGGTGTTCCTGGTGCCTGTGTTGATCGTCGTCTTTTTCGTTGCCGCCAGCTACAACGCCCCCAGTGAGGACGACTCCTCGGGCGGGTACTCCCAAGCCGGGTTGAAAACCGGAACGGTGCCGCCCGAGTTCGAACCGTGGGTCATCAAGGCGGGCAAGCGATGCCCGGAAATCTCCGCCCCGGTGATCGCCGCGCAGATCGAGGTGGAGTCCGGGTGGAACCCGCGAGCGGTCAGCCCGGCCGGCGCGCAGGGACTCTCACAGTTCATGCCCTACACGTGGCCGTCGTATGCCGTCGATGCCAACGGCAACGGCACCGCTTCGCCGTTCGATCCGCCGGACGCGATCATGGCCCAAGCCAAATTCGATTGCGACACAGTCGCGCAGGCCAAAAAGGACCTGGCCTCGGGCCGGATCAAGGGCGATCTGCTCGACATCGTGCTCAACGCCTACAACTGCGGCTACGGCTGTGTGCTGGCCAACGGCGGACCGAACATCACCAACGGCGAGACCGAAGGCTACGCACCCGCGGTCAAGCAACGCATCCCGAAGTACGCCTCGATCAATCAATCGGCATCCGGGCGGGGTGGCAAGCTCGCCGGCCCGACGAACCGCCGGATCATCCAGGCCGCCTTGCGGTGGCTGGGCACTCCCTACGCCTGGGGCGGGGGCAATCAGAACGGGCCGACCAACGGCATCAGTGACGGCGGCGGCGCCGCCGACGCCCACGGCGACTCGGGCAAAGTCGGTTTCGACTGCTCGGGACTCACCCTCTACGCGGTGGCGCAGGCCACCAACATGAAGATCGTGCTGCCGCACTTCACCGGCGACACCGGCAACCCCGGACAGCTCTATGACCCTCGGGGCAAAGAGATTCCGGTCGCCGAGAAGCGGCCCGGGGATCTCATCTACTTCGGCTCGGGGGGCAACACCCATCACGTCGGAATCTACTACGGCAATCAGAACGGGCAAGACATGTTGCTCAACGCCCCCCAGTCGGGGGATGTCGTCCGAATTCAGCCCCTCTCGGGGTGGAGTGGAGAGGAGTGGTATGTCCGCCGTTTCGGATAACACCATCCATCGTCGGTTCGCGGCCGCGAGTCTGCTGGCGGTCGTCACTGCGGCAGGCCTCGCAGGATGTTCGACGCCTGACCGCGTGGAACCACAGGGCCCGTCGTCGGTGGCTCCGCAACCGTTCAGCACGCCCCCGACGGTGTCGTGGCCGTTCGCGCCGCCGACGAGCCCGACGCAAGCGAACGCACCCACCAAGCTTCCGGCGGGAGTGAGCGTTGATCGGTCGAGCGCCGATTCGGTGGCCCTGGCCGCCACACGCATCTGGTACGGGTGGGATACCACCCGTGACCGCAGCCCCTATGACGCGGCGTTGCGTGCAGCACCGCTGATGGCCGAGGAGTGCCGGACTCGGCTGACTGCGACACCACCGACGGGCTCACCCGGCAACTACTGGACACAGCTGGCGTTGGTGCACGCCACAGCGCAGCTGGGGCCGGGCGATGTGCGGTTCGGGTTCGAGGACCGCCCGCCGGACACCGACGCCCGCGCGGTGCGGATTGTGACTGTGACGCAACGCTTCCGCGCAGATCGTCCGGTGCCGCCGCGCCGCTATGTGGTGACAGTGCAGCTGACGGCCCGGGCGGGGCAGTGGTCACTGGGCAACCCCGATACCGACCAGTGCGGGGTGAGGCCGCGATGACCGCGCGTATTCCTCGTCGACCACGCATCGGCGGGGTGGCTGGGGGAGTGGCGACCTCGATCGTCGCGGCACTGATCGGCGGCGAGGACTTGGGCGTGATCGCCCCCGGCGACGACGTCGATGTGCTGGTGTGCCGGTCGGTCAGCCATCAGCTGACCTTGGCCACCCGCATCGCCGCCGCCGCCCCGGTCGCCCCGGTGGTGGTGATCAGCGCTGACAGCCCCCGGAGCGCACCGCATCAGGTGCGCGAACGCGCCCGCATGCTCGAACCCAACGTGCCCGCGGTGGTGTGGCTGGACTGGATCGAGCAGGCCCGGTCGATGAGCACCCCACCCGCGGACTTGCGGGCCGCGGCGATCAGCGACGACCCGGAACCGTGGTCGCTGAGGTTGCGGGCGTTCCGTCACACGCTGATCGCCGCCGTCACCGATCTGCTGTCGTCGCCGGCATCGGTCGGCCTCGACGACCCCCAGACTTCCTCGCCGGACGAGGAACAACCGCGGCTTCGCCGCACCTCCTAAACCCCTCTGTTGGAAGGAAGTACGTTCATGTCCACTGCCTTAGCCGTATGGGATCACCTGACCGTCATCGCCGCCTCGCACCCGGGCGGCAGCGGCGGCACCGGTCACCACCTGATCCTCGCCGCTCCCGGCGACGGGGATCAGCAGTTGTTCCCCGATCCGCCGCCGCAGCAGTTGCCCGAGGATGCCCAGAACGGCGTCAACATGTTCATCGGCTACCTGAAAACGATCATCTACTCGGCGGCGGTGATCGCGATGTTGTTCGTGGCCGTCGGGATGATCCTGGGCATGCGGGGTCGGTCGAACTTCGCCAAGGATGCGGTGACACACCTGCCCTGGCTGTTCGGCGGCGTGATCGGAGCCGGGGCGTGCGTCGGAATTCTGGACGCCTTCGCATGAGTGCGACCCGTCGTCTGCGTGTTGTTGCGGTGGCGCTGGCGGGCGCATGGATCGCCGTGCTCGTGCTGTTCGCCACCGGCGGGCCGGCGGGTGCAGTTCCTTCGACGCCGGGGGAGTCGTCGGTGCCGGCGACCTCGGACCCGGCCGCGCCACCGGCCCCCGATGAGTCTGCCGGCGTCGAGGGCGAAATCAAGATGGGTACCCCGAAGCAGGGCGAGATCCATTGGGAACAGTTCGGCGGTGACCGCACGGAGGCGCCCAGGGACTTGCAGTCGTTCTCCGACACCATGATCGGCTACGCGCTGACCGGTTTCGGTATCGCCGCAGTCGTGGGCGGACTGATGGGCTTCGCCGCCATGATCGTCGGCTTCCGGGGTCGCTCCCAGGTCGCGAAAATGGCTCTAGAGCAGAGCATTTGGCTGTATCTGGCCGTATTGATCGTCGGCTCATTCAGCACGATCGGCGGAATTCTCGTCGCAAGTGCGCTCTGACAAGAGGAAACGAGTGTCATGGGTCTAACAACTAAGGAATTCGCGCAGCGGCGGCCGCGGTGGCAGTGGCTTGCGGGCGCGGCGGCGGTGGTCGTTCTGGCCGCTGCGGTCGGGATGATGATGCACGGCGGCAAGCCGAGCGACACCGCCGAAACTCCGACCCGATCGGCCACGCCGAGTTCGTCGGCGGGCAAGGGGTCGGTACTCGTGCAGACACCGACGTTGCAGCGTTCGCCGACCGATCCGGAGTGGCTGACCGCACCTCCGCACCGGGTGTCGTGGCAGCGGGTGGATGGGGTGCCGTTCCCGTTCTCCGACAGCGACGGCCCCGCCCGGATCACCGGCCCGATCGCCTCGGGCTACTCCCATACCCCTCAGGGCGCGGTGCTGGCCGCCGCACACATCACTTTCCGGCTCACATGGTCACCGGACTACGCCGCGGTCATCGACGCCCAAGCCAAGGTCAGTGCTACCACGCGCCGACAACTGCTGGTGGCCCGCGACCACGGTGCGACCGTCGACCCGGCCGTGCTCGCTCAGGTCGCCAGCGCCCCGGTGGCGTTCAAGATCGCTGACTACTCCGAGGCCAAGGCGTCGGTGTACCTGGCGTTCCCAAGCCGCGGCGAGAACTTCCGGTTCGCAGCGGTGCCAGTGGTGTGGGACGAGGGGGACTGGAAGTTCAGCGACGAATGGGACCCCGCCTCAGCACCGGAACTGCCTGATTCCCCGTCGTTGTCGGGGTTCACCTCACTACGGGAGCAGCCATGAAACCACGGCCACCTCAGTTCACTACTCGAGAATTCGCCGAGCCGACAATCGAGGGCCGTCGCACGTGGCGGTGGGTACTGGTCGCAGCGGCGGTGGCCCTGGTCGCCGTGATCGCCGGGGTGCTGATTGTGCGTGCGGTGTCCGGCCCGGACTCACCGGCCGCAACCACGGGACCGGCTGTCGACGCCGCGGACGACGCCCAACGTGAGGTGTCGTTCGGCAATCTCCGATGGGAGGCGGTGGGCCGCACGGAGATGCCGTTCTCCGACACCGCTGGACCGCGCACCCTCGATGGGGTCGCGGCGGCGGGCTTCGCCCACACCGAGGCCGGCGCGATTCTGGCGGCCTGGCAGATCCCGATGCGCCTAGCGGTGTTGGCCGGCACCGACTCCATCTACCGCAAGCAGGTCCTCGGCACCCCCGGCGACATCTCGAAGCTGCGCCAATCGGTGGCCGAGCTGCAAGCTGGCTTCGACCCCGAGCAGACCGTGCCCCGTGTCATCGCCTGGCGCGCACATCAGCCCTACAGCGACCAAGTCGCCAGCTACGACTTCGCGCTGCCCGGCGAGACCGCCACGGCGGTATCGCTGTTGCGGTTCTCGGTGGTGTGGATGCGCGGGGACTGGCGCTATCAACCGGGCCTGTTCGGCAACGCCACCACCCGCCCCGTCGATGCCTCTTCGGTCCATCCCGACAACGGCTGGCACCGCTTCCCCCAAGGAGCGAGCTGATGAGCACCCGATCCCGCCTTTTCGCGGCGTTCGTCCTGGTCCTGCTGAGCGCGTGGGGGATCGCCGCCACCGCTATCGCGCCGCCCGCGGCCGCCGACCCGGCCAGCGCGCCGGGCTGGATGCCCGAGGAACCACCACCGCTGACCGCCGAGCAGCAGCAGTGGCTCAAACCCCTCGACGGCACCGACGAGGACGGCAAGTACCTGGTGATCACCTGCCACGATCATCGCGAGTTCCCCGGCTGCGAACAACATGACCCGTCCGAGCAATCCAAAGATGTCGACGCCTACGTCTTCAACGCCTCCGACCGCAGCTACGCCGGGGTCAAAGCGATGGTGCCCGAGCAGCTGGCCAAAGAGCACCGCGAACTGCTCGACGACAACGGCGTTCTCGATTGTGAGAAGGCGCGCAACAAGATTCCTGCCTGCGCCAACCCCGGCGGGACACCCAAACCCGCCCAGTTCGACGAGCAAGGCCGCTTCGTCAAACTCACCGAAGGCGGTGAAGGACAGGCCGACACCAATGTCGACCTCAGCGCACTCAACCCCGCCAACGCGGGGAAAGAACTGCTCGACAACTGGTTCGCCCAAGCATGCGAGAGCGTCGGCAAATTCGCTGGCGACCTGCTGGTGCTGTCGATGACGTGGTGGCTGCGCACCGACTCCATCGACGTCACTTCCGGCGGCATCCTCGCCGGAGAACGACCCGTGCAAATCCTGGTCATGATGGTCCTCGCCTTGGGCATCCTGTCCGCGGCGATCACCATGGCCCTGTCCCGGCGACCGGGCCCGGCCGCCGAGCTCGGCGTCGGCGCGTTCAAATTCCTGCTGATCTGTTCGCTGTCGGGGATCGTGGTCACCGGCGCGCTGCACGCTGCCGACGACTTCGCCCGTCAGATCACCGCCAACGGCGCCGAAGAGTTCGGCCCGAACCTCAAAGCCATGCTCGGAATTGCCACCATCCGCAACCCCGGCGGCGTGCTGCTCCTGGGCGTCGTCGCGTTCGTCCTCGGCGCTGTGCAGTGGCTCATCGGCTTCGCCCGCCAAGCCGGACTGGTGATCCTGTTCGCCATGCTCATCTTCGCCGCCGCCGGCCAACTGTCGTCGTGGGGTCGACAGTGGTTCCCGCGCATCGTGGCGATGATGCTGGCGCTGATCCTCTACAAACCGTTCGCCGCAGCGCTCTACACCATCGGATTCAAACTGATGGGCAACGAGCAGTCGCTGTCCTCAGTGATGGTCGGGCTCATGACAATTGGGTTGTGCGTGCTCACGCTTCCCACGATGCTCGCCTTCTTCAAATGGGTCTCTCCCGGTGCACAGGGCGGTGCGAGCGTGGGGACAGTCCTCGCCGGCGGCGGGGCGCTCCTTGCTGCCGGTGCGGGCCAGTTCGCCGGCGGCGGGGCGGGCGGCGACTCTCAGTCCAACTACATGGACTCCACCGGCCCCGGATCGTCGGGCGGTGGCGGCGAAGCCGATCCCAGTCCTGGTAACGCGGCCGGCGGGTTCGGCAGTGGTGGCGGCGGGGAGAGCACCGACGGCTCCGCGGGCGGCGAGGCCGGTGGTTCCTCACCCGAAGCCGATCTTGGCGCCGGTGACCTGGGACCGGCCAGCGAAGCGCCCGACGCTGGTGGGGGTGTGCCGATGCCCGGCGGCGGCGCGGATGCCGCGGGCGCGGCCGGAGGCGCCGAAGCAGCCGGTGGGGGAGCCGCAGCCGCGAATCCGTATGTCGCAGCTGCGATGGCGGCCAAGGACACCGTAGAGACCGCCGTCGACACCGTCGGCGAGGTCGCCGAAGGCGCGGCCACCGAAGCGACCGGCGGCGACGACACCGGCCCCGACATGCAATGACCACCCGAGAGAAGGGACCCAGACAGATGATCGCCCCCGAACCGCACACCACCACCGCGCCGGCCTCGGCCGCGCCCCGGCCGTTTTGGTGGGAGGGCCACCGATGACCACGACAGAACCGGCCTACCGGTCCGGACGTCGATCGCGCAGCGGGTTGGCGGTCGGGCGGTTGGAGAACCGCCACAGCATCATCCTGGCCGTCACCGTCACCCTGGTCACGTTGTCGCTGTTCTTGGGCAACGTGATGCTCACCGGTGTGCTCGCCTCGATCGCGGTTCCGGTGCTGGCACTCGGCGTGCTGCCGTTCGGAGCCGCAGGCAAAACCGTCGTGGAACGCCTCGCCGAACGGATGCGGTTCGCCACGGCGGGCACCACCTCGGCGTGGGCCGACGACGTGCTCAGCGAGATCCCGCGCGGGGACAACCTGCCCGGGGTCCTGGCCCCGCTGATGCCGATTGAGGTCGAGGACGGCCGCGGCGGGCACCAATGCCTGGTGTGGAACCGCCAGACCGGGATCGTGTCGGCACCGATGTTCGTCTCACCGGTGGGATTGACCCTCGCCGACGACGGCGACGCACTGACGTGGGTAACCAACTTCGGCGGCATGCTTGCCGACCTGGGGCACATGCCGACCGTCTCCTCGATCACGTTCACCTGTGAATCTGCGCCCACCGGCGGGATGAATCAGCGTTCCTACACCCGCAACCGCATCGAGCGGGCACGTGAACGGGCCAGGGAGAACGCCCGTATCAGCGGCACGACCCCGGTCGAACCACCGGATGTGTGCGTGCGGGTGCTCGACGGGCTGGTGTCACAAAGCCGCGCCCAGACCGCCGACGTGACGTGTCTGGTCACCATCAACTTCGACCTGACCAAAGCGCAACCCGCCCCCAAGGATCTCAGCCAAGGCGCGGCCGAGGTGGTGAACATGTTGCCGCGGTTCGAATCTGCGCTGGCCGCATCGGGGATGACAGTGACCCATCGAGCGACCAAAGGCCAGCTGATCCGCTATATCCGTACAGCCTTCGATCCCGCGCTGCGCAACACCGACCTCGACGAGGCCGCCGAGGAACAGCAGTGGCGAGGCGCAGCACCCTTGCGGACAGAAGCCAGCGTGGATACCTACGCCCACGACTCGGGCTACTCGGTGTCGTGGGTCTACAGCGAATCACTGGGCGGACTGCGGCGCTTCCGCGGCATGTTGCCGCTGGTCTCACCGGGCCGCTACCACCGCCGGTTCTCGATGGTCTACCGCCCGTACTCGGCAGTCGAGGCCTCCCGGCAGGTCGAAAAGGAAGTCAGCGCTGGGGTGTTCCGCCGTATCTGGGCTCAGAAGACCAAGAAGGACGAGACCCAACGCGAGCACGACGACCGGGCCGCGGCCCGGCGCATGGCGCAGCAAGAATCGCTCGGCGCAGGGCTGGGACTGTTCACCTTTTACGTCACCACCACCGTGCGCAACGAAGACACCCTCTCCGAGGCGTGCGCGGATGTCGAACGCCGCCAGGGCGAATCGAAAACGAAGTGGCGCCGCGCGCGGCGGGCGATGGAAGCGACCTTCGCCGCGTCACTGGGCGTGGGCATCGAACCGACCAGCGCACTGTCACGGATGGCCAAAGATCGTTGGGGGGCTTAGGAACATGGGTAACCATTCAGTGCTCACGATCAGCGAACCCGATCGCGGCGTAGCCAGCGACGACGAGGCGGTGTTCAGTACCGCCGAGCGCGCCACGATGGGTCACCGCATCTTGCAGAAGATGGGCTTCGGGGCCACCCCGGCAGAGCCGGCCGACAGCGACGACGAAGCGGTCTCGATCGACAACGTGCCCATGCACATGCCCTTCGACATGCTCAACGCCGCGCTCGGAGCACCCCCGCCGGCCAAAGGGCGCAGGCGGCCGTTCGGCGGGTGGTCGCCCAATGTGGAAGCGGGCACCCTGTATCAGTCCACGACCGCCGAGCTGCCCGGCTTCTACCCGTTCCCCGCCCCGGCCGGCGCGCGGGTGCGCGGCGTGCCCTTCGGTAACCACCTGCATACCGCCGAGCCGATCGGACTCGACCCGGCTCAGTGGCTCAAAGACGGCCTGGTCACCAACACCGGTATCTGGATGCAGGGCCAGCCCGGGGTGGGCAAATCGACCGGCCTCAAACGACTCGGGATGGGCCTCGTCGGATTCGGGTTCATGATGATCGTCCCGGGTGACCTCAAAGACGAGTACACCCGCATGGTTCGAGCGATGGGCGGAGAGGTGGTCCGACTGGGCCGCGGCTATGAATCGCTCAACCCGCTCGACCGAGGGCCGCTGGTCGCGGTCATCGCGGCCGCGACCGGCGGTGAGAAGCAGCAGCTGATGGCCCTAGCCAACTCGCGCCGCCTGGCACTGTTGGAGTCGTTGATCACCATTGTCGGTGAGGGCAAGCAGCTGACGGCGACCGAACGCCTGCTCCTGGGGGCGGCGGTGGCCATCGCCGATGACGCCGCCGGCGACGATGAACCGATCATCCCCGCAGTTCTCACAGCGATCGACCACGGCAGCGATCCGCTGCGCAAAATCATGGCGGTCCCATCACAGGCCGCCACGGGGGATGGCGATCTTGCGTATCAGCGCGAGGTCCGCGAGTTCCGCAACGCCGTGGCGCTGCTGTGTAGCGATGACGGGCCGATCCGCGGAATGTTCGACCGTCCATCAAGTTTCAGAGTCACCAAGGACATGCCGGCGCTGTCGTTGTCGTTGTCGGCGATCGAGGACGAGTCCGACGACGTGGTGGCCTCAGCGATGCTGTGCGCCTCGACATGGGCAACGTCGGTGGTGGAAGCGCAGCAGGCCAGTGGGCTGCGCCGCAACATCTATCAGCCGCGTGACGAGGTGTGGCGGGCACTGCGTGCGGCACCTGGGTTGGTGGAAAAGGAAGACCGTGCCACCCGACTCAACCGGCACCGCGGCATGGTGACCGCTCAGTCCACCCACTCGGTGACCGACCTCGACGCACTGCCGACCGTCGAGGACCGCGCGAAGGCGCGCGGCATGGCCGCCCGCAACGGTGTGAAGATCCTCGGCGGCCTCGACGACGCCGAGATGAAACGGCTGCACGAGATCACCCCGTTCACCAGCCGCGAACGTCGGCTCGTCACCCAGTGGTCGGCGCCGCCGACGTGGGTTCCTGGCCAACTGCACCCCGGCCGCGGCAAATACCTCATCAAATCTGGGGCGCGCATGGGCCTTCCGGTGCGCGTGGTGCTGCTCGAAGAAGAAATCAAGCTCTACGACACCGACAACGCCTGGGAAGGGGTTTAGCCATGTCTCCCTATGATGCGGTGCGCCGCACCGAATCCGCCGACACCGATGGCGCTACCCAGATCGTGGTGTGCCGCAGCCGGGCAAGCGTGCACGCCGTACTCGGCGCCCACTCACCCGGACAGGTGGCGGTCCTGTCCGCGCGCAGCGACATCTCCGCACCGCGCACCTGGTGGCCACTGATCGAACAATGCTGGGACGAACGCCTCGCCGCGGTAGCCGCCGACCACCTGACCCGCGACCTGCCACCCAACCTGCGCCTGGTCACCCCCGAGGCCACCACTCTGCTCGCCGGGGCGCTGCATGCGGCAAGCCTGGTGAACTGGCCGATCGTCACCCTCACTCACCTCCTCGACGCCGGGGCGGTGCCCACGATCGTGGAGCTGCTGGCCGGGGCAGGGGAGAACGACTTCGCCCTCGACGTCGCCAGTGTCGCCGGACCCACCGCCCCCGAAGCCGAACTCGTCGCCCAGGCCGCCGCGCTGGCTGCCCGCCACCTCGAGTACGCCCGCCACCTGATCACCGGCCCACCGGGGCACACCCCCCGTGTCCGAGTGCCGGCGCTGGCCGGGCATCAGGCGCCCACAGTGTGCGTCCACGACGACCAGTCACCGATCGCCGGGCTGATCATCGCGCGATTGCGGCATGTGGCACTGAGCGACCCGACCCTGACCTACGCCGAAGAGGACGCGGCATGAGCACCGGGAAGGCCGCCAACGGAAGCACCGAAACACAGTTGCGTATCGCCGGGGTGGTGGTGGTCCTGATCGTGGCGGCCTGCCTGGCGATGGCGGTGGCCTCGACACTCGGCATCCCGCGATGGGTCGTGATCGCCGTCTCCCTCGGCATCGCCGCAGTGGTGGCCACTGCGCTCGTGGCCACGCGACGATGGTGGGGCCAGAGCGCGGCGATGCGCGCCCTACGCGACACCTCGCACCTGGGCGACGTGACCGGCAAAGGCGCGTTGGCCAAGGGCGCAGAACTACGCGGCATCGACACCACCGGTGACGTTGGCCGAACCACACTCGCCACGATGGACGTGCGCGACGTGGCCATGTGCATCGGCCGCGTCGGTAAGGATCTGATCTTCAAAACGCTCGAAGACTTCACCCTCATCATCATGGGTCCACGCTCGAACAAGACCAGCTCCCAAGCTATCCCGCGCATTCTGTCCGCACTCGGCTCAGTCGTGGCGACCTCGAACAAACCCGACGTGTGGATCCTGACCGCCCACCTGCGCGGGCTGCTCGGCCCGGTCTACACCTACGACCCCGCCCAGATCGCGTTCGTCGAACAGACGTGGTGGTGGAACATCCTCGGCGATGTCCGCAAGTACTCCGACGCCCGCCGCATCGCGACCCACTTCATGGCCGCGACCGGCAAGAACAACAGCGAATCGGGCAACTCCGGATTCTTCAACTCCTCCTCAAAGCAGTTGCTAGCGCGCATGATTCTCGCGGCCGCGGTGTCAGGGAACACCATGCGAGAGGTCATCACCTGGGTCGACACCCAATCGCCCGAACCTGCGGCTCTGCTCCGCAAGCACGGGCACGAGCGCATCGGGCTGAGCTTGGAAAGCCAATTGGAGCTGGTACCGGAAACCTTGTCCGGTGTCGTCGGCGGGGCCTCGGCCGCGTTGGAGTGCCTGCAAGACGAAGACGCCTTGCGCTGGATCACCCCTCCCGACAGCTGGGACGACCCACCGGCCGAGCCGATCGAGGAACTAGACCTGTGGACGTTGTTCACCGCCCGCCCCGGTCACAGCCCCACCCTGTACCTGATGACCCGCGACGACCAGGACAACGCCGATCCGGTCACCGCAGCAATCGTCGACCAGGTGTTCAAACTGTCCAACCTCGCCGCGTCCGCCCACGGCGGACGCCTCGACCCGCCGCTGACCATGGTCCTCGACGAAGCCGCCAACATCTGCCGGATCGAAAACCTACCGGCGCTGGCGTCATTCGCCGGCAGCCAAGCCGTCATCGTCGACGTCATACTGCAGTCCTACCAGCAGGGCATGGGCGTGTGGGGCCGGGAGAAGATGGGCGCGATGTGGGGAGCCTCGACGTGCCGCATCATCGGCGCCGGCCTGCAAGACCGTGACGACGCCCGGATGGTCTCAGACCTCATCGGCACCCACGAAGTGTGGAAAGACAGCTACACCTACAGCTCTGGGTCCCGCAGCCGGTCTCGCAGCCTCGTCCGCGAGCCGATCATGCCGCTGGAAGAGGTTGCCGCCCTTGACCGCAACAACGCGCTACTGATCCGGCAAGGGTCGCGGCCGATCCTCATGGACTTGATGCCGTGGTATCGCGAAGACGCCGAGGCCGCCGACATCAAGACCTACGCGAAAACCGCGACGGCACAGGTGCGGCGCAGTGCGGTGGCAGCGCTGGAAGACAACGCTCTCGGCCGCCACCTCCGCGACCTCGACGAGCCTGCTCCGGCCGCCGCGCACACGACGAGGGCGTGAGCGGCGTGGACCTGGCCAGCGAGGTCGAAGCTCTCCGACAACGCCTGGACGCGCTCACCGACAATGTCACCCGGCACGGCGACGCGCTCACCGCACTCGAAGACGGGTGGAGCTCCACCGCAGCCGACACCCTGGCCACCGTCAGCGCGGCGACCGACACCACCGCCGAGGGCGGTGACAGTGCCAGTGAGGACACCGAGCCGCAGGGAGCCGAGCCCGACATGGCGGTACTGCGGGAATGGGTGCGCGACAACGTCAGCGCGTGGTGCGAGCGGCGGGTGAAAACCAAGCCTGCCGGACCTGGCGTCCGATGGTGCGCGCGATGGGATCTCCACCCCGAAGCCATCACCCGGCTCTGGGGGCTGCGCGCCCTCCAACTGGAAGCCGCCCAGGAAGGGCCTGGCGCCGTCCTGATCTATTTGCGAGAGCATTTCGACCACCACCTGGCCATCCTCACCAGCGAAGAGGGGCCGTTTCACCGCTGCATTCCCAAGCACGTCCCCTTTCACGACCCCGACCATCACGGCTACCTACCGACCGGAACAGCCGCCGTGCAGACCCCGCCGTCGACGGTCCTTAACCTCCCAACCCCGACCCCCTAAACCCGTTGCCCCTCAGGACACTCCCAACGCACCACCTGGGGAGCAACGACCGTGGTGGCCGGGGCCCCGACCTCCCCAGCTCGGGGTCCCGGCCACCGCACTCCTTGCGTTGCCCATTCCGTAGCCACGCTGCGGCGACCTTGTGGTTCTGACAAGAGGAGCCACAGTGTGAAGAGAGGAACACATCATGACCATGTCTCCACGAGAGCGGGTGCGCCGCACTGTCGCTGGCGTCCTGATTGCGGGTGCGGTCTCAGCCGGTGCAGGGATCGCCACGGCGGGGCCGGCGGCGGCCGCGGTGACTCCGATCGGCGTTGTCGACGGACATCGCGCGTTCGCGGTCGGCCCGCACGGCAGCGCCGCGCAATGCGCGCCCACCGCCAACCGGCTCACCAGCTTCGGCGCCAAGAAGTTCGGGCCACGGTTCGGAACCTGCTACCGCAGCGGTAGCGGCCAATGGTGGGCCATCAGTCCCTGGTCCGCGTAACGCCCAGAACCGCGTGCGTCGCTCCACGAAGACAGACGCAGAGAAACAACGAGGGGTGGGTCGGCATTGTCCGACCCACCCCTCACTCGTCTCTGCCTGTTCACCCCAGCTTGGGGAGCGCTCAGATGGGGCTGCCGAGCACTGCCCAGGTGTTGTAGGTGGTGTGGGCAATGACAGCGGTCCACACGGTGCGGGTGAGGACCGTGACACCCACGAAGACAAGTCCCATGACGAAGGCGGGCGCCACGTTCCACATCCCGTAGTCGCTGTGGGACAGGGCAAACACTGTTGTCCATCCAACCGATCCGACTGCCCACAGCATCCACGCGAAGCGACTGTGCGCGAGAACGCTCGCGCGCAGCAGTAGGTAGGCAGCCAGGACGGGGGAGCGGAACACGAGTTCTTCGGACAGGCCGTTCTCGACCAGTTGCACCAACCACACATAGGGCGTCGAGTGACCGGCATAGATGTCGTAGCGATCGTCGATGAGGTCCTCTGCCCGCGGGAACAGCGACGCCATGAGTCGGGCGGTGACCCACGCCAGCACGGCGGCGGCCACACCACCGACGACTACGACAGTGGCGCCGATCAGGCGTCCTCGGGACCACACCGAGCTCTTGTCGCGCGCCACCGGGCCGACCCCGATCAGCGACAGGTTGTCGCGGGTTTGAGACAGCACCGTGCGCCCATCAATGATGAACGCGACGCCCACCAGTGCAAACAGTACGACCATCGCGCCGAGCAGACCGTACGACATCGACTCCTGCACCGATGCTTTCAAGCCGAGGCCGGCGAAGATCGCGGCGGGCGATACCCACACCCAGCGCGCGAGGACACCGAACCCGCCGAGTGCGGGCCGGTGATCGTCGGGTGCGGCGGTCACCGCATCGGTCACTGAGTTCGACCGCGCGTGCGGGTCTGTGTGTGGGTGCGCGCAGCCGAGGCAGCGCGGGGTGTGCTGGCGCGGCCGCGTGACCGGTTCGTCGCCGCGGGTCCGGCGCCGCGGGTCAAAGGCGCTGTGGCCGCTTTCTGGCTGGCGGCTTGTTCGGCGCGGTCGCCCTCGGCGTCGGCGGCCAGGTCGCGTTCGTCGGCCGCGATGGCTTCGTGCGTGTCTGCATCACCACGTTCAACGGCGGGATCAACCTGCTCGTCGGCAATCGGGCCGCCCACCACTGCAAGCTCCGCGTCGGTGACTCGCTGCGCCGCGTGTGCCACTGCTTCCTCTTCGCGCACCGCTGTGTCGTCATGGGTTTCGGCGAGATCGGTGTAAGTGGCCGCGCGGGCGGAGTGGTCGTGCCAGCGGTCCTCGGGGTCGGACGCCGCCGGGGTGAGGATGCCCGGGTACTTCTCGGCCAGCGCCCGATCGAACTCGGTGTCGATCTGCCCGACGAGACGGCTGGCGCGTGCCCGATCGGTGGGCGTGTCCTCGGCGGTGGCCAGCCACTCGGTGGCGGCTTCGCGGCGGGCCTGGTCCTCGTCGGTGGGGCCGGTGTGGCCCTGGGCGGCCTTGCGTAGCTGCCAGGCGACTAGACCCGCCGGGCTACGCACCTTGTGATCGAACGTGAGGCCTGCGGCTGCGTCGGCGAGTAGTGCGGGGTCGACGCCCTCGCGCACCAGATCACGGAACTGACGTTCCGCGGTGGCCCATCGGGCGTCGTCGAACACTCTCTGCGGGACACGGTCTCCGAGGCGTTCGCGAAGAGTGGGCGCGGTCAGTTCGTCGATGCTGATGGCCGCGCGGTCCTCCTCAGGCTGCTGTCGGCCCGAGTCATCGCCGGCCGCGGCTGCGGGCACGTCCGCCGCGGGCACGTCCTCGGTGCGATCGGCGGCGATGTCGCGGGCGGTCTGGCGTAGGTCCGAGAGTGCATCGTGGCTCGGGTTGGCGGCCAGCCACTCCCGGATGTGCGCCGCGGTGGCAGGGCTGCCCGCGGCCACGGTGACTGTGCGGTCACCGAGGGTGGCTTGCACAACCTCGGTGCCGTCAGCGAGACCGGCGTAGGCCATCACCATCCCCGATCCGCCGACGCGGTCGATGCCCACGTTGCCCTCGGCCACCCGCTGGTTCCACTCCTGGGCTTGGGTGGGCGTCAGCTCGTCGATCGCAGCGGCATCGGCGGCGAGGTGGATGCGGGCGGCTTCGTCGGCGTCGTTCCAGGCGGCCCGGCCGTGGCGTTCCCGAACGGTACGCAGCGCGCCGGCGGCTGTGCGCGCGAGCATCGCGTAGGTGAGCAGTTGTTCGCGGGGCAGCCCGAGGGAGGGAACGTCGCTCTGGCGGCCCAACTCATCGAACGTGGAGCGCTCTGTACTCATAGCCGTGGTCCCTTCTTCGGTGACTGATCGCCGGCCGACGGCAGACGGCGGGGCCGCGGCGGCTCGGGGTGGCCACGCTCGGTGCGTGGCCGCACCGCAGTGGTGGTGCGTTGCGGTGTGGGTCGGGGTGCGGCGGCCGCGGGAGCGGCGGGCCGTGACACGGGGGTCAGTCGCGCGCCGGTGGTGCGCGCTGCGGTCGCGGCGTGGAGCTCGCCGCGCTGCTGATGCCAGGCGGCGACCTCGACCATCAGCTGTGCCAATGCGACTGCGAGTTCGGCGCTGGCCGCGCTCGCTGAGCCCTTCTCGGTGACGATCCGCAACGCCAGCAGATCCCGTGCGGCGGCGTTGAGCGCGTCGGCGGCCGGGCTCACTGGCGCCGCCGAGGCGGGGGAGTGCCCGGCGGTACGCGCGGCGGTGGCGCTGCGGTGCGACGACCACACTGCCTGCGTGCGTGGGGCGTTCGCCGGGGGTGCGGTGCCGTCGGTGACACGGGAGTACGCGGTGATCATGCGGTGCGCGGCCACAGCGATGTCGCGGCCATGGGCCGGGTTGTCGGCGTGGGCGAGCGCGCTGTGCGCGCGCTGCACTGCCGCGCGGGCGCGGTCGAACGCGCCGGCGGTCAAGTCGATCGTGACCTTCGCGGGCCGCTCGGCGACCGTCCCGCCGTGTCGCTGCCACTCGGCGGACAGCTTCGGCCACGACAAGTCGCGCGAGAGTTTGGAACCGCCGTAGAAGATCGGTGCTTCGGTCTCGGCGCTGACATCGCCGCGCAGTGCCACCGCGTACCCGTCGATCGCGCCGTCGCGGTTGTGGTGCAGATGCACCAGCAATCCGCGCTCGCGCAGCCCGGCCAGGAAGGCTTCACCGTCGCCGGCGACCGCTGCGGTGTCGGCGACGGCCTGGCGCAGCTGCCCGCGGATCGTCTCGGCCGGATCAGTGCGGGTTGCTGCGGGCATGCCCGAGTCGCGGCGGCGTTGGGTCTTCTCATGCTCGCCGCGGGTCGCCTCGCGGGCCGCGCTGCGGTCGTTCTGCGCTGTCGTCGTCAGGCCGAGGCGGTCTTCCCACTCCCGCATCACCGCCCGCACTGCGTGGTAGTCGTTACGCGGGTGCAGCCGACGGCCGGTGTCCTGGCGGACCAGGACTGCGGCGATGTGGATGTGATCGTTGCCGGCCTCCGACAGTCCGTGATGCACCGCCACCCACCGACACCCGCCGGGATCGTCGGCCGCGGCGATGCCGGTCCGGTCCATGACATCGCGGGCGATCTGCGCCCACGTCTCGTGTGACAGCGGGCCATGCGCGGCGACGTCCTCGGCGGAAATCGCGATCGAGGCGTGCCACACGTAGCCGTGCTTGGTGTAGAACGGTTCGCCCTCTGCGGGCTGCCGGGTGGGCAACCCGGCCGCGGCCGCCGGTGCCTGCACATGCTCGCGCAGCGCAGCCAGCCCGGCCGGGTCGAAATCGAAATCGCCGGCACCGATCTTGCCCGGCTGCAACGCGCCGGGGTCGTTGTGCCAGGCGGCGATGACTGTCGGGTTGGTGTGCTCATTGGCCCGACCCGGACCCATCAGATAGCTGATCAGATGCGGCGCGTCCCAGCCGCGACCAATCTTGTCGATCACCGCAACCTCCGCAGCAAACCCATCAGTTCGGTGTCGAGCTTGTCGTTGGTGCGGCGCACGTAGTCCAGTACCGCCGCCGACTCCGGGGCGAGTTCGCCGGTCGAGTTGGCGTGGCGCGCCACGTCGTTGAGGTTGCCGGCCACATTGCCCAGCAGCCGCCGCAAGTGACGCACATCGTCAAGGAGGTCCTGGGCCTCGGACACACTCAGACCGACCGGGGCGCTCGTCCCATCGCCGTCGACGGCGTGGTCTCCGGCGACGCCGCTGCGCGCCACTAACGACCGCGCATCTCGCACCGCGGCCGAGGCGACGTAGGCACCGAAGCGCAGCCCCATCATTCCCGCGGCCACCTCGATCACCGCGCGTTCTTCTCCGTCGAAGTAGACCTTGCGCGGCTGCCTGCGCCCACTGGGCACGTGCGGACGATGCCCCCGCGCAGCCGCTCCCGCCACCGCCCTCACCTCTCCCTCGTCCGGGCGTCGCCGCCCGACCGGACACCACCAGCGCCCGCCGCAACCGGACGCGACACCACCGAGTGTCGCCACAGCCCGCGGCCAGCGCAAGCCAAAACCGGCCGGTTTTGGAATATCTTGCTCCCGCGGATTTCGGTAGACAGACCCGCCCCGGATGGGCGGGGGTTCGGTCTCAAGCGCTGGGGACAACGGCGGGCAAGGCCGTGGGTCGCGAAGCCGACCCCGGCTCGCCGCACCGCCCCGGGTGCTTGATTTAGAACCATTAGATGCATTAGAAACAATGTAGCGGGTTGCAACCCGCTCCGAAACACCGAGCAGAGGGGAGTGGCCAGCAGATGGCTTCCAAGACAACTGCGGCGCAGGAGGCGTTGGACGCCTACCGCCGCGAACTTCTGTCCGACAGTGTCGAGACGCGCATCGCCGAACTGTCCGGGGCGGTGGCCACCTACGAAGCGACCTGCCGTGACCGCGACCGTCAGGCCAAGGCACTCACCGCCCGGTCGTGGTGGAGTGACGCAGCCTCGCTGCGCGACACCTTCGACCGGATGGAAGCTCTTGCGCGACAGCAGTGGGCCGACGAGGACGCGGTACTCGCCGCGTTCGAGGCAGCCAAGGCAGCCGGCGCGAAACCCTCGGTGCTCGCCAGCATCGGCCTGCGCCCCGACGCCGCCCTTTCCGCTGCCCGCGCTCGCGCCACGACCCCCGACACCGCGGCCGCCACAAGCGACACCCCGACGGCCCACACTGACACCGCGCCCGCCGAGTCGGCGCCGACCGGCGACGCACCTCTGGACCGCAGCGCATGAACCGCGCCAGGACCGGCGGCGTGCTCGCGGCCGGCGAGCGCGTGACCGTGCACCACTACGCACGTAACGGGGGGACCGATGACTAGCCCGCACGACCGCGACGGCCGGTTCTACGGCTACAACCAAGACCCCTACAACCGCGACCCGCACCGCGACCCCTACACCGGCGAACAGATCGACCCGACCCGGCCGCAGGGCAGCGACGACACCACCCGCCCGCACGAACCCACTCCCATCGCCCGGGCGCAACCGTTCCTCGACGACCGGCGCTCGACCCGCACACCGCGCTCACGCGACGCCGCGGCGACGGTGTACCGCTACATCGGTGGCGTCGCCGTCAGCGCCGCGATCGCCGGCCTCGGTACATGGTTGGTCACCACGGTGGCGGTCTGGGTTGTCGGCGCGGTCGGCGACTTCTACGTCCGCGACCCAGGCGCACCCACCGCCGACACGGTCGACGTCGGCGCAGCGGTGTGGCTGGCAGTTACCGCGACGCTCGTAGCCGGCGCACTCGCCTGGGTCATGACGCTCGTGCTGCCCATGCCCATGGTGTTCTTCCGCATCGCGGCAGTACTGGCGGGCCTGCTCGTCATCGCCCGCATCATCGTCAGCGACGCCCCCGCCGAGCAGTGCATTCCCGCCATTGCCGCGGTCGGGCTGGTGGGGCTCGTTGTGCTCGGTCTCGTTGGGAGGATGGGCGAGACCATCGCCCACGACCGCAAGGACCCGACATGAGCAACCAGCACCCCGAGCGCAGCGAGTGGACGAGGGAACGGCAGTCGTTCTCCTGTACCGACGAGATTTGGGCCGCAGCGAAACACGCGTGGGCCAACCAGCTCGACGATCACCCGGCGTGGACCGACTGGCTCGAAACTGCGATCTCCGAAGCCGTCGACACCACCCGGGCGCTGCACGGCGGGCAGCTGGCGAGCGCACCGGCCCGCATCCCACCGGGCCGCCGCGACGGCACAACCGCCGGACCACCCCGCCGCCGACGATCCTTCACCTGCCAACCCCACATCTGGGCGGGCGCCCGCGACGCGTGGTGGACCCAACGCCGCACGTACCCGCAACTGAGCGACTGGATGCAGGCCGCGGTCGCCACCAAAGCCGGACTCACTCACCCCATCACGGAAGGACCCCGCCATGAAACGCACTAAGACCGCGCCGCCACCGGCGCCCGAACCGTGGAACCCCGACCAGTGGCCCGACCCCGAGCCTGACCCACCCGTCGTCACCGATCCGATGCCGGCACCGGCAGCACACAGCGGACCCCAGGCCGACAGCAGTCACCTACCCGATGCGCACCTCGTCGAGGACGTCGACGACTTCGTGCCACCCCACTTCGGCACCGTCCCCGCGGCGACCGCGCCCGCGACTCGACCCGCTGCGGGACGCGACAGTGAGCGGCCCGCCACTCGTGGGTCGTCGCGCGCGCTGCGGCGTGGTGCGATCCTGCTGGGTACTGTCGCCGCCGCGGCCGCAGTGATCGGCGCTGGTCTCGTGCTGGTGCTACCCGGCACCGACCAGCCCGCGCCACGCGATCCCGTCCAGGCCCTGACATCGACGCCACAGCAGTCGACGACGGGCGCCGCGGACGCCGCCGATGGCGACTGTCCCTCGACGGTGCGCGGCAACGTCACAACCGGCCGCGACCGCGGCGACCAATCTTCCGGCGTCGGGGTGGTCAAGGCATTCGACTACGCCTACTACGTGCGTCGCGACGCCGTGGCCGCGCGCGCGTTGGGCACCCCCGCCGCACGGATGGGCAGCGCACAACAGATGCAGCCCTTCATCGACAAACGCATACCCGGAACCCGCCACTGTCTGTCGATCACCGACGAAGGCAAAGGCCTCTACACCGTCGAACTCACCGAGACCGCACCGGGAGGAGGTGCCCCGACCGTCTTCCGCAAGCGCGTGCAAACCACGACCACCGACGGAAAGAGCTGGATCGTCTCTATCGAGGCGATCACCTAACAACGAATCACCCTGGCCTGCCACACCGGCAACCACCAACCCAACGAAAGGACCGTGAGCCAGTCATGCCGTCTACTCACAGCCCCACCGCCCGACACCGCGCCAACCCCGAACACTCGCGCCACCACCACCTCACCGCAGCCGTGCTCGCGGCCGCGGTGACCGCAGGACTCAGCCTGTCCGCCGCGCCCGCGCTGGCCACCCCCGACCAAGGCGGAGTGACCCCGAGCCCGCCAAGCCAGGGCGGGGTCACCGACAGCCCCACCCCTGACGACCAAGGCGGAGTCACCACGCCCCCGCCCCCGCCGGCCACCCCGCCGGGCCGCGGGTTCATCCCGCCGCCACCGCAGGAAGCGCCGTACCAGCCCTACGTCGAACCGCAGACCTACAGCGAGCCGACCTACGAGCGGCCATACACCCCGGCCCCGCCGCGGGCCTACACCGCACCCCGCCCGACGCCGCCGGTGAAGCCGATCGCCCCGCCGCCGGAGATGTTGCGCGTGGGCAACCACATCCGTCCCGTCGAGGACGTCAAGAAGCAGTTCCCCGGTATCACCCAGGAGCAAATCAACTCGATCAATGCGTGGTCGGCCTACGGCGAAGCGAAGATCGCTCAGGGCCTCATCAGCGTGGGCATCCCCGAAGATGAGGCGTCGCGACAGGCCGCGGCAACGATCATCGGCGTGATGGGCGGCGGCACCGCCGGCGCACTCGCCCTCGGCGTTCCCGCCGCGGTCACCGGCGGTGTCGGTGGTGCGCTGATCGGTACCGGAGTCGGTGCGCTCATCGGCTGGGCGGTGCCCGCGCCCCTCCCTGGCGCGAACATCGGCCCAGGCGCACTCATCGGCGCTGCCGCGGGCGCGGCGATCGGCGCTGCCGCCCTGGGCATCCCGGCCGCAGTCGTCGGCGGTGTGGCCGGCGGGGCTGTCGGCGGCTTCCTCGCGCATGCCCTCGGCGCCGGGGACCCGGGCGCGAACCCGACTCAGCCGCGGCTACCCGGCCAGCCCGAAACTCGACCGCGCACCGCTCCGAAGCATGCACTGACCGGACCCAACCAGTTCGAGGTGCACTTGCCGGCGCCCGAAGCGGCACGCGCCGGTCTGCCAGCTGTGGACTATCAGGTCAACGTCCGCGGCGACGTGTCGGCGTCGGTGGACGTAGCCGGTCAGACGATCCGGGCGGGGTGGTCCGGCGAACAGGCTCAGGCCCCCTATGCGGTCCTGGGCGCAGCCGCACCGCAGGCGCACAAGGCAGTCCGTGAGGTCACCAAGGACGTCACCGACCAACTGAGTAAAGCCGTCCCCGGGCTGACCGTGAGTTGGCCCCACGCCCCCGCACCCGCCGGGCGGTAACCGATCCGGTGAGCGGGTGGGAGGCCGTCACGAGGGGTGCGGCCTCCCACCCACAACCCGGTACGTGTCGGTGAAATCTGGTACGCACAGATCAACCCACCCCAACCCAACCACCGCGCGGAACCCGTTCACAGCATGAGGAAGTAGGACCAACATATGGACACCGGCGTCATCGCGATCCTCTGTCTGCTGGGCGTGGGCGTCGTCATGGGACTGCTGGCCCTGCTCATCGGCTACCTCACCGACCCGCCCCGGCCGGCCGGCTGGGTAGCCAACCCCTACCCCGGCCGCTCGCCCTACTACGACCGTGGCCGCACCTGGACACCACTGGTCCTGCGCGCGCTCCTGGTCGGCGTCGCCACCACGTTCTGCCTCCTACCCGGGCTCATGCTCCTGGGCTTCGGCGCATCCGCGAACACCGCCGGCCGCCGCCGCAGCCGCAGCTGAGGGTTGCGAGTGACGCGAGAAACCCTACTGTCACCACCATGGCAACAGAACTCTTCGCCTGGCTCGGACTAGGCCCGACACAAGGACGGGTCGGCGTTGTCGCACTCGTCCTGATCGCGGTGTGGGTCGGATGTGAAGCGCTGCACCGCAACGCCGGCGTGAATGTGTCCACCCAGATCCGGACACTCACCGCCTACCTCGCCGGCGGCGGCGCGCTGCTGTTCCTGGGGCTCGTACTAATCTGACCCGCGCATCCGGCGGCGGGTGATCATCGCGAGGACTTCGGCGACTTCCTCGCCCTCGGTGAACTCACCGCGCGCCGAGCGGGTCAGGAACTCAATGTCGTCACGTTTCGGATCGATCCCCCGGGGTCCGGGAGATCGCGGCGCAGGCGATGCAGGGTTCAGAACAGGGCGATTTGGTCGCGGGCGGCGAGCTCGGCAGCCCGTTGGTGCGCTTGTGCCGCGGCGAGTTTGACGGTGGCTTCGGGCAGGGCGAGGTCCTGGGCGATGTCGGCCCAGCTGCGGCCGTGCTCTCGCATGTCGGCGGCGAGATCCTGGACTTCACGGTCGTGGGCGTCGGGGGCGTCTTCAGTAGTCACGGCGTGCCTTCTCCGTTGTCGAAGCCGAGGTCGCGAAGGTGTTGAACATCGGGGATGCGAGCCCGCGCAATGAGGAAGCACTGGGCCGCTCCCGCAACTAGCAACACAGCGCCGGCCACCCACGTCAACGTGCTTCCGTTGTTGAGGGCAACTGCGGTGGCACCGCATACGACTGTGATTGCGCCACAGGTTATCGCGACCCTTTGGAGTTGTCGTGCGCGGGCGACAGCCTCCGCGGCGTTCTCGTGGTGGCGGGGCCGGAAGTGGTCAACGCGCTGCCCCACGATCCCAGCGGCGAGGATTGAGACGGCCCCGACCGCGATGAGGATGGTGGCTGTCAATTCCATAGGCTGTTCTCTCCTTGTGAGCAGTGGCGTCAGATGCGGGCGAGGGTGTCGCGGATGGCCAGCCACCGGGTTTCGGCGGCCTGCTGGTGTGCGGTGAGGGCTGTCCAGTGGCCGGCGAGTTCGGCGGTGGGCCGCTCGTTGGTCACCTGGGTCATGCGGGCGAGCAGTGCGCGGTAGCCGCGGCGGTACCAACCGTCGATGAGGGCCGCGGCCAGGTGGGGCAGGTCGGCGCTGCCGGCGACGGGGCGGCCGTGCCGCGGGGAAGCGATCTCGAGCATGACGCTGCGCGTGCGGGTCGTCAGTCCTCGATCGGCAAACCGCGCATTGACCAGAACGGGTGTGGCGGGGCTACCTTCGTCGAGCAACGCAACGACGGTGTCGAAGACGTCTTGATGAACGGAGCGACAAAACAACGCAGTGCCGGGAGGAAGCGCAGTGGTGGGGGTGCCGGTGTCCCGGTCATCCCGGGTGCCGACCAGAGCGTTCACGACCGCGTTTGCCAGTGCCGGCGGCGCCCACAACAGGGCGGTGAGCATGTCCAGCTCCAGGGCGAACGTGTCATCGAGTTCGGAGAGGTCGTCACTGAGCGCACCGGTGAGGGTGAGGTCGTCTACGGGGGTGACGGTTTCCAGTTCGGGCAGCGGTTCGATCGCGGTGGCCGGCGGCTGCGGCGGGCCGGTGTGTGCGACCTCGGGTTTGTCGGCCATGACGATCACCTGCTGTCTCCTCGTGTTCGTGTCGGTGGTTAAGCGACGTCGCTGCGGACGCCGGTGAGGTCTTCGTACGCCCACTGTTCGCATTGGGCGGCCAGTTCAGCGAGCTCGTCGCCGTAGCGGGGATCACCCTCGGCGTAGGCCAGTTCAGACTTCGCCCAGTAGGTCACGGCGCGTTGTGCGTAGTCGATGGTTGCCATCGTCATCGTGTCCGGTGGGAGTAGTGGGCGTGGGTGAGTGCGTCGGTGAACGCATCCCATCCGCCGGTGTAGTTGCGGGAGATGAGGGCTCGGACCTCGGGGGCGGTGAGGTCGGCGCAGTCGGCGGGGAGTTGATCGGTGCAGTCAGCGATCCAGGCGCGGGCTTCGTCGTACAACTCGGCCTCGGTCACCTCGCTCGGGGTCGGGGTGGTTGTCATCGGTCTCGGTGTCCTTCCCGGGTCACGCGGCCGCGGAGGTCAGTGCCTTGACCCGATCGGGCCGGAATCCCGACCAGTGCTCACTGCCTGCAACCACGACGGGGGCTTGCAGGTAGCCCAGGCTCATCACGTAGTCGCGGGCGGCGGCGTCGATGCTGATGTCGACCACCTGGTAGTCCAGTCCCTGCTTGTCGAGGGCTTTGTAGGTGGCGTGGCACTGCACGCACGCGGGCTTGGTGTAGACGGTGATCGTGGTGTTCTCGCTCATGGTGTCGGTCCTTCTCTGGTGTCGTCGCGAGTGCTTGGATGTTGCGTCTAGTGTATCGCGTATTACGTTGGGGTGCAACTGTTTTCGCTGTTCACAGACTCTTTTCAGGGTGGCTGGTGGTGGTGCTTTTCCTGATATCTGCCGCCCATTCGCCCTGCCGGGGGGTGTCAATGGAGTGCAGGGAAGAAGTCGCCGCGAAATGAGCGTCGCCGAGCGTCAGCGAGGCAGAGCGCGTGGCGAGTTGTTGCCGAAGCAGAATTGACGCGGTCCGGTTGGGCGTCATGACAATTCGGCAGGCCAGGCAAAGCCCCGGAAGGCGAGCGAGGCGGAACAACGTACCCGGTGGCGAGAGTTGTTGGTGCGATGGATCTTTCGGCGGGCGCCGCCTATGACCCTGGGGGAGGGGAGACGGTGCGGAAGTCTGGGGGAGTCCTCGCGTCTCCCCTCCCAGGGAGCTTCATCTCGGTTGTGTGGCAACGTGAGAATGAATGCTCGGCCACGATAGCAAACCGCCGGTTCACAGGCGCTGTAGTCGGTGTACGGACGTGACTCGCGGATGCTTCGCTGCGGGAGTGCTGGCGTGCGGTGGGCGCGGAGCGCCCTGCGGTGCTTGGCGGTTCGATGCCTGAAGCACCGGACCTGCCCCGCCGTCGCGGGGTGGGTCCGGCTGCTTGGTCATGCCGTCGCCGCGCCCTCGGAACTCTCGGCAGCCTCGGCGGGGCGGTGGCCTTGGATTTCGGGGTAGGGCACGGTGTGGCGGATGAGGCGGCCGCCGAACGGTGCGGGCGTCTGCACGCTGACGGTCTTTTTGTTGGTGCGCAGCACGGGCGTCCAGCCGTGGTGGCGGATCTTGAATCACCCCTGGTTTGATGCCGCTTCCTTCTGAGTCAGGAAGGATGAGCTCATGCCTAAAAAGATCGATCCAGAGGTCCGTTCAAGGGCTCTG
>NZ_JBHXVK010000026.1:0-49680 GCF_042672305.1 Gordonia sp. NPDC127522
AGCTTGCGGAGGCCGTCACGAAGGGTCCTGGTGAGTCGGGTTGCGAAGACCCTTCGTGACGCGCCCTCCGCAAGCTCCGGGCGCTCCTCAGGGAGCAGGGGCACGGCGTTCTTTCGGATTAGGGAGCAGAGGGAGGGCATCGCTTCCCCAACAGACCAGCGGCTTTGTGGTTCTTGCGGATTAGGGAGCAGAACGCAATGTAGCGAAAGTGCAGGCTGTTGACCGTCTTTCGCTACGTGATCCGGAGCGAGCGATAGTGCGCGCGCTCCTCCGGCGTCCGGTGTTCGAGCGCGTATGACAGTGCGGTGCGGCCCATCCGGGCAGCGTTGTCGTCCAGGTAACCGAGCAGGACGGTCTCGTCGACTCGTTTGCCGACCTCCCGCAGCATCCAGCCGAATGCCTTCTGGATGAGATCCCGTCGGTCGTCGCGGACGAGCGGCGCCACCGCGAGCAGTGCCGCCGCGTCGCCGTGCTTGATGAAGGCGAAGGTCGCGATCACCCCCACCCGGCGCCGCCACAGATCATCGTCCCGTACGTGTTGCAGGACGAGATCGAGTTGGCCGCTGCGCCGGCAGTATTCGCCGAGGACGGGATCGGCGGACGAGTCGACGAGATCCCAGTTGTTCACCCGGCCGCGGCGCACGGCGTCGAGGTAGAGGTCGACCCAGCCCCTGCCGTCGCCGCCGCGGCGTAGCTCGCGTTCGAACTCCTCACGGAGGAGGAACAATGCGATCAGGCGATGCTCGTGGATCGGTGAATCGAGCAAGTCGACGACCTCATCCGGCGCGATGCCGCGGAACCCCTTCGCGAGCTTTCGTTGCACGGGTACACGGATTCCGAGGAATTCGTCGCCCTCCCCGTATCCCCCCGGTCGGGCCTGGAAGAACGCGGCCTGACCGAGCGCGAGCTGCGGGTCGGCCACCTCGGCTGCCGCATCACGCACCTGCGCGGCGGTGGGCGCGTCCGACATGCGTCGTCACAGCAGATCTGCGACGGGCGTGGGGGTCTGCAGCTTCGGCCGGGTCTTCATCACGGCACCCACCTTGCCGGCGCCCACCACGCCGGTGAGCACGCCGTCCCGGCTGTAGTAGGCGACGAACTTCTTCCCGTCGTCGTCGACGACGTGGACCTCGTCATCGGCGCGCGGGGAACCGAGTACCTGGATCTTGACGTCGAACTGGTCGCTCCAGAAATAGGCGACCGACGCGGTGACCGCGTCGCCACCGGTGATCTGGTGCGCGACGACCGAGGCCTGCTCGACTGTGTGGTTCCAGTGCTCGACGCGTTTCGGCCTCCCGTCCTCGTCGAGCCAGTTCGCCACGTCACCGAGGGCGAAGACGCTCTCAGCGCTGGTGTGTCCGGTTGCATCACAAGCGATTCCGCCCCCGACCTCACGTGCGGCGAGCTCGATACCCGAACCGTCCAGGTACCCGGTCACCGGGGTCGACCCGATACCGACGACGACGATGTCGGCGGGCAGGGTGGTGCCGTCGGTGAGTTCGGCCGCGCTGACCCGCCCGTCGGACACGTTGATCTTCGCGACCCCGACCCCGGTCCGCAGATCGATGCCGTTGGCCACGTGCAACCGCGACACCAGGGCGCCGATCTGCTCGCCCAGCGCCACGGCGAGCGGCGTCGGAGCCGGTTCGACGAGGCTGACCGCCAGTCCGCGGGCCGAGAGGCCGGCCGCCACCTCGCATCCGATGAAGCCGGCGCCGATGACGACTGAGGTGCTCGCGGAATCGATCTCGCCACGCAGCGCCACCGCGTCGTCGTAGGTGCGGAGCACGTGCGCGCCTCGGACGTTTTCCGTGAGGCCGGGAAACGGCCGTGGATCGAGCCCGGTCGCCAGTACGAGGGTGTCGTAGGCGACGGTGGCGCCGGAGGCCAGCGTGATCGTCCGGTCCGTCGGTGACACCGCGGTCACCGCTTCACCGAGTCGCAGCGTGATGTCGGAATCCTCGTAGAACTCCGCGGGTTTCAGATCGACGCGGTCGTCCTTGCCCAGCAGCACCGACTTCGACAGCGGCGGACGGTCGTACGGCGGATGCGCTTCGGCTCCGACGAGGGTGACCGGATCGGTGAAGCCGTTGTTCCGCAGATTCTCCGCTACCCGGATCCCGCCGAGTCCGGCACCGACGATCACCACACCCGCGCTCGATGCACTCATCTCTCGTCCCCTTTTCGTCATCCCACCCCGCGAGCACCCGTCTGCGCCGGCGGTCGCGCGGACCGCCCGGGACCGGGCATCTCGTGTCTCAACGGGTCACGTCGCCGACCGGTTGCAGGTCGGACAGCAGCCAATTCCCGTCGACCTTACGCATAAGTGCCCACCGGGCGATAGAGGTCGTTTCGGCCGGTGCACGGCCCGCGGCACCCGGGACCGCTGAACCGGACCCGGCTGTCACCCGCTGGTCGGCGAAGACGAGCACCCGCGCGCGTTCCGAGTCGCCCTCCTGCAGTCCGGCACCGACGACCTCGCCGGTCACCGACAACGCTGACGCACGCACGCCCGGAACCACGACGTCGGTGCCGCGGTTCCGGTACTCCAGGCGTAGCGGGTCGGTCAGCAACGCGTCGGTCGCCTGCCGCCGGTCGGCGGGGTCGTCGGGCGAGTACGTCAGGAGCGCACTCACGGCAGCCGCAGCCGCGCTGAGGATCTCGCTGCGTTGCGCCTCGGTCGGGTCGGGATCGGGGCGCAGGGTCGCGGCGCCCGCGATCACCGCGACCACCAGCAGTACCGTTGAGGCGGCGATGAGAAGTCGCATGCGGATGCGTTGGGTTCGACTCGGCTGTGCCGGTAGCAGGACCCGGACGTCGGCGGCGGTCATGGACGCCTCGCCTCGGCGATCTTCCAGCCGTCGTCTGTGCGCATCATGGTGATCAGCACCGTGATCCGCTCCCCGGTGGTGTCGATCGCCGAACCGTACCCCGACCCGCCCAGGAGCGCGGGGTTCGTCGCGTCGGCGACGACGAGCACGTCGACGCTTCCACCGATGTCGTCGGACGACGGATCAGTGACGAACCCAGCCGAGACCACTTGCCCGACACTCGAACCCCGTTGCTCGACCACCTCGGTCACCAGTGCCTCCCGGGCGGCGTCGATCCGTCTCAGCTGCGGTCCGGTGCTCACCTCCGCCACGCGTGCCACGTAGCCTTCGGGGTCGGCCGGGTCGGCGGTCAGCATGACGGTGACGGCGCCGCGGGCGGATGCGAGCACGTCGTCCTGCAACTCGGTCGCCGCCTGCTGTCCGCGGATCTGCCAGGCAAGCAAACCGGCGACGGCAACGAGCACGACCACCGCGATCGCGGCTCCGACGAGAGTCCGGCGCAACGTCTGTGTCCGGCGTGCCGCACGCGCCCGGAGCGCCGGCGCGGCGACGATCCGGGCGGTGCGCGCCCGTCGGGTCGCCGCATCGACCCGGGCGCGGGCGAGTTCGATTCGCGTGGTGATGTTCTCGGTCATCGCCACACCCGCGGATTCCGATGGACGATCATCCGATCACGTCCGCCGCCGCGAGGAGCCATGTGTCGTCCGACCGCTCGTAGCGGGCGAGGACCGTGCGTTGGACGGTCGTCGCCGGCCCGGCGGCCGGACGTACTGTCACCGCGACCCGCAGCAGCGCCTCCCCCTCCGCGGCGTCGACCGCAACGATGCTGACGACCTCGGGGCGCCAGGTCACCGACGACGTCCCCTCGGGCGGGGGCCGATCGAGCTGGGCCCCGTAGCTGTCGGTGAACTCGTCGGCGACCCGCGCCCGCGCCCGCGTCCGGTCCTGCTGCCAGCGGTCCGCATCGACCGAGAAGACGTCCGCGACGATCGTTCCCGCCTGTGCTCGCAACTGGTCTCGGCTCTCCGCGACGTCGGAGCCGGTACGGTGCGCATTCCACAGGGCGAGCACCACGACGAGCGTCGCGACCAGGACAACCGCCGCGATCGCGAGGCGGATGGCGGCGCCTCGCACCCCGATGGGCCGGGTCGCTACGTGTCCCGGGACCGGCTCGACGCCCGGGGTGTGAGTCGGTGGCGTCATGGAAGGTACTGCACCGCACTCAGTTTCAACGTGTCGTCGGCCGGTGTGATGAGCACCCGCAACCGGAATCTGCGCGCCTGGTCGCCGGTCTCGGCCGGCGCCGCCCCACCGGTGAAGACGACGGTGGCCGCAACGAGGACCGAGGCGGTGTCACCGGTCCGGACAGAGATCCCCGTGCCGTCGACGGAGGACTGCGCGACGGTGCCGTTGGCCCGGATGAATTCGGTGTAACTGTCGGCGGATTGGGCGAACTCGTCGTAGAAGGCGCCGGTGGCGCCGGCCAGGATGCGCTGGGCGCGCCGATCGTCTCGGCTGTTCGGGGCGATGAGCACCGCAACCCGGTGGGCCGCCGCGGACTGGAGTTCGGCATCGGAGTACCGCTCACGGTCTCGCTGCCACGCGGTCACCGCCACCCCCGCGAGCACGAGCGCGACGACGAGGACCACGACCGCGACGACCCACCGGCGCCGCGACAGGCGCCGACGGAGTCCGGCCTCGACCTCGAGGGTGTGCAGATCGTCCAGTGCCTCCCGCAACTCGCGCCTCGCCACCCGGTCGGCAGACACCTCCCGCACCCCCGACCGAGCACCCGCGCCATCCCTCTTCACGACGACAGGGGCGTGCTCTCCTGGGGCTGCGTCAGATTGTCGCCCGGCGCCCGGGTGTCGACCTTCTCACCGCGGATCCGGCTGGAATAGGCCGCGCGCGCCTGCTGGTCGGGGCTCAGGAAGATCGAGTCCAGCTTGGTCAGCCTGCGCGACCACCGCTTCATCGCCTGCGGGAACAACGCGCCCGACTCCGCCCACCGCATCGACCGGGGCGCGTAGACGCGGACCACCGGCCGCGCGATCGTCTGCACGACGATCGAGGCCACCTCGCCGGGCTCGACGGTCTGGATGAACTTGTTGGTCTGCAAGCCGGAGATCAGGGCGGTTCGGGTGAACGTGGGGAGTACCGCGCTGACGGCGACGCCCTGCGGCGCCAGCTCCGCGCCCAGCGCCTCGGAGAACTCGATGACGGCTGCCTTGGCGCCGTTGTAGATGGTGAGGCCGGGGGTGGGTATGCGCCCGGCCGTCGACGCGATGTTGACGATGTGACCGGTCCGGCGGGGCGCCATCCGGCGGGCCGCCTCCTGGCATCCGATGATCACGCCCAGGACGTCGATCTCGTAGGTCCGGCGGATGATCGTGTCGTCGTAGGAGAGGAACGGTCCGACCGGCATGATCCCGGCGTTGTTGACGAGCACGTCGATCGGTCCGAGCCGGGTTTCGACCGCGGTCAGGAACGCATCGAAGGACTCGCGCTTGGTCACGTCCACCTCGATGCCCTCGCAGCCGAGGTCGGCGGCGGCCTTGCCCACCGCCTCGGAATCCACATCACCGATCGCGACCCTGGCCCCCGCCTCGGACAGCTGGGTCGCGGTCTCGAATCCGATTCCGCGCGCACCGCCGGTGATGACCACGACCTTGTCCCGTAGCGCGGCGCGGATCGCGTCGTGGTCGGGTGTGCGGGACAGCTTGCCACGCAGACTCATTGGATCTCCTTCAATGGATGCGGATTTCAGACGAGAGGAACGGGCACGTGGCCCGTCATGTCCGGTGGGGTTTCACCAGATCATCGGTGCGAGGAACTTGGCGGCGAAATCGCGGACGCGCTGGGGTTCGTTGCGAGCAGGGTCCGACGGCGGCGTCTCCAGCAGTGAGATCACCAGTCGCACATGGATCTCGACGGCTTCCAGCAGATCCTCGACGGGCATCTGCGCACCCTCGTCGCGGAGTGTGGCCGCGACCCGGTCGGTGACCATGTCGATGAACAACGACGTCATCGTCGCCGTGACGCTCTTGATCTCGGAGTCGGTGAGGACGATCCGGCTCAGCAACGGATCGGAGTTGACCCACTCGGCGCCGACGGCGAACGCCTCCACCAGTGCGGCCTTGGGTCCGAGCCCCTTCACCGAGGCCTCGAGTTTCTGCATGCCCGTCTCGTAGGCGTCGTTGGCCACCGCGTAGAGCAGCGCATCCTTGTTCGGGAAGCGCCGGTACAAGGTGCTGCGGCTCACTCCAGCCCGCGCGGCGACCTCGTCGATGTTCGCGCGGCGGACACCGACCTCGGCGAACTCCGCCCCGGCGGCCGCAAGGATCGCGGCTTCCTGGTCGGCCGGGCTGGCGGTGTTGCGGACCTTACGCGTCGAGGTCCGGTTCCTGCTGTCGGCTTTGGTTCCGGTGCCTGCCACGGTCATCGCCGCCGGCGGGTGGCGGGCAGCGAGTCCTCGGGTGCCGACCAGTGGTTTTCGTGCAGCCGGCGATGTCTGATCTCCGTGATCTCCATCTGGTCAAAATACAACCCGGCGGTCCGGCGTCCGCGGACACCGCGCGCCCGGCCGACGTTCAACAGGGTTCCGTTGCGGTCGGAAGACGGGACGCCGACCGAATCGCCGGTTGCCGGCAGCGTCGCCAGAACCGAGGCCATGATCGTCTCCCTCCTGCAGCGAGGCCGCCCCGGGTACGGACGGTCGGCATGTGACCCACATCGCATGATAGACCACGTTGAGACAGATCGGAAAATGCGTTCCTATCCTCGGCCGCGACCCGCGGGCGCCCCGTCCATCGTCAGCAGGCGATGACACCGCCGCAGACGCTCGCGCCACCAGTGCTGACGTTCTTCTCCGACCGCGAGTTCCCGCACGTCGACCGAGGCGTCAGGGCCGAACCATCGCGTTCCCACCGCGCCGTCGACCATCTGGAACGACGCGGCGACATCCGCGGCGAGCAACGAACCGGTGCCCAGCCCGCACGCGAGCTCCAGGCGCGGTAGCGCGGCCGCGGCAGCCACGCCGGCGGCCATCCCGATCGCGCTGTCGAGGGCACTCGAGACCACGATGTCGAGTCCCAGGTTCTCGGCGAGTTGGAGGGTTGCGCGCATGCCGCCGAGCGGCGCGACCTTGACCACCGCCACGTCAGCGGCGTCGGCCGCGACCACACGGTACGGGTCCTCGACCTTCCTGATGGATTCGTCGGCGGCGATCGGCACCTCGACCGCCCGACGCACGGCCGCCAGTTCTTCGACTGTGCGACAGGGTTGTTCCGCGTACTCGACCTCACCGATGGCGCGCAGGGCGGTGATGGCCTCGTCGACGGTCCAGCCGCCGTTCGCATCGATGCGCACCCTGCCGATGAGCTCCCGCGTCGCCGCGACCCGGGCGACGTCGTCGCCGAGGGTCTGCCCCGGTTCGGCGACTTTGACCTTCGCGGTTCCCGCGCCGGGGTATCGCTGCAGCAATGCGCCGACCTCGTCGGCGGGGATGGCGGGCACGGTCGCGTTGACCGGGACGGTGTCGCGGACCGCGGTGGGCGGACCGACCCAGGCGGCCTCGATGCCGGCCCGCAGCCACGAGGCCGCCTCCGGGTCGTCGTACTCGACGAACGGACCGAACTCCCCCCAGCCCGACGGCCCCGCGAAAACCATCGTCTCGCGCGTGGTCAGGCCGCGGAATCTCGTACGCATCGGCAGCCGAACCGCGACCGCGGATGCGAGGACGTCCTCGACGTCGGGAAGGACCCAGTCCGGTTGCCTGCCCCGCATCATCCGTCTTTCCTCTCCGCATACAGATCGCCCCACGTCGTTGAAACAACCTTCCAAGTTTGTTCCAAGTGCGATATTCTCGCCGCCATGTCAGTCAACCAGGGATTCGACACCGGTATCCGCGAGGCAGAGCCGATGATCGTCGACGACACTCCGGACACCGCGGGCGAGATCGCCTCGCCACGTCTGGGCGCCGACTCGCTCGTGTGGAAGTTCTACGGCGACAACCGCGGACTGCTGGGCTTCCAGCGTCTGGCCGGCACCGAGAACTGCATCGAACAACTCGGCCAGGCCGTGCTCGACCACTCGGTCATCTTCAGCGACTTCCTCGGCCGGGCCAAGCGGACCGGCCCCCCGGTCATGCGGACCGTGTACAGCACCGAGCCGGAGAAGTGGGGGCGCACGGTGCGCGACTTCCACCGCGACATCAAGGGCACCATCAGCGACGGATCGCGGTACCACGCACTCAATCCGGAGTTGTTCTACTGGGCGCACGCGACGTTCGTCGACCAGGTCCTCTACATCACCGACACCTTCATCCGTCGCCTGAGCTACGCCGAGAAGGTCCAGATCTTCGAGGAGAGCAAGGTCTGGTATCAGCTCTACGGGGTCAGCGACCGCGGGCAGCCCCAGACCTACGAGGAGTTCGTCCAGTACTGGGACGACATGCTCGACCGGTTCGTGCCGCACAAGACGATCGTCTACGCGACCGGTTACATCCGGCAGGGACTCCCCCGCCCCAAGAAGATCCCCGCACCCGTGTGGAAGATCCTGTCGCTGCCGTTGAACGCCTTCATCCGCACCGTTGTCGTCGGAACGCTGCCCCAGCAGATGCGTGACGTGTGCGGCCTCGAGTGGAACGACCGGCGCGAGAAGAACTTCCAGCGTTTCGCCGCCCTCATGCGGGCTGCCAACCCGCTGATCAACCGCCTGCCGCTCAAGTACCTCTATGTCCCCTGGGCCTACGAGGCGTGGCGCAAGGTCGGGATCGACCCGCGACCGCTGCACAACAAGCCCGCCTGACCCGCTTTGCTCTCTGAGGTGAGGAGCACCATCCCGCCCCGGACGAGCTCCATCCCCCGCTCCCTGAGGAGCACCATCCCGCCCCGGACGAGCGCCATCCCCCGCTCCCTGAGGAGCACCATCCCGCCCCGGACGAGCGCCATCCCCCGCTCCCTGAGGAGCGAGCTTGCGAGCGTCACGAAGGGTCTTGGTGACATGCGTGGCAGACCCTTCGTGACGCGCCCTCCGCAAGCTCCGGGCGCTCCTCAGGGAGCAGTGGTGGGCCAGTGGTTTCGCGGTTCTCTCGGATCAGGAAGCAGAGTTGACGCTGGCTCGCTGGTTCCGAACCGGAGATGACGCCGGCAGGCGTCAGTGCCCCAGGAACCCGTCGACGTGGGTGACGAACTCCTCGGCGCGGTCGCGGTGAACGCTGTGCCCCGCCTCGATGGTGACGAACCGCGAGTTCGGCAGGGCGTCGCTGAGGGTCTGCAGGTGGCGCGGGGGCAGGAAGCTCTTCTCGCCACCCGAGATGACCATGGCGGCGGCCTGCACATCCGGTAGCTCCGACCACCAGTGCGGCGCGCAGACGTCGAATTCGGCGACGATCTGGTCACCCATCCGGCCGTCGTAGCGGATGACCGGAAAGGGGTTGCGCGCGAGCGCGATCAGCCCACGGATCTGCTCGCCCAGGGTGGCGCGCATGGCGATGCCCTCGGACAGATCGGCCTCGTCGCGGGGCATCGGCGGCACCTCTTCGAGCACCAGGCGTCGGATCCTCGTCGGCTCACGCATGGCCAATCGCAGCGCGGTGTGGGCACCGAGCGAATGGCCGACCACGTCGGCGACCGCGATCCCGAGGGTGTCGAGGACATAGGCCAGGTCGTCGCGGAAGTCGTCGAGCCGGTAGATCTCACGGGCCCGGCCGCTGCGCCCGTGTCCACGGAGGTCCACGCTGATCACCGCACGCCCGCGGGCGCGGAGTGCCGTCGCGAGCCGGCGCCAGGTCGAATGGTCCGATGCCATCCCGTGCACGAGGACGACCGGTACGCCCCGGTCGGCCTCCCCCGCGATCCGGACCGCGAGGTCGGGGTCGCCGCTTCGACGCAGAACACGCATGACCGTCAGCTTACGAACGTCGGCCGTGCGGGCGCCGTCACACTCCACCCGGCCGTCCGCACCTCACCCGGACCGCTGCTCACCGGTCGCGGAACCATCCGCTGTTCTTGGCGCGCCACACCATGTCCTCCCAGTACCCCCAGGCGTGTGTCCCGACGGACGGGAAGTCCGTCGTGACCGGGATGCCCTGCAGGGCGGCCGCGACTTCGAACGACCGGGTCTGCGCGAGCGACACCACCTCCAGCGGTGTGCCCTTGACCGAGGCGACGGCGTCGGCGTTGTGCGGACCCCATGTCGCCGAACCCGACCCGATGCGGATCTTCATCCCGCGCATCCGCGGCAGCTGGACGAGTGCATCGTTGCGCGTCCACCGGTCACTCCAGGGCGGTCCCCACATCGCGTCCGCGCTGAACGGACCGACCCCCGCCCCGACACCGGCGTCGATCAACGCGAGCCGAACGGCCTCCCGCATCGTGGGTGCGGACAGGTTCAAATAGCCGGACATGGAGAAGACGTGCGAGATGCGTTTGCGGTGATACGCCCCGTAGATCATCGCCGCGTTACCGCCCATGGAGATGCCCATGATCGCGTATTTGCCCAGCGGGCCGACGGCTAGTCCGCGCGCGTCGAGTTCGCGCACGATGGTGTCGAGTCGGCACGTCCACCGATAGCGGTATCCGACCTTGTTGGCCGGGCTCGCCGCTTCCCAATCGGTGTAGAAGCTCGCGAGACCTCCGACCGGCTGGATCACGTTGACGCCGGAGTCGGCGATGCGGTGGACACGCGTGTCGCGACGCCAGCCACTGATGTCACCGGTCGCGCGAAGACCGTCGAGAGCGATGACGGTTTTGGTGTTGCCCCATCGGGTCCAGGTGTCGACCGGGGTGCTCGGCATGCCGCAGCCGGACACGTGGAACCTGCCGAATGCCGCCGACGCGGACGCGTTACCCGACCCGATGGTGATGACGCCGACCACCGCGAGAAGCGCGAGGGTGAACGCGAGGGCTCGACGTCGGCGGGCAAGCCGACGTGGCCGTAGTGAAAGCTGCACCGACGAACTGTAATTCGACGACGATCAGCAATGCCACGGCTGTGACCCTAGGGCATCGACATCGATATCGACTGGTGACCAGAGTGACCACAGTGAATCAAGTGGCGTATGTGGCAGGGGATTCACCGTGCTACAGACGATCCACGCACCAGTCAGAGATCGTCGACGATGCGCTGACGCGCCCGCGCGTACTCCGCCTCGGTGACCGCGCCGGTGCGGCGCAGTTCGTCCAGCGAGGCGAGCCGTTCCGCGGGCGAACGGCCCGGGTCAGCACCTTGGTCCGACCCGCCACCGGCCTTGGTGAACGACGGGGGGTCCATCCGAGACGAGCTCGCCGAATCCGCCCGGACTCCCGCCCAGCCGCGCACGACCTCCATGACCTCCGCTCGGGCCGCGGAATTGGACCGCAGATCGATCACGCCACTGCCCGCCACCCCGTGACGTCCGAGGATCTGCAAGATCTCCCCCAACGGTTCCGCCTGGCCGGTGAGATCGTAGGTCCGGCCGTCCTCTTCGGAGGTGAACCTGGCCGGCACCGAACCGGCGAGCAAAGCGGTTGCCTGCCAGTCGATCTCGAAGTCCTGGGACTCGGGATCGACCATCACGGCCAACCGGCGGGCGTGCAGCAGCGGCTGCTGGTAATGCGGCACGACCTTCCTCGTCGACACCTCGAACGGGGCGAGTCCCTCGGCGTGGATCCGCAGCCCGAGCTTCATCAGCGGCTGGTCGTTGATCTCGACATTCGTCTGACCGATCGAGGTGATGTCGGCGATGCCGAACACCCCAGCGGCCCGGAGGCGTTCCAGCTTCGCGCCACCCCGGTAGTTGAACCACGCGATCGCAACGCCGAGAACAACATCGAGCACGGTGATGCCGATCCCGGTCCACAGCATCCACTCCGTGTCGGGTGCGTCGATCACGAAGTAGGCGACGAGGAAGATCGGACCGACGATCCCGCACAGCATGACAAAGGCGAAAGTGCCCACGGCACTCCACACATGGGCAGGAACACGTGGCCCGGTCCCCGACTCTCCGAACATGGTCATGCGCGAACTCTATTCGCGGGGCACCGCGGGGGGAAGCGCAACGCTGCTGCGTACGACCATGGAACGACCCGCCCCAACCGACGACAAAGGCGCCCGGCCACTTTCGTGACCGGGCGCCTTCTCGACTCAAAGAGTCAGTGGTGAGTCAGTGAATCACTTGGTGATCTTGGTGACTCGACCCGCACCGACGGTGCGGCCACCCTCGCGGATGGCGAAACGCAGGCCCTCGTCCATGGCGACCGGCTGGATGAGCTTGACGCTCATCTCGGTGTTGTCGCCCGGCATGACCATCTCGGTGCCCTCGGGGAGGGTCACGACGCCGGTCACGTCCGTGGTACGGAAGTAGAACTGCGGACGGTAGTTGTTGAAGAACGGGGTGTGACGGCCGCCCTCGTCCTTGGACAGGATGTACGCCTGGCCCTCGAACTCGGTGTGCGGGGTCGTGGTGCCCGGCTTCACGATGACCTGACCGCGCTCGACGTCCTCGCGCTTGAGGCCGCGGAGCAGCAGACCGGCGTTGTCGCCTGCCTGTGCCGAATCGAGGAGCTTGTGGAACATCTCGATACCGGTGACGGTGGTCTTGGTGCTCTTCTCGCGGATGCCGACGATCTCGACTTCCTCGTTCACGTTGACCTCGCCGCGCTCCACACGACCGGTGACCACGGTGCCGCGGCCGGTGATGGTGAAGACGTCCTCGACGGGCATGAGGAACGGCTTCTCGGTCTCTCGGACCGGGTCCGGGATCGACTCGTCGACGGCAGCCATGAGCTCTTCGACCGACTTGGTCCACTCGGGGTCACCCTCGAGGGCCTTGAGAGCCGAGACCTTGACGACCGGGGCTTCCTCGTCGAACTCCTGGGCGGCCAGCAGTTCGCGGACCTCCATCTCGACGAGCTCGATGATCTCGTCGTCGTCGACCATGTCGGCCTTGTTCAGCGCGACCAGGATGTAGGGCACACCGACCTGGCGGGCCAGCAGCACGTGCTCGCGGGTCTGCGGCATCGGGCCGTCGGTGGCGGCGACCACGAGGATAGCGCCGTCCATCTGGGCAGCACCGGTGATCATGTTCTTGATGTAGTCGGCGTGACCGGGGGCGTCGACGTGGGCGTAGTGACGCTTCTCGGTCTCGTACTCGACGTGCGAGATGTTGATCGTGATACCGCGAGCTTTTTCCTCGGGAGCCTTGTCGATCTGATCGAACGCGAAGCTCTTGTTGAGGTCCGGGTACTTGTCGTGCAGCACCTTGGTGATGGCCGCGGTCAGCGTGGTCTTGCCGTGGTCGACGTGACCGATGGTGCCGATGTTCACGTGCGGCTTGGTCCGCTCGAACTTCGCCTTCGCCACTTGATTGTCCTCCTGGACTTGTTGCTCTACTGGGCGGATCCCAGCAGGGGTTTTCTTCTTACGTTGGTGCGCAGAACTGGTCGGCGCATGTCGCTAGGACCGGATTTACTCGCCGGTGGCCTTCGCGATGATTTCCTTCGACACGTTCGCGGGAACCTCCGCGTACGAATCGAACACCATGGAGTAGTTTGCCCGGCCCTGGGTCTTCGACCGGAGGTCTCCGATGTAGCCGAACATCTCCGACAGCGGCACCTGTGCCTTCACGACACGCGCACCACTGCGCTCCTCCATGGCCTGGATCTGGCCACGGCGGGAGTTCAGGTCGCCGATCACGTCACCCATGTAGTCCTCGGGAGTCGTGACCTCGACGGCCATCAGGGGCTCGAGGATGACCGGACCGGCCATCCGCGCAGCTTCCTTCAGGGCCTGCGAGCCGGCGATCTTGAACGCCATCTCCGAGGAGTCGACGTCGTGGTACTGACCGTCGAGCAGGGTGACCTTCAGGTTCACCAGCGGGTATCCGGCGAGGACACCGTACTGCATGGCGTCCTGGGCACCGGCGTCCACCGACGGGATGTACTCGCGCGGGACGCGGCCACCGGTGACGGCGTTGGCGAACTCGTAGGTCGCACCGTCCTCGGCGTCCACCAGGGGCTCGAGCTTGATGATGACCTTCGCGAACTGGCCCGATCCACCGGTCTGCTTCTTGTGGGTGAACTCGTGCTTCTCGACCGTCTTGCGGATGGTCTCGCGGTAGGCCACCTGCGGCTTGCCGACGTTGGCCTCGACCTTGAACTCGCGCTTCATGCGGTCGACGAGGATGTCGAGGTGGAGCTCGCCCATACCGCCGATGACGGTCTGGCCGGTCTCCTCGTCGAGCTGGACCGAGAAGGTCGGGTCCTCTTCGGCGAGCTTCTGGATCGCGGTGCCCAGCTTCTCCTGGTCGGACTTGGTCTTCGGCTCGATCGAGACGTTGATGACCGGGTCCGGGAAGCTCATGGACTCGAGCACGATCGGCGACGCCGAATCGCACAGGGTGTCTCCGGTGGTGGTGTCCTTGAGACCGATCATCGCGTAGATGTGGCCCGCGGTGGCGTCCTCGACCGGATTCTCCTTGTTGGCATGCATCTGGAAGAGCTTGCCGACGCGCTCTTTCTTGCCCTTGGTGGCGTTGAGCACCTGGGTGCCGGCGTTGATCTTGCCGGAGTACACGCGCACGAAGGTGAGCTTGCCGAAGAACGGGTGAGCCGCGATCTTGAACGCGAGAGCCGAGAACGGCTCGTCCGCGGACGGCTTGCGCGAGAGGATCTCCTCCTCGTCGCCCACGGCGTGACCCTCGACCGACGGCACGTCCAGCGGGGACGGCAGGTAGTCGATGATCGCGTCGAGCATGGGCTGCACGCCCTTGTTCTTGAACGCCGAGCCACAGATCACCGGGTAGAACTCACGGGCGATCGTGAGCTTGCGGATCGCGCCCTTGATCTCCTCGGTGGTCAGCTCTTCGCCGCCGAAGTACTTCTCGAGCAGGGCCTCGTCGGTCTCGGCGACCGTCTCGAGGAGCTTCTCGCGGTACTCCGCAGCCTGGTCGACCAGATCGGCGGGGATCTCCTCGATGGTCGGCGCGGCGCCGATCTCGACGGTTCCGCGCCAGGTGATGGCCTTCTGCTCGATGAGGTCGACGACGCCGTCGAAGTTGTCCTCGGCACCGATCGGCAGCTGCAGGACCAGCGGCTTGGCGCCGAGGCGCTCCTCGATGGTGCGCACGGTGAAGAAGAAGTCCGCTCCGAGCTTGTCCATCTTGTTGACGAAGCAGATACGCGGGACGTCGTACTTCTCCGCCTGACGCCAGACCTGCTCGGACTGCGGCTCGACGCCTTCCTTGCCGTCGAACACCGCGACCGCGCCGTCGAGCACGCGGAGGCTGCGCTCCACCTCGACGGTGAAGTCGACGTGGCCGGGGGTGTCGATGATGTTGATCTGGTTCTTGTTCCAGAAACACGTCACCGCCGCGGAGGTGATGGTGATCCCCCGCTCCTTCTCCTGCTCCATCCAGTCGGTGGTCGAGGCACCGTCGTGGGTTTCACCGATCTTGTAGTTCACACCGGTGTAGAAGAGGATTCGCTCGGTGGCGGTGGTCTTGCCGGCATCGATGTGGGCCATGATGCCGATGTTGCGAACCTTGTTCAGGTCGCTGAGCACTTCCTGTGCCACTTAATCGCCTCGCATTTTCGCTAGAGGTGTTGGGTCTGAGGTGGAACCGTCCGCGGCGTCGTGTTCCCCGACGCCGCGGACGGTTGGTGTCACCAGCGGTAGTGCGCGAACGCCCGGTTGGCCTCGGCCATCTTGTGGGTGTCCTCGCGGCGCTTCACCGAAGCACCGAGACCGTTGGACGCGTCCAGCAGCTCGTTGGCGAGACGCTCGACCATGGTCTTCTCACGACGCTGACGGCTGAAGCTGACGAGCCAGCGGAGCGCAAGGGTGTTGGCGCGGTTCGGCTTGACCTCGATCGGCACCTGGTAGGTGGCACCACCGACGCGGCGGCTCTTCACCTCGAGGGTGGGCTTCACGTTGTCGAGAGCGCGCTTGAGGGTGACGACCGGATCGGTGCCGGTCTTGTCGCGAGCCTGCTCGAGGGCGCCGTAGACGATGCGCTCGGCGGTCGACTTCTTGCCGTCCAGCAGGATCTTGTTGACCAGCTGGGTGACCAGCGGCGAACCGTAGACGGGATCGTTGATGAGGGGACGCTTGGGAGCGGGTCCTTTACGTGGCATGACTTATCAGTTCCCCTTCTTGGCGCCGTAGCGGCTGCGAGCCTGCTTGCGGTCCTTGACACCCTGGGTGTCGAGCGAGCCGCGGATGATCTTGTAGCGCACACCCGGGAGGTCCTTCACACGACCGCCACGGACGAGCACCATCGAGTGCTCCTGCAGGTTGTGGCCTTCGCCGGGGATGTAGGCGGTGACCTCGACCGAGCTGGTCAGGCGCACACGGGCGACCTTGCGCAGCGCCGAGTTCGGCTTCTTGGGGGTGGTGGTGTAGACGCGGGTGCACACGCCACGACGCTGCGGGCTTCCCTTGAGGGCCGCGGTCTTGGTCTTGGCAGCCTTGTCGTGACGGCCCTTGCGGACCAGCTGATTGATGGTTGGCACTAGGTGTTCGTTCCTCTTTGTCATCGGTTGTGGTTGGTGCTCCGGGCAAGCACGAAATGGGCTCGCAGGCCTGTTTTCGCGGCTTCCACAACTCGCCCCACCAGCACGTATGTGCTGGTCAGTACATTTTCGCTACCCCGAGGTCGGGCGTGTCATACACTCGACAGCGGATTCGCCTGTCAGTCCCTCTGCCGGCCGTACCCCGAGATGCTCGGCGGCTCGAGAGCCGTAGGGCAGGCATGCGGACTGGCCCAGCATGGGCCGGGCACCGACGATCCACTCTACCGATCGGGTTTACACAGGTCAAAAAACGGATCCTGCACGCAACCGGCAGGTGAACGGGTCGTGTGCGATCGGCTCAGGGGCCACGCTCGTGCTCGGCGTGACCCTCCCACTTCTACACCGTGAAACCGCATGCGTCGAGGGCGCGAACCCGGGTGCGACCATTCCGTCACCCGCGCTGCACGGGTCGCCTGAGCTGCTCGATCACGGGTGCGGACGGGCTGTCGGGGTCGCACGGTCGACGCGTCGGCGAGGACTGACCGCCGAACCACCGGTCGACGATCGTCGCCTGCCGTTCCACCTCGCCCCGGCGCGGCATGTGGTGGTTCTCACCGGCATCGCGCACGCCGTACACGTCCTCGCCCAGTTCGTACCGGGCCTGGTCGGCCAACGCCTCGGCGAGGAACCCGGCAGGCGACCGGGCAGCGGCGATCTGCCAGGCGTGGACCAGTTCGTGGATGAGCAGCTGGCCCGGCACCGGGTATGCCCTGGTCCCCTGCCCCAGGGTCGCGTCGAGCTGCGACCCGAGGTTGCAGAGGATGCGTCCGTCGACCGCGGGCACCGTGAATGCGCGCCCGCCACGACCGGCGAGATCGGTGAGGACGACGTCATCGAGCCACGCCGCGTCCCCGAAGACCGCCACGGCCACGCTTCGCTCGGCCGGGGTCAACCCGCGATGACGCACGCGGCGGCGGATGACGTTCGACGTGACGAGGCCCGCGCCCAGCACGACGACGAACCCGAGCGGGCCGAGCCAGATCGTCACCGGCGCCAGGTGCACCGCGAGGAGCACACCTGCCGTGGCCGCCGGGGCGTCGCCGAGTCGTCCCGCCCCGAGTCGGCGGGCGACGGAGAGCACCGTGCCGAGCAGGCGCCCGTAGGCCCGGGCGGCCGCGATGACCGAACGGCGCAGGCGCGTCGTGGACGCCGGGCGGGGCATCATTCCGGCGTCTGCGGCAGTTTCACCTTCGTCGCACCGGGTTTCGCCGGATTCGACGGCGGCGGGACCACCGGTCCGACGTCGCCATCGGGAGCCTCGTCGAGGTCGACGACGACCGGCGCGTGGTCACTCGGCTTGCTGCCCTTGCGTGCTTTCCGGTCGATCCAGGCGGCCGCGACGCGATCGGCAGCGGACGCTCCGGCGAGGATCAGGTCGATGCGCATCCCGAGGTCTTTGTGGAACATGCCGGCGCGGTAGTCCCAGTAGCTGAACACACGCTCGCCCGGCCACCGGTCCCGGACGACGTCGCGCAGGCCCATTGATGCGAAGGTCGCCAGCGCGGCCCGTTCCGCCGGGGTGACGTGGGTGTGTCCCACATACGCGGCGGGGTCGAACAGGTCGGCGTCGGCCGGCGCGATGTTCATGTCGCCGCACAGGAGTGTCGTGGCCGGGTCCTCCACGGCGCGGGCCAGCGCCGCGAGCCATTCGAGTTTGTAGGTGTAATGCTCCGAGTCCGGGGTCCGGCCGTTGGGCACGTACAGCGAGTGGATGCGGAGTCCGCCGCACACCGCCGACACCGCCCGCGCCTCGAGAGTCGACGGGTCGGGGTAACCGGGCATGCCGTCGAATCCGATCCGGACGTCGTCGAGTCCGACCCGCGACAACAGCGCCACCCCGTTCCACTGCCCCTGTCCGGCGTGCGCGACCTCGTATCCGCGGTCGGCGAGATCGGTGCCGAGCGACTCGTCGAACGCGGCGTCGGAGAGTTTGGTCTCCTGCAGGCACACCACGTCGGGTCGGCGCTCGTCGAGCCAGGGCAACAGGCGCGGGATGCGCTGCTTCACGGAGTTCACGTTCCAGGTCGCCACGCGCATGCGACCACGGTAGTACCCCGCGATCGGGGCCCGGCCACCGCCGATCGCGGACCCGGCCTTTCGTTCCACGGTGACGTGTGTCACGTTGGTGGGTATCGACACGTTGCACCGCACCTCCGATTCGTCGCCCCGACGGCCCGTCATCGAGTCGTCGTGGCGTCGTTCGGAGCTGTCCGGGGTCCGCCCCGGGGACCGGACGCCGACGCAGGTCCAGGACATCGCTGCCGCCGACCCGCTGCTGGACGCCGCCCGCCCGGTCCTCGACGACGCCGCCGCCCGACTCGCCGACACCGATGTCTCGCTGCTGCTCGTCGACCACGAGTGCCGGATGGTGACGCGGGTGGCGTTCGGCACGACCGTGGAGCGCCGTCTCGACGCGATCGGCGCCTCGCCGGGCGTGCCGTTCGGCGAGGACGTCGTCGGGACGACAGCCCTCGGTACCCCGGCGGAGACCCGGGGCGGGATCGTCGTGAACAGCTCCGAGCACTACCTGGACCAGTTCAAGTCGATCAGTTGCTTCGGACAGCCGATCATCCATCCCGCGACCCGCAGGCTGGCCGGGATCATCTGCATGTCCGAGATCGCCGATCGCATCAATCCCCTGGCGATCCCGGTCGTCAACGGGATCGTCGCCGACATCGCCGACCGCCTGCTGGACCGGTCGCGAGCGCACCAGCGATGCGTCCTCGACGCGTTCCAGCGCGCCGCACCGCGTCGCGACCTCGCCGTCGCGGCCATCGGCGACGACCTCCAGCTCACGAATGCCCTTGCCGCCGAACTGCTCTCCCCCACCGACATCGGCGCGATGCGGATCGTCGCGACCGACCCCGCACTGCGCGCGACGGTGCTGCCGCTGACGCTGGTGTCGGGCGCCGAGGTCGAGGTCGCGGTCGAACCCGTACCGGGTGCCTGCGGCGCGGCCCTGTTCCGTTTCCGGCCGGTCAGCGAGCCGCCGCCGAGGCGGTCCGCGCCACCGACCGCCCCGTCCCGCACGAGCGTCGCGATCACCGGCGAACCGGGCACCGGACGCAGCACCCACGCCGCTGCGCTCGCCGCCGACGCCGACTCGCCGCCGGTGGTCGTCGATGTCGCCGACGAGATCATCAGCGGTCGTCGCCCCGACATCCCCGCGTTCGTCGGACGCGCCCGGTCGATGCGCACGACCCTGGTGATCGACGGCGTCGACTTGCTCGACACGCAGGCGGTCGCCCTACTCGGACGCGTGGCGGTGTCGAGCTCGCCGGAGTCCCCGCTGATCGTCGTCGGCGGACCCCGGGACCAGGCGAGTCCGGGGGTGGCCGCGCTCGTCGCGCGATGTGCGACGCGGGTCGATCTCGCCCCGCTGCGTCATCGGACCTCGGAGCTCGCGTCGATCGCGAGCAGCGCACTGACCGACATCGACCCGGAGCTCACGTTGTCCGGACTGGCGACGGACGCGCTGCTCTGCGACGACTGGCCGGGCAACCTCACCGAGCTCAACTCGGTGCTCCGGCAGGCCGCCTTGACGTGCCGAGCGCGCGCCGCGCGGGTCGTCGAACCCGCCGACCTGCCACCCGCCTATCGGACGACCAGCCGGGCCGCGCACCTGTCCGGCCGGGAGCAGGCCGAGCGCACCGCGATCGTCGAGGCGCTGGACCGTGCCCGCGGCAACAAGGTGCATGCCGCAAGGGATCTCGGCATCAGCCGGACCACGCTGTACTCGCGGATGCGCGCACTGGACATCTGAGCGCGCCGGCTACTCCGGCACCGTGGTGCGGGGCATCGAGTCCCGCAGCGTCTGCCGTGCGAGCGCCGCGATGATCAAGCCCCCGCTGGTCGAGCAGCGTCGACCGAGCGCAGCGAGGACGCCGTGCCCGTCGAGGCCACCTGGCGACCGACCCCGCAGACCCGACCACTGGCTTCGACGCGGCTCCTCGACCTCGACGCGCTTCTTCGTCGCCCGCTCGGACCGACGGCTGCCCTCCTCACCTGGTCAGCGGAGAACCGCGACGCTCGCGACCCTGTACAGCCCAGGTGTTCAGTTTCTGGACACGGCGACATGTCGGAACGGTGAGAGAAATAAGTCAGGTCGAATATGACCGAGATCACTCCACAGACCACATCACCGCCGGCACCACGCCGACCAGGAGGCCACATGACCGCCGTCGTTCCCGACACCGTCCTGCATGAGCGCGTTCGCGATTTCATCTCCGCAGACCGTCCGATGCTGATCGGCGGTGAGTGGGTGTGGTCGGCCTCGGGCCGCACCTTCGAGACCATCGATCCCGCGACGGCGCGTCCGCTCACCTCGGTCGCCCACGGCGACGCGACCGACATCGACCGCGCGGTCCGTGCCGCGCGCCAGGCCTTCGACGACGGCCCGTGGACCCGGATGAAGCCCAACGAGCGCGAACGCCTGCTCTGGCGGGTCGGCGACATCCTCACCGAACGCACCGAGGAGTTCGGCCAGTTGGAGGCGCTCGACAACGGCAAGGCGGCCACCATCGCCGCCGCGGTCGACACCAACTGGTCGGCCGACATCTTCCGCTACAACGCGGGCCTCGCCACCAAGATCACCGGCTCGACGGTCGATGTATCGATGCCGTTCGTGCCCGGCGGCGAGTTCCACGCGTACACCCTGCGCGAGCCGGTCGGAGTCTGCGGCCTGATCGTGCCGTGGAACTTCCCGCTCCTGATGGCCGCGTTCAAGCTGGCCCCGGCATTGGCGGCCGGCAACACCGTCATCCTCAAACCGGCCGAGCAGACCCCGCTGACGGCCCTGCTCCTCGGCGAGGTGTTCCAAGAGGCCGGCTTCCCGCCGGGCGTGGTCAACATCGTCACCGGTTACGGCGAGGCCGGCGCGGCGCTCGCCGCGCACGACGACGTCGACAAGATCGCGTTCACCGGCTCGACGGAGGTCGGCAAGAAGATCGTCGACGCCGCGAAGGGCAACCTCAAGAAGGTGTCGCTGGAACTCGGCGGCAAGAGCCCCAACATCGTGTTCGCCGACGCCGACTTCGAGAAGGCGGTCGCCGGGTCGGTCGCGGCCTGGATGTTCAACCACGGACAGTGCTGTGTCGCCGGAACACGTCTCTTCGTCGAGCGGCCGATCTTCGACGACTTCACCGCGGCCGTCGCCGAGGCGGCTTCGCAGGCCAAGATCGGACCCGGCCTCGACCCGTCGACCGAACTCGGACCGTTGGTCAGTCAAGAGCAGTTCGATCGCGTCTCGGGATACCTGTCGGCGGGCCTCGCCGACGGCGCACGGGCGTTGACGGGCGGAAAGCGTTGGGGCGACGAAGGATTCTTCATCGAGCCGACCGTCTTCGTCGACGTCGACCCGAGTTTCTCGATCGTGCAGGAGGAGATCTTCGGTCCCGTCGTCGCCGCCATGCCCTTCGATGCCGACACCGGGGTCGCGGCCGCGGCCAACGACTCCATCTATGGTCTCGCAGCAGGCATCTGGACCACGGATCTGTCCAAGGCACACCGGACCGCTCGCCAGATCAAGGCCGGTTCGGTCTGGGTGAACCAGTACAACGGCTTCGACACCGCGATGCCGTTCGGCGGTTACAAGCAGTCGGGCTGGGGGCGCGAACTCGGCTCGTCGGCCATCGAGCTCTACACCCAGACCAAGGCCGTCAACATCTCGCTCTGACCCCCCATCCGCCCTCGAGTACACCCAAGGAGCACGATTCATGTCTCTCACCACCAAGGCAGCCGTCCTCACCGGACCCGGAAAGCCGTTCGAGATCGTCGAACTCGACCTCGACGAGCCCCGCGAAGGCGAGGTGCTGATCAAGTACACCGCGGCCGGCCTGTGCCACTCCGACCTTCACCTGACCGACGGCGACCTCCCGCCCCGCTATCCGATCGTGGGCGGCCACGAGGGTTCGGGGATCATCGAGGCGGTCGGCCCGGGCGTCACCAAGGTCAAGCCCGGCGACCACGTGGTCTGCAGCTTCATCCCGAACTGCGGCACCTGCCGCTACTGCTCCACCGGCCGGCAGAACCTCTGCGACATGGGCGCCACCATCCTCGAGGGCTCGATGCCCGATGGCACATTCCGATTCCACGGTGGCGGTGACGATTTCGGAGCCATGTGCATGCTCGGCACCTTCGCCGAACGCGCGACGATCTCGCAGCACTCGGTCGTCAAGGTCGACGAGTGGTTGCCGCTCGACAAGGCAGTGCTCGTCGGTTGCGGCGTGCCCTCGGGCTGGGGCACCTCGGTGTACGCGGGCGGCGTGCGTGCCGGCGACACCGTGGTGATCTACGGCATCGGCGGCCTGGGCATCAACGCGGTCCAGGGCGCGGTGTCGGCCGGGGCCAAATACGTCGTGGTCGTCGACCCGGTCGCGCTCAAGCGCGACACGGCGCTCAAATTCGGTGCCACACATGCCTTCGCCGACGCCGCCGAGGCCGCGGAGAAGGTCAACGAACTGACCTGGGGGCAGGGTGCCGACCAGGCCCTCATCCTCGTCGGCACGGTCGACGCGGAGGTCGTGGCCAACGCGACCGCCGTCGTGGGCAAGGGCGGGACGGTCGTCATCACCGGTCTCGCCGATCCGACGAAGCTGACCGTGCAGGTCTCCGGAACCGATCTGACCCTGAACCAGAAAACCATCAAGGGCAGTCTGTTCGGCTCGGCCAATCCGCAGTACGACATCGTCAAACTGCTGCGCCTGTACGACGCCGGGCAGCTCAAGCTCGACGAACTGGTCACGCAGACCTACACCCTCGACCAGGTCAACGACGGGTACCAGGATCTGCGGGACGGCAAGAACATCCGCGGGGTCATCATCCACGCGGAGTGAAGACCCGGTCGGTTCGCCCGAGGTGCCGTCTCCCTCGGGCGAACCGGCCACCCACGTCGCCGGCGACCCGATGCGCCAGAGCCCGGACACCCCGCCCCCCCCCGAACGCCGCTAGTCCGCGCCCAGCCGGTCCGCGGGCGCGCTCCCGAACGCCGCGACGAGCTGCGCCGACCAGGTGTCGACGACCAGCGCACGCCGGGCGGAGTCATCGGACAGCGTGTCCGCCAGGCCGAGTCCGCGCGCCATGTCCAGAGTCGCCTGCACCAGCCGGTAACCGGTCTCGTCGTCCGGGGCCACCCCCATCGCGGCCATCGTCCGCTGATGGGCCGCGCGGGCGAACTTCGCTTCGAGAGGCAGGATGAGCCGCCGCAGCGCCGGGTCGGACGCGGCGGCGGCCCAGACCTGGAGTGCTGCCTTGAATTCGGTGCCGGTGTAGACGTCGACGGCCCGCTGGACGGCGCGGATGACCCGGTCCGGGGTCACTTCGTCGGCCGCCTCCGGCGATGCGTGCGGATCCCCGACGGCAGCGCGGGTCATGTCCTCGAAGACCTGCTCGAGTGCCGCGGTGATGAGGGCTTCGCGCGTCGGGAAGTGATGTTGCGCCGCACCGCGGGACACGCCGGCACGTTCGGCGACCGCGGCCACGGTCGCGGCGGCCCAGCCGTCCGCGGCCAGCGCGTCGACCGTCGACCGCAACAGGCGCTCGCGGGTCAACCGTGAGCGTTCCTGTTGCGGCGAGCGGGTGTTCGCCGACGACGTGGTCACCGCTGACCTCAGTAGGACTTCGGCAGCCCGAGGCTGGTCTGCGCGACGAAGTTGAGGATCATCTCCCGGCTCACCGGGGCGATGCGGGCGATCCGGGCGAGGCTCAGCATCGGCGCCAGTCCGTACTCGGTGGTCAGACCGTTGCCGCCCAGGGAGTGCACGGCCTGGTCGACGACCTTCACACAGGCCTCGGCGGCCGCGTACTTCGCCATGTTGGCCGGCTCCGCGGCGCCCCAGTCGTCGCCGGCGTCGTAGAGGGTCGCGGCCTTCTGCATCATCAGCTTGGCCATCTCGAGCTCGACCTTGCCCTGGGCGAGCGGGTGCGCGATCGCCTGGTGCGCACCGATCGGCGTCTTCCACACCGTGCGCTCCTTCACGTACGACACCGCCTTGTCGAGCGCGAACCGGCCCATCCCGACGGCCGACGCCGCGGCCATGATGCGTTCCGGATTGAGCCCGGCGAACAGTTGACTCAGGGCAGCGTCCTCGGAGCCGACGAGCGCGTCGGCGGGCAATCGCACATCGTCGAGGAAGAGCTGGAACTGCTTCTCTGGGTTCTGCAGTTCCATGTCGATCATCGTGTACGAGAAGTTCTCGGAGTCGGTGGGGACGATGAAGAGCGCGGGCTTGAGGTTGCCGGTCTTCGCGTCTTCGGTGCGGGCGACGATCAACACGGCCTGCGCCTGGTCGACACCGGAGATGTAGACCTTCTGGCCGGTGAGCAACCAGTCCGAGCCGTCCCGACGGGCCGTGGTGGTGATCTGGTGGGAATTGGAGCCGGCATCGGGTTCGGTGATACCGAACGCCATCGTGATCGACCCGTCGGCGAGACCCGGCAGCCACCGCTGCTTCTGCTCGTCGGTGCCGAAACGCGCGATGACGTTGCCGCAGATGGCCGGTGAGACGACGAGCATCAGCAGTCCGGTGCCCGACGCGGCGATCTCCTCCATCACGATGGCGAGCTCATACATACCGGCACCGCCACCGCCATACTGTTCGGGGAGATTGACCCCGATGAACCCGAGCTTGCCCGCCTCGGCCCACAACTCGTCGGTCTTGTGGCCGGTGCGTGCGCACTCGCGGAAGTACTCCTGGCCGTACTTCGCGGCCAGTCCGGCGACCGCCGCGCGCAGTTCGGCGCGCTCGGTGGTCTCCACGAACGGATTGGTGTCCACGGTCATGTCGATGCTCCCTGTCTCGGTCTTCGATGTGGTTCGGCGGCGTACGATTTCGGCGGCCGGTCAGGCCTGGTAACCGAGCCGTTTGGCGGCCAGTCCGTTGAGGATCTCGGTGGTGCCGCCACCGATCCCGATGATGCGCATGTCGCGGTATTGCCGTTCGACCTCGGTGCCGGTCATGTAACCGAGACCGCCGTGCAGCTGAACGGCTTTGTTGGCCACCCACTCCCCCGCCTCGACCGCGGTGTTCTTGGCGAAGCACACCTCGGCGATGAGGTCGTCGGTGGAGCTGACCTTCCGTTCGACGAGGGCCCGCGTGTAGGTGCGGGCGACGTCGATGCGGCGTGCCATCTCGATCAGCGTGTCCTGCACCGACTGCCGCGCGATGATCGGTTTGCCGAAGGTCTCACGGTCACGCGCCCACTGCAGGGTGAGGTCGAGGCAGCGTTGCGCACTGGCGTACGCCTGCACCGCCAGACCGGACCGTTCGGTGACGAAAGCGGTTGCTATCTGCGCGAATCCGGAGTTCTCGGGTCCGACCAGGTTGGTGACCGGCACCCGCGCATCCACGAAGGACAGTTCCGCGGTGTCGGAACTGCGCCACCCCATCTTGTCCAGTTTCCGGGTGACCTCGAAACCGGGTGTGCCCTTTTCGACGACGAGCAGTGAGACGCCCGCGGCTCCCGGCCCTCCGGTGCGGACGGCGACGACGACGAAGTCGGCGCGGACCGCGGAGGTGATGTAGGTCTTGGAACCGTTGACGACGTAGTGGTCCCCGTCGCGCTCGGCCTTCGTCGTCAGGTGGCCGACGTCGCTTCCGCCGCCGGGTTCGGTGATCGCCAGACTTCCGATCTTCTCGCCCGCGAGCGTGGGCCGCACCCACCGGTCGATCTGGTCGGGGTCGCCGGCGGCGATCAGGTGCGGCAGGGCGATGCCGTGGGTGAACAGCGACGCGAAGACGCCACCGGCCGCGCCGGCGTAGTGGAGTTCCTCGCCGAGGATCGTGCTGTCGATCAGATCACCGCCGGAGCCACCCACTTCCTCGGGGACCCCGAGCCCGAACAGACCCAGTTTGGCCGCCTCGATGTGCAGTTCACGGGGGATGGCACCCTCGCGCTCCCAGTCGTCCTGGAACGGGAGGATGTGCTTGTCGACGAATCGGCGCACGGTGGAACGCAATTCGAGGCGTTCGGGTGTCTCCCAGATCGGACTGGCGATGGGCATCGTGTTCTCCTGTCGGACTGCGTGCGACTGCGTGCTGCTGTGATCGGACGATTCGGCGGCGTCTGGGGGGCGGTGGACGTCAGCGGCGGACGGTGACGACGACGGGCGTCTCAGCTCGCCCGCGGTTCGCGACCCGGCCCGGGCGGACCTGCGAAACACTGTGCGATCCCCGACCATTCGACCGCGTCGGGTCCGATGAGCTCGAGGTCGAGGTCGGTGAGTGCGCGTCGCTGGGTCACCAGGAAGCAGAAGTCGAGGGCCGGCCCGCGCACGCTGTTCGACGCGTCGTCCGGGCCCCAGGTCCAGATCTCGCCCGACGGCGCGGTGAGCGCGTAGTGGAACGGCTCGGCCGGCGGCGTACGGCCGTTGACGATGTAGGCGAAGTCGCGTGTGCGGACACCGATGTGGACGACGCTGCGGATCCGATCGGTCGGCACGACGGGAACACCGAGGGCGTCGGCGACATCGAGGCCGTGTGCCCATGTCTCCATCAGGCGCGCGGTCGCCATCGACGCCGCGGACATCGGTGGTCCGAACCACGGGATCTTGACGCCGGCCGGTACCTCGCGCAGCGCGTCGGCGAGACGGTCGCGCGCCGCCCGCCACCCGGCCAGGATCTCGTCGGCCGGCGCGGCGGCCCCCGCTTCGGCGGCGTCGTCGACATAGGTCGCCGCACCGCTCGCCGCCTCGGAGAGCAAGGCGCCGAACCGGTCCGGGTCGGTGGCCGCGATCGCCGCCACCTCGTCGGTCCACGCCAGATGCGCGATCTGGTGCGCGATCGTCCAGCCCGGCGCCGGCGTCGGGGTGGCCCAGCCCGCATCGTCGAGACCCGCGACGAGCGTGTCGAGCTGCGCGGATTCGGCTTCGAGGTCGGCGACGACGCCGATCACGGCTGCTTGTCCCTCAGGCATGCGATCACCCTCACACACGGCCTCAGAAGAATCAAGCGCGCTTGATTGTTTTTCTCGCAGGTAGCGCTACTGGTTGAGCCGGCACCGAGCGGAGCCGCCGGGCCGAGCAAGCGACGAAGGAGCGCGTCGAGGTCGAGGCGCCGAGTCGAAGCCACTCGACAACCCGCGCCCCCACCGCTGGTTGAGCCGGCACCGAGCGGAGCGAGGCGCCGAGTCGAAGCCACTCGGCAACCCGCGCCCCCGCTGGTTGAGCCGGCACCGAGCGGAGCGAGGCGCCGAGTCGAAGCCACTCGGCGACCCGAGCACAAGAGGTGACCTCGACGGACGCGGCAACCTCGCCACGCCCGATAGACGCTGCTCGGCCGGTCGACGACCCAACTGCGATCAGCGGTAGTGAATGTCGACCGTGGCTCGGCTCAGCAGGACGTCGTCGTAGGAGGTCATCGTCGCCTCGAAGGACGAGATGCGGCGGCCGAGTTTGATCGGCGTCACCTCGACCACCACTTCACTGCCGTCGACAGCAGGTGAACGGTAGAAACCGATCGCCATGTCCCCGATCGAGTACTCCTGCCCGGCACCGGCATGCAGATGCCCGGCGAACGATGCCGCCTGGCCGGCGATGGTGGCGATGACGCCGCCGTGCATGGTGCCGAACATGTTGCCCATCCACGGTCCGGTGGCGCTGCGAAAGCGGATGCCGGACTCACGGTCGGTGGTGCCGTCGATCACCTCGACGCGGCCGTTGAGCATGTCGGTGAGCGGGCCGGGTTCCCGCATCTTCGACGCGATCTCCTCGACCACGGCCCGCCCGGACAGCACGGCGGGTATGGGCTCGGGCAGGACGGACCCGCCATCGTCGCTGCATTGCGGTGTCGCGTGGCCGATCTCGGCGGACGGGGTGGCGCCGGTCGGGGCACGTCCGACACGGACGTTGCGCGCGGTCCCGACGCAGCACAGGTCCCCGGTACCGGTGCGGATCTCGACCGACGTCGAGCCCCAGTCGTCGTCGTGCATGACCACCTCGGCCCGTGCGGCAACCAGGTCGCCCACTTCTGCGCGGCCGTGCGTGGACATCGTCAGGCGTGCCTGGAGGGTCGCCGCGGCGGGGTCGTCGTGGATGCGATGGAACGGGATACCACCGCAGTGATCGAACAGCACGGCGAGCGCCGGCAACTCGATCACGCCGCGATGGTCGGCGAACCGCGCGCACAGCCGCTGCGAGGCCCGCACCCCCGACTCCGACACCGAGATGTCGCCGAGGTGGAACGCGGACAGGGGATCGTGCAGCTGGCTCATGAAATCCCTTCTATCAGCGATGTACCGCCGATCTCGCATTGGAGAGTCCAATCTCACTCCCGTAGTCTGGCTCCGTACGTGTCCAAAGTGACGGGAGATACAGATGCGACGCACAACTGTGGCGACGATCGGGGCGATTGCGGCAGTGGGAGCGTTCGGCGTAGGAGCAGGCACCGCCTTCGCCGCACCCGCGGAACGACCCCTCAGCGTGGAGCAGGTCCCCAACGCCGGAGTCACCGTCGGCGCCAACGGCATCACGGGCGGTTTCGTGGCGAGCATCCTCGCCTCGGCCACCGAACCCGGGGTCACGCTGATCACGCTCAACACGACGCCCACCGAGTCCTGCGCCACCAACCTGAAGGATGCGCGCGTCGGGATCACCTGGAAGAACACCTCGACCGGCGCATCCGGCGACGAGGTCTTCGCCGCATGTGCGGACGGGCGTCCGTCCGACGGGGTCGCCGTTGCGACCGGAGCGGGATCGGTCGAGTTCACCACGACGATCCTCGGCCAGGGCGACCAGACCTTCACGGTCGTCCCGGGCAGCGGATCGTTCACGCGCTGACGCCGAGCCGACCACAACCCACTCAACGCTGAGGTGCGGGAGGGCGCGAGCCACCCACCCTGCTCCCTGATCTGAAAGAAGCCCATAACCCCTGCTCCCTGAGGTGTGAGGAGCGCAAGCGACGAGCCTCGAAGGGCTGGCGAGACACGTTGTTACACCCTTCGTGGCTCGCTTCGCTCGCACCTCAGGGAGCATGGAGATCAGACGCTCACGAGTGTTCTTTCAAAGGTCACGGCGACCCCCTCTGAAACCGCAGTAGACAATTCTGCAAATCTGTATACACGTGCGGTGAACACGTTCTAGATTTGCCGCATGGCCGAGACAGTCACCCAGCTCCTGCAGGCACGCGCCGACGACGACAACCTCGCGATCACCTACGAGGGTCGGCAATGGACGTGGCGCGAGTACATTCGCGACGCCGAACAGGCCGCGTCGGCGATCCTCGGCATCGCCGACACCGAGCGTCCGCTGCATGTGGGCGTGCTGCTCGGGAACACCCCGGACATGCTGATCGCCCTGGCCGCCGGCGCGCTGGGCGGTTATGTGACGGCAGGGATCAACAACACTCGCCGCGGTGAGGGCCTCGCTGCCGACATCCTGCGCGCGGACTGTCAGATCCTTCTCACCGACGCGGAACACCGGCCACTCCTCGACGGCCTCGAGCTGACCGATGTGACGGTGCTGGACACCTCCACTCCGCAGTGGGCCGAGATGCTCTCCGGCGCCGCGGAGTTGACCCCGCATTCGGTACCCGGGGCGATGGACACGTTCATGCTGATCTTCACCTCGGGGACCAGCGGGAACCCCAAACCGGTCCAGTTCGCGCACATGATGATGCCGTTTGCGGGTCCGGTGCTCGCCGACAAATACGACATCGGCCCCGGCGACGTCTGCTACCTGTCGATGCCCCTGTTCCACAGCGCCGCGCTCATGGGGGGTTACTGCGTCGCACTGTGCGGCGGTGCCGCGATCGCGCCCGCCAAGTTCTCCGCGTCGACCTTCCTGGCCGACATCCGTCGCTACAACGCGACGTACATGAACTACGTCGGCAAGCCGCTCGCCTACATCCTGGCCACCGAGGAGAGGCCCGACGACGCCGACAATCCGCTCCGGGTGGCGTTCGGTAACGAGGCCACCGACCGCGACATCGACGATTTCTCCCGCCGGTTCGGTTGCACCGTCTGGGACGGCTTCGGTTCCACCGAGCTGGCGATCATCATCACGCGCGAGCCCGGCACGCCGCACGGTTCGATCGGCAAGGGCTTCCCGAACGTCGCCGTCTACAACTCGACGACGCTGACCGAGTGTCCGCGAGCCGAATTCGACGCCAATGGTGCGCTTCTCAACGCCGACGAGGCGATCGGCGAGCTGGTGAACATCGAGGGCGGCGGCATGTTCATGGGCTACTACAACGACTCCGACGCCACCAGCGAGCGTCTCCGCCACGGCATGTACTGGTCGGGGGACCTGGCGTACAAGGACGCCGACGACTGGATCTACCTCGCCGGCCGGACCGGTGACTGGATGCGCGTCGACGGCGAGAACCTCGCCGCGGGACCGATCGAACGGGTGCTGTTGCGCGTTCCGGAAATCAATCGCGTTGCGGTGTACGCCGTTCCCGACGAACACGTCGGCGATGCGGTGATGGCCGCCGTCGTCCTGCAGGACGGGGTCGAGCTGACCGCGGAATCTTTTGCCGAACAGCTTGCCGCACAGGCCGACCTGTCGCCGAAGGCGTGGCCGACGTATGTTCGGATCGAGGACGACCTGCCCACCACCGCGACGAACAAGATCCTCAAGCGCACCCTGAAATCCGAGGGCGCCGTCCCCGGCACGGGCACACTCTGGGTGCGCGAACCCCGGTCCCGCGTATATCGACAAGCCGTCGCCGCACAGGCATGACCTCGACCGCGGCCACCACACCGACACCGGAATCGACACCACAGCAGACGCTTGCGGAGATCGGCTACTACGCCCTCTCGCGTCATCCGGTCGATCCCGCCGAACTCGCCGACGAGGCGCGGCTCGCCGACAGCGCGGGCTTCGGTGCCGCCTTCGTCTCCGAGCGGTTCAACGTGAAGGACGCGGCCGTGCTCGCGGGCGGTCTCGCGGCGGCGAGCCGCCGCATGGGCGTCGCCACGGCCGCGACCAACCACAACACCCGTCACCCCATCATCACCGCGTCCATGGCCGCCACGTTGTCGACCATGACGGGTGGTCGCTTCGCGCTCGGCCTCGGCCGTGGATTCGCCGCACAGTGGCAAGTTCTCGGGGTTCCCGATGTCACGAGCGCGCAGCTCACCGACGCCGCCTCGGTATTGCGCACCCTCTGGCGCGGCGAGATGATCCTGGGCCACGACGGCCCGCTCGGCACCTACGACTACCTCAACCTCGGTGACGCGGTTCCACCGGTTCCCATCCTGCTCGTGACGATGTCGCCCAACACCTTACGTCTTGCCGGGCGCATCGCCGACGGTGTCGTCCTGCACACCTTCTTCTCCGACGCGGCCACCATCGCCGCGGTCGAGGCCGTCCGGGCGGCGGCCGACGAGGCCGGCCGGGACCCCGCTTCGGTTCGCATCTGGTCGGTACTGGCCACCGTGCCCGACCAACTCGACGAAGACGACCGGCTGCGCCGTCTGTACGGCCGGCTCGCGACCTATCTCCAGGGATATCCGGATGTCCTGATGCGGGCCAACGGATGGCGTGGGGAGGATCTCGAACGGATCAGGGAGAGTCCGGCTTTCGCCGGCGCCCGCGGGCCGATCGACGCCACCGCCACCGCCGACGAACTCGCCCGGCTCGCCGAGGTCATCCCGGCGTCGTGGGTCGCCGACAGCGCGGTCGGCAGTGCCGAACAGTGCGCGGCCGCCGTAGCGCGCCAGTTCGACCTGGGAGTCGACTCGGTCATCATGCACGGCGCCGCGCCGTCGGAACTGTTGTCGGTGCTGACGGCGTACCGGTCGATACGACCCGCCTTGCCGGCTCTGCCAGTGAACCCGGGTTCGGTTGCGGGACCACCGGTTCAGTGACCGTCAGTCGGGCACGCCGGGTGGCACCGAGTTCAGCAACGCGCCCGCCTCGACCCGGAGCTGTTGACCGGTCACGTACCGGGCAGCATCGGACACCAGGTAGAGGACCGCCTCGGTGACGTCCTCGGGCGCGAGCAGGTCCACCGGCATCGCGTGCAACGACGCGAAGACGTCCTTGACGTCGTCGTAGACCGGTTTCTCGAGATCGGGCCGGAACAGCCGGTAGATCTCGTCGTGATGCACCATCGCGGTGTCGACATTGCCGGGATGAATCGCGTTGACGCGAATACCTTTCGGCGCCAGGTGCCGGGCGAGGTCGTTGACGAGTCGCGCCACCGCTCGTTTCGAATGGCCGTAACCGCCTGCACCCGGCCCGGCCTGCGCGGACTCGAACGACGGCATGAACGCGGCCATCGAACCGATGCAGACGATCGACGCGCCGGCTTCGAGGTGCGGCAGGGACAACTCGAGCGTGTTGATCACCCCACCGAGGTTCACCGACACCGTGTTCAGCCAGGTGACCGAAGGACTCTCGGGCCCGAGCGGGCTGATACCGGCGTTGGCCACGACGATGTCGAGTCTGCCGAACTGCGCCACCGCGTCGTCGATCGCGGCCTGCAGGGCGTCCCGGCTTCGGACGTCGGCGATCTTCGCGATCACCCGACTGTCCGTCGCGTCGACCATCTTCGCGGTCTGCTGCAGGTCGTCCGGCGTGCTCATGGCGTAATTGACCGTCGTGATCTGATCGCAGATGTCGATGGCGATGATGTCGGCGCCCTGCTCGGCCATCCGCACCGCGTGGCTGCGCCCCTGACCCCGTGCCGCGCCCGTCACGAGGGCGACCTTCCCGTCGAGTCTGGTACTCACTCGCGCTCTCCTCGTCCCGGCGACCGCGAATCGGGTCGCCGTATGTCCGCGCAGCCTAACCGACGGCCATCCTTCATGTGGCGGAATGGATTTGCTGATCGCGAGGTCGCCCTGCGCGGCCGGACCCGCACCGCTGCACACCGCCGCGTCGGTTCCCTGGACACCAGTCCATTTCCTCGGTAGTGTCCGATCAGCGGGCTGGGTGAGCCCGGTCACATCGGCCCGACCCACGCAGCTCGATCGAAAGGGCGTGCCCGTGCCGGACACCGTCGGAATCCCGACCTGCATTGACGAACTCACCCCGACGTGGCTGACCGCATTCCTCACTTCCCACGGTCACGACGTCAACGTCGAGTCGGTGGAGGCCGAACCGGTGGGAACCGGTCAGATGGCCGGTTCCTATCGTCTCCATCTCGGGCACGACAGCCCAGCGACGCTGCCCGACACCATGATCGCGAAGCTCGCCACCGGGTCACCGGACCAGCGCGAGTTCGGCTCGGGGGTGTTCCGCAACGAGGTGCGGTTCTACCGCGATCTCGCCGCATCGTTCACGGTGCCGATCCCCGCCTGCTTCGCCGCGACCATCTCCGACCGCGGCACCGAGTTCGTACTCCTGCTGGAGGACATGGGTGCTGCCGTGCAGGGCGACCAGATCGCCGGCTGCACAGCCGCACAGGCCGAATCGATCGCCGTCGCGGCCGCCGGTCTGCACGCTCCCCGGTGGAACGATCCGACCCTGCTGGCCGAGATGCCGTTGCCCACCGACGCCGACCGGGAAGTGATGGAGTCGATCCTCGCGCCGATGGCCGAGGTCTATCGCGAGCGCTTCTCCCCTATCGGTCCGTCATCGGCAGCGGTCGATTGGCTCGTCCGTGAGGCCGGCCAGTGGCTGGTCGCCCCGCTGGACAATGCCACCCTGATCCACGGCGACCTCCGGGTCGACAACGTCCTGTTCGGCCCGTCCGGTGAGGTCACGGTGATCGACTGGCAGACGATCACCACCGGTAACCCGCTGCGCGACATCGCCTTCCTGCTGAGTACCAGTCTGACCACCGACGACCGGCGCCGGCACGAGCGCGGCATCGTCGCCTCGTACCATCGGGCGCTGGTCACCGCGGGCGTCGGCGACTACACGCTCGACGACTGCTGGGACGACTACGTCGGCAACCTGATCCAGGCGCCGCTGATCATCGTGTTCGGCTCCGCTGCTGCACAACCCACCGAGCGCGGCAATGCGATGTTCGATGCGATGCTGTCCCGCAGCGCAGCCGCGATCGACGATCTCGCACCCGGAGGGCTGTGAACCGTGCCGTCACTGGTCATCGGGGGCAACGGGTTTCTCGGTTCTCATCTCGTTCGGCAGCTCGTGGACGCGGGCGAGGAGGTGCGGGTGTTCACCCGGCCCACGAGTGACCTCCGGACCCTGGCCGGTCTCGGCGTCGATCACGTGACGGGCGATCTCTTCGACGCCGACGCCGTCGCGCGGGCGATGACCGGTTGCGACGTGGTGTTCCACTGCGCGGTCGACACGCGCGCCTGGTTGCGCGATCCGGCACCGCTGTACCGGACGAACGTCGAGGCCCTGCGTTCGGTGCTCGACGTCGCAGCCCGGATGCCACTGCGGAAGTTCGTGTTCACCAGCACCGCGGCGACCATCGGGCGGGTGAACGGCCGTCGGGCGGCGGAGGACGATGTGTTCAACTGGGCCGCGCGGGCTCCCGCCTATGTGCGCAGTCGCGTGGCCGCCGAGGACCTGGTGCTGCGTCGAGCGCAGGACGACGCGGTACCCGCCCTCGCGATGTGCGTCGCCAACACCTACGGACCCGGCGACTGGCAACCAACTCCCCACGGCGCATTCGTTGCCGGTGCGGCGCTGGGCAAGTTACCGTTCACCGTCCGCGGCTGTCGCGCCGAGTCGGTCGGCATCGACGACGCCGCGCAGGCGCTGCTCCTCGCGGCGGACCGCGGCGAGGTCGGCGAACGCTACATCGTCTCCGAGCGGTCCATCGACACCGGTGAGATCGTGGCCATCGCCGCCGCGACCGCGGATCGTCAGCCCCCGCGCGTCGTTCTCAACCGCGCTGCGCTGTACACCTTCGGGGCGGTGGGTTCCGCCCGAGCGACGCTGACGCGCAAGCCGGTGCAGTTGACGATCCCCTCGGTCCGGTTGATGCACTTCATGTCCGAGATGGACCACGGCAAGGCCGAACGCGACCTCGGATGGCATCCGCGCCCGGTGACCGAGGCCGTCGCCGACGGTGCCCGCTTCTGGCTCGAACGACGCGCCGTCCGCCGCCCCTGATCCGAAGGAACCGCAAAACCACTGGTCCCTGAGCAGCGAGCTTGCGAGCGTAACCTCCTGCTCCCTGAGGAGCGAGCTTGCGAGCGTAACCTCCTGCTCCCTGAGGAGCTAACTTGCGAGCGTAACCTCCTGCTCCCTGAGGAGCTAACTTGCGAGCGTAACCTCCTGCTCCCTGAGGAGCGAGCTTGCGAGCGTAACCTCCTGCTCCCTGAGGAGCGAGCTTGCGAGCGTAACCTCCTGCTCCCTGAGGAGCGAGCTTGCGAGCGTCACGAAGGGTCTTGGTGAGTCGGGTTGCGAAGACCCTTCGTGACGCGCCCTCCGCAAGCTCCGGACGCTCCTCAGGGAGCGGGAGAACGCGCCCTCCGCGAGCTCCGGGCGCTCCTCAGGGAGCCGCCGGCCCGGCCAGGATGCCGGCGAGTTCGTCGAGACTGTAGGGCGAGGTGCCCTTGTGGTCGCGGTATGCGATGAAACTCGCCTGCTGCGACTCGAACCGGCCGATGAATCCTCCGGCAGCGCTGAAGATCTCGCCGGTGATGTGCTCGGCGGCGTCACTGGCCAGGAACACGTACAGCGGGGCGACGTATTCGGGCGGGGCGGGATCGAGCGCCGCGTCGCGGGTGGGGTCGTCGAGGATTCCGCGACGATGGAGTCCTTCGATGTGGGCGACGTAGTCGTCACCGGAGGACAGCCTCGACTTCGCGCCCGGCATCACCACATTGACGCGTACGTGATGATCCCGGAGGTCCGCGGCCGCGGCGAGGGCAAGTGCGTTGACGCCGCCCTTCGCCGCGGGATAGCCGCTGCCACCGAACATTCCGAGCGAGGCGGCCGAACCCGTGAGCACGACCGACCCCGACCCCTGTTCGACGAACACCCTCCCCGCGGCCTGGACGAGATGGAAGGCGCTCATCAGGTGGGCGTCGATCTGGTCGCGGAACTCGCCGGAAGCGATCGTCAACACCGTCGAACCGGGAGGTTCGGCGATGCCGGCGCAATTGATGGCGATGTCGAGGGCACCGAACTCCGCCAGCGCCGCCTCGACCATCGCCTGCGCCACCCCGTCGTCGCCCGCGGACCCGCGAACGCCCACGGCATATCCGCCGCCGCCGCGGATCTCGGCGACGGTGTCGTCGACGGCCTGTCCGTCGCGACCGTTGACGACGACCGAGACCCCCTGTCCGGCCAGCGCATACGAGACGGCCAGTCCGATACCGCGGGTCGCGCCCGCGACCACGGCGACCCGGCCCCCCAGTCCCGAGCCGCCGGGTGACCAGCCGCCGCCCGACGTCACGCCGAGCTGCCCACCGGCGTGATCGGGATCGACCGCCCGCGGTCGACGAATTCGAAACTCGCACCCCCGCTGAAGCGTGCGACGGCCACCTCGCCGTACTCCTTCTGCGGCGTGTCCGCCGTGGTGATCCGGACGACGAGATCGCCGTCGGCCTCGGTCGCGTCCGCGACGACGAGATACGGATCGACGGCGGTCGCCGCCGCCTGCAACGGTTCGACGTGGTCGGCATCGAGGATCGACGTCCAACCGCCGTCGGTCATCGCATCGGACTCCCGAGGGATTCGGACGGTGACCGTGTCCCCGTCGGCCTCTGCGGTGAGTCCCGTGTACTGGGTCGGACCGAAACACGGATGCAGGGCGAGCACCTCGGCGAGACCTGCGGCGTCGGCGGACAGATCGAGCGCGACGCGAATCCGGTCGGCAGCGAGTCCGGCGATGCCGATCAGCTGCTTGCGGAAGATCTCGGTGGTCTGCGCCTCGCTCTCGGCATACCTGCGCAGGCTGACGAGGAAGCCCAGCGACAGCAACTGGTGTTGCAGCGCAACCTCTTCGGCGACCCGCACCAGAGCCGACGCCGACCACTCCGCGAACTGCAGATCCTCGACGAGCGGGCCGCGGTAGTCGACCCAGCCGTCGGTCTCCGTGGTGTCGATGGCCGACAGGACGAGTTGACCGGCCCTCGTCTCGAACATGTCGACCGAATCCGGTGGGAGCGGCAGCTCGTCTCGATCCGGTTCGATCGTGACCGTCCACTCACAGTGCGGCGTGCGATCGACCGGTCGACGCGGGGGGCGATGAACCGGACGGATTCGTGCGCGCCGGTTGGTCGCGATCGCCGTCGCATCGAAGGTGGGGTCCTCGATGTCGTGGCACATGGTGGTCACGTAGTCGTCGCCGAGGGGTTCGACGTCGAGCAGCGCGCCGCAGTGATCGAGCACGAACGACCCGTGGTACTCGTCGTCGATGCGGTATCGGAAGTCCATGAACTGGGGTGGCGCACCGATGTCGAGTTGCAGACACTTGAACATGTCCTCGACACCGTCGCCGTCGATACCCAGGGCCGTGCGCATGCGATGCGTGTAGACCGGACTCGCGGCCATCCACTCCTCGATGGCGACCTTGCCCATCACGTCCCGGCCGAAGGCGCTGATGAGATGCGCCATGCCGCTGCGGTCGATCATCTGACCCGACAGCAGCAGTTCCGGTACGAGTACGGCGAGCTGATCCTGACTCAGACCTTGGTAGGTCGGGGCTGTGGAAGTCATGTCAGTTCACCAGAACGCGACCGGGGCCTTGCCGAAGTCGTACCAACCCGGCAGATTACCCGGCGCCGACTTCTCCACACGCTTGAGCATCGGCTCACTCATCGCGTTGTTCTTCATCATCTCGATGAAGAGAGCCGAGACGTTGCCGTAGTCGAAGAAGTCACGCTGCCAGCGGAACTGGAAGTTTCCTCCGTACTTGAACCAGCTACCCTGGATGCCCTCGAGGGCGTAGTGGCTGCCGTCGTCGCGTGTGCCCTCGTAGATCTGCTTCCACAGTCCGATCATGTCGCCGGTCTGGTCATCGATGACCCAGGCCTGGTACGGGTACTCCCACCCCTGCAGACCCTCCATCTCCTGTCCGAGGGCGAGCTCGCGGATCTCCTCGCGGCCGACGGCCATGAAATCCTTGTTGGGGCCGTAGTTCCACCCGTAGGTGGCATCCTCGGTGTAGAAGTCGGCCAGGGGCTTCCAGTCCCCCGCCTTTTCGGCCTCGATGTTGGCGGCGAGCCACCGCTCCTTCATCTCGTCGAGTTCGGCACGGTCAAAAGACATGTGTTCCACCTTCATTCGATCGTTCGGGTCTTGCGTGGGCGACGTGGTCGGAGCTCAGTCCTCGATGATCCGAAGGGCCTGAGTCGGGCAGTAGTGCACGCCGGCCTCGACCTCGGCGCGCTGGGATTCGTCGGGGGTCGCGTCGAGGATCTCCACATGATCGGTGTGCGCGGCGAAGACCTCGGGCGCCTCGAGCTCACACATCCCATGTCCCTGGCAGAGGTCCAGGTCCACCTCGACGCGCATCACGCGTCCTGACGCTTGCGGTAGGCGACGCGGCAGGGTTGCTGCAGCTGGACCACCATCTTCGAGTGGTCGTTGCGGTAGCTCTCGGGCGGCTGCAACATCTCGAACTCGTAGTTCTGGAAGAGCACCGAGAAGATGGCCTTCAGTTGCATGATCGCGAATTGCGCACCGACGCAACGGTGACGACCGGCGCCGAAGGGGATCCAGGTCCAGCGATTGACCAGATCCTCCTGCCGCGGTTTGTCGTAACGGTCGGGGTCGAAGGTGTCCGCCTCGGGGAAGTCCTCGGGCAGCCGGTTGGAGATCGCCGGCGAGACGGCGATCGACTGCCCGGCCTTCACCTCGAAGTCCTCGACGTGGAAGTCGTTCTGCACCACGCGCATGAGGATGATGAGCGGCGGGTGCAGCCGCAGCGCTTCCTTGAGCGCGTTCTCGAGCTGCGGCATCTGACGGGTGTGCGCAAAGGTGTATTCCGGGCGCTCGCCGGGCGGGGTCTCGCCGTAGATCTCGTCGAGCTCCTCGTACACGCGTCGCATGTAGTCGGGATTGCGCAACAGTTCGATGAGGGTCCATGCCGCGGTGCCCGATGTCGTGTGGTGGCCCGCGAACATCATCGAGATGAACATGCCGGTGATGGTGTTGGCGTCGAAGCCGACCTGGACGAGGACGTCCATCAGGTCGCGATCTTCCCTGTCCTCGGTCGGGTTCGCGATCCGCTCGTCCATCACGCCCTGGATGAACTCGACCAGTTCTGCCCGTGCCTCGTCACGCTTGCGGAAGCTCTCGATGTCGGCCTTGTAATCCACGTAGGCGATCGGGTCCGTGCCCTTTTCCAGGTCGTGGAAGAGATGGGCGATGTGTCCGCTGAGCCGTTCCCGGAACTTCCGTCCGATGAGACATGATGACGACGTGTAGAGGGTCAGCTCGGCGAAGAAGTCGAGGAGGTCGATCTCCCCCTCGTCCCCCCAGTCGGCGATGATCCGCTCGACCTCGTTGGGGATGGTCACCGCGTGCTGCTTCATGTGCGCGCCCTTGAGCGCCGAGTTGTGGATCGCCTTCGACCGTTCCTCGGGACTCGTGTCGAACACGACGCCCTCACCGAACACCGGTGTCATGAACGGGTATGCGGCCGCCTGGTCCAGGTCCTCTTCGGGCGCCCGGAAGAACTCCTCGCTCGCCGCCGATCCCGAGACGAGCACCACCTCGCGGTCGGCGAGCTGGAACATGCCGACGTCACCGCATTCCTCACGGACGCGCCAGAACAGCGAGATCGGGTCGGTGGCGAGTTCGTCGAGATGTCCGTGTTCGCCCTCGCCACCCGAGACGCGATTCGGTTGTTTCAGGCCTGATTCGGTGATGGCGGTCATCCATCCGTCCCCTTCTCCTGTACTGCCTGTCGTTTCTTGTCGCTGACCGCGCCTTCGGCCTCCACCTCGACCGACCGCATGTGCGCTCCGCGCGGCATGGTCACCATGGCCGCGACGGCCTGCGCGATGTGTTCGGGCGAGAGGAAATTGCCGTGGCGGGCCAGACCGTGTGTGATCCAGTCGTTGAGCATGTTCTCGGTCGTCTTCGGATCGAGGTTCATCCCCATGCCCGTGAGAGTCTGTCCGGGACGGACGACCCCGGCCCGCACACCGGTCCCCTCGAGTTCGAGCTGGATGGTCGCGACCAGTCCGTCGATACCGGACTTCGCGGCGACGTAGGCCGACGACCACGGCCGGGGGTGGATGGCGACATCGGACCCGATGAACACGAAATCCCCTCGCGCACGGTCGATCATGCCGCCGATCACGGCGCGGTAGATACGGTACGCGCCGGTGAGGTGGATGTTGATCTGATCGGCGAAATGATCGGTGCCGGTCTCGTAGGAGAGACCGACTGCGAGATCACCGGCGCCGGCGACGACGATCTCCAGCGGCCCCAGCGCCGCCTCGGCCTTCGCGACGCAATCCACCACCGATTGCTCGTCGGTGACGTCCAACGGGACCGCGACGGCTTCGCCGCCGGCGGCCGTGATCTGGTCGGCGAGTTCCTGTAGCTTCTCCACCCGGCGGGCGGCGAGGGCGACGGGATGGCCTGCGGCGGAGAGGAATTCGGCCGTGGCGGCGCCGATTCCCGACGACGCGCCCGCGACGAGGACCGGTCGGCGCTCAGGATGGGGACGGAAAGCCATCAGCGCACCGTCACCTTCACCGGGAGCTCGGCGAAGCCGCGCACGTTCACCGAGTGGACCCGTACCGCCTTGTCGGCATCGATCTCCACTGCCCGGATCGACTTGATCACCTCGGTCAGCCCGATGTTGGCCTCGAGGCGCGCGAGGTGCGCCCCGAGGCAGAAGTGGGCGCCCAGGCCGAAACTCATCAGGGACTGGGCGCAGTCGCGGCCGATCTCGTACCGGTCGGCGTCGGCGCCGAACACCTCGACGTCGCGGTTCGCCGAACCGACGAGCAGGAGTACGCGGTCGCCCGCCGGGATCACGAAGTCGCCGTAGGGGGCATCCTCGATCACCCGCCGCACGACGATCTGCGTCGAGTTGTCGTAGCGCAGCGTCTCCTCGGTCCAGTCCGGGACGACGACTTCCGGGTCGACGAAGACCTTGGCGAGCTCGTCCGGATTGCGCCAGCCCCAATACAGGGCGTTGGCCAGCAGTTTGGTGGTGGTCTCGTTACCCGCCACCACCATCAGGACCATGAACCCGACGATCTCGTCCTCGGTGAGCTTCGTCTTCTCACCGGTCTCGTCGTCGTCGATCTCGGCCGCGATGAGGGCCGAGACCAGGTCCTCACCGGGGTTCTTGCGGCGGTCGGCGATGAGCTCCGAATAGTACTTGTGCAGTTCGATGTACGCGTACACCGCCGCCTCGGGGAGGTCGAGGTCGCCGTCCTCGCGATGCAACAGCAGGTCGGACTGGTGGCGGAGCCGGGTGCGATCGGCTTCGGGCACACCCAGCAGTTCGGACACGACGTCCATCGGGAGCAGGGCGGCGAAGTCGTGGACGAAGTCGAACTCGCCCTTGTCGAGACATCTGCTCCAATGCTGATGGGTGAGAGCGGTGATCCGGCCGGTCAGTTCGTTGACGCGGCGAGGCGTGAAGCCCTTGGAGACCAGTTTGCGGATACGCATGTGCTTGGGGTCGTCCATGGCGAGGAACGACATCGACTTGTGCGCGTCGGGACCGTACGCCGAGGGGTCCATCGACACGCCCCAGCTGTTCGAGAGTCGTTGTGTGTCACGGAATGCGGCACGGACGTCGGCGTGCCCGGCGAGCGCCCAGAAGTTCATCCCGCCGTGGTAGTAGACCGGCGCCTCCGCGCGGAGACGGGAATAGGTCGGGTAGGGATCCTCGTGGAAACCATAGGCATACGGATCGAAGGGGAGCTCGTGCTCCATCCCCGACACCGCCGTCGTTTCGGTCATCACTTCTCCATCAGTAGATGTGCGGCTGCGACAAGACGTTCGGAGGTCTGCTCGTAGGTCATGTGCCCCATACCGGCGTAGACCAGGCCGCCGGAGTAGATCATCTCCAGGGCGTCGAGCAGCGGGCCCGGGTTCTCCGGGTCCTCTTCGAGGGCGGCGGCGAGACGACGCCGGATGAATGCGCCGATCCGCACGCGCAGGTGTTCGACGTCGGGGTCGCTGCCCAGCAGGGCCACCGTGACCGCACCACCCAGCTGCCCCTCGCCGGCCACGACCAGCGCGACCTCGCGGAGTACCTGGGCGACACGCTCGCTCCGCGGCGCACCGGGATCCGGTTCCAGCACCCCGGCCGAGAGGCGACGCCAGAACACCTCCGCGACGAGGTGACTCTTCGACGAGAAGTAGGTGTAGGCGGTGGCCGGCGCGACCCCGGCGATCTTGGCCACCGACCGCACGGTCAGACCGTCGAAACCCTCGGCGTTCAGCACGTCGACCGCGGCATCGGTGAGGCGGGTGACCGTCTCCGCCTGCTGCCGGGTCAGCCTGCGACGAGTGGATTCCTGGGACACGGGGCTGGACATGTGAGCCACGCTACACTAGGTTTGAACGCGAGTCCAGACACCTGTCCAGATGGAGTTCCAGCTCATGCCTCTTCGCCCCGAATCCGCGTCGGATCTGTTGATCGACGGCAAGCTCACCCCCGGGAGCGGTGGCGTCTTCGACGTCGTCAATCCCGCGACCGAGGAGGTCATCGGGCAGGCGGCCGACGCCACCGCGGCCGACATGGATGCCGCCATCGCGGCCGCGCGCACCGCCTTCGACACCACCGACTGGTCGCGTGATCATGCCTTCCGCGCTCGCTGCCTGCGTCAGCTGCGCGACGCACTGCTCGCCCACGGCGACGAGCTCCGCGAGCTCACCATCGCCGAGGTGGGATGCCCGTCGTTCCTCACCCACGGCCCGCAGTTCGAGGGACCCGTCACCGATCTCGGCTACTTCGCCGACCTCGCCGAGAGCTATGAGTGGACCCGCGACCTCGGTACCGCGAAGCCCATGGGACTGAAGAACCACCGCGAGCTGCGCTCGGAGGCGGTCGGCGTCGTCGGCGCGATCACCCCGTGGAACTTCCCGCACCAGATCAACTTCGCCAAGATCGGACCCGCTCTCGCCGCCGGGTGCACGGTGGTGCTCAAGCCCGCGCCCGACACCCCGTGGTGCGCGGCGCTCGTCGGCAAGGTGGTCGCCGAGGAGACGGACTTTCCGCCGGGCGTCCTCAACATCGTCACCTCGACCGACCATCAGCTCGGCGCCCAGCTCAGCACCGATCCGCGCGTCGACCTGGTCTCGTTCACCGGCTCCACCGCGACCGGCAAGAAGGTGATGGCGGCCGCCTCCGAGTCGCTGAAGAAGGTGTTCCTGGAGCTGGGCGGCAAGTCGGCCTTCATCGTCCTCGACGACGCCGACATCGGATCCGCCTGCGCCATGGCCGCGTTCAACGTCGTCACCCATGCCGGCCAGGGGTGCGCGATCACGACGCGTCTCGTGGTTCCGCGCGGCAGCCTCGAAGAGGCGATCACGGCCACCCGCGACGCGATGGCGGGCCTGCCCGCCGGGGACCCGACCGACGGCGGCACCATCTGCGGACCGGTCATCTCGGCCCGGCAGCGCCAGCGCATCGAGTCCTACATCGAACTCGCCACCAGTGAGGGCGGCACCATCGAGATCGGCGGCGGCCGTCCCGCCGACAAGGCCGCCGGCTTCTTCGTCGAACCGACCCTGATCTCGGGTCTGGACAACTCGGCGCGGGTGGCGCAGGAGGAGATCTTCGGCCCGGTGCTCGTGATCATCCCCCACGACGGCGACGACGACGCGATCCGCATCGCCAACGACTCGCCGTACGGGTTGTCGGGCATGGTCTACGGGACCGATGAGGACCGGATCAACAAGGTCGTCAACGGAGTTCGCACCGGGACGATGGGCGTCAACGGCGGCATCTGGTATTCCGCCGACGTCCCGTTCGGCGGTTTCAAACAGTCGGGCATCGGCCGCGAGATGGGTGTCGCCGGTTTCGAGGAGTACCTGGAGACCAAGGCCGTCGCCCGCCCGGCGTGACCCTTCGAGGCTCGTCGCTATCGCTCCTCGCACCTCAGGGAGCACAAGCCTCGCGCTATCGCTCCTCGCACCTCAGGGAGCAGATTTGACCGCCCCCTGAGGTGCGAGCGAAGCGAGCCACGAAGGGCCAGCACATCATCCACACAGAAAGCAGGACAATGAGTTCCAAGCGTTTCGAGAACAAGACCATCATCGTCACCGGAGCCGCCGGCGGGATCGGCGAGGCCTATGCGCGCGCCCTCGCCGCGGAGGGCGCGAACGTCGTGGTCGCCGACCTCGCCGACGAGAAGGGCAAGCAGGTCGCGGCCGACATCGGCGGACTGTACGTCAGCACCGATGTCGCGGACGAGGATTCGGCGAAGGCGCTCGCCGCCGCCACCGTCGACGCCTACGGGTCGATCGACGGTCTGGTGAACAACGCCGCGATCTACGGCGGGATGAAACTCGACTTCCTCATCACCGTGCCCTGGGACTATTACAAGAAGTTCATGAGCGTGAACCTCGACGGTGCACTCAACGTGACCCGGGCGGTCTACCCGCACATGACCAACGGCGGCGGCGCCATCGTCAACCAGTCCTCGACCGCCGCATGGCTGTACAGCGGCTTCTACGGGCTGGCCAAGGTCGGCGTCAACGGCCTGACCCAGCAGCTCGCCACCGAGCTCGGCGGGCAGAACATCCGCGTCAACGCGATCGCCCCGGGCCCCATCGACACCGAGGCGACCCGGAGCACGACGCCCAAGGAGATGGTCGCCGACATCGTGAACCGGCTGCCGCTGAGGCGTTTCGGCACTCCGGAGGATCTGGTCGGGATGTGCCTGTTCCTGCTGTCGGACGAGGCCGGGTGGATCACCGGGCAGATCTTCAACGTCGACGGCGGCCAGGTCATCCGCTCATGAGCGAGTCGTCCCCCATCCGTCTGGGGTATGTCGGACTCGGCAACATCGGTGGGCCGATGGCCAGGAGCCTGGCCGCGTGGGCCGGTGGGCTGACGGTGTTCGACCTGTCGTCCGACGCCGTCGCGAAGGTCGTGGAGAAGGGCGCCACCGCTGCGGAATCGCTCGCCGATCTCGCCGCGTCGGCCGACATCATCGGCATCTGCGTGCTCGACGACGCGCAGGTCCGAACCGTGGTCGCGGGTCCGGACGGCCTGCTGTCGGCAGCTCGCCCGGGCACCGTCATCACCGTCCACTCGACGATCGCGCCGGAGACCGCCGTCGAACTGGCGGATCTGTGCGCGGCGCGCGAGGTGACACTGCTCGACGCACCGATCTCCGGCGGTGCGATGGGTGCGGCGTCGGGTCGCCTCGCCATCATGGTCGGCGGACCGCGGGACGCGTACGAGAGGCTGAAGGAACCGTTCGCGCTCACCGCCGACATGCTCGTCCATGCGGGTCCCGAGGTCGGCGCGGGCACTCGGATGAAGCTGGCTCGCAACCTGCTCCACTTCATCTCGTTCACCGCGACCACCGAGGCCGCGCGACTGGCCGAGGCGGCCGGCATCGACATCACCAAGCTCGGCAAGGTGGTCCGGCACTCCGACGCCGTGACCGGCGGGGCCGGGGCGATCATGTTGCGCGACACCACCGCTCCCGTCGAGCGCGACGATCCCTGGTACGGAATCCTCACCGGCGTCCGTACGCTGGGCGAGAAGGACCTGACGCTCGCACTCGCACTCGGTGAGGAACTCGGCGTCGACCTGCCCCTCGGGCAGCTCGCGTTGCGGAACCTGGCCACCGGGCTCGGTGTCCCCCACCTCGAAGGAGAACCAGCATGACCCGTTCCCACATCTCTGACGACGCACCCGACGAGGCGCGCAGGCGCGGCCTCGCCAAGATGTCGGAGGTCTACGGCTGGGAGGTGAGCGACGGTCCGGGCGACTACTTCGCGCACACCGCCGACCAGGTGTTCGGCAATGTGTGGGCCCGGGAGGGTCTGTCCAACCGTGACCGCCGGTTGCTCCTGCTCGGCGCGCTCGCCGCGAGCAACAACATCGACGTCGCCGAGATCCAGGCCGGTGCCGCACTCGGGAACGGAGAGCTCACCCCAGAGCAGCTCGAGGAGATCAGCCTCTTCCTCTGCTACTACGTAGGCTGGCCGCAGGGCACCAAGATGCACTTCATGTTCGGTGAGGTGATCAAGCAGCACCGGAAGAAGAAGTGAGTCGACCCATGCGGTTTCGTGTCCTACAGGGCGGCAACGGGTGTTCGTTGCTCAGCGCCTCTCCCCTCCCCGACCTCGCCGCGGCCGGGTACACCGACGTCGAGTACGCGGCGTCGGGGATCGCCGACGCGGTCGTCGGGGACCCGCCCGCACCCGCCGCCGAGTTCACGACCCGGGTCGTCGTCCGACGCCCAGCGGAGCCCGCGACGTTCAGCGGCTGCGTGGTCGTCGAGTGGCTGAACGTCAGCAGCGGCGCCGACGCCGCCCCCGAATACTCCTATGTGGCTGCTGAACTGGTCCGTTCCGGGCACGCCTGGATCGGGGTCTCGGCCCAGTTCGTCGGAGTGGAGGGCGGCACGGGCTCGGTCGGCGTCGCGACCGGTGCACCGCAGAGTCTCGCCGCCAAGGACCCGGAACGGTATGCCGGACTTCACCATCCGGGCGATGCGTACTGTTACGACGTCTTCAGCTCGATCGGACGCGCCGCCCGGGACACCGCCGGGGCCGATCATCCCCTCGCGGGCCTGACGGTCTCCACCGTGCTCGCGATCGGCGAATCACAGTCGGCGATGGCCCTGACAACGTACGTGAACACCATCGGCCCGGGTGCGGCGCCGTTCGACGGATACCTCATCCACAGCCGCGCGGCCGCCGGGTTGCCCGCGGGCGAGGTCGGTTCGGGCATCGACGTGACGACCGTCTTCGGGCGCGAGCCCACCACGATCCGCACCGACCTCGACGCACCGGTGTTCGTGGTGCAGACCGAGACCGACGTCCTGACCAACTTCCGTTATCACACTGCGCGGCAACCGGATTCCGACCGGTTACGCGTGTGGGAGATGGCGGGCACGGCACACGCCGACCTGCACCAGGTGGGCGACTTCGAGGAGTTCCTCGGCTGCCCCGACCCCGTCAACCGGGGTCAGCAGCGTTTCGTCCTGCGGGCTGCGTTGCGGCACCTGCGATCCTGGGCCGACGGTGACGATCCGCCGCCGGCAGCCGACCCGCTGGCCCTCCGGGACATCGACGGCGCCGAACCCGTGTTCGAGCTCGACGACATCGGCAACGTCCGGGGCGGGGTCCGGACGCCGTGCGTCGACGCACCGACCCAGGTCCTCAGCGGAATCGTCGCCGACCCCGTCTCCCGCATCTGCCTGCTGTTCGGCACGACCTTCCCTGTCCCCGCCGACGCGTTGGCGGCCCGGTACGGAACGCGCGACGAATACGAGAAGCACTACCGGAACGCCGCCGACGCCGCCATCGCCGGCGGATTCGTCCTCGCCGAGGACCGTGACGAGCTGCTCGCCGACGCCAATCCGGACCTGATCCCGAACTGACCGTCCCCACGTCTTCGAGGTGCGAGCGAAGCGAGCCACCCCCTGCTCCCTAATCCGAAAGAACGACATAACCATTGCTCCCTGAGGTGCGAGGAGCGCCAGCGACGAGCCTCGAAGGGTTGGCGACGTCGTCTCGCCAGGACCCTTCGTGACGGCCTCCGCAAGCTCCGGCCTCCTCAGGGAGCGGAGGTTTCTTTCGTTGTCCACGACGGCCGCGAGGCCGCAGATACTGAGGAGCGAGCGAAGCGATCCACCCCCCGCCCCCTGAGGTGCGAGGAGCGTTAGCGACGAGCCTCGAAGGGTTGGCGACGTCGTCTCGCCAGGACCCTAATGGGGATGGATCGGCTTCCTTTTGGGGGATGCTGGTCGTGTGAGCCTTCCCGGTCGGTGACCACTGCTGGACCCTGAAACGGTGTCGGATTTCTACACGAAGACCGTGGCCCGGCCGGGCGAGGATCACCCGTCAGAACGCTTCTGGGATGTCGTGCCCCCTGCACCTTGTGGGTGAGCACTGATCCATTAGGCCGCGTCAGGGTGATCACACGAAGGTTCACATCGAAATCGTTTCAGACGACCGAAGAGGTGAACGACTGTCATGATCTTTGTGGGCAACGACTGGGCATCAGATCATCACGACGTGTGCGTGATGGATGAGCACGGCACCACCCTGGCCACCCGCCGACTACCCGCGAACGCTGCCGGCGCCACCGCAATGCACGACCTGATCGCCCAGCATGTGCAAGATCCCACCGAGGTGGTCGGGATCGAAACCGATCACGGCATGTGGGTCACCGCCCTGGTCGCCGCGGGCTATCAGGTGTTCGCGATCAACCCGTTGTCGGTGTCGCGGTACCGCGACCGCCACCATGTCGGCGGCACCAAATCCGATAAGGCCGATGCGAAAACCCTGGCTGATCTGGTACGCACCGACCGGCACAACCATCGCCTCGTCGCCGCCGACACCGTCGCCGCCGAGGCGATCACGGTGATGGCCCGCACCCACCAGAACCTGGTGTGGGCGCGCTCAGCACAACAGAACGTGCTGCGCGCCCAACTCGGCGCCTACTATCCGGCCGCGGTCGATGCCTTCGGCGACGACCTCGCCCACAAAGACTGCCTGGCGGTGTTACGGCGCGCCCCCACCCCACGACAGGGAGCGGCACTATCGGTCGCGGCGATCCGGTCGGCTCTGAAAAAGGGTGGCCGCCAACGCAATATCGACACCCGTGCCCGCGACATCCAGCACGCTTTACGTGGTAGCGGCCACCTGAGCGCACCCGAGTCGCTCACCGCCGCCTATGCCGCGACCGTGACCGCGACCGTGGAAATGCTGGCCGCTCTCAACACCCAGATCACCCAACTCGAAACCACGATGGCCCAGTCTTTTAACGCGCATCCGGACGCCGAGATCTACCTGTCCATGCCCGGAGTCGGTGACATCACCGGCGCCCGGATGCTCGGCGAGTTCGGGGATGACCCCGAACGCTATGCCACTGCCAAGTCTCGCAGAAACTACGCCGGCACCTCACCACGCACCATCGCCTCGGGCAAAGGACACGTCGTGTTGGCCCGCCATATCCGCAACACCCGCCTCAACGCCGCCGCCATGTGCATGGCCCAAGGCGCGCTGACCGGCAGTCCCGGCGCCCGCGCCTACTACGACAGTCTCCGCGATCAGAAGAAATCCCACACCCAAGCCTTGCGGGCGGTCGCCAACCGGCTCATCGGCATCCTCCACGGCTGCCTGGCCCACCGCACCCTCTACAACGAACACACCGCCTGGCACCACCGCAGCAACCTCGCCGCTTGACACCTTGCACCCCTGGGATGTCTTCGTGGCGCCCTCCGCAAGCTCCGGCCTCCTCAGGGAGCGGAGGTTTCTTTCGTGGTCCACGACGGCCGCCAGGCCGCAGGTACTGAGGTGCGAGGAGCGTTAG
>NZ_JBHXVK010000027.1:0-29479 GCF_042672305.1 Gordonia sp. NPDC127522
GATCCGGCTCACCCTGCATACCCACCAGGATCCCAGCCCACCAGGCAAACCCGCTCACCCCACACCGAAACGACGCCGACTATTTCAGCAGTCTCTTAGGGAGCAGAGGGGGCGGCTGCGCTTCTCGCAACTCAGCTCAGGAAGTGGAGCGGAGGGGCCGCCGCGGCGCGCAGTCAGTCACCCAGCGCTCGCGCGAGCAGTTCCACGTACCGGTCCACATCGGTCATGACATCCGGGCTCGTGGTCACCGAGATCGCGATCCGGTCGCCGATCCCGTGTACGCCGTGGGTCAATCCCTGAGCCGGCGACAGCGCGGGAAATCCTGTGGTGAAGAGGATCTCGCCTCCATCGAGCTCGAGATCGGCAGCCCCGCGGTTCACCGACGAGACCACCGTGACGCCGGTGACCGTCGCCGGCGGGGTGTCGAGGTCGAAGGATCGGATTCCGCATCGGGTCAGGATCGCCGGTGTCGACTCCGACGCCCGACGCTGCGCGACCCGCAACGGGTCCGCCTCGGCGGCGCGAGCGGCGGCGGTCTCGGCACCGATGAGTCGTGCGCGCTCGCCCAGATCGACGACGTCGACGTGCAAGTCAATCCCCGCATTGCGAAAGTGATTTCGCGCTCGACGTTCTCCGCCGCGCCCGACCGTCAGCTCCGCGCCGTATCGCCGATCCCGGTCTCCCAGATACTCCGATAGCGCCACCGAGATCGCGGTGAGTACGGCGACCGTGACCGGCACACCGGGTCCGCTGAGTTGATCACGCGCGACGACCAGCACGCGCAGGCTCCGCCGCGGTCCGGGCGGGACGTTCAACCGAGTCGGCGCATATCCCGCCGTTCCCGGCACGGATGCCGAGGCGAGACGCGCCGCGCGAACCCCTCGCCACGCTGTCGTGACGAACTCGCCGGGGAATCGAAGCACTCCGCCGAGCGCCGAACCGGCGTCGACCATCAGCTCGCGGAAGGGTGAACGCACCTCGGACACCGGTCGTCGTGGAGTGGCGGGAGCCGTGAACCAGTCGCGCGCGATCCGCGACATCCGACGCCCGTCCCCCAGGGCGTGACAGACCTGGAGCACGACGACGACAACCTGACCCGTCGCTGCCGGGACGTCGACGACCGGGCCGATGAGGTGCGCTCGCCACGCCTCCCGCGTGGGATCGAGCGGCTGGGCGATGAGCCCGGCGATCTCCGTCAGACACGACGACCACGTGCGGCTCGACGGGTCCACGCGGACCTGGTCGTCGGCAGGCTGGACGGATTCCCAATACGGGCGGTCTGCCGTGCCCGGGACATCGCGTATCCGGAGGCACAGATCGTCGACGTGCGCCGCCCGGAGCCGGAGTCGCGCCGCGCAGTCCTCGATCGAACTGCGCGGCGCGGCAAAGCAATACACCAGGAACTCGTCGTTCGGGATGCGCTGCGACATCCAGTACGACACCGCGTCCGCCGCGGCCATCCGGTGCATGGCCGCCAGCGTAGCGGCACGGCGTGCTACTTCTGCCCGGCGCTCCAGGCGTACGGCAGGTCGGTGCCGTTGAGCACGTGGTCGCCGACCGCCTGCAGCTTGAAGATCAGCGGGTTGTGCACCGAGATCACCCGCGCGTTACGCCAGTGGCGATCCAGGCGCAGACGCTCGGAGGTGATCGACGCGCCGCCGACCTCGAACAGTTGCGTGGTCGCGTCCAGTACTGCGGGGATGACGGCGGCCTGGGCACGGGCGACGTCGAATTCGACGCGGTCGAGGAGCGCGGCGTCCTCCCAGCCGGCGAGGGCGAGCTCGTCGAGTTCGTCGGCGATGTCGAGGACCAGCGTGCGCGCGGTGTAGGCCGCCGCCGACAACCGGCCGATCACCTGCTGCACCAACGGATCATGACGCGGCAGGTCGGCGGTCGAGTGCGTGAACGTGCGCGTGCGATTGCGCACCCACTCCACGACGTCGTCGGTGGCGCGTGCCGCGATACCCGCGAGCACCGAGAGCTGCACGAGTTGCAGATACGACGTCGCGTAGGTGCGCCCCTCCCCGCCGTAACCCGGGCCGAGCACCCGCTCGGCCGGCACCTCGACGTCGGCGAATTCGGTGGTGCCACTGGCGGTCAGGCGCTGACCGAAGCCGTCCCAGTCGTCGTGCTGGGTGACGCCGTCGGCGTCGGCGTCGACGAGTACCGAGACCCGCTCACCGTCTTGGTCGGCGGCGACGAGGATGTGGTCGGAGTAGAGGCTGCCGGTGCTGTAGTACTTGGTGCCGTCGAGCCGGAACCCGCTGCCGTCGGCGCTCGCCGGATCCGGGGTGAGGCGCGTCTGATACCGGTCGATGGCGCCGACGCCGGGTTCGGTGATCGCGTTGCCGACCAGCGTCCCCTCGCCGACCTTGCGCAACCACTGCTGCGCAACCTCGTCCGGGAGGGCGGCGAGCTGGTCCTCGACGAACGACCAGTGCACCCGCAGGGCCTGCGGGAGATTGGACTCCGCGGCGGCCAGATTGATGAGCAGCCGGAACAGCTGACGGATCGACGCGCCATAACCACCGAATTCCACCGGCACGCGCAATGCGCCGAACTTCGCCTCCCGTAGCCACGAGACCTCGTCGTAGGCGAGCCTGCGGTCGTCCTCACGCTGCACGGCGCCTTCGGCGATCCGGGCGAAGATCGGTGCGAACACCTCGTCGAGCCGCTCGTCGGTCGTTCCGGTACTGGGGAGGGTGGACGTCATCGGTGGTCCTTTCGATCGCAGACTGGTCGGCGACAGTCTGGTCGGCTCGGCACCGGCCGACCACGGTTGCAACCGCGCTGACCGCAACGCTGACGTTCCGGGCGCGTGCACCGCACACTGGCGCTCCGACGCTCGTCGGCCACCTCCGATGAGACCCCGGTCACGCCATGTGTCAATGTTTGGTATGCCAACAACGCTCGTTGATATCGATCCGACCACCCCCGTCGTCGTCGGCGTGGGCCAGGCATCGGAGCGCCTGACCGATCCCGGGTACGAGGCGCTCGGCGAGGCCGACCTCGCCGCCCGGGCGGTGACCGCCGCATTCGCCGACTCCGGAGGCGACGTCGCCGGGTCGATCGACACGATCGCCGCGATCCGCTCGTTCGAGATCTCGAGCCCGTTGTCGTCGTCACCGCTGGGCCGACCGGACAACATGCCGCGCGCGGTCGGCAACCGGATCGGGGTGGACCCACGCCGCGCCGTGCAGGCCGTGACCGGCGGCCAGACCCCGCAGACGATGCTCACCGAACTCGCGGCGGCCATCGCCGCCGGCGACTCCGAGGGGGCCGTGGTGTTCGGAGCCGAGGTGATGTCGACGGTCCGCCACCTCATGTCACAGCCGGAGGACCAGCGCCCGAGCTTCGCCGAGGAGGTCGGTGGACAGCTCGAGGACCGCGGCTTCGGGCTCAAGGGCATCATCTCGGTCGCCGAGATGCGGCACGGCCTCGCGTCGGTGTTGCCGCAGTACGCCCTGCTGGAGAACGCCCGCCGGCACGCCTCCCGCCTGGGCCGCGACGCCTACATCGCCACGATGGGTGAGTTGTTCGCGCCGTTCACCGAGGTCGCCGCCGCCAACCCGCACTCGGCCGCCCCGACGGCGCGCACCGCCGACGAACTCGTCACCGTCACCCCCGAGAACCGGATCGTGTCCGATCCGTTCACCCGGTACATCGTGGCGCGCGATCAGGTCAACCAGGCCGCAGCCGCGGTCGTGATGTCGGTGCGGGCCGCGCAGGCCGCCGGCATCGACTCTGCGAAATGGGTGTTCCTGCACGGTCATTCGTCGACGGTGGAACGCCCGGTCCTGGCTCGCCCCGAATTGTCCTCTGCTCCTGCGGCTCCCGCGGCGGTGCGGCATGCGCTGCAGGTCGCCGGGATCGGGCTCGACGACATCTCCGTCGTCGACATCTACAGCTGCTTCCCGATCGCGGTGTTCAACGTCCTCGACGGGATCGGCATGTCGCCCGACGATCCGCGCGGACTGACCCTGACGGGTGGCCTGCCGTTCTTCGGCGGGCCGGGCAACAACTACTCACTCCACGCGATCGCCGAAGTCGTCAGCCGCGTCCGGCGATCGCCGGGTGACTACGGTCTCGTCGTCGCCAACGGTGGTGTGCTGAGCAAGCATGCCGCGGGTGTCTATTCGACGACGCCGGCACCGTGGCGCCCGGACACCAGCCGTCCGGTCCAGGCCGAGCTCGACGCGGTACCGACCGTTCCCACGATCGCCGACGCCGACGGCGCCGCGGTCGTCGAGACCTACACGGTCATCCCGCAGAAGAACGGCCGCCGCACCGGTGTGGTGATCGGCCGGCTGGTCGATCCGACCGCTCCGGAGGGACTCGGCGCCCGCTTCGTGGCCAATCTCGATTCCGACGACGACGAACTCTTCGACCTCCTCCTCACCGCCGAGGACCCCGTCGGCACGCCGATCGTCGTGCGGTCCTTCGACAAGGGCAATCGGGTGGCCCTGACCGCCGCGGCCATGAACTCCCGGCATCCGGTCGTCGCGCCGGCGTTCCGCGACTCCTACGAGCACGTCGAGATCCGTCGCGACGGCCGGCTGCTCGAGGTGACCATCAACCGGCCCGATGCGCGCAACGCGTTGAACCCCGCCGCGAATGCCGAACTCGATTCGATCTTCGAGGCCTACTTCGCCGATCCCGACCTGTGGGTGGCGATCCTGACGGGCAAGGGCGACAAGGCCTTTTCGGCGGGCAACGATCTCGCGGCGACCGCGGGGCCCGCCGCCCTGTCGGTGCCGAAGAACGGGTTCGCGGGACTCACCTCGCGGCGCAGCCTGCCCAAACCGGTGATCGCGGCGGTCAACGGGTTCGCGCTCGGCGGCGGCTGCGAGATCGCGATGGCCTGTCACATCGTCGTCGCCGACGAGGACGCGTCGTTCGGACTGCCCGAGGTGAAGGTGGGTTTGGCGGCCGCCGCGGGTGGTCTGGTCCGCCTGCCGCGGATGATCCCGCCCGCGCTCGCACGCGACATGATCCTGACCGGGCGTCGGATCTCGGCCGCCGAGGCCGCCGCCGCCGGACTGGTGAGCCGAATCGCCCCGGCCGGAAAGGTTCTCGAGACCGCACGCGGCGTGGCCGAGGAGATCCTGGCCGCCTCTCCGACGTCGGTACGGGCGTCGATCGCCACCATGGAGCAGTCCGACGCCATCACCGACACCGTCGACGCCGTCCACGCCAGCACCTCGGTGCTCGACTCGCTCGTGATCAGCGGCGACACCCTCGAGGGGATCATGGCGTTCGTGATGAAGCGGACGCCGAACTGGAAAGGCCATTAGAGACTCGTCGAAGACGAAAGCGCACGGAAAACGCGCGGATGGTCGTCGGATGCTGAACACTTGACGGCGGCCACTCCGCGCGCTCCCGCGTGTGGGTGGCCCGCTGTTTCGACGTAACAGTCGTGTCCAGAAAGGCGGCACACCATGTCCGGTAGCAGTGAGGCGCGCGGAACCAAGTCCTCCAAACGCACGCCCCCACCACCGTCGTACCGGGTCGATCCCCCCGACTGGACACTGCCGCGGGGCACCATCGTGCTCCTCACGATCGCCGGCCTCGTCGTCGCCATCGGCGGCATCAAATCGGTGGCGTCGCTGGTCGGGCCGGTCTTTCTCGCGCTGATGCTCACCGTCGCCGTCCAACCGGTCCCGAACTGGTTGCGCAAGAAGGGCTTCCCGCGGTGGGCCGCCTTCGTGACGACGGTGCTCCTCGTCTACGGAATCCTCATCGGGCTGTTCGCGGCGCTGGTGTTCTCCGTCGCACGCCTGGCATCGATCCTGCCGCAGTACGACGACAAGTTCGACGACCTCGTCACCAGCTTCCAGAACTTCCTCACCAGCCACGGCGTCAGCCACGACAAGGTGCAGGACATGATCTCCCATGTCGACACCAGCAAGGTCGTGGGTGCCGTGACCGACGTGCTGAGCAGCACGTTCAGCGTGGCCTCGGCGCTCGTGCTCGTCCTCGCCCTGCTGCTGTTCATGGCCGCGGACTCGGTCGGTTTCGACGACCGGATGAACATCCTGGACCGGATGCGCCCCGACATCGCATCGGCCTTCCGTTCGTTCTCGCAGGGGACGCGCAGCTATCTGTGGGTGTCGACGGTCTTCGGCCTGATCGTCGCCGTGCTCGACAGCGTGGCCCTCGCGTTGCTGTCCATCCCGCTCCCCATCCTCTGGGGCCTGCTGTCGTTCATCACCAACTACATCCCGAACGTCGGCTTCATCATCGGTCTGGTCCCACCCGCGCTGCTCGGGCTGCTCGTCGGGGGGCCCACGAAGATGATCGTCGTCATCGTCGTCTACAGCGCGATCAACGTCATCATCCAGTCGGTCATCCAACCGAAATTCGTCGGCGACGCGGTCGGATTGTCGACCACCCTGACCTTCCTGTCCCTGCTCTTCTGGGCCTGGGCGATCGGGCCGCTGGGCGCGATCCTCGCGGTGCCGCTGACCCTGCTCGCCAAGGCCTTGCTCATCGACATCGACCCCGCCACCCGCTGGGCAGACGTGCTGCTGTCGTCGGGCGGGCAGCCGAAGAGCCCGGACCCGACCGAGGCGGGGACATCCGACGACGACACGAGAGAACCCGCGAAGACCACGGGCACGAAGGGTGAAGATCCGCCACCCGGATCGGCCCCGGGCGTCACACTGGAACCGGAAACGTGAGGCGGGCTACGCACCGCGCCGATCATTGGGTAGATTCCCTTTCGACCCCAATCTGACCACAACCGTTTACAGATAGGTTGCGCACCGCTCATGGACATGAACTGGTCTCCGGACGACGCTGCGTTTCGCGACGAGGTCCGCGCGTTCCTCGACGAGAAACTGACCCCCGACCTACGCGCGGCGGGCACGCTGCGCACCAGCGTCTACTCCGATCACGAGGCCTCGATGGAGTGGCAGGCGATCCTGCACGAGCGTGGCTGGGCCGCTCCCGCGTGGCCGGTGCAGTACGGCGGATGCGACTGGTCGCAATCCCAGCACTACATCTTCAGCCGTGAGTCGATCCTCGCCGGCGCGCCGTCGCTGTCGCCGATGGGCATCCGTATGGTGTCGCACGCGATCATGGCGTTCGGCACCGACGAGCAGAAGAACTTCTTCCTGCCGGGCATCCTCGACGGCAGCGTCTTCTTCTGCCAGGGCTACTCCGAGCCCGAGTCCGGCTCCGACCTCGCGTCGCTGTCGATGGCCGCGGTCGACGACGGCGACGACCTCGTCGTCACCGGTTCCAAGATCTGGACCACCCACGCCTCCGAGGCGAACTGGATCTTCTGCCTCGTGCGGACCTCGCGCCAGGAACGCAAGCAGCAGGGCATCACGTTCGTGCTCATCGACATGAACTCGCCGGGCATCGAGGTGCAGAACCTCGTGTTCGCGTCCGGCGAGCAGGTGCAGGCGCAGGTCTTCTTCGACGGCGTGCGCGTGCCCAAGAAGAACGTCCTCGGCAAGATCGACGAGGGGTGGACCGTCGCGAAGTACCTGCTCGTCTTCGAGCGTGGCGGCGGCGCGGCCGCCCCGGCGCTGCAGGTCATGGCCGAGCAGCTCGGCCGGGACGCGGCGTCGGTGACGGCGCCGAACGGCGGCCCGCTGTCGGAGGATCCGGCCTTCGCGGCCAAGCTCACCGACCTGCAGGTGCGCGCGAAGATCCTCGAGGTCCTCGAGTACCGCGCGCTCGCCGCGATGAGTTCGGGCAAGGACCCCGGCTCCATCGCGTCGATGCTGAAGATCCTCGGCACCGAACTGAGCCAGGAGATCACGACCCTCAGCCTGGAGGCCGCGGGACCGCACGGACGGGTCTTCCAGCCGCACGCCACGAAGCCGGGCGGACCCATCTTCCAGTACACCCCGCCCACCGACGGCTACGTCAGCGGCGAACCGTGGCAGGCCGTCGCGCCGCTGCACTACTTCAACGACCGCGCGGGCTCGATCTACGCCGGCAGCAACGAAATTCAACGAAACATCCTCGCCAAAGCGGCTCTGGGTCTCTGACGGGTCACAGGAGATAACCAATGGACTTCACACTCACACCCGAACAGCAACTGCTGTCCGACGGTCTCGACAAGTTCCTCGACGCGCGGTACGACCTCCAGGTCAGCCGCGACGCCGCGAAGGTCGGCGAGGGCTGGCAGCCGAAGATCTGGAAGGCCTTCGTCGAGGACCTCGGGGTCGTCGGCGCCTGTCTGCCGGAGGACATCGGCGGATTCGGCGGCGGCCCCGAAGAACTGATGGTCGTCACCGAAGCGCTCGGGCACGCCCTCGTGGTCGAGCCGTTCGTCGACACGGTCGTGCTCGGTGCGGGCCTGCTGCACGCGACCGGCAACCCGGTCGCCCTCGAGGCCGCCGGTCGCATCGCCGAGGGCGAGGCGCTCAGCGCACTCGCCGCGCTCGAAGACGGCTCGGGCGGGGTCCTCTCCCGCATCGAGACCTCCGCCGACCGGGACGGCGACGAGTGGGTTCTCAACGGCACCAAGGCCGTCGTCACCACGGCGCCGCTCGCCGACTACCTGATCGTCAGTGCCCGCACCGCGGGCGAACCCCACGATCCCGCCGGCGTCTCGCTGTTCCTGATCGATCTCGCCGACGGCGGGCCGACGGGGCTCGAGCTGCACAAGCTGCGCACCATCGACGACCGCCAGGCCGCCGACATCACGTTCACCGACGTGCGCCTGCCCGGCGACGCGCTCATCGCCGACGAGAACGCCATCGAGATCCTCGAGAAGGCGTGGGACACCGCGACCGCCGCGGTCGTCTCCGAGGCCGTCGGCCTGATGCGCAAGGTGTTCACCGACACCGTCGAGTACTCCAAGCAGCGCGAGCAGTTCGGGGTCCCGATCGGCAGCTTCCAGGTGCTGCAGCACCGGATGGTCGACATGCATCTCGAGCTCGAACAGTCGGTCGCCGCACAGTATTTCGCGATCCTGTCCCTCGAGGGCTCCCCGGCGGAACGGGCGGCGGCGGTCTCGGCCGCCAAGGCCACCGTCAGTCGCGCCGCCCGGTTCATCGGACAGAACGCGGTGCAGTTGCACGGCGGCATGGGGATGACCGAGGAGTTGGCGATCGGCCATTACTTCAAGCGTCTCACCGCCATCGAGTACGAATTCGGCACCGCGGACGCCCACCTCGCCCGTTTCGCGACCGCCACCGCGCAGATCGACGCCTGACCGCATCGTCGAATCGCCACCTCCCGGTTCCGGAGGTGGCGATTCGGCGTTCGGGCCTGACTCAGCTGTCGGTCCAGACCGGCTTCCGCTTCTGCAGGAACGCCGACATACCCTCCTGCGCATCGCAGGTCATCGCATTGGTCGCCATCGTCTCACCCATCTCGTCATACGCCGCCGACTCGTCCAGCTCGACCTGCCGGTAGAACGCCTGCTTGCCGATGGAGACGGTCCGCGCACTCGACCCGGCGATGTGCAGAGCCAGTTCCCGCACCGAGTTCGCGAGCTCGTCGTCGTCGACGACACCGCTGAGCAGCCCCCAGTCCGCGGCGGTCTCGGCACCGATCGGTTCGCCGGTGAGCAGCATGTGCATGGCGCGTTTGCGCCCGATCGCGCGGGACAGCGCGACCATCGGCGTCGAGCAGAACAACCCGATCCGCACACCCGGCGTGCTGAACCGCGCGCTGCGTCCCGCGACCGCCAAGTCACACGTCGCGACCAGTTGACACCCCGCCGCGAAGGCCATGCCGGCGACTTCGGCGATGACGGGCTGCCGTACCTCGTGGACCGTCCGCATCAATTCCGTGCACGTCGCGAAGACGGCCCGCTCGTCGTCGAGGGTCCGGTCGACGAGTTCACCGAGGTCGTGCCCGGCGGAGAACGCGGGTCCGAGCGCCCGGATCACGATGACCCGCACGCGCGGATCGTCGTCGAAGTCCCGAAGCGCGGCGGTGATGGCGCGCATCGTGCTCGTGGACAGCGGGTTACGACGCCGCGCGTCCCCCAGCGTGATCACCCCGAGGGGTTCGGCGATCTCCGTCGACACCGCCTCGTGCAGGATTTGTTCGGTCATGCCCCGACACTATGCAGTGCCGCGGGAATACGACGTCGGATCGATCGTTGTGTCTCCTCGTGACCAGTACCGCGCTCTTCGAACCGATCACCCTCCGCGATGTCGCGATCCCCAACCGGATCTGGCTCGCCCCGATGTGCCAGTACAGCTGCTTCGCCGGCGACGGGGTGCCCACCGACTGGCACCTGACGCATCTCGGTTCCCGAGCTGCCGGCGGCTTCGGACTGATCCTCACCGAGGCGGCGGCCGTGGTGCCCGAAGGTCGGATCAGCGCACACGACGCCGGTCTGTGGAACGACGACCAGGCCGCTGCCTGGGGACGCATCGTCGACTTCGTCCACTCGCAGGGCTCGGTCATCGGCACCCAGCTCGCCCACGCCGGACGCAAGGCCTCCACCTACGCGCCGTTCGACGACCGCTCCGGCGCCATTCCGCTCGACGACGGCGGCTGGACGACATTCGGCCCGTCCGACGTCGCCTTCGAGGGTCTGCCCGCCCCCACCGCCATGACGACCGAGCAGATCGCCGAGGTCGTGGACGCGTTCGCACAGGCCGCCCGTCGCGCCGACGACGCCGGGTTCGACGTCGTCGAGATCCACGCGGCGCACGGCTACCTGCTGCATCAGTTCCTCTCCCCGTTCTCGAACCGGCGCACCGACGCCTACGGTGGCGACTTCGAGGGACGTACGAGGCTCACCCTCGAGATCGTGGACGCGGTCCGCGCGGTGTGGCCGTCGTCGAAGCCGCTGTTCGTCCGGGTGTCCGGCACCGAATGGACCGAGGGTGGGTGGGATGTGGACGACTCCGCCCGTCTCGCCGCTCTCCTCGCCGGCCGCGGTGTCGACCTCGTGGACGTCTCCTCGGGTGGCAACGTCCTCGCCGACATCCCCGTCGGACCCGGCTACCAGGTCGACCTCGCCCGGTCGATACACCGCCAGTCGGGTGTCCCGACCGCGGCCGTCGGCCTCATCACCGAACCCGATCAGGCCGAGAAGGTCGCCGGCGACGACGACATCACCGCCGTCTTCTTCGGACGCGTCGCGCTGCGGGAGCCGTCGTGGCCGCTCCGCGCCGCACACGAGCTGGGCATCGACAAGCGCGAGGCGCCGTATCCGCCGCAGTACCAACGCGGTTCGTGGCACTGAGCACGGTCCCCGCTCCCTGAGGAGGCCCGGAGCTTGCGGAGGGCCGTCACGAAGGGTCTAGTCACACCGGCCGCGGCAACACCAGCGCGAGGGACGCCGCGGTCGCCGGCTCGATGATCGATGCGAGCGGGGCGCCGGATTCGACGGCACCGGCGGTCAGCTCCCGGAAGCCACCCCACAGGAAGATCGCGCGCTGACGGTCCATCGGCACCACCCCCGCCGCGGCCATCGTCGGGGTCGACGTGAGGCCGACGAAGAGGTCGACCCACGCTTCCAGGGCCTCGTCCTTGACCGCCTGGGCGGCGCTGCCGAGCGCGGGCAACTCGCGGATCCCGAAGGGATACAACGTCCTCGTGTCGATCGCCCTGCTCCACGACGACAGCAGCGAATTCGCGCGGCCCGAGGTCTTCGACCCGACCCGTTTCCTGGGCACCAAGCCTCCGTCGGCCTGGCTGCCGTTCGGCGGCGGCACGCGGCGGTGCATCGGGGCGGCATTCGCGACCATGGAGATGGACGTGACCCTGCGGACACTGCTGGCGGACTTCCAGCTGCTGCCGACGAGCGCCAAGTCCGAACGCTGGTTCTCGCGCGGGGTGGCGTATGCCCCGTCCCGCGGTGGTCGTATCGCTGTCGTTCCGCGCTGACCCCAGCTCGACGCCCGGGGGCCGACGTGACGAGCCCCACATTCACGCTGTGACCTTCGTCATCGAACGCGGCCGAACATCGGCGACGGCGAGCCCCCGCCGAATTGCGGTATGCGCTGCGAATTCGCCGTAAAGCTAACAGCGTTATCTCGGCGTTATCCGAATCGCCCAGGTCACGGACTCGACGTGACCAAGCCGTTACCCAACCCGTATGGTCGCCCACGGTCCGAGATCAACCGCCCTGCCAACCCCGGGGTGGTGAGGAGGAACGAAGACCATGCGAATGACCAAGACCCACATGACCAAGCTCGTCGCCCGCGCCGCCATCGTCGGCGCACTGACTGCCGCCCCCTTCGGGATGCTGGCGTCCACCGCGCACGCAGCAGGCGGCAACTGGGACGCGGTCGCCCAATGCGAGAGCGGCGGCAACTGGGCCATCAACACCGGCAACGGCTACTACGGTGGCCTCCAGTTCTCGATGAGCACCTGGCAGGCCAACGGCGGAACCGGTAACCCGGCCGACGCCTCGCGCGAGGAGCAGATCCGCGTCGCGGAGAACGTGCTCGCCACCCAGGGCCCCGGCGCCTGGCCGGTGTGCGGCGCCAACCTCTGACGCAGGCACCGGCGCAGCACGTGCCGTGAGGCCGTGCAGTCATTGACACGACGAGGCCGGCGGGTCCTTTTCAGGACTCGCCGGCCTTGTTGCGTCTGCCGCTGTCTACGGCGTGGGCGCGGCGTCGTCGCCGCTGTCCCCGATCGTCGTGTCCAACGCACTCACCGCGATGCCGTACGGCAGGAACCGCACGTTGCGTCGTGGATCGGTGTTGGTCTTGTTGGCGCGCAGGGCCTCGAGTTCGGTCGCGTAGACCTGCTCGACGCGGGCACCGCCGTCGTCGTCGACGACGAACACCGCCCAGACACCCGAGCCGGCCTCACCGGTGGTCTCCTCACGGGGCTTGGTGCGAGTGCGGCCGCGGGCGGCCTCGTCGAAGAACATCGAGAAGGCTGCCGGTCCGGCCTGCCCCTCGAAGAGCTTGCCGAACACGTCGCGCAGTCCGTCACCGGCTTCGCGCGCAAATCGGTCGAAGTCCTCGGGGCCGAAATTGAACGGTCCGCCGGAGCCGCTGTTGTCGGTCATGATGTTCCTTCCTCCGGCCACCCTGACGAGCCGCCGGTCAACGCTGTCCAGTGTCCTCAGGAATCAGTGGCTCCGCCACTCCGGTCCTCACCGCCACTTCGGTCCTCAGGAATCAGCGGTTCCGCCACCCGCGTTCTCCGTCTCGTCGAGCCGCTGGTGCAGGCGTGCCCGAACGTCGTCGGCCGAATAGGACTTCCGCTGCCGCTGGTCACGCGCGACCATCACCCCGCCGGTGGCCACCCCGACCGCGCCCGCCAATCCCAGCCATTTCCACAGGTTCCTCATGCGGGCAGGATAGGTCGCGCGGGCGTCGTGCGTGCTCCGGACGCATTAGCCTGCTCTCGTGCCCACCAGCAGAATTCTCCTCGGCCGAGACCGCGCCGACGCCGGTATCTCGTTGACCGACGCACTCGACGCCACCCGCACCGGCGACATCTGGCTCTTCCGCGGCCATTCCGGACCGGACCGGGCCATCCGCACCCTGACCAACGCGCCCGTGAACCATGTCGCGATGGCGGTCTGCATCGACGATCTGCCACCGCTGCTGTGGCACGCAGAGCTCGGCGATCGGCTGACCGACGTGTGGACCGGATCGAATCATCGCGGCGTGCAGCTACACGACGCTCGAGAAGCCGCGGAGCAGTGGATGATTCGCTACAAGCAGGCGTGCTGGTTCCGACAGCTCACGCCGGAGGTCTCCCCGGATCAGGAGAACGCTCTCCTCAAGGTGATCGCCGAACTCGACGGGACGCCGTTCCCGACCACCGCGCGCCTGGCCGGCCGGTGGTTTCGCGGCCGGGTGCCCAACTCGACCGACCTCGTCCGGGGCATCCCCTACCTCGACCGCAAGGTCCGTCAACGACGCGACGAACGGCAGCAACGGAAAAGCCAGAACACCGAGGGCGTCGGATTAGAAGCCGCCTACTGCGCCGAGGTGGTGGCCATCACCTATCGGGAGATGGGCATCCTCGACGCGTCCAAGGACTCCAACTGGTTCGACCCCGGGCGATTCTGGAGCGGCGACAATCTCCCCCTCCACGCGCCGCACGAACTCACCCCCGAGATCGGAGTCCGGCTGGACTGACGACGGCGCGGACCGGGCCGACCGTCATCTCCCTCCGAAGGCCCGGAGCGTCGCCTCGACGAGTGCGTCGGCGTAGATGTCGGTCAGCGGGCCACTGCGGTGCAACCACCGCTGGAACAACGGGGCGTAGAGCATCTCCAGAAACAGGTCGAGGTCGGTGTCGGGGGGCAGCTGGCCCGCCCGCTCGGCCGTGCGAAGCCGAGCCTTCTTGGCGTCGTCCAGCGGTCGCGACAGCTTCTCCCGGTACTCCGCCGCAAGGTCGGCGTCATTCGCGATCTCCGTGTTCACCGCCCGGATCAGGCGATCGAAGGACGGATCGGCGAACTCTGCCACCGTCTCCCGCATGACCTGTTTCAGGTCCGCCTCGAGATCTCCGGTGTCCGGCAGTTCGACCGACTGCCCGTCGGCCCCCTCGCTCAGCGCGAGCACCGCTGCGAAGACGACCGCGCTCTTCGACGGCCACCGTCGATAGATCGTCTGTTTGCCGACACCGGCCCGGGCCGCGATCGCCTCCACCGTGACCTTGTCGTACGACTGCTCCACGACCAGGGCTCGGGTCGCCTCGAGGATCGCTTGGCGAGACCGCTCTCTGCGGCGTGAGTGATCGGGACCTGCAGCTGTCGTCATGGCACTTGCCGCCGGCGACGAGGTCGTGGCAGTCGCCCGCAACATCGAGCCGCTGGCCTCGCTGGCCGCGCGACATCCCGGTCGACTCCGTCCCCTGTCGCTCGACGTCACGGACCGGCAGGCCGTGTTCGACGGCGTCGATGCAGCGGTCGCCGCGTTCGGCCGACTCGACATCGTCGTCAACAACGCCGGCGGAATGCTCTACGGAATGGTCGAGGAGGCCACCGAGGCCCAGATCAGAGCACACCTCGACCTGAATTTCTTCGGCGCCGTCTGGGTAGCTCAGGCCGTGCTGCCCCACCTGCGCGCCGGCGGCGGCGGGCGCCTGCTGCAGGTGACGTCGATGGGCAGCGGCGGAGGAATGGCCACCGTCGGTTTCTACGGAGCGGGCAAGGCCGCGCTCGACTCGGTCAGTGAGGCGCTGGCGATGGAGGCCGAGCAATTCGGCGTCAAGGTCACCATCCTGCAGATGGGCGGTTACGACACCGGGTTGTTCACTGCCGGTACGACGAACACCGAACCGATGCCGGAGTATCGGGACCTGCGAGCCGAGATGGAATCGTCGTGGGGTGACGACGCCGGACCGCCACCGGCCACGGCCGCGCCGGTCATCTTGGAACTCGTGGCGCTCCCCGACCCGCCTCGGCGCCTGATCGTCGGCAGCCAGTCGTTCGACCACGTGCTCGAGATGGACCGCGCACGTGACCGGGGCTATCACGAGTGGGAGCACCTCAGCCGGCAAGCGCCCGGCTGAGGTGACCCGCGCGTCGTGCTAGATCGTCATCGCCTCGCGCACCGCACTTTCGGCGGCCGTACCGCCCTCACCCGACGACGTCACGCGGCCGCTCTCCAGCACGTAGTACCGCTGCGCCGCCTCGAGGGCGAACCCGATGTGCTGTTCGACGAGGAGCACGCCCAGCCCACCGCGCTGGGTGAGCGTGGTGATGGTCTGCTCGATCTCGGCGACGACCGACGGCTGGATGCCCTCGGTCGGCTCGTCGAGGATGAGCATCCGCGGCTCGGTGATGAGCGCGCGCGCGATCGCCAGCTGCTGACGCTGGCCGCCGGACAACAGGCCGGCGCGTCGTCCCAGCAATTCCTTGAGTGCCGGGAACATGTCCAGCATCTCGGCGACCAGCTCCTTGCCGCGTTTGCGGCCGTCGGCCACCACCTGCAGGTTCTCGGCGGTGGTGAGATGGCCGAAACTCTGCTGCCCCTGGGGCACATAGGCGATGCCGTGCCCGACCCGTACGCTCGGACGCGCCCGGGTGATGTCGACGCCGTCGAACGTGATGGTGCCCTTGGTGGTCTTCACCAACCCGACGGCCGCGCGGAGCAGGGTCGTCTTCCCGGCCCCGTTGTGTCCCATCACCGCGACGACGCCGTCGGTCGGTACCTCGATGTCGACCCCGTGGATCACCTCGGTCCGACCGTAGCCCGCATGGACTCCGGAGATCTTCAGCATGGTTCAGCCCTTCTCCGTGATCGGTTGCGTTGCAGCCGCGCTCGCCGAAGTCGCAGTCGTGTCGGAGTCGACCTCGGCGGCGATCTCCTCGAGTTCTTCACCGCCGGCCGCGGTCCCGAGGTACACCTCCTGGACCTTCGGGTTCGCCTGGACCTCGGCGACCGTGCCCTCGGCGAGCACCCGACCCCGCGCGAGCACGGTGACCGATGTCGCGAAGGACCTCATGAAGTCCATGTCGTGCTCGACGACCACGACGGTGCGCTCACCGCCGATGCGGCGCAACAGGTTCCCGGTCTCCTCACGCTCTTCGTGGCTCATCCCGGCGACCGGCTCGTCCAGCAGCAGCACCGAGGCGTTCTGCACCAACAGCATCCCGATCTCGAGCCATTGCTTCTGACCATGGGCCAGTACGCCCGCGGGTGTGTCGGCCAGGTCCTGCAGGCCGATGGTTTCGAGCGCCTCGGCGATCGAGTCGGGGATCTGCGTCGGTCGACGCCGCAGCATCGTCCACACCGAACGCCCGGCGCCCGCGGCGATGTCGAGGTTCTGCAGCACACTCAGTTCCTCGAAGACGCTCGCGGTCTGGAAGGTCCGGCCCACCCCGAGCCGCGCGATCTGGTGCACCTTCTTGCCGACCAGTTCGACACCGGACTTCTGGATCGAACCGGTGGACTTCACCAGGCCGGTGATGGCGTCGATGATGGTGGTCTTGCCGGCACCGTTCGGACCGATCAGGAACCGCAGATCACCCTGCAGCAGTGTGAGATCCACGTCGGAGACGGCCTTGAAACCGTCGAACTCCACGCTGAGACCGCGCACTTGGAGGTAGTCGCTGTCCATCCCGGCGTTGCCGCCGGCGACCGGCGGGTGCCCGACGACCGTCGATTCTGCTTCGGTCATGACGACGCTCCTACCTTGCTGCTGGTGTGTTCGTCGATGTCGCCGGTCGGGGACGAATCCGGCGCTCTCTTCCGGCGCCACTTGACCAGTGCTCCCAGGCCGGCCAACCCGGCCGGGAAGAACCCGACGACCACGATGAACAGGATTCCCTGCGCATATGTCCAGCCGGACGGGAAGCTCTCCGACAGACTGGTCTGCGCCCAGGCCACCGCGATGGCGCCGAGGACCGGGCCGAGAAGCGTTGTGCGCCCGCCGATGGCGACGCCGATCAGGAAGGCGATGGACGGTACGATCCCGACGTCGGCGGGCGAGATGATGCCGACGATGGGAACGAACATGGCGCCCGCGATGCTCGCGAACAGCGCCGCGATCGCGTAGGCGACGACCTTGGTGTTGGCCGGGTCGTAGCCGAGGAACCGGACCCGCTCCTCCTGGTCGCGCACGGCGACCAGCAGTTCGCCGTACCGGCTGTACATCAGCTGACGGGTGATCGCCACGACGGCGAGCAGGATGGCCGCGGTGATGAAGAACAGCAGCTGCCGGTTCACCGGGTCGTTCAGGGCGAGCCCGAAGAAGCTGCGAAAACGGTTGAGGCCGTTGCTGCCACCGGTGGTCTGCTGACCGATGAGCAGGATCGCGAAGGCGGCGGCCAGCGCCTGGGACAGGATGGCGAAGTAGGCACCCTTGACGCGCCGTTTGAACACGCCGAGACCCAGCAGGATCGCCAGCAACGTCGGTACCAGCAGGATGCCCAGGATCGTCACCACCGGTGAGGCGAAAGGCTTCCAGTACCCGGGCAGATCGCTGATCCCGGCGATCTGCATGAAGTCGGGCACGTCGTCGCCGCGCAGTTCCGCGTCGGAGATCTTGAGGTGCATGGCCATGATGTACGCACCCAGCCCGAAGTACACACCCTGGCCGAGAGTGAGCATGCCACCACGACCCCAGGCCAGGCCGATGCCCACCGCGACGATGCCGAAGCAGAGGAACTTGCCGAGCAGGTTGAGACGGAAGTCCGAGAGTACGGCGGGCGCGACCGCGAACAACAGGATGGCGGCGACGCCGAAGCCCGCCCAGACCTTCCAGGAACTGCTGAAATAGTCCTTCACACAAGACTCCTCGACTGGACCGTGAACAGTCCCTGCGGCCGGATCTGCAGGAAGATCACGATGATGACGAACACGGCGACCTTCGCCACCGACGCCGTCGTGTTGTATTCGATGAACGAGTTCAGGACGCCGAGCGCGATGGCCGCGATGACCGCGCCCTTGATCTGGCCCAGCCCGCCGATGACGACGACCAGGAATGCGTCGATCAGATAGGTCATCCCGGTGTTCGAGCTGGTGGAGCCGATCAACGTCAGTGCGACCCCGGCGATGCCGGCGAGTCCCGAACCGATGAAGAACGTCGTGATGTCGGTTCGGCGGCTGGAGATCCCGCTCGTCTCGGCGAGATCCCGGTGCTGGACAACGGCGCGGATGCGACGACCCATCGGCGTGTACTTCATGGTCACCGCGATCGCGGTGACCGCGACGATGGCCAGCAGCATGATGAACAGGCGCGTCTTCGGGACGACCGCGCCGAGGATGTCGACGCCGCCGGACAACCACGACGGTGCGACGACGTCGACCGCCGGCGCGCCGAAGATGTCGCGGGCGAGCTGCTGGAGGATCAATCCGACTCCGAACGTCACCAGGAGTGTGTCCAGGGGGCGGTCGTACATGCGCTTGATCAGGGTGACCTCGAGGAGAACGCCCATCAGGCCGCCGACGAGGAACCCGATGACGAGCGAGACCCGCAGGGACACCCCGGCATTGGAGATCAAGTATTCCTGCACCGTGTACGCGGTGTAGGACCCGGCCATGATGAACGACCCGTGGGCCATGTTGATCACGCCCATCTGACCGAAGGTCAGGGACAGGCCGAGAGCTGCGAGAAGCAGGATCGAACCGAGACTGAGCCCGGTGAAGAGCTGTCCGATAACGGTTTCCACGTGTCTATCCGTTCGTCGTCGGCGAGTGCCGTGTTCGCCGGGAGGGACCGTGCGCGACCCGTCCCGCGTCGCTGGAGCACGCGGGACGGGTCGTCGACGGTGTCAGTTGCTCAGGCCCTCGGCCCACGGGTACGACTTCAGGTAGGGGTCCGGCTCGATCGGCTGACCCGAATCCCACACCGTGTAGATCAGTCCGTCGCCACGGATCTCACCGATGCGCGCGGTCTTGGTGATGTGGTTGTTCTCGCCGTCGATCGTGACGAGCCCCTCCGGAGCATCGAAAGTGACTCCGCCGGCCGCCTTCTGGACGTCGGCGACGGCGAACGACTGAGCCTTCTCGACGGTGTTCTTCCACAGATAGACCGAGACGTAGGCGGCCTCCATCGGGTCGGAGGTCGGCTTGTTGGCACCGTAGGCGGCCTTGTAGTCACGGACGAACGAGGCGTTCACCGGGTTGTCGACGGTCTGGTAGTAGTCCCACGCGACCAGCTGGCCCTCGATGTTGTCCACACCGATACCGCCGACCTCTTCCTCCGCGATGGACACCGAGACGACCGGCATGGCCTGCGGGGTCAGTCCGACGTTCTTGTACTCGCGGAAGAACGCGACGTTGGAATCGCCGTTGAGAGTGTTGAACACGGCGTCGGCGTCGGCGGTACGGACCTTGTTGACGATCGTCGAGAAGTCCGTCGAACCGAGCGGGGTGTAGTCCTCGCCCTTGATCTCGATGCCGTTGGCCTCCGCGTACGCCTTGATGACACGGTTGGCCGTCTGCGGGAACACATAGTCGCTACCGACGAGGTAGAGCGACTTCACGCCCTCCTCTTTCAGGTACTCCAGGGCCGGCACGATCTGCTGGTTCGTCGTGGCGCCGGTGTAGAAGATGTTCGGCGACGACTCCAGGCCCTCGTACTGCACCGGGTAGTACAGCAGCGAGTTGTTGTCCTCGAAGACCGGCAGCATGGCCTTGCGGCTCGACGACGTCCAACCGCCGAACACCGCTGCGACGCAGTCACTCGAGATCAGCTTCTCGGCCTTCTCCGCGAAGATCGTCGGCTCGGAGGCCCCGTCCTCGCCGATGAGCTGAATCTGTTTGCCCAGCACTCCGCCGTTGTCGTTGATCTGATCGACGGCGAGCTTGATCGAGTCACGCACGGTGACCTCGGAGATCGCCATGGTGCCCGACAGCGAGTTCAGCGAGCCGACCTTGATGGTGCTCCCGGAGGTGTCGACACACGATTCGGCGCTCGATGCCGATTCCTCGCTGGCCGAACTGCCACAGGCGCTCAGGACCAGCGCCACCGCGGACAGCGCCGCGGGGACCAGGATGCCGTACCGCCGACGGCGTGACCGGGTCGGGGCGGACGGCGGGATGTCCGCCGGCGGGGGGCCGGGCGGCAACGGAACAGACGGCATCGGCGAAGCCTTTCTCATTACGTCTCAGGTCCACTCAGATGGGGGCACGACGAACACGCGGCCTGTCACCGCGTGACCCCCGATGAGATACGCGTCGCAAGCCTTGCGATCTGGCGTATGGGAGGTAAACGTAAATTGACTTTGTTACACCGGCGTGACGTGAGATGAAATCGATGTTTCCGCTTCCGGACCCGCCGTCACGATCTGATGCCGGCGAATTCCGTTGCCTTCATTGATGTTTCGGAGCAACCCGGTTTGACACGAGCGCCCACAGCGGCTAGTGGGCGAACGAGGCCTCGATTTCGGCACGGGTACGCTCGGGGTCAGATCCGAGTTCATAGCGCGGAAGCGTGTGCGGCACCGTCGTCCCGTGCGCCACGCGACGACGAGCGGCTGCGAACTCCGGCGCCTCCCCCATTGTCAGGTGGGCGGAGTTGATCAGACCCCACACCGCACTCCGGCGCGCACGCCGTTCGACCGGATTGGGCGGGCGGTACATGATGAGCTGCTGGGCCCAGCGGGGCATCGTGTCACGGATCGCCCAGTCCACGGCGCCCTGGGCCGGGTTGCGTACGTTCAACCCGGTGGCCATCGCATTGCCATGTGTCAGTGCGAGTTTCGGCAGATACTCGGCCAAGCAGGTCAGGGTGTCGGCTTTGGTCGTGGGCAGGTCGGCCCCACCCAGCGCATGACCGACGCGCACGAATTCCCGGTAATAGCCGTCGAGTTCGGCGCCCCGTAGCGGCTGCGGGTGGTAGATCTCGTGCGCGGTGGCGATGCCCCAGACGACGGTGGCATAGTTCCAGCGAAGCCAGGCCGGATCGTCGGCGTCGTAGGCCGCACCGTCGGGCCGCACACCTTTGATGGTGTGGTGCATCGCGCGCACCGTCCGTGCCAGTCGCTCGGCGGACTCGGTCGAGCCGTACGCGGTCCCCATGAAGAAGGCCAGCGAGTGCCCGAGTCTGGTCATCGCGCCGTCGGGGTCGATGGACAGGGTCGGGGTTCCGTCCTCGCGACGCCGGACCAGCCGTGAGTGCTGCACACCCATCCAGAAGATGCTCGGGTCGAGACGCTCCAGGTACGACGCGCACTGCAGACCGAAGATGAGCGCGGGCGTGTGCGAATGGACGTACCAGGTCGCGCTGCCCGGGCCGAACCAACCCGGATCGCCGGCTGGATTCTCGAAGTCCATACCGCGGAAGAACTTCGCCCGGACGTGGGCATCGAACTTGCCGTTCAGCCAGGACCCGACGAACTCGTGCGGGAGGGGAACCGGAATCCAGTCGGTCGACGGCAGTCGGAGAGGAGCCATCGACACAGTCATCTACAGACCTTCCGCTCGGGTCGACCATTGGTCACGGTCGTACCCAGAGTAACTCTTTGGGTACAGTCGTGACCAGATCTGTGCGGGGCACGTTCGCGGCCGACTATGGTGAGCAGATGTCCTCACCGACCCGCTGGGCGGGCGTACCGCTCGCGGACCGGCGCGCGGAGCGTAGAGCGGCCCTGATCGCGGCCGCCTTCGACATCTTCGGAGGCGTCGGCGCGGAAGCCGAGCTGTCGGTTCGCTCTGTGTGCCGGTATTGCGGCTACAACACCCGGTACTTCTACGAGAGCTTCTCCGACACCGACGATCTGCTCGGCGCGGTCTACGACACCGCGACGGCGGAACTCGGTGCGGTGGTCGAGGCCGCGATGCGCGAGGCGGGCCCCTCGGTCCGGTCACGCACCCGTGCGGGTATCCGGGCGGTCCTCGGCCACGCGTCGTCGGATCCGCGGCGCGGCCGCGTGTTGTTCACCGCCGGGGTGACCAATCCCGTTCTCGCCGAACGGCGGGCCACCACCCAGGGCATGCTCCGCGACCTCGCGTTCGCCGAGGCCGACGCCCGCGACACCGACCGCCTGACGAGCCGGGTGCGGGCCGCGATCTTCACCGGCGCGATGGCCGAACTGGTGCAACAGTTCTTGGCCGGCAGCCTGGGTGACGACCTCGACCGCGTCGTCGACGAGGCGATGGCGACCCTCCTGCCTACCCGAGACGTTTCATGAGACCGCGATCGAGGGCCCGGATCATGACCAGGCAGCCGAGGCCGGACAGGATCAGGCCGGTCGCGAAGATCGCCGGGAACCCGAACAGGTCGCCGACGATTCCGGCGGCGAACCCGGCCGCGCCCTGCACGCCGACCACGGCGCACGCGAACAAGGTGTAGTCGCTGCCCTCGTAGCCCTGCTGGCACGCATCCATCATCAGGGTGAACACCGCGACGGTCGCAGCGCCACCCAGGATGTGCTCGGCGAGGCTGGCCGTGACCACCAGCCAGAAGCCGCCGACGCCGATCGACGCGACCAGATACAGTCCGAGACTGAGTGTCTGGGTGACGCCGCCGACGAGCAGTGCGTGCCGCCGACCGTAGGTGTACGCGAGCCACCCGCCGAGCGCGGCGCCGCCGAGCGCTCCGGCCGACGACAACGCACCTTCGACGAGCGCGATCTGGCCCAGTGTGAGTCCGATGTCGGACATGAACGGGCCCACGAGCGCCGACGCCATCGAGTTGCCGAACTTGAACGCGCCGACGACGAGGATGAACGTGATCACGCCCGGACGTCGGAGGCGCGACGACCAGCCCGTCAGCAACAACCCGGGCGACACCCGCTTCGACGGTGTCGGCTGCGCATCGCCGGTCGGTCGGCTCGGCTCACGGGCGAGAAACCACACGCCGACGGTGACCGCGAACAGGAGCACCGCCATCACGACGAACAAGGTGCGCCAGCCGGCGAACGAGAACAGCCAGAGGAGCCCGCCGCCGCCGGCCATCATGCCGATTCGGTACGCGCCCACCTGGATTCCGTTGCCCAGACCGCGCTGACGCGGCTCCAGCATCGACACCGCCAGCCCGTCGGTCGCGATGTCCTGCGTCGCCGACAGCAGGTTGATGACCGCGATGCCGATCAGGAGCCAGACCAGGGACCCGGACAGATCGAGCGTCGCCAAGACGAGTGCGACGACCGCCGACGACAACTGCAGGGACACCAGCCATCTGCGCCGGGTGCCGTAGGCGTCGACATAGGGCGCCCACAGGAATTTCAGACCCCAGGGCGCGAACAACAGTCCGTACACGCTGATCTGGGTCAGTGAGTAACCCTCCTCGCGGAGGATGACCGGCACCGCCTGGCTGAAGAAGCCGTAGGGCAGGCCCTGCGCGAAGTAGAGAACGGTGAGCAGCGACAGCGTGCCGACCGCCAACCGGCCCGAGCGCACAGTCGACATGGGTGACATCATGCCGCACCGATGTGAGTGTGGCGGTGGGCGGTCGGTCAGCGCGTCAGGGCGAGCCGGTGGCGCGCGATGCGATGCCGTCGAGAATGAGCTGCAGCCCGAATTCACGGTCGTCGGACTCCCCGCCCGCGCTCTGCATCGCCGCGAACAGGTACGGATACTGCGCGGGATCGGCGAGACCGGTCAGCACCTGCTCGAAGTCCGACTCCACATCGGTACCCGTCGCACGACGCATCTCGATCTCCAGCCGGGTTGCCGACAGCACATACTGGGCGAGCAGGCCGAGGATCTCGAGTTTGTCGTCACCGGGCAGGTCGAAGTCCTTCAGGATCTCGAAACCGGCCTCCATCCAACGCATTCGACGCGGCCCCGGGACCGCGACCGTCAGCGGCAGTTCGAGGAACCAGGGGCGTTCGACCATGCCGTCGATCTGCGCCCGCGTCCACGCCGCCAGATCCTCGCGCCACTCCCCTCGGCGCGGCGGCAACGGGAGCTGTCCCGCCACCGCGTCCACCATGAGGCTCAGCAGCTGAGCTTTGCCGGACACGTGGCGATACAGGGCCATGGCCGAACAGCCGAGCGCCTCGCCCACGCGCGCCATGGACACCGCGTCGAGGCCGTCGGTGTCGGCGATCGCGATCGCGGCGTCGACGATGCGGTCGAGATCGAGGGCCGGCTTGGGACCACGGCTGCCCGCCCTGCCACCTGTCCACAGCCGTTGCAGCGTCTCGTCCCCACCCTCTGCCATTCGCGGTCCTCTCGGTCGGCGACCCTTGCCGTCGCGCACAACTGCGTCTACTGTACGCAGTTACTGCCATAAACAGTTTCACTCGTAAACAGATTGGAGTCCGACATGACCGTCCCGGACCGTTCGTCACCCATGCCGGTCGAGGCCGTCGGCCTCACGAAATCGCTGGGCCGCGGGGACTCCCGGGTGCCCGTCCTGCGCGGGCTCGACCTCGACGTCGGCGCCGGGGAGGTCGTCGCCCTGCTCGGCCCCAACGGCGCGGGTAAGACGACCACGGTGCGCATCCTGTCCACCCTCACCCGCCCCGACGGAGGGACCGCGCGCGTCGGCGGCTTCGACGTCGTCGCCGATCGCCGCCGGGTCCGCGAGATCATCAGTCTCACCGGGCAATACGCGGCCGTCGACGACAAACTCACCGGTCGCGAGAACCTGAGGATGATGGGTCGGCTCGCGCACCATCCCCGCCGCACCGTCGATCACCGCGTCGACGAACTCCTGCTCGCCTTCGATCTCACCGACGCCGCCGACCGACTGGTCGCGACGTACTCCGGCGGTATGCGCCGGCGTCTCGATCTCGCCGCGGGACTCCTCGACCGGCCGGTGGTCCTCTTCCTCGACGAGCCGACCACCGGCCTCGACCCGCGCAGCCGTCAGATGCTCTGGCAGGTGATCGACGACGTGGTCACGCAGGGCACGGCAGTCCTTTTGACCACGCAGTATCTGGAGGAGGCGGACCGCCTCGCCGACCGCGTGGCCCTCATCAGTGGCGGCCGGATCGGGACCGCCGGTACACCGGCCGACCTGAAACGCCGCGTCGGCGAGGCCGCGCTCGAGTTCGTCGTGCCGACTGCGGCCGACGCCGCAGCACTCGCCTCCGACCTGGCGGCTTTCGGGCCCTCGGTCCAGTCGACCATCGTCCGCGTGCCCACCGACCGGTCGGTGGCCCACACACGCGCGGTCCTCGATCTCGTCGATCGGACCGTCGCCACCGTCGACTCCTGGGAATTGCGTTCTCCCACACTGGACGACGTATTTCTCGCGGCGACCGGACAACCCGCCGAACCGGCCACCGGGAACGAGGTCGCGGCATGAGTCCCACCACTGCCCTCGCCGAGGGCTCGTCGTCGAAGCGACTTCGGCACCTGCAGATCGACGCGACCACGATGTTCGGGCGATCGCTGCGCATGATGAGCCGCGATCCGGACGAGTTGATCCTCGCGCTCGTCCTGCCGATCGCCATCATGCTGATGTTCGTCTACGTCTTCGGCGGCGCGATGTCGGTGGGTACCGACTACATCACCTACGCGACTCCGGGAGTCATCCTGCTGTGCGCGGGCTACGGCGCGTCCAATACCGCACTGGCGGTGGCGAACGACATGAACGGCGGCGTCATCGACCGCTTTCGGTCGATGCCCATCGTGGGCGCGACCTTGGTGTTCGGCCATGTCGCGGCCAGCCTGGTGAAGAACTCCGTGTCCACCGCGGTCGTCCTGATCGTCGCGGTCGCCATCGGTTTCCGGCCGTCGGCGTCGCTGTTCGAATGGCTCGGTGCCGCCGGGATGGTCCTCGCCTACATCCTGGCCATCACCTGCCTCGCCGCGTTCATCGGCGTGGCGGTGCGAACGCCCGCCGCGGCAGGCGGTTTCGGCTTCGTCATGCTCTTCCTGCCGTATGTATCGAGTGCGTTCGTGCCACCCGAGACGATGCCGGCCTGGCTGCGCGGCTTCGCCGAGGCACAACCGGTCACACCGGTCATCGAGTCCATTCGAGCCCTGCTGGTCGGCATGGGCACCGGCGGGTCACCGGTGCACGATCTGACGTCGACAGCGGTGACGGGCCTGGCCTGGTGCGCGGCGATCGCGCTGGTGTCACTCGCGGCGGCCGGCTGGGTGTTCGCGCGCAAGGGGCGGTGAGGCGAGGACGCCGACTAGCCTGTCGCGCCACGGGTGAACGGTGTTGCCGCCTTCTGCGGCGAGGCGCCGGGCCGGGGGCGGTACCCGCTCACGATGGACATCCGGTTGAACGCGTTGATGGTCACCGCCGCCCAGATCAGCACCGCGGTCTGGTCGGTGTCGAGGATGTCCGTCGCCCGGTCGTAGGCGAGGTCGGCCGCGTCGTGCGCCGGCAGTTCGGTGACGAGCTCGGCGATCTCCAGGGCCGCCTGCTCGACGTCGTCGTAGAGGTCCGGCGCATCCCGCCACCCGGCCATGACGTCGATCTGCTGCGTCGTCAGACCCGCGGAGCGGCCCAGTTGCGCATGGAGATCCATGCAGAAGGCGCAACCGTTGAGCTGCGAACACCGCAGGTTCACCAATTCCACGAGGGACCGACTCAGCCCGATCGATTCGGCGGCCGCGGCGACCTCGGCCGATACCGCGATCAGCTTTCGGTAGACCTGCGGCGTGGTCTTGTCGATTCGCACCCGTTGCGCAGGCATGGCCCCACAGTAGACATCAGCCCGTCACAGTGGGAAACAGGCATCAGCCCGCCATCGCGGGAAACGCCAGCGCCACGAGCATGAGGGCGAACAGGAACCACGCCGCGCCCTGCCACATCGGCCAGTTGCCGCCCCGGCGATAGGTGCGGTAGGCGTTGACCAGCGCACCGATCCCGCCGAGAAGGAACACACCGGGGACGAGCGACGCGAGGACGATATTGGCGCGGTCGACGGCGAGGAAGACCGCGCAGGCCACCGCGCCGAGCGCGACCACGGCCACGACATACAGGGCCGCGGACCGGTAGCTTCCGGTGTCCTGCCAGCGCTTCTCGACGTCGGCGCGTCCACGGTCGGCTGCATTGTGCGGATCAGTCATGGTCCAGCGATACCCTGCCGGGCCGTCCGGCAATCACCTCGCCGCGCACCCCGTCACACGAATCCCCCACCCCTGGTGGGTAGGACTACTCATCCATGCCGGGGCGAGGGCGGTCATCGTCGACACATGAACTCTCCCAGCAGCACATTCGGCGGCGATCCGAGTACTGCCACCCTGGCGCGGATCTCGACCGAGTTCGACGCGATAGCACGCCAGATGTCCACCGTGTCAGCCGAATTCGCCGAGCTTCGACGCATCGTCGCCCAGCCCGACGAGCCTGCTCACGACGTCGCCCCCGCACCGCAATCCGCCGTGCAGCCACCCGCCGCCGGCCTCACCCCACCGACGGTGGCGGCAGCTCCTGCGCAGGCCGCGGGACCCCAGCCCACACCCCCGTCCCGGCCCTGGTTGCCGACGGCGCCGCCACCGGTAGGCCACCAACGACCCCCGATCGGTCCGCCTGTCCCGCAAGGTCCTCCGCCGATGCCCGGCCCGACGGGTGCACGACCGTATCCGGTCGCCTCGCCTCCGCGGCCGGCCGGGCCGTCGATGTCCGACCGGATCGGCGCGGCCGCCGAACGCGGGTTGATCGGCAAGATCCTCGCCACCGCCGGCGTCGGCGTGACCCTCATCGGTGTCGCACTGCTCCTCATCCTGGCCGCGCAGGCGGGAATGCTCCGGCCGGAATTCCGCGTCGCGGGTGGCGCAGTCCTCGCCGCAGCGCTCGTCGCCGGCGGGATGTGGTTGCGCGGGCGGGCCGACGGCCGGATCGGTGCCATCGCGCTGACGGCCACCGGCATCGCGGCGGGTTACCTCGACGTCCTGGCCGCGACCAAGATCTACGACTGGTTGCCCATCGTCGTGGGCCTCGGAGTCGCGGGACTCGTCGCCGCGGCTGGGCTCGCGCTGGCCCATCGGTGGCGCAGCGAACACCTGGGGCTGCTCGTCGTCGTGCCGTTGATCGCTCTGGCACCGGTGCTCACCGGCGGACTGGACACCAACCTCATCGCGTTCATGGTGGTCCTCGCCGCCGCTTCGGCGTGGGTCCAGCTCGGTCGCGACTGGATCTGGCTGCATGTCGTGCGGCTCGCCGCGCCCACGATTCCGTTGACCCTGGTCGGTGTCCTCGCGCTGGCCGGGTGGACGTCGGCCGGTGCCGCCGACACCGTCTTCGCGGCCGCGGTCGTCGTGGTCGTCGTGCTGGGGGTCGCCGGCGCCCTGATCGCGATGCCCACCACGCAGTTCCGGGAGACTCTGGCCGGTCTGGCGAGTGCGACGACCATCCCCGCACTGTTCGCCGGAGCGGTGATGAACATGCCGGGCGCGGTGATCCTGCAGACCTGCATCGCCGGCGCGCTGATCGGAACCGTGTTGATCGGATCCGGGCTTCCCGACTCGCGTACCGGCTCCACCCCGCGCGTGCCCGACGTCGTTGCGCAGATCTGGTCCGCGACCGCTCTTCTGCTGCTGTTCGTCGCCGTTCTGGTGGCCTTCGACGGCACGGTGGCGATCACCGTCCTGCTCGGCCTGGCAACGGTGACCGCGCTTGTCGCCCGGACATGGTCGACGACCTCGCGGGTACTTCTCGCCGGTGGCTCGGTCCTGTGGGCCATCGGTTTCGCGGCGCTACTCGACGCGGCGCCGCCGTATGTGCTCGCCGATGCGGACCTGATGCGACGGGACGCGTCTCTGGGGATCGTCGTGGCGAGTGTGTTCGCGGCCGCCGGCGCCCTGGTCCTGGCCGCCGGGTGGGCCCGCCTCACCGACGAGAAGGTCTCGCGCGCAGCCCATATCGCCGGCGGAGTGGTCGTCGTCTACGCACTCACCGCGGTCAGTGTGACCGCGGGCGTCCTGGTCGCCGGGTCGGACGGCTTCCTCGCCGGTCACGTGCTGGCGACAACTTGCTGGATGGTCCTCGCGGGGACGGCGCTGGCCTATGCCCGGCGTCGCACCGGTGCCGCACGTACCGCCGCGGTCACCGGGGGTCTCGTCCTCGTTGCCGCGGCGATGGCGAAACTGTTCCTCTTCGACCTGGCCACCCTCGACGGGATCTTCCGCGTGATCGTGTTCATCGTGACCGGACTCATCCTGCTCGGCCTGGGCGCCTGGTACGCCCGCGCCCTCCAGGACGAAACGGCCGAGCCGGATTCGGCGACAGCCGTATGACCCTGCCGACCCGTATGACGTCGTGCCCGGAATGCGGG
>NZ_JBHXVK010000028.1:0-28962 GCF_042672305.1 Gordonia sp. NPDC127522
CACCAGCACCACCCTGTGGGCTGCGAGATCGACTGACCGACAGCTAGAAGAAACTGGCTCTAGAACTGCCTGGACCGGCTATCGGGGACCTGCCAGAAGTCCGGCGCGGCTTTCGAAAATGGTTGCAGTGACACTGTTCGGTTGGTGCCCCACGGACCGGTTGCCACTAAGCTGAGATCGCCAGCCGCATCTGCGAAGTAGCTTCCCAGGGTCCGTCCATTGCGTCCGAATCGTGCCACTGGACCGAGCGCTGAGACCTCACCAGTGACTCGCACTTTCCTCATAGGCGGGGCACCCTAACGTGCTTTCGAGTCCGACTCACAACTGTGTGTATGTCAACTGGCCGTTGCACATCTCGACTGCGTGAGAACCGGTTGCGTAGGTTGTCACCCCCATGGGTGTGCATCCGTCTACACCGATTACGACTGCAACCGCGGGCCAGCCGAGCGTCATGATGATGCCGGTTGCAATCGCACTTCTGAGCGAACTGTGGGCAAAGCACCTTTCTCCCGGCCGCGCTAAAGGTCCGGCATGGTGAGCTTCGCTACCCAACCCTGCTCGTATCCAGCCTCTGAAGTTAGCTGCAGGACCAGACTCTTCTAATCGGTCTGGAGTCGCCTTCAATCTTCAGGCTGCCTAATGGCTTCCGTGACTGCAGGATCGGACACATCCGCGATCAAATCTAGCGCCGGATTACCAGCATTCGAAGGTGAGGTGAACGAGCGGAAGGCACGGTATCCGGTCAGTCCTCGAAGTGAGTCTCCATGGTGTCGATCATCCGGTCCTCGTACGCTTCACGGCTGATGAACTGGGCGTCAAAGCCCTCCTCGGCGTGACCGCCGGCGGCCGTCTGCTCGCCGAGCGCGATGATGCGGGCATGGCGATCCTCGTCGTCGAGTAAGGACTCCAGCGTGCTCCGCAGACGCTCGAGCGCACCTTCTCTGGAATCGGCGGTGACTGACCAGTCCTCTCCGCCGTAGCGGCCTGTCCAGATGCCGTTGTCGTCTTCGGTGAGGATGGCGCGCTGGGTGACGTGTAACCGTGGTGGCTCATTCACCGTCTCACCTTTCAGCCGTAGAAGGTCTCAACCATCATGCCCCGCTGAGAGATTACGGTGCAGCGGTGCGTGTAGACGCCCGGTTTGGGGTTGTAGCTTCCGGTTTGAATCGGCTGGCAGTTGATGGTCGTCGGGCTCGCCGAGGCGGGTGCGTCGACAGCCAGCACGGGCAGACCCACCGCCATTCCGAGGCCAGCGAGAACTCCGATCAGTCCAACCTTCACTCGTGCCATCAAGATGCTCCTTCGTTGTCAGATCGCCGTTGTACTGCACCGTCAGTCTCAATGGTGAGGCAGGGGATCGCGGTCGAGGGAACGAACTGAACGAAATGCTCCATCTGAATTCTGTGAGTGGTCTACCAGAACTCGCGTGACGGAGGAAGGCGAGCCGCTGGGACGGCCACGAAGTCGCGACCGTCCCAGGCGGTTAGATCATGGAAAACCAGCTGGCTTGACCGGGGTGGTGTACCAACTACCGTCCGGCCACTGCTTGCAGCCGTAGGACGGGACGAGCATGTCGCCGGCATTGATGCGGGCTTGCTCTTCGCGCTGGGCGGCCTCTAAACATTGCTTCTGGTCTGGATGGGTGCTCGCCTCTGCGGCCGGTGCGGTGGCGAACAGAACGCCGGCCGCCGCCGCACCCATTACTAGTGCCGCTGCTGTTTTCCTCATTGTGAACCTCCATGTCAGTATCCCCGAGTAATGACACCGCCAAGCTAACAACCTCGGCGGATAACCGCGCCAGTCGTTCAGCCGACGGCCACCGACATCGCGATGACCGCTCGATGAGCCCGACCAGAGCACGCCGACCCTAACACCGGTTCGCTCAAAAAGACGCCTGCGACAGCAACATCCGCGAGATGGCGCAAAATGTGGAACACCTGTCCGAATCTGCGCTTCACCGGTGGCGCTCCCGTGAAGTGAGATGACTGCATGCTCATTGCGCCGATCGGACGACACCAGGTGCGCCAGCGGGAAGGGATTTGTTAGGTTCGCGGCGGGGCCGCGAGCCTGAGTCCCACAAGGAAGGTGCGGGGGCCTCTTCCACCCACACGGACCCATCGTCCGGCGTCGCGTAACGCGCGGGTTCCGATGGCCGTGGTGGATTTCGAGTTCTCCGCGTAACGCCCAAATAGTGCGGTGCGAGAGGACCTTTAAGTGCAGCAACACACCCAGGATCAACCGTCGCTGCGACCGCACCGCCGGGTGGCTGCGTTCGTGCTCGCGGCCGCGGCCGCCGCCGTTGCGGGCCTGGCAACGGCGTGCGCCGCGACGCCGCCGGTCGCTGATGACGACGCTGTGCGCGACACCGTGCGCTCCTACTACCAGGCCCGCAACGACGGCGACCTCGACGCGATGCTCGCCTTGTCCTGCGACGACATCTATTCGGCGACACTACGACTGCAACAGAGCGCGCCCGGCGAACGCGCCGCAACGCTGGAAGCGATGCGCGCCGCCCCGGTCACCATCACCACCGTGGACCTCTCCGGGCGCACCCGCACCGAGGTTCGCGTACAGACCACCGGCACCGTCACGGTCGCCGGAAAGACCGAAACCGGAACACAAGTCGGGCTGGTCAAGCTCTACCAAGACCATCCGCGAGTGTGCCGGCTCGACGGGTGAAAGGAGGTCACCACCCGCCCCGGTGAAGCGCGGGTAACAAGCACCGATCGGGGGATCGCGGTGCGCCCCTGAACAGTGCATCACCCTTCAGCAGTTCTCTGAAAGGAAGCATGCCAGTGTTCGACAAACTCAGCACAACCCTCACCCGTGGCATCACGACCCTCGCGGTTGCTGGTGTCGCCCTGACGGTTCCAGGTGTGGCCATGGCCTCCGCAGCGCCGGTCCTGCCGGCGTTCGACGACTTCAAGCACCAGGTCGCCGGCTGCGGCGGCAGCGGCTATGCCCCGCCCGGCGGCGCGTGGGGCCCGGTCAGCACCGGCTCCTGCTCGCACGCGGGCACCCCGAACAACTACTCCGTGACCTACTCCTACCAGGCAGTATCCGACGCCACCCCGGTGCACGCCTCGGCGCTCCACTTCACCAACCCGTCGGGTGTGGACCCGGGGGCGCAGCGCTGGTCGGAGTTCGGCTTCGGCAAGCGCGGAACGAGCCTGCCGCTGGCCTGGGGCAACGCTCTGGCCTCGCCGCAGATCAAGTTCCAGGGCGCCGGTCTCGGCACGATCGTCAACTGGTACTTCTGACCGATCCTCAACGGCCCCGGCGTATGTCGTCCGAGCAGACGACATGCGCCGGGGCCGCCGTTCGGCCGGCGGTGGCGTGACCTACGCCTCACTTGTGATACGACGACAGTCATCTCGTCTCGCTGTGCTAGCTTTCATCACAGAATCAGCAAGGTGCAGCGAATTTCGGGGAATCCACTGTTACCCACGGGGGGATCGGGCAGCGTTTACACGCGCCCACATTCTCGCCGTCTATTCGGACTCCCAGACGTTGGTGTGCACCGATAGACAAGGGGAGACCTCTCATGATCCGGCGACGGACCATTCGTGTTCTGATGGGTGCGTTGGCGCTCATCATCGCGCTCTCGGTAGGAGTGCAAGGCACCGCCAACGCGGTCGGCAGCTCGCGCTACCACAAGACCCAAGACGGCATCTACCTCGCCGTGGAGCAACGCAAGCTGCACATGCGCACCTATCAACCGCTGGACTCCTCGCCGATGAGCCGCGATGTGTTCCTCGGCGGACAGACCAAGGCCACCATCAAAGGCCCGCGCGGAACCTTGATCCAAGGCGCCACCTTCGAATCCGGCTACCAGGTCGGCTACCCGGTCAGCTTCGCCGCCACCGGGGTCAACATCACCCTGAGCACTCCGAGCCTGTCAGTCGGCGGCAACATCCGCATCAAGGCGCCCACGCCGGTTGATCCGAGCCCGGTCGACGGCGACCTCAACGCCACCGTCAACGTCATCCCGGCACAGACCTTGGCCTTCACCGTCGAGCACGGCGGCATCAAGACCGTACCGCTGGTCAAGGGTTCGATGGGACAGCCGCTGGCCTACGCCGACTTCGCCGGCGTCCAGATGATCGTCAAGGGCGCCGTCGGCCCGGTCACCATCCGCCAGTACACCAAGATGAACGTCCGCACGAGCGCCGGATCGTCCGAGGTCGTCACCTACGGTCCCGCCTGGAAGGTGTAGCGCGCCATGATCGATAACCTGAATCCTGCCGGGCGCCACCGACTCCCAGAGGAAACCACCTCGACGTCGACCGGTCGCAGCTGGGTGCGGTTCGCTGTGCCCGCAGTCCTGGGCGCCGGTGTGATCGCCGCGGCGATCGTCGCCGGCGGGGCCAGCATGGGAGCGCCGGCGGGTCCACAGCCGAGCGTGGTCGTCGACCGTCACACCGTCGACACCACCACCACGGTGCCCACCGATCCCACCGAACCGACCGATCCCACCGAACCGACCGACCCGCCGGTCTACGGCGGCAGCACCACCTACAACACCACCATCACCGAGATGGTGCCCGCCGGCCCGCCACCAGGAGCATCGCCCGACGGCGACGACAACGAAGACCAGGCCCCGCTACCCGGCGGAGCCTTCGTCCTCGGCGAACCGGTACCCCAGGTGCCCGAGGCCGGATCATTCAACCTCCCCTGACCGCCAATGTGCCGCAACATGCTCCATGTCGCCACCTGCGCCATCTGCACAGGCGGTGTCAGCTTGGTGGTCATTGTTCGTGAGGTGTGGGAACAACGCTCGTTCGAAAGTCTCAGTGCTGAGGGTGGCGGGCGGAACACAGATATAGGGGCGTAAATTCATCGCTATGGCTCAACTGACAATTGACTTGTACGGAGAACAGAACGAGGCAGAGAGCCTTGGAGAGTCTTTGGCTTTAGTAGTGGGGCCAGCAAGTAATCCTCCAGCCGTGGTTGACACCTCGACTGCAGTCCTAGATGCACTAATAGAGCAATGGAAAGCCGAGCATCCGGGCGAATCGACCATCCACTCGAAACAAGGGTATCGACTGATCTGGGAATTCGCTTCGGATGCCGAGCTAGTCGCGGCTGAAGCCGCAGTCCGAGAGTATCTAGACCAGCTCAGTCGGGGTAGGACAGCAGACGCGATTCCGTGGATGACTGGGTTGATTTTCAACACTTAGAGAGGATTAGGGTCGGGGATATGAAAAAGCTGTGGGGAGTTGGGGTCATCGTAGGCGTCGGTATAGCGACGGGCGTATCGGTAGCTGGACCCGCAGACGCGGTCGTCGTCGGCGGCCAATTGCACCCAAACAGGGTGAGTGGCATCACCTATGTCGCCGCTGATCTCTACGAGGCTACGTGCCAACTTGTCCGGATCGGGAACGGGAAGGGACCAGCCGAAGCAGTCGGATACATCACTGGCTACGGAATGTCTGAGCGAGAAGCACTGGCAGACGTGAATTCTCGAGTTCCGCAGGGCCATTACAAACGGCATTGCCAGATCAAGAAGCAAGGGAATAGGATCGGCACTGGCGGCCGATTCTAGGATGCGAGAACTGACTTCGCGCTACTGCTACTGCTGCTGCGTGTGATGTTTTGTAGCGACCCCCGGATGGCTCGTTTGTCGAGATTATCTGTATTGCGCAATCAGTATGGCCCACGCAGCGACTGTATGTGAAATTCCCTCTCGTACGACGAAATAAAAGGAGCACACCAGATTGAGCACTACCAATAAGATCCGCGTCGCTGTAGCAGCCGGTGCCGTCGTCGCCGGTATTGGCGCATCCGCGCTCGCCGGTGGCCTGGCCGCGGCGCCGGCACAGGCCGCCACCTACACCTACGGCGGCCTCATCGCGTGCGACGCGAACCGCAACGCGGTCCTCGCCCAGAACCCCAACCTCGGTGCGACGGCCTGCACCCAGAGCTTCAAGGGCTGGGAATTCCGCACCTACCAGTCCCCAACGAAGCAGCCTCAGCTCACCTGGTGATCCTCGCCCGGATATGACCTGCGCCCCGGCCAACCGTCTCGATTGACCGGGGCGCAGCCGTATGTGCCACGTGCTGACAATGCTCGCGTCACCACGAGGCATGGAGGCGAGTGGCGGGGACGCGCCCTGACAGGCATCCTGATCCGTGATGACAGCATCACATCCGAGCCGCGCCCGTACCGAGGACGAGATCCTGGCTGCAGTAACTGCCGGCCACGTCATGGCCGGCATGCCGCCAACCGCGGCCGATGTCGATGCCGCCCGCCGGGTACTGCGGGGTCGATCAACGGTCGACCAAGAGTTGGAGCTGCTGCGCAACCAGTTGCGACGACGCGCATGTGTCGACGAGTGACCGGTCCGAACGCACCGGTGATCGGTGAACTGCCTGCCCAGAGGACGCTCCAGCTTCGAACAACAGCGAATCTGTGACTGCATCTACACGACCTGTACTTCTCACGTGATCAGAGGAACTCCGTCACCGGTAAGTTCGTTGCGGACGCTCGGCCCTCGTCCAGTCATTGTCAGCAACAGAGCCTCGCCGGACCCACGAACTTCGGGACCATTCCCGATCGTCCAGTCCATGTCTGTGGCAGACAGCCGGACACCATGCACGAGGCGCGCACCCCTGATGACCGGACTGATCCGCGCGTAGTTCAGTGACGCGCGTACCCGGTCGAGTGGGATACAGCGCGGCAACCCGACGGCCCGCCGGACGTCCTGCTGGTGAACCATGCACTCGATCAACGCCACTCGCCCGCCATACAATGCTCCGGCGCCAGCCGGTTCGATGCCCGCTTGCAGCAACCGCACCAGCTTCGCAGGATCGGCAGCCGCGAATCGGTGGAGTTCGACAGCGTTGAGACGATCAAGATCCCCTCGCGCGCGATACATATTGATTGTCAGACGAGTACGAGACTGGCCGAGATAGGCGATTGTGTGCGCGACTACATCGCGCACCGACCATCCCGCACACAGACTTGGCATATCCCACTGCGACGGCGACAACCCGGCCGCCATCTCCGCAAATTCGGCCCGCTCCAACCGTGCGAACTCCAACACCGACCAAGGTCTCATTGTCCAAAGCTCCAGCTCAGTAGCCACACAGTCCCCGCCCCGCTTCGCCGCCGCGGTCACAGTAGCGTGTTCGCGTATGAAGAACGATGAGGTCACCGAGTACCGCGCGCACTGGGACGGTGCCGAAGCGCGGTTTCGGCTGTTCGGCTTCGTCTTTGAAGGATCGCAGTACCGTCTCGAGATCACCGACTACTGGGATTGCGATGTCACCGATGTCATCGACGATGCCGGCTATTACTTCACCGGTCAGGGCGCTTTGTGGTCGCTAGCCACCGTTGACGCAGCCTCAGCGGGCGCGACTCTGACGTGGTTGCACGGCTATGACTACCGCATCGCTGCGAGATCGTATGCGCAGTGGCGTGCCCGCACGGACATGCAGCTGCGCTACTTGGCGGCCCGATCTCAGCACTCGCAACCGGTGGTTCTGCCCGACGGCCTGCGTCTGATTCGCATGTTCCCGGAGTGGGTGGGCGGACCGCTGTGGGAAACGTTCACCGACAACTATCCTGCGGAGCCGGAGAATCTCGGCTTGGAACAGGCATTGGCTGATGATCTTCGCGCATGGAACGACGCCTGGGCAGGCGAGAGCGTCGACCCCGCGTACTGGCGGGCCGAAGGCGGCGCCTTGCATCAGCGAGTCCAAGATGCGTTGAACGGAATCGCCGAAGTAGCACCACAGTTCCTTCCACCTACCGCACGGGCGGGCTGGTGGTGAGGAACGTCGCTGTGCCTACATATTCCGGCGGTGCATCTTGCTGTCTGCCCCCAACCTGGTCGGCCCGGTGCCCACATCGCCTTTACCTCTGGTGTCTGTTGGCATCTCATCGGCTGGCCAGGCGCATCGCGAGGCGACCGGCGTGGGTGACCTCGGGAATGCGCACTATCCGTAGGAGATAGGCGAAGACGCAGGTGCTGAGGAAAGCGCCGGCAGCCAGCGTGAGGATGTTGGTGATGACTGTGTCGGTGGTTGGACTGCTCTGGTCGGCGGCCCACATCGTCCCGAGCGCTGAGACGGCTGCGCAGAGGGTGAGAAGCCCGGCCCGGGCGGAGGTTTCAGCGACTCGACGGAATCCGAGGAGTCCGTAGCGGCGGCGCAGGATCAGGTGCCCGGCCACCGCGCCGACGAGGTACGACAGTGCTCCGCTGGCGCAGAGGACCACAACGACGGGAATCCCGTTGAGTGCGTGTATGCCGACCGTGATGGTCGACACCTTGACCGACACCATGGCCACATTGATCAGCGCGGGCGTGCGGGTGTCACCCTGCCCGTAGAACACCCGCAGTTGCAGCATCACCAGCGCGAGAAAGGGAAGTCCGAAGGCGCTGGCGGCGACGGCCTGGCCGATCTGGCGCGCTTGCTCGGAGCCAATGTTGCCGACAAACACGAGGGTGGCGGCGGTGGGTGCGAAGACGGCCAGCGCGCCGGCCACAGGTATCGACAGCGCCAGCAGATAGCGTGCGCCTGTTCGTAGTTGCGCGCGCAGTGTGGCGGTGTGGTCGGCCGCGACTGCGTTCGCGATCCGCGGGGTGAGCACGGTCAGAATCGACACCGCCAGGATGCCGTAGGGCATCTGAAGCAACAGGTCGGCGTAGGTGTACGCCGACACACTCTGGTGGTCGAAAGCCGCCCTGGTGACGACTGCGACCCCGACCTGTGATGCGGCGACGTAGACGAACACCCAGCCGGCCATCGAGGAGCCGACGACTACCGGACGCCAGGTATATGGGAGCAGCCGGACCCGCCAGCGCCACCGGAAACCGCTGCGACGCAGAAGCGCAACGCACCACAGCGCCTGTCCGACAATGCCCAGGGTCGTACCGACGCCCAGGACGGCGAGCTGAGTGCTGTTGATCGTGCTCGGGGTGAGGACCGCGGGCCCCGGGACCGCTACGAACACAACCACGGTGGCGATGACGGTCAGGTTGTTGACCACCGGCGCCCACGCCGGCGCTCCGAACCGATTCCGGACCTGCAAAATTGCAGTGGCCATGGCGGCCAGGCCGTAGAAGAACACCTGAGGCAGGAACATGTACGACCACGCAGTGGCCAAGTCGTGTTGTGGCCTTTCGGCAACGAACGCGCCGGCGATCCACGGAGCCGCCGCCACCACACAGGCAGTGATCGTCAGCATCCCGAGGACCGATACGACCAGCAGCCGCTGAACGAACGTCTCGTCATCGACTCTGCCGCGAAGCCGGGATCGAGCAAGGACTGGCACCACCACGCTGGACAACACCCCGCCCAGCAGCACCGCGTACACCATGTTCGGGAACGTATTCGCGCCGTTGTAGGCATCAGCGACCGCAGAAGCCCCCAGAATGCCGGCCAGCACGACCGTACGCACAAACCCAGTCACACGCGACGCAGCAGTCGCCACCGCTACCCGACCGGTTGCAAATGCCTGCCCACTCATCCCGCCATCATCCCGCCACCGCGGCGGCTGTGGTGAACACAGGTCTCACCGTCGGCGGCAGATCCGCTCGGTCGACAGCCGACCCAGCCGGTACTCGCGGCGGTTTGTCGGGTGACACCGAATTCGGAAGCAGTGATGTGCATTTGAGAGTCATCCACCAGGGAAAGTCCTCTGCAACAGAACCTTGGTCACGTCTGAACTGGAGCTTCCGCGATCTTGATTGCATCGAAGGGACTCGGCCGCATGACCGCGGACTACCTCGACCAGGGGTACAGCATGAGGGACGCCACAATCAGTCTCCACGATGCGGCGGTTCGAGAGGGCAAAGCCCACATCATTGACTGAAGGGCGTGCATGCTTATCGTCCGAGCAGCGTACTACCACCTGAGCTATGGCGGCCCATAGACACGCCTTTGGGGTGGCCACGGGAATACCTGCGGCACGGGAAATCTGCGAGTACGAACGGGGCATAGCGTCGGCATAGGCTCGTCCGGCGGAGGCCTGCGGCGTACGAATTCTGGCCTGGTCGCGGCCAACACTTACCAATACTTACGTTTTAAGCCGGGCCGCTCTTTGTTCAGTGCGTCGTGTTGCATCCTGAGTACCTGGTCCTGGCGGCGCTGCCGCCTGTCCTGCTCAAACTGTTGCTGGCTTTGAGCGAGTTCCGCTTTTCGTCTCTGTTTCTTGACTTTACGGTTGGCCAGCCAGTCTTTGGCTGCCTGTTGGCGGGCTTCGCGAGCTTGCGCCTGCAACGCACGCTGCTCTTCGCGAGCCCGCAGCATTGCCCGGTGCTGTTCGAGCCTGTGGGCTTGCGGTGTTCCTGCCTTCTGTTCGAGAACACGCATCATCGTGAACGTTTGCCACTGCTGGTATTGCTGGATGTGAACGTCCTTGCCGTTCCTCGGGATGCCCGCCCCCAGCCACGAGAGCACGTCGCCGAGACCATCCTCGGCGAGTCGCATGGGCGGGTGGTGACCAGCGAGGGTGTTGTCGACGGTGAGCCGCCCGGGCCTGCTGGCGTGGACGAGGATTGCTGCGCTGACTTTCGCCGGCGCCACGAGGGCCGCGAACTTCGTGACGGCATCGCCAAAACTGCTCCGGATAAGGCGTGGGTTGTCAATTGGCCCAGCGAGGATGACATCGCCATACCATCGGTAGTCATCAGGCATCCACAGTTTCGAATCGATCAGGAATACCCGGTCGCCACAGACAAGGGCGTGGTCGATATCGGCGTGCTCGGTGCCTGGATATCGGAGACCATGAACGATCTGTATTCCGGCTGCTGCATTGAAGCGCGCGAGCTCAGCGATGAACAGTTCATGGGACTTGCGCTCGCCGACCAGGCCTTTGAGCAGCGCCTGGTCCCCCATCGAGGACCGCAGCGCTGAATCTGATACCAGTCCCTCGCCGGGGTTTCCGAACACTCGTTGAGCGAGGATCTGCAAGTCGATTGGTGTCTGACCAGGCTGTCCCGTGGGAGACGACATGGTCGTACCGTATCGGACGAGGGCCCGTTCGTGCAGTGCCGAACGGGTTGCCCTCAATCGCTGCGGCGAAATAGGCAGTCAGCCCAACCGCGACCGGCGCAAGACAACATCCGCAAAGTCGCGGACTCCGTGGAGGTTCGCGCATCGAGCCTAATGTAGTCGGTACTGTTGCAGCTTGTCCCATCCCGCCGATCATCTACGCGTCCTCGTCGCTGTCTGCGCGCAGTTGCGCCGGTTCTCAGGCACCGACGAGCTGCCATGATGGCCGAGCTCTCAATGTGGTCGGCTCGGTTCGATCGACGGGCATCCGCTGGCCAGCGACAAGAATATGGTGTCCTTCATAGGTGGTATCGCCGCAAGTCAGGCGGTGATCCGAACTCAGACGGCGTCTCAGAACGGATGGCCACTCACGACTGGCTGGACGGCCCGGGGCGGTGGGGGCACAAGATCGGGAACAACCGCACGTCCACCTGAGGCGAGGCCTTGAGTCCCAGGCGCCCCATACTGGGCCTGATGCCTGACGAGGCCAGGATTCAGACCCCTGCTGACGGGTTCTCGACCATGTCGTGATCGAGCGCTCCATGCCCTGCATATTAGCGCCAGTTGCGCCACATACTGACCCGCCTTGCGAGTTGGGTGGAACCGTATGGCCGGCGATCGCACGGCGAGTTTGTCGACGGTGCTGCGCACGACTCGATCTGACACAGACATGACACATCAGGGCGGTGTCGCACGCTGCGGGTCGGCGGCCCCGAACGTGCGAAGTCAATGATCAGGGTAAATTCTGGCAGGCGAACTGGTTTGTAGTCGCCCGCGTCTTGAAAGCGAGCGTGGGTGAAACCACCGGGGGTTCAAATCCCTCCGCTTCCGCCAAGGGCCCTCAACTCTCACCCGGGTGGGGGCTTTTTCGTGCAACGCCCGGCCTACCGGTTGGGGCCCCGAGACGTGGAAGGTAGGGACATGGGCGCCGGTGGATTCACCGTGGCGTCGTTCAACGTCAACGGGATCCGCGCCGCGCGCCGTCGTGGGTTCGACGCCTGGCTCGCCGGGCGACAGCCCGACGTGGTCGGACTGCAGGAGTTGCGGTGTGGCATCGACGACGTCGGAGAGTTCGACGGTTATCACGCAGCGGTCGACGTCGGCTCCATCGCGGGACGTAACGGCGTCGCGGTGCTCACCAGAAACGAGCCGGCCGCGGTGCGCACGTGGCTGACTCATCCGCCGAAGGCTCGCGGTCTGCCCGCCTTCGCTCACGAGGGTCGCTACGTCGAGGTCGACCTCGCCGATCGTCCGCTGACCGTCGCCAGTCTGTATCTGCCCAAGGGTGGACTCCCGGCCGAGCTGCAACGTCCCGGCTCGATGCGCGAGGCGCCCGACGGCGGCGCCAAATACGCACGCAAGCAACGCTTTCTGGCCGGGTTCACCCGTGAACTCGAGCGCAACCGGCTCGCCGCCCGCCGCGCCGGCCGGGAGTTCCTGCTCCTCGGCGACCTCAACGTGGCACACCTCGAACACGACGTCACCAACTGGCGCGCGGCCCGCAAGATGGAGGGCTTCTTGCCCGAGGAACGGGCCTGGTTCGGCGAGATCACCGGTCCGCGCCGGCTCGTCGACGTCGTCCGCGCCCTGCACGGCGACCGTCCCGGACCGCTCACCTGGTGGAGCTGGGCGGGAGAGTCGTTCGTCAAGGACGTCGGGTGGCGCATCGACCACCAGCTCGCCTCGCCCGCGCTTGCCCGGCGGGCGCGGGCGGTGGTGGTCGACAAGGAGGCGTCGCCGGACCTTCGGCTGTCCGATCACGCCCCGCTGGTTGTCGAGTACGCCGAGCTGTGATCCGGGGCTCCCGCGTCCCTGATCGATGGTGGTCGCCGAGTGGCTTCGACTCGGCGCCTCGCTGGCGCTCGGTGCCGGCTCAACCAGCGGTGGTTTGTGGCTCGGGCAGTTGTGGTTGCCGGGTGGCTTCGACTCGGCGCCTCGCTGGCGCTCGGTGCCGGCTCAACCAGCGTTGGTTGCGGTTGCGGCTGCGGCTCAACCAGCGGTGGTTGTGGCTCACGCGACCGTCAGCACCGCGCGGAGATACTCCCACTCCATCCGTCCGTCGGTGAGGTAGCGGTCGGCGTGGGCGGCGATGGCGGCGTCGAGTTCGTCGACGCGCGCGGGGTCGTCACCGACGTTGCGGTACGCCATGATGGTCGGTCCGTAGTGCGCCTTGAAGAAGTCGCGGAACGCCCCGCCGTCGTCGAACTCGCTGATCGCCACGGTCTCGGTGACGAACTCGTGGTCGGTGACAGCTGAACCGAACAGCGACCGCACGTGGTCGGCGTCGCCCCAGAGCGGCCCCGGCTGCGCACCGGGCGGCGGTGGCGGGGCGTACGGCTTCATCACCGCGAACAACTCACCGATGAATCCCGTTGGAGTCCAGTTGATCAGGCCGATCCGTCCGGCGGGACGCACGACTCGTACGAGTTCGTCGGCGCACTTCTGGTGATTCGGCGCGAACATGACGCCCACGCACGACGTCGCGATGTCGAAGTCGTCATCGTCGAACGGGAGATCTTCGGCGTCGGCGGTGCGCCAGGTGATCGGCAGGTCGCGGTGCCGGGCTTCGCCCACGGACAGCAGTTCGGGTGTGAGGTCGCTGGCGACGACATGCCCGCCGGCTTCAGCGGCGGGTACGGCGACGTTGCCCGCGCCGGCGGCGACGTCGAGGAGTTTGTCCCCGGCGGTGATGTGCAATGCGTCGACGAGGCGTCGGCCCAGCGGCGCGATGAGGTCGGCGACGGCTGGATAGTCGCCCGACGCCCACAGCTTGCGATGGCGTGCCTTGATCTCGGCGTCGAACGGGGTGGGATGGGTCGTGGTCATGATGGCGGTCCCTCGAAGTCGTCGAATGGTGGTCGTCCGTGACCGGACACAACGAGCATCCGACGAAGCCCGACCCGTCCTCTAGACCAACATCTGTACTGGCGGCAGTTCAGTTTCTGTACTGGTCATCAGCCGGCGACGGGTGTGTACTGGGTCGGGGCGGAGGTTTCGACACGGCGCTTCGCTTCGCTCGGGGCCGGCTCAACCAGCAAGAGGCGGCGCCTCGCTTCGCTCCGGGCCGGCTCAACCAGCAAGAGGCGGCGCCGGCTCGACCAGCAGTGGGGAGGCTGCGATGACATCGTATGGACAATTCTGTCCGGTGGCCAAGGCGATGGAGTTGCTCGACGAGCGCTGGACGATTCTCATCGTCCGCGAACTGCTCTTGGGCAGTCGGCATTTCAACGAGTTGCGGCGCGGGGTGCCGAAGATGTCGCCGGCGCTGCTCACCAAGCGGTTGCGCAGTCTCGAACGGGCCGGAGTGATCAACCGCAGTACTGTCGGCGGTCGTTCGGTGTACACACTGACGACGATGGGTGAGGAGCTCACCACGGTCGTAGAGGCACTGGGCGCGTGGGGAATCCGCTGGATCGGCGAGCTGGGCGACGCCGACCTCGACCCGCATCTGCTCATGTGGGACATGCACCGCACCGTCCCGGTCGACCGGTGGCCGCGACGACGCACCATGGTGCAGTTCGTCTTTCGCGATGTCATCGGCAAGGCGAGCACATGGTGGCTGGTCGTCGCGGGTGGTGAGGCGCAGGTGTGCGACTTCGACCCCGGTTACGAACTCGACGCCACAGTGATGACCGATCTGCGTACTCTCACCGAGATCTGGCGGGGCGACATCGACTGGCGTCTCGCGCTCGCCGCCGACCGCGTCGAGATCCACGGTGCCGCGGAGGTGGCACGAGACGTGCCGTCGTGGATCGGACAGAGCCTCTCGTCGGCGGTCCCGCGACCGGCGTGAGCGCCGCGGGCACCGTCAGGCGATGTCCCGGCGGAACGTCGTGTACCGACCGATGACCGCGAACGCGGCGATGTAGGCGAGCATGACGAGGGCGCCGGCCCATTGCGGGAGCAGGTCGTCACTGCCACCACCCATCGTGGCGAAGAAGCTGGAGCCGACGAGGGCGTCGGCAGCCGACCCGGGCAGGAACTTCGACACCGAGGACGTCACGTCGAAGGTCGCCAGCGCGATGCGTGCGATCGGTTCCACGAGCTGGGTGAAGGCCAGCAGGATCACGATCGCAGCGACCTGGTTGGACACCACCGCGCCGAACGCCACACCCATCGCGGTCCACAACACCATGACCAGCATCGACAGGCCGATCACCTCGAGGGTGGAGCTGTCGCCGAGGAACGCGCCGTCCCCGACCGTCGCGAGGATCGGTGCCGCCGTCGCGACGACCGCCAGAGTGCCGAGGACGCCGTAGAGGAGTCCCATCGGGATGCCGGCGATCAGCTTGGCCACCAACAGGATTCCGCGTCGCGGCTCGACGAGCAGACTCGCGGTGATCGTCTTGTGCCGGAACTCCCCGGTCACTGCCAGGCTGCCGATCACCAGCGCGAACACGTAACCGATCGGGCTGGTGAGGGCGTAGATCGAGCGGGCCAGATCGGCGCCGACGAGGGTCGTGGGTTGTTGCATGGCGTTCTCGGTCGTCATCGAGAACGCCAGTGCCGCACCGATGAACCCGAGGTAGGCGACCATGGCGATGAGCAGGACCCACCACATCCGCGTGGAGGTGAACTTGCGGTACTCGGCGATCAGGGCGGCCCTCATCGGACTGCCCCCGACGACGTCGGTGCCGCGTTCGGGCCGGGATCGGCTGACCCGCCGGAGAAATGACTGGTCGGTGCGTCCGATGACTTCGTGAGATGCAGGAAGACCGCCTCGAGATCGGCGCCGACGTCGGCGAGTTGGTGGAGTTCGATGCCCGCGCCGAAAGCGGCCGTCCCGACCGTGGCCGCGCTCACGCCGGGCACCCGGAAGCCGTCATGCGTGTCCTCGAGTTTCCACCCGCGCTCGCCTGCGAGTGCGACGAACGACGCCCGCGACGGCGTCCGCACGACGACCGAGTGCTCGGCCAGCGCCTCGAAGTCGGCGAGCGTGGAAGCCCGGACCAGTTTGCCGTTGCCGATCACCACCACGTCGTCGACGGTGCTCCGCACCTCGGCGAGCACGTGGCTGGAGACCAGGACCGTCCGTCCCTCGCGGGCGAGCGACCGCAGCAGCCCGCGCAGCCACACGATGCCCTGGGGGTCGAGGCCGTTGGCCGGCTCGTCGAGCAGGACGATCTGCGGATCGCCGAGCAGCGCGGTGGCCAGGCCGAGGCGCTGCCGCATGCCCATCGAATATCCGCCGACGCGGCGCTCGGCGGCCTGGGCCAGTCCGACGAAGTCGAGCACTTCCCGGCACCGCGACGTCGGGACCCCGACCTGCGGAGCGAGTGCCTTCAGGTGCCCGAGTCCGGTGCGACCGGGGTGGAAGCTCGACGCCTCGAGCGCCGCGCCGACGTGCTGGGCGGGTCGCGGGATCTCCCGGAACGGGCGGTCGCCGATGAGTGCCCGGCCGGCGGTCGGTTCGACCAGGCCCAGGAGCATCCGCAGGGTCGTGGTCTTGCCCGAACCGTTCGGTCCGAGGAACCCGGTGACGCGACCGGGGGCAACGGTGAACGACAGGTCGTCGACCGCGGTCAGGCTGCCGAATCGCTTGGTGAGACCGTCGATCGTGATCGCGGGTGACTCCATCGGTGCCTTCCGTCGGTGGGCTGGCCCATACGCTATCAAACGCGCACGTGGTCAACCGCTTTCATGTCGAAACCCGCAATGTCCGCGTGTACGAATCACACCCGTTGCGGGACAACGCATCCTGTGCGATCACAACCAATCGCGTTTCCGGAACGACAGATAGAGGCCGACGACCACGACGACGATCAGCGTCGTACTGGTGATGAAACCGAGTAGTCGCTCGAAACCGGGAAACGGCACGTTCTGTCCGTAGAAACCGGTGATGGCCGTCGGCACGGCGATGATCGCGGCCCACGCGGTCAGCTTCTTCATGACGGTGTTGAGTCGCGCGTCCGCGAGGGTCAGGTTGGTCTCGAAGACGGTGCTGATCATGTCCCGCAACGATTCCGTCCACTCCGACGCCCGGAGCGCGTGGTCGTAGAGGTCGGAGAAATGCGGGTCGAGCTCCGGTGGCGCGTGGTTGTCGAACCGCCGTCGTTGGATGCCGGCGATCACCTCGCGCATCGGCAGGACCACCCGTCGCAGGACGACGAGGTCCTTGCGCAGGTCGTAGGTTCGGCGCTGCAGTTCGCGGCCGGGGATGCGCTCGTCGAACAGCAGTGCCTCGAGGTCCTCGATCTCGTCGTCGAGGCGTTGCACGGCGTCGAAGTGGCCGTCGACGACGACGTCGAGCAGTCCGTGCACGAGCGCGCCGATCCCGTACTGCGTGGCGCCGCTGTCCGACCATCGCCGCATGACCTCGTCGATGTCGAGCGCCGGGGTCGGTCGCACGGTGATGAGAGCGTTGCGCTTGACGAAGATGGAGATGCGGTGCAGGTCGAACATCCGCGCCCGGCCGTTCGCGGAGGCGCGGAAGTCGGTGGCCGCGGAGCCGTCATCATCGTCGTCGTCCCGGTCGTCGGCCGGCGACTCGCCGTCGTGTAGCGACACCGCGTAGACCATCACGAAGGTGTGCCCGGTGTAGGTGACTGTTTTGACCCGTTCGGCTGCCGCGACCGTGTCCTCGATCGCGAACGGGTCGAGGTCGAGTTCGGCCGCCAACCGGGACAGGGTCTCGTGGGTGGGGCTTTCCAGATCCGCCCAGATCAACTTCTCCGGATTGTCGAGACAGGTGGAGATCTCCTCGAGGTCGAAGCCATCCACCGGGTCGCCGTTCCGCCAGATCTGACCACGGATGCGTTCGACGCCGCGAGGTCCCGACACATCCGAGGGAACTGTCATGTGGCCATCGTGACACCCGTGGGGGTGTTCCGTCGGTGCGACAGGCAGGCGAGACGTCGACCACACCGGGTGGTCGTCGCCCGCGGGTAGCATCGAAATCGGTGTCTGTGGACGGGCGCGGACACCGATTCTCCAGGTAAGGCGGCGTTATGGTCGACAGCAGTTCCCGCGGACATCGCTTGATGCCCGCGCGCACGAGCGAACAGATCCGCGAGTGGTGCGATCGTTCGGCGGTACCGGGCGAGCGGCGCGAACTGTCGGACACCGCGGCGCTGCTCATCGCGTCCGGATACCTCACCCCGGGTGGTCGTGCCATCGTGGTGCGCCGGATCTCCACCGGTCGGCCGATGCCGTCCATGTCCGCGGGTTTCGGCGATCTGCGCCGCTTGCAGCGCGCGATCGTCCAGATCGAACACCAGTTGTCGAGTCCGGTGGTGCCCGGTGTGGTCGCGGCCGTGATGCGCAACAGGCTCAACGGCCTGCAACGACGCCGCGAGGACGCACGCAAGCAGATCGTCGCCGGCAAGGGTGTGTTCGCGTCGGGGACCCGGGCGATCCGACGCGAGCGACGGGAGAACGTCTATCTCGAGATCGAGGAACGAGACCGGTTGTTCGCCGGGCTGCTGTGCACCCCGACCCCCAACGTCAACGCGTCGAGCTATGTCCGTCGCGCCGGCACCGCCGCGTTCGACCGGATCGCCGGCGTGGTGGGGCAGGTCGCCGCGAAGTCGGGCAACTCGCAGGCGGGGCAGTGGGCGGACCAGTTCCTGTCGGGCGTGCGCGAGACGCCGGGCGGAGCGACTCAGACCGGCGCCCCCCGCACCGCGGCCTTCGTCGACGGTTACGAGACGCTGCTGTTCATCACCGGTCACTACTACGACCGCATCCTCGGCAACCCCGCCTGGCGCTCCGACCACTTCGAGGTCCAGCGCACCCAGGTGAACCTGCACGCCGAGGTCGCCGAGATCGCCGCCGACGTCATCGCGTTGCGGGCGGTACGCATCGACCTCGACCGGGCCAAGCGCAACGGCGGCTTCGACCGCACCTTCGCCGCGCAGATCGATCAGCGTGAGACGACACTGCGACCGGTGTGGACCGAACTGATCGACCGTGTCCAGGCGCTCGGCGAGGTCGCGCATGTCGTCGAATCCGCGGCCGTCGAGCTGCAGGTCCTCGCCGAGTACAACAAAGCGGCCACCCTCGACGACCGCATCGACGCCTTGATCGCGCGATCGGGCGACCGCGAGATCTCCGTCGACAACGCGAAACGGCTCACCGAACAGGTCCGCAGCGGCGAAGAGCAGTTGCGCATCTATCGAGATGTGTTGCAGGGCAACATCGCGCGGATCTCGCCGGCGGTGCCGCGCGAGTTACCCGCTCGCTACGAGCCGTCGTGACCACGTGCTGAGGTAGTCCTTCTCGGTGGGGGACAGCCGCCGGAGGGTGTGCTTCTCGATGTCGATGACGGCCATCTGCGTGCTCGCCACGCACGCCGGCCGACTGGCGTCGTCGGCATCGCCGCTGCGGATCTCGTAACCGATGGTGAAGTCCACTGAACGGAAACCCTTGATCCACATCCCGATTCGCAGCGGCGAGTCATCGTGACGCAGCTGGGCCTGGTATCCGATGTCGACGTGCACGATCATCGCGCTGGTGATCAGCGGGGCGTAGTCCTCGCCGGCGCTCAACAGCCACGCGATGCGCGCCTCCTCCATCAGCGTGACCATCCGCGCGTGGTTGATGTGTCCGAACGCGTCCATGTCCGACCAGCGCACCCCGACCTCGGCGACGAAGGCGAAGTCGTTCGGACCGAGTCCCGTGGGCGACGGTGGTTCGTTCCGCTCGGAACGCGCGTGGTGAACAGAAGGTGAAGTGGGCATCGTCGACTTTCCTCGGAGGTCCCGGTGCCCGTGAGATGCCGTGGTCACGACCTTCCACTCGGCTGAACGCCGGGTAGTCTGTGAGTCTAGATGTCCGCGTCGGGCCGATCCGGTCGGCGCGGACTCGCACGTGGTGACACGACGAGGTCCCGGGTGCACTCCGGGGGGATTGTCGGTGAGGGAGTTGGCGAGATGTCGAGGCGGTTGATCGCGGGTCTGGTGTGCCTGATGGTGGGGATTCTGTCGACCCCGGCCATCGCCGACGCCGCTCCCAAACAGGTGGCGCGCATCGCCAAATCCGAGAAGCTGAGTGCGCTGCGTACCGACATCTGGGTCTTCTCACCGGCGATGAACGAGCGGATCAAGCTGTCGGTCCTCACCCCGGTCGGCGGCTCGACGCCGCGGTCGACGGTCTACATGCTCGACGGCGCCGGCGCCGAGGGCGAGGTCAGCGACTGGATCACGAAGGGTCGCGCCGGACGCTTCTTCGCCGACAAGAACGTCAACGTCGTACTCCCCACCGGGGGAAAGGGCACCTTCTACACCGACTGGCAGAAGAAGGATGCCGCGCTCGGCAAGCCGATGTGGGAGACGTTCCTCACCAAGGAGCTGCCGCCGCTGATCGACGAACGGTTCGACGGCAACGGCCGCAACGCGGTCATCGGGCTGTCGATGGGTGGGCAGGCCGCGTTCTCCCTGGCCATCCGACACCCGGAGATGTACACCGGCGTCGCCTCGCTCAGCGGCTGCCCGCCGGTGTCCGGTCCGGTCAACGAGGCCTACGTCCGTACGACCGTCGGTCGCGACGGCGGCGACGCCACCAACATGTGGGGCCCGTTCGGCTCCGCGGGCTGGCGCGCACATGACCCGAGTCTTCATCTCGATCGGTTGCGCGGAAAGAACATCTTCATCGCCGCCGGGTCCGGCGCCATCGGCCCCCTCGACCTCCAGCGTCAGATCGAGCCGGACGAGGGGCCGCGCGACGTCGTGACGGCATCCTCGTCGGCGCTCGAACTGGGTGCCTACCGCTGTTCGCTCGAGTTCGCCATCACGATGCGTGCCGCGGGGGTGCCCTACACCGACGGTTTCCGCCTCATCGGAACCCATACGTGGGCGTACTGGGAGCGCGACCTCGCGGCCCTGTGGCCGACCATCGGCCGGGGGCTCTGACCGGCTCGCTCGGCTCGCGGTCCAGGATCAGCTCCGGGGACCGTCCCAGCCCTCGGCGAACCGCAGGAACACGTCGTCCTCGGCGGCGTTGGTGACAGTCACCCGCACGCCGTCGCCGTCGAACGGGCGGACCACCACCCCGGCATCGACGCAGGCGCGCGCGAAGTCCATCGACGCCGCTCCCAGGTCGAGCCACACGAAGTTTGCCTGCGAATCGGGGACCCGGTAGCGCGCGTCGCGCAGTCGTGCGGTGACGCGGGCACGTTCGGCGACGACCGCGTCGGTGCGGGCCAGCAACTGGTCGCCGGCGTCGAGGCTGGCGAGCGCGGCGGCCTGGGCGACGCTGCTGACCGAGAACGGCACGTGAACCTTGCCGAGGGCGGTGATGACCTCCGGGTCGGCGATGGCGTAACCCACGCGCAGCCCGGCCAGCCCGTACGCCTTCGAGAAGGTGCGCAGCACCACGAGGTTGCGGAACTCGCGTCGGAGTTCGAGTGCGTCGTACGCCTGACTCGACGGCAGGCGCAGGTACTCGAAGTACGCCTCGTCGAGCGCGACGATGACGTCGGACGGCACGCTCTGCAGGAACTCCCGCAGGTCGGCTGCCTCGACCACGGTCCCGGTCGGGTTGTTCGGATTGCACACGAAGATCAGCCGCGTACGGTCGGTGACCGCGTCGGCCATCGCGCGCAGGTCGTAGGTCAGATCGCCGGTGAGTGGGACCTGGACCGGTGTCGCGCCCGCGACGCGCGTCGCCAAGGGATAGGTCTCGAAGGACCGCCACCCGAAGACCACCTCGTCGCCCGGTCCGCTGGTGACGAGGATGAGGTTCTGGCAGAGGATGACCGACCCGCATCCCACCTGGACCTCGTCTTCGGTGACCCCGAGGCTCTTGGCCAGCGCTGCGGTCAGCTCCACCATCCCGTTGTCGGGGTAGCGGTTCACGGCTGCGGCCGCCGCGCCGATCGCCTCGACGACGCTCGGCAGCGGACCTTCGGTGACCTCGTTGCTGGCGAGTTTCACCGCTCCCGGAAACGTCTTGCCCGGTACGTATACGGGAAGGTCGTCCAGGTCGGGGCGGATTCGCAGGCTCACCCGACCAATGTAGGCCGCGACCCCGATGAGGCAGAAACCGGCTCTGACCAACCGGTTTGCTTGTGGATGCGAAGGGTGTGTAACCTTTCGACTCGGCAGTTCGAAAGGACTCCGCCAAGGAGGCGTGCCAGAGCGGCCGAATGGGACTCACTGCTAATGAGTTGTCTCGCTAAAACGGGACCGGAGGTTCAAATCCTCTCGCCTCCGCCACCGCAGTCGGCCGACGGCGGTACAACTGAATAGCACGCGCCCGTAGCTCAACGGATAGAGCATCTGACTACGGATCAGAAGGTTTGGGGTTCGAATCCCTACGGGCGCACAGAGAAAGAACGCCAGGTGAAACTCTGTTTCGCCTGGCGTTTTCGCTGTCCGGACCACCCCGGTGTGACACGAGGTATCACACCGGCTCCGTATTCGCTTGGGTGACACGCGACCCCGTGTCACTTCGTCTCAGCGGGTTGATCTTCCCTTGTGGTCAACGCGCCAAAGCGTCTGCGCCGCCGAGAGAGGTCGTTGGAACTGTGGCCGAAGGTGGCGCGAGTGAAGGCGGCGCTAGTGCGACACAGCTACGCGGAGATCACGTGATGGACACGCCATCCTGATGCGTGGACGTGGCGCGTGTGTTGGGCGTCATGCGGCCGGACTGCCGGCAGTTCTTGCGGCGTTAGGCCACGCGTGCAACAACGTGTTGGGGTGGGTGCGGAGCTAGTACGACTGCGGCCTGACCTCCCAGTGGTCGGAGAGCTTTCCCGACTGGAAGATCCGCGAGATCAGCCTGGTCGACTTCTTCTGGCGCGGGTCGCTGGTCGACCGACTCGACGACGTCCACGTCGACGGTGCCCTCGGCATCCTCCCGCTCGGCGGCGGATACCAGGGATTGGGCATCACTCAGTACGAGCTGGCGGTGGCGCGCAGCTCAGCGACATCGGAGATTGCCAGGAGATTGAACCGGCACCACTCCTAGGTGCCTTCCGAGCCCCAGGACTGTCCCGGCCTTGGCGATTAAACTCGTCGATCTGCGTCGTGGTGGCGCGCGAGTCGCTATTCATGGGTGCCGCGGTTCGACTTCGAAACCGACTACGAGAACAAAACGATGGTGGGCCGACGCCCCATACCTGTTGAACGACCCTTGTATGTGCAGGTGCTCCAGGGCGGTGTCGAATTCGCTCGCATCGAACTCGACGACCCCGGCGGCATCAACCCGGATTGCGCCAGCGTGCCCCCAGCTGGGGGCGGAGCGGTTGAAGGTCCAGTTGCTCGAGGTGGCTGCAGTCGTGCGTGGTCGTAGTGTTGGTACCTGGGTGCTGCACGCGCTGCAGGAGCGACATCCGGATCGGCGGCTGTCCGCGTACTCGGAGGAGGCTCACGGGTTCTGGGCCTCGCTGGGCTGTGAGCGGTTCGACCCATCCGTAAGGCGAGCAGTTTCACCGGGCGCTGTTCTTTCAACAGCGGCTGCGACCCCCGCGGCGTCTTCACTGGTTGCTGCCGGCTCCCCGGTCGGCGTGGTGCACCATAGTTACGTGGCATCGACGGACTCCAAGTACGACAGAGATAGCACCCTGGTCAGCATCGGCTACGAGGGGAAGACGGTCGGCGACCTCGTTGCGCAACTACTCGACCAGGACGTGCGAGTCCTAGTCGACGTGCGACTGACCCCGCTTAGCCGCAAGCCTGGGCTGTCGAAGACAAGGCTCGCCGCAGCTCTGCGCGCCGCCGGGATCGAGTACGTTCATCACCGCGCACTAGGCAACCCGAGGGACAACCGCGCTGGTTTCCGCGCCGGTGAACCCGAGTCCTTGGCGAGGTACCGGGAGGTCCTCGACACCGCTGACGCGACACATGCGCTTGCGCATGTATGCGAGCTCCTGGACGGTGGAGCGGTGGCGTTGCTGTGTTTCGAGCACGATCACGCCGAGTGTCACCGGAACATCGTCGTGGACCGGGTGCTGGAGACTCGCCCGAATGCGGCCGTGGTGCACGTCTAGAACAGAGCGTTTTCGTACTTCGGGTACCAGGTACCCAGTACAGAGAAGCTGCGCCGGTAGCGGTTCTGGTTGCCGACGTAGAAATGGACGTCCCTCTCGGGAGCGAGCATGTTTTCGCGCCACCGCTTCAACATCGCTTCGCGCGCACTAGCGTCGCCGTACTCGCCTCTCCATCGTCGGCCAGCCTGCCCGACCTCCCAGTCCAAGTTCTTCTGGTCGTGTCCGGGGCACTTTGCGGCGGCGCATCGGTACTTGTATCGGACCGCGTACGGGGCGGGCTCCAGCGGCTCCATCGAGGTACCGAACAGGTCGGGCTCAGACGCTTGGTTCACCTTAGACTGTTCGGCTGGTGTCCATGGGTCACCGTCGACGACTGACGTTTCGATGTCGGTGGGCTTGATCAACCCGAGAGACGGCGATGGTGTCGCCATGCCGCCCTTCGGGTTCTGCGCGAGGAGATCGCACATCGTTGTCTCACCGATGAGCGACCCGAGCCTGGTCCGCCGCAGCAGCCAGTTCTTCTTCGAGTCGAGGCGCTCAACGTGCACCATTTCGTCCTGGCGCGGTCGGAACGACTCGGGACGGTTGTCGTTGGCCTGGTGGTACGTGCCGTTGATCCGGATAATCTCGTACTTCTTGAACTGATTGTCGAAGTCGGCGTTGCGGAATTTCACCGGGTAAAGCCGGACCCACTCGGGTCGGCCGCGGTCGAGGCGCACACCGGCCACGCACACGGTCTCTCCGTAGGTCTCGCTGGGGTTGGGGTAGGTCTTGACCGTGATCATGACCTCGGCGGTCTCCTCGCCGAGTCGCGGCGGTTTCACGGCCGCGGCGCGGCTCTCGGCGACGTCAACTTCTCCCATCTGGCAAGGGTATCCACGGCGGGTGTCGAGTTGGAGGAGATTTGCGTGGGGCGGTCGTTCACGGGCTATGAGTAGCTCGCCACCATCCTGGGGCGCCACGAACCACGTGGTCACCTCTCTGTGCAGCATAATTACGTGGGCGACTCGAACAGTGGGTGCCGAAACGCGTGTCCGAGGCAGACGTCGCCGTCGGGGCCGTGCTGCGTGGCGTACCTGGCACGCCGGACTGATAGTCGAGCAGGCTGCGGAGGCGAGGATCTCCCTGAGCTGGACGTAGCGCGGACAGCGGCCGGCGCGGGTCACCGAGTTTCTTCCCCTCGACGCGGCGTACGACATGATCGCCGCTGATCTCGCGGGCCGCGATCGCGGCCGACTCCGCGGTTCAGGCCGCGTCGATGGAAGGGTAGGTACCGTTCACTCTTCGGTGGCCGGTGCCGCTCGTACGGTCAGTCGCTGAATCTTGCGGCTGGAGATCAACGTTCGATGCCAGAGACGCATCCCGCCAGATGACGCCCTGCCTCTCCGGACGGAAGAAATGGGTTCGCTGATGCGCAACCGTGCGATCGCCTCGGAGGGGTGAGCAACTCGTCGCGGCCAGGTTCCACGCCGCGACCGTAGGAGCAAACCCGCATGCACCGCCTGTCCTCCGGTGCCACTGCATCCGCCGAGACATCGGTGGATGCAGCCGATTACGCCAGGTGCCGACGCACAACTTGGAGATCCCGCGCGTGGACACGGTCGATCTTCCGTGACCTCAACACGAACTCCGACTTCTCAATCACGACGAGTCGCAGCCCGTGCTGGGGGATGAGGGTGCGTTTGCGTTCGTCGTAGCGGCGGCGCTGCTCACCGCGGCCCATACCTGAGACGGTGTGCCTGCGGTCGAAAAACGGGGACGGCGCTGAGTGTTGCTCCTCCTGGAACTCGACGACGAGGCCATCGTCCGGCCAGTACCCGTCGACGGGGAGCCGCGTCCCGCGCGGCCGCACCGGTGAAGGGTCTCCGCGGAGCCAGTCGAACCGCGCCTGCCGGACGCCCGGCATGCCGAGCACCTTGTCGCATAGGTCGAGGACGTAGTGCTCGTCGGAGTCTGCGCGGCGGGCCATGAGGCGATTCTGCAATCGCGGACGTTGCCCCGCGATGAAGTAGCTCTCCGACGGCTATTTCTCAGGTCATAACGCCTACACTTGTCGGTAGGTGCACCTAAGGTGCACCCTATGGACAGGACGCTATGACCAACGACCCACACGCTCCATATCCAGCCGAGGACATTCCTCTGGGGAACCTCCCACCGGCTGATCCGACGCTGCTCGGCAACGCTCCACTCGAAGTTGCAGTGATCGAGGTCCGATACACGTCGTCCATCTCCGAGATCTCTCCAGAGACCGCGGCCGCCTTCCGCGACGAGCTCGTGGTGAGTACTGGCGTCGACTACCCGAACATCGAGCCCACAGTCCAACAGCAGATGCGCATCGACTTCGGAGCCAACGGCGTCTCTCAGGTCGCCGCTGAGTCGCATGGGTGGCAGATCGCGTCGGCGAACGGCACCCTCATCACGCTCATGCCCGACATCCTGATCATGCAGATCAATCGCTACGAGCGCTGGAGCACCAGCGTCAAGCCTCCGTTAACGGTGCTCGTCAATTTCCTCGCCCGGCTGGTTAAGCCTTCGCTTGTACACCGGATCGGCCTGCGCTACGTCGACCGCTTCCACGACAGCGGGTTTGATTCCGCCGCGGCGTGGCAAGGCCGGATCCACGACACCCTGCTGGGTCCGGTCCTGAATCCCGACTTCGGCGCCAGGGTTCAGGGAGCCCAGCAGCAGGTGGAAATCCGCATCGACGACCACCACGGCGCGTTGCTGCGTCACGGCCCGGTCCGTGACGACTCCGGCAAGTGCGTGCAGTACCTGCTCGATACCGACGTGTTCCGCCACTCCTCGTTCACGTTCGACCCAGCACAGGTCGTCATGTCCGCCGAGCGCCTGAACCGCACGGCGCTGTCGATTTTCCAGTCGTCGGTCACCGACACCTATCTGAAGGAGCTTCGGGCGGGAGGCGAGGGATGACGATCATGCAGCAGCAGCCGACCGGATCCCGCGTGCTCCGTTCACCGTCTCAGGTGCGTGAGCGACGCGATCGGCATCCGGCGCTCTGCGAGTCCGAAGCCTCGGTGAGCACGTTCGTGGAGATCAATTCGTCACCGGGACTGCGGGAGGCGGTCGCGCAATTCTCCGGCGCGCTCGATCCCTGTGCTTGGGACCAGTTCCGCGTCGAGGTGTTCAAGGGTCTCGACGGTCAGTTAAACCTCTCGGGCTCGGCGCTGTGGTTGACGGCCCCGTACACCTTCATCGACACCGTGGTGGTCGTCACCGACAGCTGTGTCGATGAGACCGCTGATGTCGTTGACGCGTTCGAGCGCCTACGCGCCGAGCTGGGCCTCACACAAAGGGAGATGTTCAAGGCGACCGGCATTAGCAAGCGCACCTTTCACTCCTGGTCGGACAAACCCGCCGGGAGCCGCCCACGCGTCGCCAGTTTGGGACGGTTATGGGAGCTGGCGGATGCCGTTGACGACCTGCGCGAGACGCTAGATCACCCGTTGAGCAGGTGGCTGCGCGGCGATAAGAAGCGCATCAGCGCCCTGCTCGACGGCAGGTTCGACGAGCTCGTGGACCTCGCCGTGAACCGTGCGCCGTTTCCTCGGCGCGAGATCGGCACCTCGGTCTATGAGGGCATCGCCGAGGACGTCGATACACCGATCATCCGTGGCTCGGAGCCGTTTGTGACCGACGATGTCGAGGACGGGTTCGCCCGGTGACGATCGATCGACTCCTGCCGGAGTCATGGCCACCCGAGACGCTCGCCGCGCTGGAGCGGTGGCGTCAGGGACACCTGATCAAGGTGGATCGTAGCGCCTGGATCGTCCCGGCCTGGGTGGACGACCCCGTGACAGGCGAACCGTCTGCCGGTGGAGCGGCGGGTGACGTGCGTGCGCGTTCGGCCGCGCTGAGCGACACCGGTTTCTCGGCCGTGGTCTCACAGACCTGTGACATCGCGGGCGCTCCCGCGCAGCGGCACCCGTTGGTGCAGGTGTGCCCTATACGCGACATCTCGGAGTTCTCGCCGGAGAAGATTCAGCAGATCAAGGACTATCAAGTCTCCGAGTACGTCTGGCTGACCCAGCCTCCCGTCGAGGGCGCGAGCTGGGCGGTGGACCTCCGGGCGACCGTCCCAATCAGTAAGGGCTTGCTCGCGTCGACCGAACCAGTCGAGGGTTTCTCCTCGATTGAAGACGAGCTGATTCTCGGTCAGCGCCTAGCCAGCAAACTCGCCCGGCCGGCCGTTCATGACGCGCTGGCCGGTCCCGTATCCGAGTCTCTGCGCAAGATGCTCTCGAAGGCGAAGAAGTCGCAGGACTGGTGCGACGCGGTTGAGCAGCTGCGGCTGGAGATCGTCGAGGGGACGGCGCTATACCCGAAGCGGGTACGGCTGCTCGTTCTCACTGATCACCGCTTCGGACCGGCAGAGAGCAAACCACTCCGCGGTGAGTGGAAGTCCCACAAGAAGGCACTGAAGGCTTCCGACATTACTTGGGAGCCGATTCGTTTCCTCACCGTGGAAAAGTGTCCGGTGCAGCTCTACCGCGCCACCGTGCCGATCGACGTCCCAACACTCGACCGACGACGATTCGTCTGACCATCCGACCTGTGGGGAGGCAGCAGGGTATGAATTCGATGCCACGAGGCTATGGAGGCGTTTCGTTAGGCGCCGTCGAACTCGGAACGCGGGACCATGGTTGAGTAGTTAACGGCCCGTTACTTCGACCTAGACCCGTTGCTGAGCCAGCAGTACAACGGGGTGTGGCGGTGGATGGGCTGGTCGGGCCAAACAGGCAACCCGGAAACGGGACCAACCTCGTCGCCCGCAGGCGAGACTGTGGTGAGTACACGACGATCCAGGCTGCTGGCAGATCGGGGCACGGCCGGGTTCACCGCGGGTTGCGTTCGGCGAGGAAGCCCTGATGGCGGGGTTCGAATCCCTACGGGCGCACCACAGAGGCCCGTCACCGATCCGGCGAATTCTAGGGGTCCTCGCAACACCGGTTGGTTAGACTGGCACAAGTAAATCACGCAGACGTTCGGCTGGGTTTCTCCAGTCGAGCGTTTTG
>NZ_JBHXVK010000029.1:0-23457 GCF_042672305.1 Gordonia sp. NPDC127522
CCTCAGGGAGCGGGGGTTGGCCGCGCCCTCCGCAAGCTCCGGGCGCTCCTCAGGGAGCGGGGGTTGGCCGCGCCCTCCGCAAGCTCCGGGCGCTCCTCAGGGAGCGGGGGTTGGCCGCGCCTCCGCAAGCTCCGGGCGCTCCTCGGGGAGCGGGGGTTGGCCGCGCCCTCCGCAAGCTCCGGGCGCTCCTCAGGGAGCGGGGGTGAAGCTCGCTCCTGGTGAGCGGTGATTGGCCCTCGTCAAAGAGCAGGGTCGGCCCGAAGGGTCAGTCGAAGCTGGTGATCGCGGGGGCCGGGGGCAGGGTGACGACCGCGCCCGCGTAGCTCAGGCCGGCACCGAAGCCGAGGAGCAGCGCGGTCTGCCCGCCCCTGGCCTTGCCGGTGGCGAGCATCTCCTCCATGGCGAGCGGGATGGAGGCCGCCGAGGTGTTCCCGGTGTTCTCGATGTCGTTCGCCATCGGCAGGTCGTCGGGGAAGCCGAGGTTCTTCTTCATCAGGTCGTTGATGCGGGCGTTGGCCTGGTGGGGCACGAAGACTTCGATGTCCTCCACGCCGACGCCGGAGGTCTCCAGCACGGTGGCGAGGGCCCGGGGCAGGGTGACGGCCGCCCAGCGGAACACCTTGGGTCCCGCCATCGTCACCACCATGCGACCGACCGGGTCGGTCTCGGGGTCTTTGTCCTGGTAGGCCTGCGCGCGGTCCATGTACTCGGGGATGTCCCAGTTCTGGCCGATCGCCTCGGCGTTCTCGCCGTCGCTGCCCCAGACGGTCGGGGAGATGCCGTTGTCCGCGCTCGGCCCGACGACCACGGCCCCGGCTCCGTCGCCGAAGATGAAGGCGGTGTTGCGGTCGGTGGGATCCATGACCACCGACATGGTCTCGACGCCGACGAGCAGGACGTACTCGGCGCTCCCGGCGCGGACGGTGTCGGCCGCGACGCCGAGTCCGTAGCCGAAGCCGCCGCACCCGGCGGCGACGTCGAAGGCGGGGATGCCGTTCAGCCCGATGTCGGAGGCGACGATCGGGCCACCGTGCGGGATCTTGGTCTTCCAACTGTTGGTGGCGAGGATCAGCGCACCGATCTTCTCCTTCGCCACCCCGGAGTTCGCGATCGCCCGCTCGGCGGCCGCGGCGGCCATCGAACGCGCCGACTCGTCGCCGCTGATCCAACGGCGGTTGCGGATGCCGCTCCGCTCGAAAATCCACTCGTCGGAGGAATCGAGGACCTGGCAGACCTCGTCGTTGCTGACCAGGCGTCGCGGACGGTAGGCGCCGATGCCGAGCATCGAGACGTTCTGGTGTCCGGTCTTCACCGAGAGGTTGACCACTGTTGCCGATCCCTTCGCATTGCCCGCCGCAGCGATTCTACGGCCGCGCGGCCGCCGAATTCGGTGTCCTCACCAGGCGTGCACGGTGTTCTGCGCGGACTCCAGATCCTGTCCGAGCAATAGTTCGACGGCGTCGCAACCGTTGGCGATGAGGAGTTCGACCTCGCTGCGAGCCGAGGACGGAAACGGTTTCAACACGAAATCGGCGGGATCCTGCCGGCCGGGTGGCCGGCCGATGCCGATGCGCACGCGCAGATAGTCGCGCGTACCGAGTGCCTGACTGAGCGACCGCAGCCCGTTGTGGCCGCCCTCGCCGCCGCCCCGTTTGAGGCGGACGGCGCCGAAGTCGATGTCGAGTTCGTCGTGGACGACGATCAGGTCGTCAGTCGTGACCGAGTAGAACTTGGCGAGCGGGCCGATCTGACGGCCGGACTCGTTCATGTAGGTGCGGGGTTTGGCCACGAGTACCGACTGGCCGCCGAGGCGTACCTCGGCGACCTCGGCGCCGGACTTCTTGTGCACCTTCCAGCGCTCGCCGGCCGAGGCGACGAGGCCGTCGGCGACCATCGCGCCGACGTTGTGCCTCGTCTTCTCGTACTTGGACCCGGGGTTGCCGAGTCCGACAATGAGTTTCACCACTTACGCAGTTTCACCACCCGAGCCGGGCAGTCCGGGGTCGGGTTACTCCGACTCCGCAGCGGCTTCCTCGGTCGCCTCGCCCTCGGCGTCGCCCTCGGCTGCTGCGGCGTCTGCCGAGCCGTCGGCGTCGGACTCGGTGGCGGCGAGCTGCGCCTCGGTGACCGACACGATGAGGGGCTCGGGATCGGCGGTGAGGGTCACACCCTCGGGCAGGTCCAGATCAGAGGCGTGCACGGACAGGCCGATCTCGGCGCCCTCCACGCTGACGACGATCTGCTCGGGGATCGACAGGGCGTCGGCCTCGACCTCGACGACGCTGGCGTCCTGGACGACGAGGGTGCCCGGGGCGGCGTCGCCCTCGACGATGATCGCGATCTCGACGGTGACCTTCTCGCCACGACGGACGATCAGCAGATCGGCGTGCTCGATGTAGTTGCGGATCGGGTGGACGTCGACCTGCTTGGTGAGCGCGAGCTGGCTGGAACCCTCGATGTCGAGGTCGATGACGGCGTTGAGGCCGCTGTTACGCAGGATGGCGGCGAACTCACGGGCCGGGAGGTGCAGGTGCTGGGGGTCGGTCCCGTGGCCGTACAGCACGGCGGGGACCTTGCCCTCGCGACGCGCGCGGCGGGCCGCGCCCTTGCCCTTCTCGGTACGGGTGCTGACGGACAGCTTGCTGGTCTGGGTGGCCATGACGGTCTCCTCGCGATCGGTGGGTACGTTCTGTCGGCGTCGCGACGAGCAACACCGGGCACGAGTTCCGACCGCGGGCGTTCCATTCGCCCGAAGGGCGTGAGGAAGACCTGCGATGGCCGCGCCGATCACGGTGACTGGGTCACCCTCGCCGAGACAACGGCGATCAGAGTAGTCGATGACCTGCCGGGATGTCACATCGCCCGCTCGGTTCGCCGCGCTGGGGAATACTTGTCAGCCATGACCTCACAGACGCCGATCGAGATCGTGACGACCCTGCTGGACGAGTTCGCGCGGGGCGACGTGCCCGCCGCGCTGGAGACCATCGACGACGACATCGCCTACACGAACGTCTCGCTGCCGACGATCCGCGGGAAGCGGAAGGTGGCCGGTGTCCTGGGCGGGGTCGCGCGCAAGGAGTCGGTGGGCTTCAACTACCGGATGATCAACGTGTCCGCCGACGACACCGGCGTGGTGTTGACCGAGCGCGTCGACGAACTCCGGTTCGGGCGGCTGCATCTCCAGTTCTGGGTCTGCGGGCGGTTCGAGGTACGGGAGGGCCGGATCACGGTGTGGCGCGACTACTTCGACTACTTCGACATGACCAAGGCGCTCGCGCGGGGCGTCGCGGCGTTGGCCGTGCCGTCGGTGCAGCGGCCGCTGCCCGCGCCGGCCGTGCCGGCCTGACCTGAGCGCTGCCCCGCCCTGGAGTCAGAGGATCTCGTCGAGCTTCTCGATGGGCCGGGGGATGCGAGTGCCCTTGTCGGTCACCACGATCGGACGTTCGACGAGGATCGGGTGCTCGACCATGGCGTCGAGGATCTGCTCGTCGGTGGCCGATGCGAGATCGAGCTCCTTGTAGAGGCCCTCGCGTTTGCGGACGGCTTGCGCAGGTGTGATCCCGGCGTCGGCGAACAGTTCGACGAGTTGTTCGCGGCTGTACGGCTCGTCGAGATACTTCACGACTGCCGGCTCGATCCCGGCGTCGCGCAGGGCCTGCAACGCCTTCCGCGAGGTCGAACACTTCGGGTTGTGATAGATGGTCGCGTCCACGGGTGACACGGTACCCGGCGGATCTCCGCCTGCTCCTGACGAGCGGCCGGAGCTTGCGGAGGGCGCGTCACCCCCGCTCCCTGAGGAGCGGCCGGAGCTTGCGGAGGGCGCGTCACCCCCGCTCCCTGAGGAGCGGCCGGAGCTTGCGGAGGGCGCGTCACCCCCCGCTCCCTGAGGAGTGGCCGGAGCTTGCGGAGGGCGCGTCACGAAGGGTCAGGCGACGTCATCTCGCCAGTACCCTTCGTGACGCTCGCAAGCTCGCTCCTCAGGGAGCGGTAGTAGGGCTCGCTCCAACACAACGGGTTCTTTCGGAGTCCACGACGGCCGCGAGGCCGCAGATGTTGAGGTGCGAGCGCAGCGAGCCGCGAAGGGTCAGGCGATTCCGTCGAAGAGGCTTGTGACAGAACCGTTCTCGAAGACCTCGCGGATCGTCTGCGCGAGCAGCGGTGCGATGGAGAGGACGGTGAGGTTCTCGAAGCGCTTCTCGGCCGGAATCGGCAGGGTGTCGGTGGCGATGACCTCCTTGGCGCCGCAGGACGCGAGACGCTCGGCCGCGGGATCGGAGAACACGCCGTGGGTGGTGGCGATGATGACGTCGCCCGCGCCGGCGTCCTTGAGGACCCGCACGGCGCCGGCAATGGTGCCACCGGTGTCGATCATGTCGTCGATGAGGATGCAGGTGCGTCCCTCGACCTCGCCCACCACGCGATTGGACTTGACCTGGTTGGGCACGAGCGGGTCACGCGTCTTGTGGATGAACGCCAGCGGCGCGCCACCGAGGGTGTCGGCCCACTTCTCGGCGACACGCACGCGACCGGAGTCGGGGGAGACCACGGCGATGTTGTCGGTGCCGTACTTGCCCCGGATGTACTCGGCGAGCTGTCCCTGCGCGTGCATGTGGTCGACGGGGCCGTCGAAGAAGCCCTGGATCTGGTCGGTGTGCAGGTCGACGGTGATGATCCGGTCGGCGCCCGCGGTCTTGAGCAGATCGGCGATGAGGCGGGCGGAGATCGGTTCACGTCCGCGGTGCTTCTTGTCCTGGCGGGCGTAGGGGTAGAACGGCAGGATCACGCTGATGCGCTTCGCCGAGCCGCGCTTGAGGGCGTCGATCATGATGAGCGCCTCCATGACCCACTGGTTCAGTGGGTAGGGGCAGCTCTGCAGGACGAAGGCGTCCGATCCGCGGACCGAGTCCTCGAAACGAACGAACAGTTCGCCGTTGGCGAAGTCGCGGGCGGTCTGCGGGGTGACCTTGATGCCCAGTTCATCGGCGACTGCTTCGGCGAGTTCGGGATGGGCACGACCAGAGAACAGCATCAGGTTCTTCTGGTTGTCAGTGGTCCAGGTCATGAAAACTCTTCTGTTCGTGTCGTTTCGGATCTGCAGGGTCGAGCGCGGGTCGGGTGTCAGGCCGTCCCGGGGTTCTTGTCGCGTGCCTCGAGGGCCGCGCGCGCCGCCGCGGTGTCGGGCCGCTTGCGCACGACCCAGTCCTCGATGACGCGTTGTTCGCCCGCCGAGACCGCGAGGGCTCCCGGCGGTACATCTTGCCGCACCACGGTTCCGGCGCCGGTGTATGCCCCGTCGCCGACGCTGACCGGCGCGACGAACATGTTGTCCGAGCCGGTGCGGCAGTGGTCGCCGATCACGGTGCGGTGCTTGGCAACCCCGTCGTAGTTGACGAAGACGCTCGACGCGCCGATGTTGGAGTGCTCGCCGATGGTGGCGTCGCCGACGTAGGTGAGGTGCGGGATCTTGGACCCGTCGCCGATGGTCGCGTTCTTGGTCTCGACGAAGGTGCCGATCTTGCCCGCGTCCCCGAGGGTCGTGCCCGGTCGCAGGTAGGCGAAGGGCCCGACAGTGGCCTCGGCGCCGATGACCGCCTGACTGCCGTGCGTGCGGATCACCTGCGCGCCGGGTCCGACGGTGACGTCGGTGAGAGTGGTGTCGGGTCCGATCACGGCGTCGGCGGCGATGTGCGTGCGTCCGTGCAGCTGTGTGCCGGGCGCGATGTGCGCGTCGGGCTCGATGGTGACGTCGGTGTCGATCCAGGTGGTGGCGGGGTCGACGACGGTCACCCCGTCGAGCTGATGACGACGGATGATGCGGCGGTTGAGTTCGGCGCCCAGGGCGGCGAGTTGGGCACGGTCGTTGCAGCCGGCCACGAGCACCGGATCGGCGACGGTGTGTCCGCGGACGGCCCGTCCCTCGCCGCGGGCGATCTCGACGATGTCGGTGAGGTAGTACTCGCCCTGCACGTTGTCCGTCGACAGCTTCGACAACCCGTCGCGCAGCGCAGCGGCGTCGAAGGCGTACACGCCGGCGTTGACCTCGGTGATCGCGCGCTGCTCCGGGGAGGCGTCCTTGTGTTCGACGATCGCGGTGACGGCGTCCCCGTCGCGGATGATGCGTCCGTATCCGGTCGGGTCGTCGGCGACGAAGCTCGTCAGTGTGACCGCGGCCCCGCCGTCGGCGAGATGGGTGTCGATGAGCGCGCGCAGGGTGTCGGCGTCGAGGAGGGGGACGTCGGCAGCGGTGACGACGACGGTGCCGCCGAAGTCGTCGGGGAGTCCGCCGAGTCCCACCCGGGCGGCGTCACCGGTCCCGCGGGGCGCGTCCTGTTCGGCGATCCCGATCTCGACGCCGAGGCCTGCCCCGATCTCGCCGATGGCAGCCGAGACCCGTTCGCGTTCGTGGCTGACGACGGCGATGAGATGCTCGGGGTCGATGCCCGCGGTCCCGTGGAGCGCGTGGCCGACGAGCGAGCGGCCGCCGATGGTGTGCAGGATCTTCGGGGTCTTGGACTTCATGCGGGTACCGGCACCCGCGGCCAGGACGATCACGGCCACGGACGGCGACGTTCCCGTCATCGAATGCCCACCCTCTTCCTGATCGGTGACTGCCCACGATCATGTCTGTCCGACGGCGCCGGCGGGGGTCGCTGACCGGGTTCGCGGTCGCACGTCGGGTGCGATCCTACGCATCGGTACCCGATGGCAGAAATGCAGCGCGCTGTTTGTGGCGAAACCTCGCGACCGGGCCTGATAGAACACATAGGGACCGCAACGCCGAGCGATCAATCGGTAGATCATTGCCGTTGTCGCTGACGGAACAGGGTGGGTGCGGGGGAACCAACCATGCGCGCCGGAGTTGTCCGGCTCGCGAAACGACCACACGGAGGTAGTGCATGAGTACGCAGAAGACGGCGATCGTCACCGGGGCCGCACGGGGGATCGGTGCGGCGGTGGCCAGGCGCCTGGCCGACGACGGGCTCGCGGTGGCCGTCCTGGACCTCGACGCCGACGCCTGCGCCGACACCGTCAAGGCGATCACCGACGCCGGTGGCAAGGCCATCGCGGTCGGTGCCGACGTCGCCGACGAGGCCTCGGTGAACGCCGCGGTCGACAAGGTCGTCGCCGAACTCGGAAAGCCGACGGTCGTCGTGAACAACGCCGGCATCACCCGCGACAACCTGCTGTTCAAGATGACCGTCGATGACTGGGATGCCGTCATGGCCGTGCACCTGCGGGGCGCGTTCAACGTCACCAAGGCCGTCCAGAAGTACATGGTCGAGGCGGAGTGGGGACGCATCGTCAACCTGTCGAGCACCTCGGCACTCGGCAACCGGGGACAGGTCAACTACTCGGCGGCCAAGGCCGGCATGCAGGGCTTCACCAAGACCCTCGCGATCGAGCTGGGCCGGTTCGGCGTGACCGCCAACGCCATCGCGCCCGGATTCATCGAGACCGAGATGACCGCCGCCACCGCCGAGCGCATCGGCGTGCCCTTCGAGGACTTCAAGCGCGCCGCCGCCGGCCAGATCCCGGTGAACCGCGTCGGTGTGCCCGAGGACATCGCCCACACCGCGTCCTTCTTCATCAGCGAAGGTGCCGGCTTCGTGTCGGGGCAGGTCGTCTACGTGGCCGGCGGCCCCAAGGACTGATTCCCCAGACCTCGTTCCGGCGACCTCGGTCGACGCCGCCGGAACGAGGTCGCGCCGACGTGAGTGCCCGCGGGCTGTGGCACAATCGTCAGCGCAGTGATCCGCCATGGTGTAATCGGCAACACTCCTGATTTTGGTTCAGGCATTCTAGGTTCGAGTCCTGGTGGCGGAGCTCGTGAGTCGGGCCGCGGTCGCGGCCCGGAACGTTCCACGACGAGCGCCGATGGCCGGCGACGGTCATCCCGCCGGGCGCGCCAGCCCCAGATTGTCCCGCAGCGTCGATCCCTCGTGGTCGGTGCGATACACGCCCAGCTCCTGCAGCAGCGGCACCACCTCGTCGACGAACCGGTCGAGCCCGCCGGGCACGATGTGGGGCACCAGGATGAAACCGTCGGCGACGTCGGCCTGCACGAAATCGTTGATCGTGTGCGCGATCGTCTGAGGCGAGCCGACGAACGACTGGCGCCCGGTCACCTCGATGATGAGTTCACGCGTCGTCAGGTTCTTTGCCTCGGCCAGGTCGCGCCATTCGCGTGCCACGGCGACCGGGTCACGGTGCATGCGCACGCTCGCGCGTCCCTTCGCGACCGTGTTCTCGCCCGGGATCGGATCCACCTGCGGCAGCGGACCGTCGGGGTCGTGGTCGGACAGATCCCGATTCCACAGCTGTTCCAGGAACTTGATCGCCGTCTGCCCGCTGACCTGTTGCAGGCGCACCTCGTGGGCGAGTTCGGCTGCCTGCGCGTCGGTGTCGCCGACGACGAAGGTGGCGGCGGGCAGCACCAGGAGCTGGTCGGGGCGTCGTCCGTATGCGGCGAGTCGTCGTTTGACGTCGGTGTAGAACGCCCGGCCGGCGTCGTAGGTGGCGTGCCGGGAGAAGATGGCGTCGGCGGTCGCGGCCGCGAACTCCCGGCCCTCGTCGGAGTCCCCGGCCTGGAAGACGACCGGCCCCCTGTGGCGGACGGGGCGTCGGATAATCTCCGCGGATGTCGAATCGCGAACTGGGGACGTCGAATTCACCCGCCTCGAGGCGTGCCAGGAATCGGCCGTTCTCGGCATCGGCGACGACGTCATCGTCGCGCCATGAGTCCAGAGCGTCGCGGCGGCGGTGAGGAATTCCTTCGCGCGTGCGTACCGCCGGTCCTCGGGCAGATGGCCGCCACGGCGGAAGTTCTCGCCGGTGAACTCGTCCCATGAGGTCACCACATTCCAGGCCGCACGTCCGGCGGACAGGTGATCGAGGGTGGCGAATTGCCGTGCGACGTCGGCGGGTTCGTTGAAGGTCGGTGATGGTGCCGGTCACGCCGAGGTGGGTGGTGACCGCGGCCAGCGCGGACAACACGGTGAAGGTGTCCGGTCGCCCGACCACGTCGAGGTCGTAGATCAGCCCGTTCTGCTCGCGGAGCCGTAGTCCTTCGGCTTTGGTCATGCGACACCGGCCTTTCCAGTGGCGAAACGATTGGACGGGCGCGCCAGGCCGAGGTGCCCGCGCAGCGTCGAATGGCTGTACTCATCGCGGAACAGGTTGCGGCGCCGGAGTTCCGGTACGAGCTCACGGGTGATCGCGCGCAGGTCGTCGGACAAAGCGGCCGGGTGCAGCCGTATCCCGCTGACCCCTGCCACCGCGGCCCAGCGCTCGATCTCGTCGGCGAGCCCGACCGGGGTGCCGGCGAAGACCGCGCTGTCGGGAGTGAACGGTCCACCGGCCCAGTCGTCGAGCTGAGCCCGACGCTCATCGGCCTCCGCCTGCGATGCGGCGAGCACGACGAACAGGTCGACGAACAGGAGCGCTGGATCGGTGATCTCGCGACCGGCGTCGGAGTGTGCGCTGCCCACGGCGTCCACCGCGCGCACGGCGTCGTCGACGTGACTGGACCTGGGTCTCGGTCGTTCCGCGCAGCGTCGCACCGAGTTGGCGACCGCCGACCGGAAATCCGCACCCCGCGAGCCGGCACCCCGACAGCCCGACGAGGTCGTCGACGGCCTGCTCATACCGTCGCCGTTCCCCGTCGAGTCGATCCTCAACGCACCGCGGGTCGTCGCCGCGTTCGACGCCTCGCAGTTCGACGGTGCGTCGCCGCCGGACTTCGACGATGCCGTCGGTGATGTCCTGGCGCTCCTGACGGGCGGGTTCAGTCACCGCGACGTCGAACTGACCGCGGTGCCGGGGCAGGGCGCCGACGTGGCGGTCTGGATTTTCGGGAGCAGCAGGGGGCAGAGCGCCCAGACCGCAGGTGCGCGCGGGTTGCCGTTCGTCGCCAATTATCACGTCAGCCCGAGCACGGTCCTGGAGGCCGTCGAGGCATACCGAAGTGCGTTCCGGCCGTCGCCGGTCCTGGCCGAGCCGTATGTGTGCCGTGTCAGGGTCCGGGTACGGTTGCGCGCCGGCTCCGCTGCGGATGCCGTAGCCGTGCGGTCGATTCATCCGCGGCGACAACGACATCCGCGGAGACGACCGTTGAGGGCGCTGTTCACCGGCATCCGGCGTCGCATCGACGTGGACCTACTCGCCGTGTGTGCGGCGCTGCATCCGGAGGCACCGCCCCTGGGTCTCCCGCTGGAGTCAGCAAGAACGGTCGGCCGCGGAAAGGTCTCGTAGCCGGCTCCCGGTGGCACCATGAGGTTCTCCGGTGACGACGGTCGTCGCCGACGAGCAGCCACGAGGAACGCCCACCATGTACGAGACCCCGGATGAACTCCACGAACTGCAGACCCTTCTCGACGCGTCCCTGTCCCGATCGACTGATCATCTGCGGTCCATCATCAGCAACGAGAACACGGTCTCCGCACCGCAATTGGTCGAGATCCTGACGGGCATGCGTGTCCTCGCGCTCTCGACCGTGACCGCAGCGGGCGAGCCGAGGATCAGCGCCGTCGACGGGCATTTCCTGCACGGGAAGTGGGTCTTCGGCACGGCGCGCACTGCTGCGAAGGCTCGGCACCTCGCCGCCCGTCCGGCCGCCAGCGCGGCTCACATCCAGGGCGAGGAGCTCGGGGTGTTCACGCACGGGACGGTCGAGATCCTCAACCCGCTCGACGGCGACCGCGCCGACGACTGGCCCGAATTGGTGGCCCACTTCAAGAAGACCTACGGCGACGATGCGTTCGACTGGGACGTCGAGGTCATCTACTTCCGCCTGCACCCGCATTGGATGACGGTCTACGCACCGAACCAGTCTCAGTGACTGTGAGTCGACGTCAGTCGACCGGGACGATGAAGCCTTCCTTCACGAGCCAGTCGTAGGCGACGTCGGAGGGGTCGGCGCCGTCGATGTCGATGAGTCCGTTGAGTTCCTGCATGAGCTCGTCGGTGAGTTTCGCCGACACCGGAGCCATGAGTTCGGCGATTTCCGGGTTCGCGTCGTTGACGCCGGTGCTCACCACGAGGCAGCCGCTGTAGGGCAGGAAGAACTTCTTGTCGTCTTCCAGGACGACGAGGTCGAGGTTCTTGATCCGGCCGTCGGTGGAGTAGACCATGCCGAAGTTGCAGGGTTCGCTCCGTGCGGTCGAGGTGTAGACGACGCCGGAGTCCATGGTCGTCACGTTGCTCTTGGGCACGCCGCCGGGGGCGTCGAGCGGGATGTCGTAGGCCTCCAGCATGGGGATGAATCCATCGGCGCGCGAGAGGAACTCGTCGTTGATGCAGAACGTCCGCTCGGATTCGGGCAGCTTCGCGATGTCGGACATCTTGGTGACGTTCAACCGCTCGGCCGTCGGCGCCGAGGCGGCGAAGGCGTAGGTGTTGTTGAACGACGAGGGCGGGAGCCACTCGACGCCGTTGGCGCGTTCGGCGTCGCGGACGCGCTCGTACAGCTGCTGCGGATCCGCGATGGTCTCCATCTCGCCGAGATAGGTCTGCCAGGCGGTGCCCGTGTACTCCCACACGATGTCGGCGTCACCGTTGAGCAGCGCTTGCCGCGAGGACATCGAACCCGGTGCGTTGGTGAGGTCGTCGACGTCGGCCCCGGCCGCTGCCAGATAGGTCGCGGTGATCTTGCCGAGCAGGACCTGTTCGGTGAAGTTCTTCGACGTCACGGCGACCGACGTACCCTCCAGCGGACGTTCACCGCCGGGAAGGGAAGCGGGACGGAAGGTTCCGGACGAACTCACCAGACCACACGCCGACAGCGTCATCACCATTGCTGCCGATGCGGCCAGGATTGCGAGTGCCCGGGAGCGCAGCGAGCGGGCCGAATGTGACCGGCGCCGGGAGCGCAGCGAGCGGGCCGAATGTGACCGGCGCCGGGAGCGCAGCGAGCGGGCCGACTGCGACCGTGTCATCATGCGATCCCCCGTGGTGTCGCGACGAGTTCGACGAGGCGACCGAGCCAGTCGATCGTCATGGCGAGCAGGGCGACCAGGATCGCGCCCGAGACCAGCAGCTTGGGCAGGAACAGCGTGATGCCGGTGGTGATGAGCGTGCCGAGGCTGTTCGCGCCGATGAACGTGCTGAGGGTGGCGGTGCCGACCAGGATCACCAGTGCGGTCCGCACCCCGTTGAGGATGACGGGTACGGCGAGCGGGAGTTCGACCTGGACGAGGGTGCGGACGGCGGACAGGCCGATGCCCCGGGATGCCTCGACGGTCCGTTGATCGACCTGACGCAGTCCGACGATGGTGTTCTGCAGGATCGGGAGCACCGCGTAGACGACCAGGCCGACGACGGCTGTGTTGAACCCGGTGCCGAGCCAGAATGTGAAGAGCACCAGCAAGCCGATCGCCGGCGCCGCCTGTCCGATGTTGGCGATGTTCACCGCGATCGGGTTGAGCCACCGGAGCGACGGTCGGGTGAGCGCGATACCCAGTGGGATCGCGATCACGACGACGATGACGGTGGCGACGAGAGTCAGTTGGATGTGATCGAGGATGGTGGCGCGCAGCGCGGCCCACGACATCGACGCGCTCTCGGTGGTGGTGAACGTGGTGTTCGCGTACCAGATGGCGAAACCCACGCCGACGACCACGATCACGAGCGGTTCGAACCACACGTCGATGGGGATACGGGAGAGCCGTCGTCGAAAGCCGCTCGGGACCCTCTCCGGGGCAGGCGGTTTCGCGGTCTGGGTGATCCTCGCCTCTTCGGCGATGAAACCCGTCACCGCTCGGCGCTCGTCTCGGGTGTGCCCACCGATGCCGTGCCAGAACCGACGCCGGGCTCCAGGCCGGGCTCGTCGTCGGCCGCGACGACCGGGGTCTCGACGGGAGCCGAACCCTCGGCGTGGTCGAGATAGCCGCCGTGGTCGTCGTCTTCCCGCACCGTCGCGAGTTGGCCGCGGATCGCTTCCATCACCGAGGCGATGTTCAGCGCACCGACGACCGCGCCGCGTCCGTCGGTGACGAGCACACCACCCTGGCTCGTCGCGAGCATCGAGTCGAGAGCGTCGTTCAGTGTGGAGGACTTGGCCACGACGGGGAGGCGATGGTCGAGGTAGTCGGAGACCTCCGGCTTGGCGCGGATCTCCTCGACCGACGGCCATGCGCGTGGTCGGCCGTGTTGGTCGACGACGGCGACCCAGTCCTCGCCGGCCGCCTTCGCGCGGGTCACCACGGCGCCGGACGGTTCTCCGACCCGGGCGGTGATCACCTCTTTGAAGTCGACATCGCGGACGCGGGTGAGGGTCAGGTGGGCGAGAGTCGCACCCGATCCCACGAACTCCTCGACGAACGGGCTCGCCGGGTTGGCCAGGATCTCCTCCGGCGGCGCGAATTGTTCGATGTGCCCGCCCTCGGAGAGGATCAGCACCTTGTCGCCGAGTTTGGTCGCCTCCTCGAAGTCGTGGGTGACGATGACGATGGTCTTGGCCAGCTCGTGCTGGATCGCGATCAGCTTGTCCTGCAGGCGTGCTCGGGTGATCGGATCGACGGCGCCGAACGGCTCGTCCATCAGCAGCACCGGGGGATCGGCGGCGAGGGCGCGTGCGACGCCGACCCGCTGCTGCTGGCCGCCGGACATGTCCTTGGGGAGCCGGTCGGCGAAGGTCGCGGCGTCGAGTCCGACGAGGTCGAGCAGGTAATCGGTGCGCTCGGCGATACGTTTCTTGTCCCAGTTGAGAATTCGCGGGATGGCGCCGATGTTCTTGCTCACCGACCAGTGCGGGAAGAGTCCGCCGGACTGGATGACGTAACCGATGGACTGCCGCAGCTTGTCCGGGTTCTCCGCGGTGACATCGCGTCCGCCGATGTAGATGCGTCCCTCGGTGGGTTCGATGAGACGGTTGATCATCTTCAGCGTCGTCGTCTTGCCGCATCCGGACGGGCCGACGAAGGCGACGATGTCACCGGCGTCGATCTCCAGGTCGAGCCGTGCGACAGCCGGCGTGGTGGTTCCTCGGTAACGCTTCGCCACGCCGTCGAGGCGGATGGACTCCCCGGTGACGTTGCGGTTGTTGCCGTTCGGCGCGGACGAGGTGGCGGAGTCGGTCATGAGAGTCCCTTGGAGATGGTGAGTCGGCCGAGCAGAACCAGGAGAGCGTCGAAGACGAGGGCGATGATGACGATCAGGATCGTTCCGGCGAGCGCCATTTCGAGCGCATTGGCACCGCCGAGGCGGGAAAGCCCGTTGAAGATCAGCGATCCCAGGCCGGGTCCGAGGACGTAGGCGACGATCGCGGCGACACCGACGATCATCTGGGTCGACACGCGGATGCCGGTCAGGATCACCGGCCAGGCGATCGGCAACTCGACGGTGAGCAGGATGCGCCACCTCGGAAGTCCGATGCCGCGGGCGGATTCGACCACGGCCGGCGGCACGGACCGTAGGCCGACGACCGCGTTGCCGATCACCGGCAGCGTGGCGAAGAAGGCGAGCATCAGAAACGACGGCGTCACACCGAGTCCGAATGGCACGATCAACAGGGCGAGCAGGGCCAGCGACGGAATGGTCAGCGCCACACGGCTCGACGTCAGCGTCAGCGCGCTCGCGAGCGGGAGGCGATAGACCACGGCGGCGATGAGGATCGCCACGGCGGTACCCACGAGAACTGTCTGAAACGACAGCGACGCGTGTTGATAGGTCAGAAAAGTGAGTGATCTTACGTTCTCGCTGAGGTAATCCCACAATTGCACTGTCGGTGTCCCATCCCCGGTGTCCCACCCCCGGTGTCTGCGTCGACATTACGCAGAGTTGAACGAGACTGCCGACATTTGGACCGATCCAGTGTGAGTTTCACGCGGGGTGGGTCGATCTCCGCTCGACGCGGTGCCATCCTGGATGGGTGAGTGAGACTGCGCTGACCAGCTCGGAGGTCGGACCCGACGACGATCGGGCCCACCTGGCCGAGGCCGTGCGTTCCTGGACGCGCATCGTCGCCTGGGTGCTGAGTGTCGGCGGGGCCATCGGTTTCCTCGCGGCGTTCGTGCTGACCGTGGAACGATTCGAGCTGGCCGCCGACCCCGAGTACGTGCCGTCCTGCAACTTCAACCCGGTGCTGAGCTGCGGTTCGGTGATGGCGCAGCCGCAGGCGGCGCTCTTCGGGTTCCCCAACCCTCTCCTCGGGATCGCCGGTTTCGCGATCGCGGTCACCACCGGGATGGCCTTGCTGGCCGGGGCCCGCCTCGCCGGCTGGTACTGGGCGGGGCTGCAGGTCGGGGTCACCGCGGCGATGGTCTTCATCGGGTGGCTGATCTATTCGAGCCTCTACTCGATCGGGGCGCTGTGTCCGTACTGCATGGTCGTCTGGGCGGCCACATTGCCGATCTTCGTCCTCGTCAGCGTGCGCAACGCGCACGCGAGCGGTCTCACCTCGCGGTCACGTGTCGCGCTCGTGCTGGCCCGCAACCACGCCCCCATCCTCGTCGTGGCGGTCGGCCTCGTGATCGTGCTGATCGCGGTGCGGTTCTGGTCGTACTGGTCGAGCCTGTACTGAACCCGACCTCGCGCGACCGCTCGGAATCTCCCGAGATGCACCACTACGCTGGGCCCATGGCTATCGGGCGTCCATCGGAGGGTTCGGCGGAGGTGCAGCGCGCGCCGCGGGCGCGGATGACCGGCGCGCAACGGCGATTGCAGCTCATCGAGGTGGCGCGCGGACTGTTCGCCGAACGGGGTTTCGAGGGCACGTCGATCGAAGAGATCGCACAGCGCGCCGGAGTCTCGAAACCGATCGTCTACGAGCACTTCGGCGGCAAAGAAGGCCTGTACGCGGTGGTCGTCGACCGTGAGATGGAGACCTTGCTGGAGATGGTGACCTCGTCGCTGTCGAAGAACCGGTCGCTCTACCGCATCCAGCAGGTCGCACTCGCGCTGCTGACGTACATGGAGGAGCGCACCGACGGCTTCCGCATCCTGGTCCGCGGCGACAGCACGGCCAGCACGGACGAGACGGCGACCTACTCGAGTCTCCTGAACGACGCGATCAGTCAGGTCGAGCACATCCTGGCCGGGGACTTCGAACGACGCGGCTTCGATCCCGCTCTCGCACCGCTCTACGCCCAGGCGCTCGTCGGGATGGTGTCGGTCACCGCGCAGTGGTGGCTCGACGTCCGCGAACCGTCGAAGGAGGTCGTGGCGGCGCACCTGGTCAATCTGTGCTGGAACGGGCTCACCCGACTCGAACCCGATCCCGAACTCGTCGGGCCCGACTACGTCGAATCGCTCAAGCGGACCACCGTCGACGACGCCTGACCGGGGTCCGTTCACGCACCGGCCCACCGCGGTGCCGCCACCCGAGCCGAGGTGCACGGCACGGGGCCCGGACCGCGTCTATTGTTGATTCACTCTGCGTCCCCCGGCCGGAAGGATCAACCGATGTCGACCCCGCACGGCCGGCCGGCCGCACTCGGCTGAGGCGCCGCGCGTGGAGACCGTCGGCATCTACCTGGTCGTCATCTTCGGATGCGGATTCCTCGCGCGTGTGGCCCGCCTGCCGACCCTGGTCGGCTATCTCGCCGCCGGGTTCATCCTGCACGCACCGGGGATCGACGAACTGCCGATCATCGACACGATGGCCGAACTGGGCGTCACGATCCTGTTGTTCACGATCGGGCTCAAGCTCGACGTGCGGATGCTGCTCCGGCGTGAGGTCGTCATCACCACGGCGGTGAACCTGCTCGTCATCCTCGGTCTCACAATGGGTTTCCTCGGCGTCCTGGGTGCCATCGGGGTGCGGATGCTCGCCGGCGAGGGCTGGGAGACGGTGGCGCTGTTGGGATTTGCGCTGTCCTTCTCGAGCACGGTGTTCGTCGTCCAGGTACTCGACGAGCGGTCGGAGTCGCATTCCCTCTACGGCCGGATCGCCATCGGCGTCCTCGTGCTGCAGGACATCGTCGCCGTCGTCTATCTGACCGCCATGCAGGGCGAGCCGCCGAGCCCCTGGGCGCTGGCCCTGGTGCTGCTGATCCCCGGCGCGTGGATCGTCCGCCGGTTGTGGAACACCCTCGGCCACGGTGAGCTGCAGACGCTGTTCGGGATCGTAATGGCGCTCGTACCCGGTTACTGGCTCTTCGAATCCGTCGGAGTCAAGGGCGATTTCGGCGCGATGATCATCGGCGTCCTCCTCGCTTCGCACCCGCGAGCGGGGGAGCTGTCGCGGACGTTGTTCGGTTTGCGTGAGCTGCTGTTGGTCGGTTTCTTCGTGTCGATCGGTCTGCACGTCACCCCGACGACCGAGACCGTGCTGCTCGGCCTGCTCCTGCTCATCCTGCTGCCGCTCGAGGGAGCGGTCTACACGCTGGTCCTCTCGCTGTTCGGCCTGCGTCGCCGGACGTCGATCCTCACCGGACTCGCCTTGGTCAACTTCTCGGAATTCGGGCTCATCGTTATCGCGACCGGTGTGGGGGCAGGCATCATCGGCGAGGACTGGCTGGTGGTGACATCGGTCGCGGTGGCGGGAAGCTTCGTGTTCTCCACCCTCGTCAATCGACGCGGCACGGGCCTGGTGACCCGGCTGTCGGCGTTCGTCCCGACCACGGCCGCCGCCCGGGCGCACCCCGACGACGCGCCGATCGTCCTGGCGCCGGCGCGTGTTCTCGTCCTCGGGATGGGTCGCGTCGGCCACTCGGTCTACGACCGGCTCACCGACGAATACGGCCTGCCCGTGATCGGCGTGGAGAACGACCCGCTCAAGGCGAGCGAACTGGCCGAGCAGGGTGTCCGGGTACTCGACGCCGACGCCACCGAGACCGACTTCTGGGACCGGGCGGTCGGCGTCGGCGAGCTCGAACTGCTCGTCTTGGCCATGCCCTTCCACGGCTCGAATCTCGTGGCACTCGAACGGATCGAGGAACTCGGCGTCACCGGGACCATCGCCGTCGTCGCGCAGTACGACGACGAACGCGACGAGTTACTCCAGCGAGGGGCCGACGTGGCGTTCCACATCTACGAGGGCACCGGTGTCGGACTGGCCGACGCGGCCGCCGAGGCCGCGGGTCTGGAACGCTGAGCGACGGTTCACCCCGACCCGGTGGCCAGGCCGGTCAGCTGCCCGCGCCGGAAGCGTCGTTGCCGCTCCAGAGGTCCTTCTGCATGTAGACGCAGTCGATCCACTGCTCGGCCTTGTGACCGATGGCGCGCAGACGACCCACCTCGTCGAATCCGAACCGCCGGTGCAGTGCGATCGAGCCCTCACCCCCGGTCGCGGCGATGACCGCGACGATCTGGCGGACGTTGTCCGGGTCGGCGCGGGCGAGCAGCGCGGACATCAACGCGGTGCCGATTCCGCGCCCCCCGTGACCGGGCCGCACGTAGATCGAGTCCTCGGTCGACAGGTCGTAGGCGGGCATCGTCCGGAACGTCCCCAGGTAGGCGTATCCGACGACGTGCTCGACCCCGTCGTCGACCGCGCGGGCCACCACGAACGGCCGGCCCGCAGCGGTGATCGCGGCGTGCTTGGCATGCCACTGCGAGACCGACGGAACCAGGTAGTCGAAGGTCGCGACGGTGTGCTGCACGTAGTGCGCGTAGATGTCCGCGACGGCCTCGCAATCGTCGATCGTCGCGTCGGACACGCGGATCGGGGGCGAGGTCGCGCCGGAGGTGCGGTCGCTCATGCCGATGAGAGTAGGGCAGGGGCGCCGACGGCGAGAACTCCGTCGGGACGAGTCCGCCGACCGGGCAGGGCGGGCCGATCGGCGACCCATACAATCGACGGAGTGTCGACGCTGTCTGCCCTGTCCGGTCTGGCCACACTCGCGTGTGCGGACAAGTCCTTCCGCGAGGTGCACAAGCACCGCGACGAGCGCCGACTGGACATCACCGCGCCGGATGCCGCGCGCCCCTTCCTCGTCTCGTGCCTGGTCACCGATGCGCAGGCGCCGCTGCTGGTCGTGTCGGCCAACGGCCGTGAGGCCGACGATCTGACGGCCGAGCTGGGCGAACTCCTCGACGACGCCGGGGCCGTCGCACAGTTCCCGTCATGGGAGACGCTGCCGCACGAGCGGCTCTCCCCGAGTGCAGACACCGTCGGACAGCGACTGGCCGTGCTGCACCGCCTGGCGAACCCCGGCGACACCCCGCTGCGGGTCGTCGTGACCACTGTTCGCTCGCTCGTCCAGCCGATGGCACCGGGACTCGCCGACGTCGCCACGGTGACCCTGCGTGAGGGCATCGAGATCGACTTCGACGCGCTGCTGTCCCAGTTGGTCGAGATGGCCTACGAGCGCGTCGACATGGTCGGCCGGCGCGGCGAGTTCGCGGTACGCGGCGGCATCCTCGACGTCTTCCCGACGACCGCCGATCATCCAGTGCGCGTGGAATTCTGGGGCGACGAGATCACCGAGATGCGTGCGTTCTCGGTGGCCGACCAGCGCAGCCAGCCCGAGGTCGAGACCAGCGAGGTGCGGATTCACCCGTGTCGTGAACTGCTCCTGACCGAGAAGGTCCGGGCGCGGGCCGCCGATCTCGCGGCCGCCGATCCAGGCGACACGACCATGACCGAGATGCTGAGCAAACTCGCCGAGGGCATCCCGGTGGAGGGGATGGAGGCGCTGATCCCCGCGCTCGTCGACGGCGACATGCAGTTGCTGACCGAGGTGATCCCCGACGGCACCCGGGTCCTCATCCTCGACCCGGAGAAGGTGCGGACCCGGGCCTCGGATCTGTCGAAGACGGGTGCGGAATTCCTCGAGGCATCGTGGACGGCAGCCGCCATGGGCGCCTCGGCGCCGATCGACGGCCGGTCGTCGGAGAGCCTCGGCATCGACCTGCAGGCCAGCGCGTACCGGTCTCTCGACGAGGTGCGGAAGGCGACGCTCGCCGCGGGCCGGCCCTGGTGGACCCTGAGTCCGCTCGCGACCGGCAGCGGTGACGAACTCGAACTGGACCTGGCTCCCGGCCCGGCGCCACGGGGCGACGACCGCGAGATCGCGGCGACGTTCGCGCAGTTGCGCGCCCACGTCTCCGACGGCAAGACGGCGGCGATCGTGGTGGCGGGCAAGGGCACCGCGCAGCGTGTCGGCGAACGACTGTCCGACGCCGAGGTGCCCTACGTGCTCGCCGAACCCGGGCATCGGCCGCAGCCCGGCGAGGTGACCGTGTTCTGCGCGCCGCTGCGTGCCGGAATCGTCTGTCCCGACGCGGGTCTCGTGGTGGTCGCCGAGGCCGACCTCACCGGTACCCGGGTCGCGAACGTCCGGGACGGCCGCCGGCTGCCGGCGAAGCGCCGCAACCAGGTCGACCCGCTCGCCCTGGCCGCCGGCGACCTGGTGGTGCACGACCAGCACGGCATCGGCCGGTTCGTCGAGATGATCGAGCGGACCGTCTCGGGTGCCCGGCGCGAGTACCTCGTCCTGGAGTACGCCTCGAGCAAACGCGGCCAGCCGGCCGATCGGTTGTATGTCCCGATGGACGCACTCGACCAGCTCTCGCGGTACGTCGGCGGCGAACAGCCGTCGCTGTCGAAACTCGGCGGGTCAGACTGGCAGAACACGAAACGCAAGGCGCGCAAGGCTGTTCGCGAGATAGCCGGCGAGCTCGTACAGCTCTATGCCGCCCGCCACGCCGCGCCCGGACACGCATTCGGTCCCGACACCCCGTGGCAGCAGGAAATGGAAGACGCCTTCGACTTCACCGAGACCGTGGATCAGCTCACGGTCATCGCCGAGGTCAAGGCCGACATGGAACGTGCGGTGCCGATGGACCGCGTCGTCGTCGGCGACGTCGGTTACGGCAAGACCGAGATCGCCGTCCGTGCCGCCTTCAAGGCCGTCCAGGACGGCAAGCAGGTCGCGGTCCTGGTCCCGACGACGATTCTCGCGCAACAACATCTGCAGACCTTCACCGAACGGATGAGCGGCTTCCCGGTGCGCGTGCGCGGCCTGTCGCGCTTCACCGATGCCAAGGAGTCACGCGAGATCGCCGAGGCGATGTCGAAGGGCGAGGTCGACGTCGTCATCGGTACCCACCGACTGTTGCAGACCGGGATCGTCTGGAAAGACCTCGGACTCGTGATCGTCGACGAGGAGCAGCGGTTCGGTGTGGAACACAAGGAACACATCAAGTCGCTGCGCACCCATGTCGACGTGCTGACGATGTCGGCCACCCCGATCCCGCGCACGCTGGAGATGTCGATGGCCGGGATCCGCGAGATGTCGACGATCCTGACCCCGCCCGAGGAACGGCACCCGGTGCTCACCTACGTCGGTGCCTACGCGCCCAAGCAGGTCGCCGCCGCCATCCGCCGCGAGCTGTTGCGTGACGGCCAGGTCTTCTACGTGCACAACCGGGTGTCGACCATCGACAAGATGGCCAAGGACATCGCGGCGATGGTCCCGGAGGCGAGAGTTGTTGTCGCACATGGGCAGATGGGCGAGGATCAGCTCGAGCGCACGGTGTCGGGATTCTGGAACCGTGAGTACGACGTGCTGGTCTGTACGACGATCATCGAGACCGGTCTGGACATCTCGAACGCCAACACCCTGATCGTCGACCGCGCCGAGAACCTCGGCCTCTCGCAGCTACATCAGCTGCGCGGTCGCGTCGGTCGCAGCCGCGAACGTGGATACGCCTACCTGCTCTACAGCCCCGACCGGCCGCTGACCGAGACCGCCTACGACCGCCTGGCGACGATCGCGCAGAACAACGAGCTCGGCGCGGGAATGGCGGTGGCGCTGAAGGATCTCGAGTTGCGCGGCGCCGGAAACGTGTTGGGCGCCGAGCAGTCCGGGCACGTCGCGGGCGTCGGCTTCGATCTCTACGTCCGGCTGGTCGGCGAGGCGGTGGAGGCCTACCGCGCGGCCGCGGACGGTAAGCCCGTCGAATCCCGGGAGACGGGCGAGGTGCGCATCGACCTCCCCGTCGACGCGCACATCCCGGTCGAGTACGTCGATTCCGACCGCCTGCGTCTCGAGGCGTACCGCAAGCTCGCGTCGGCGACCGACGACGCCGCGGTCGACTCGGTCCTCGTCGAACTCAACGACCGCTACGGCCCACCGCCGGTGGAGACCACGCGCTTGGCGTCCATCGCCCGGCTGCGCTTGCGATGCCGGGAGCGGGGGATCACCGAGATCGGTCTCGCCGGACAGGGACTGAAGATCTCGCCGCTGTCGCTGCTCGACAGCGAGCAGGTGCGTCTTCGTCGCCTGTACTCGTCGGCCACCTACCGCGCGACGACATCGGTGGTCACGCTGCCCATCCCGCGCACCGGAGGCGTGGGGTCGGCGCGCCTGCGCGACGACGAGCTGATCGAGTATCTGACGACCTTCCTCACCCAACTACGGCCGGACCCTTCGTGACGCGCCCTCCGCAGGCTCCGGGCGCTCCTCAGGGAGCGGGGGTGGCGCGCCCTCCGCAGGCTCCGGGCGCTCCTCAGGGAGCGGGGGTAGCGCGCCCTTCGCAGGCTCCGGGCGCTCCTCAGGGAGCGGGGGTAGCGCGCCCTCCGCAGGCTCCGGGCGCTCCTCAGGGAAGGGCGTACGACGAATGACGGTGGTGCTGCTGGACCCGGCACGGCCAGATCTGATCCCCATCCGGGCACGCTCATGTCTCGCCGGGCCGGTGCAGGTCACCGAGGACGTGCCCGCGGCGATGCTGTGGGAGTTCGACCACGTCGAACCCGTCTTCGACGACGCACCCGTTGATCCGGGATCGGTGCTCGTCAGTACCGATCCCGAACATCCGCTGGTACAGGCGCGAATCGCGCGCGGGGAAGACGTCATCGCGGCGCAGACGGTCTCCGGCATGGCGCTTCTCGAGTCCGTGGCATTGATGGACACATTGCGTCGGAACGGCCCGTGGGAGAGCACCCAGACGCACCACTCGTTGCGGCGTTACCTGCTCGAAGAGGTCTACGAGTTGCTCGACGCCATCGAGGCCGGTGACCCCGTGGAGCTCCGTGAAGAACTCGGCGACCTCCTGCTGCAGGTGCTGTTCCACGCACGGATCGCCGCCGACGATCCGGACGCGCCGTTCGACATCGACGACGTCGCACGGAGTTTCACGTCGAAGGTGACCGGCCGGACCCCCGGTGTGCTTTCCGGCGCCCATTCGGATCTGGAGACCCAGATCCGGGAATGGGAGGAACGCAAGGCGGCCGAGAAGCGCCGCGGCTCGGTGTTCGACGGCGTCGCCACGACCCAGCCCGCTCTCGCCCTGGTGCAGAAGGTCCTCGAACGGCTCACCGCGGCCGGTTATCCCGTCGACACCATCCCCGCGGAGACCCTGACCGTGACGGTCGTCGCCGGCGGCGACAGCGTCGAGGCGCAGGCCCGGGACCGAGCGCTCGCGTTGATGGCCGACGTGCGCGCGGCAGAAGCGCGTGCGGCCGAGCGAGGCGTCACCCTCGACTCGCCCGAGGCCTGGTCGGCCGTACTGGGCGAGAACCCGGCCTGATCATCAAGCGGCGCAGTTGTCGCGTTTCGTTGCGATCCGCGCAAC
>NZ_JBHXVK010000030.1:0-19168 GCF_042672305.1 Gordonia sp. NPDC127522
GGCCCACCGCACCCTCTACAACGAACACACCGCCTGGAACCACCGCACCAACCTCGCCGCTTGACACCTTGCACCCCTGGGATGTCTTCGTGACGGCCCTCCGCAAGCTCCGGGCCTCCTCAGGGAGCAAAGGGGCGCATAGCCCTCCGCAAGCTCCGGGCCTCCTCAGGGAGCAAGGGGTGCATGGCCCTCCGGAAGCTCCGGGCCTCCTCAGGGAGCAAGGGGTAAATGGCCCTCCGCAACCTCCCCGGCGCTCTTCGGGATCAGCTGGGGTCGCCTTCGCTCCCCGCATCTCAGGGATCGAGTGGTGGTTGCTCTCACATGAGGAAGTAAGAGCCGATCAAGGATCTGCAATCCGACAGGTCACAGAATTGCGGATACCTCGATGGACCGTCCCTGCACGGGAGGGATACACTGGATCTCGTCCGACGAACCGGTCAGACCCCCGACCCGACCGGTTCGTCGGATTTTTCATGTGCCGGGTCCGTGGCGTCCAGTCGGTCGACCGACCAGGGTCGTGTTACGCGAATCCAGGTTTTCTTTATTCCGCCGGAAACCATTCGGTAATCGATGGCGAGTGAACTGTGTGTCGTAGCAAGCAGTAGCTACTCGATGAGACCGGATCTCCGGTCGAACCACTCTGGGCAATGATGCCCGATCCACCCTCGCACGTCGAGCCGCCATGCGGCCCGACCATCAGACACTGTCTCGTCTCGCCATCCCAGGAGTTCTTGTGCCTTCTTTCGACGAAACCATCACCGAGAACATCGCCGCGTCGCTGGCGGAGATCCCGCACCCCTCACTTCCCAAGGGCTCCAACATCTACGGCGGCACCAAGATCTTTCCGGACTACCAGGCCGAGAACGGCGAGTCGTACTTCACGCTCGTGCACGGCATCGCGCACGAATCGTCGGTGTCGTTCGTCGCCGTCCTGCAGGCCACCCGTGCGCTGCGCAAGGGCTTCGAATCGGCCATGTACTTCTACGGCCCCGGCGCCATCAATTGCCTTGCCACACGCGGATTCCCGACGACCGGTGACTCCGGATTCCCGGGCGAGCAGAACATCAACAACTCGCTCGAGACCTTCATCTCCGAGGGCGGCACCGTGTTCTGCTGCCGCTTCGGTCTCGCCCTGCACGGCGGACGCGAGGAGGACCTGATCGAGGGCGTCATCCCGGCGCACCCGCTCGACGTCCAGGACGCACTCATCCATTACGCACGCAAGGGCGCCATCATCAACTCGACCTACATGGTCTGAGATCGGTCCAGAATTGTTGGGCGAGAGTGGTTTCGACACGGCTCGTCGCTGCGCTCCTCGCCTGCTCAACCAACAGGGTTGATCAACCAGTACAACCACCACCGACTTTGGGAAGCACATGACCACCATCGGAACCGTCGCGGCGAACTTCACCCGCGATCTCGAGCAGAACTACGCGACCATCGAACAGTACGTCGCCGAGGCACGAACGCGGGGCGTCGACTTCCTGGTGTTCCCGGAGGCGGCGATCGGCGGATACCTGTCGTCCCTGGGCAACCACGGCGACACCCAGAAGAACAGCACACGGTCGTTGCCGCCGGCGATCTCCCTCGACGGGCCCGAGATCGCTCGGGTGCAGTCCATCGTCGGAGATCTGGTGGTGGCGATCGGATTCTGCGAGCTCGGCGAGGACGGCGAGACCCGCTACAACGCGGCCGCCGTCCTCGACGGGACCCGCATCTACGGCAGCTACCGCAAGGTCCACCAGCCCCTGGGCGAGAACATGTCCTACTCGTCGGGCACCGGGTACGACGTCTTCGACACTCCCGTCGGCCGCATCGGTCTCCAGATCTGTTACGACAAGGCTTTTCCCGAGGCGGCCCGCATCATGGCGCTCAAGGGTGCCGAGATCATCGCGAGCCTGTCCGCCTGGCCGGCAGCGCGCACCGCGACCGCGGAGAACCTGCAAGACGACCGGTGGACCTACCGATTCAACCTCTTCGACACCGCGCGTGCTCTGGAGAATCAGGTGTTCTGGGTCGCGGCCAACCAGAGCGGCACCTTCGGATCGCTGCGCTACGTGGGCAACGCCAAGATCGTCGACCCCGGCGGGAACATCCTCGACACAACGCTTCTTGGCAGCGGTCTGGCCGTCGCCGACGTGGATATCGCGGAGAGCTTCACCGCCATGCGGGCCGGGATGTTCCACCTGAGGGACCGTCGTCCCGAGGTGTACGGGTTGCTCGTCGAGACGGACTCCGACGCAGGCGCTGACTTCGCGTGGCGGGACCTCGCCCATGCCTGAGATGACCGTCCAGGTGCGCTGGCCCGACGGCCTGTTCCGCCGTTACTACTCCCCCAGCCTCGTACTGCACGACCACCTCGCGCCCGGCAAGTATCGCGTCGACGACTTCCGGTCGCGGGCCACCACCGCACTCGACGAGGCCAGCGCGCGGGTCCGCGCCAAGTACGGATTCGCCTGCACATCGGCCGCGGCGTCGGCGGAGGAGATCGCCATCGACGCTGCGCGGCATTCGGATTCGGCTGAGGTCGAGGTGGTGTCGATGTACCCGCCGTTGCCGGTTGCGGGGGTGGCTTCGACTCGGGGCGTCGCTTCGCTCCGGCCCGGCTCAACCAGCGGTGGTAGCGCCTCAACCAGCAGCGAGGAGTTGTCATGAACGCACACGTGCCGGTCGTCGTCATCGGCGGCGGACAAGCCGGCCTCTCGGTCAGCTGGTACCTCCGGCAGGCCGGCGTCGAACACCTCGTCATCGAGGCCGACACCGCGGTTCATGCGTGGGCCGACAAGCGGTGGGACAACTTCACGCTGGTGACGCCCAACTGGCATTGCAAATTGCCCGGTTACACGTACGACGGCCCGGACCCGGACGGATTCATGACGCGCGACGAGGTCGTGGGGTGGTTGCACGGGTGGTTGAAGACCTTCGAACCACCTCTCGTCGAACACACGAAAGTCACTCGTCTGCAACGTCTCTCCGGTGACCGGTTCGAGCTGACTCTCGACGGCCCCGACGGCACGCAGTCGCTCACCTGCGACCAGGCCGTCATCGCGACCGGCGGATATCCCCTGCCGGTGGTGCCGCCGTTCGCATCGTCGTTGGATCCGGCCGTGCACCAGGTGCACTCCGAGGAGTACTTCAACCCGGAACAACTTCCCGACGGTGCTGTGCTGGTCGTCGGGTCGGGACAGTCGGGCACGCAGATCGCCGAGGACCTGCACCTCGCAGGCCGGCAGGTGCACCTCGCGATCGGCAACGCGCCGCGGGTCGCTCGGTTCTATCGCGGCCGGGACTGCATGACCTGGCTGTCGGACATGGGTCTCTACGACACGCCGACCCAGGAGTACCCCGGCGGACGGGCTGCGCAGGAGAAGACGAATCACTACGTCACCGGTCGCGACGGCGGCCGCGACATCGACCTCCGACGATTCGCGACCGAGGGAATGAAGCTGTACGGCGTGCTCAGTGACGGCAAGGACTCGACGCTGCGGTTCGCGCCGACGCTCACGGCCGCGCTCGACCGGGCCGACGCCGTGTACAACTCCATCTGCGGCGACATCGACCGACACATCGACAAGCACGGCATCGATGCGCCGGAGGCATCGCGGTACGAGCCGGTGTGGGCTCCCGAGGTCGATCCGACCGAACTCGACCTCGCCGCCGAAGGCGTCACCTCCATTATCTGGGCCATCGGCTACCGGCCCGACTACCGGTGGATCGAGGCCAGCGCCTTCGACGGCGGTGGCCGGCCCATGCAGACGCGCGGGATCACCGAGGTTCCCGGGCTCAGCTTTGTCGGGTTGCCGTGGATGCACACCTGGGGGTCCGGACGGTTCCTTGGTATCGATCGCGACGCACGGTTTGTGGCGGAGCATGTTGTCGGTGCGGTTCGAAGTCGTAGCGCAAATCTAGTTGCTGCGCAGTAGGTATCGGATTCCTGTGAGCGTGGGGGTTGGGTTGTCGAGGTCGGGTCACCAGGTGGCTTCGACACGACGCCTCGCTTCGCTCGGAGTCGGCTCAACCAGCGGGGGGTCGGGTGTCGGGTCAGCGGGGTCGGGTCACCGGGTGGCTTCGACACGACGCCTCGCTTCGCTCGGGGTCGGCTCAACCAGCGGGGGTTGAGCTTCGGGTCATCCGGCGGGGGCGGGTTTCCGCCCAACCAGCGGGGTCGGGTCGCCGGACCCTTCGAGGCTCGTCGCTATCGCCCCTCGCACCTCAGGGAGCAGAAAATGGTCGTCGCTTGCGCTCCTCGCACCTCAGGGAGCGGTGGGGTCGCACGTCCGGGACAGGCATTCTTTCAACAGATTTGAGGAGTACCTATGACGGTATCCACACGAGTCGACCTGGCGTTGCTCGGTATTCGCGGGGAGCCGCCGGTGCAGCGCACCGGCGGGGCGGGGCCCAGCGACGACGGGCATCTCATGGTCGACGGCCTGCATGCCGCGATCCCGCGGAACCCGCAGAGTCCGTTCGTCTTCGACGGTGATCGTGTGCTGTACGACGGCGTCGACATCGGCGTCGAGGTCAGTGCGATCGGGCGGCCCCGGTTCTACGACCTGCAGACCGCGGACGGGGTGAGCTACGAGAAGATCGCCCGCCTGCACGGACGCAACGTGTTGGCGACGACAGTCCTGCAGACCTGCATCCGCTACGCCGAAGACCAGCGGTGCCGATTCTGTTCGATCGAGGAGTCGCTGAAGTCCGGCTCGACGATCGCGGTGAAGAAGCCCGAGCAACTCGCCGAAGTCGCCCGTGCGGCCGTCGATCTCGACGGCGTGACCAACATGGTCATGACCACCGGCACCAGCGGTGGACGCGACCGCGGAGCTCGTCATCTCGCCCGGTGCGTCCGGGCGGTCAAAGCGGCGGTGCCCGAACTGCCGATCCAGGTCCAGTGCGAACCGCCCGCCGATCTCGCCGTGCTGACCGAACTCCGCGACGCCGGTGCGGACGCCATCGGCATCCACGTCGAATCCCTCGACGACGACGTTCGCCGCCGCTGGATGCCCGGCAAGTCGACGGTACCGATGTCGGAGTACCGGGCGGCGTGGGCCGAGGCGGTCCGCGTGTTCGGCCGTAACCAGGTGTCGACCTACCTGCTCGTCGGACTCGGCGAGGACACCGACGAGATGATCGCCGGCGCCAAGGAACTCGCCGACATGGGCGTGTACCCCTTCATCGTGCCGTTCCGGCGTCACGCGGGGACTCTCGCGGTCGACGTCGACAACGCCCCGGCACCCGACCCCACGATCGTCGAGAAGATCACCCGCGAGGTGGCCGGTCATCTGAGCTTCATCGGGATGTCCGGATCGGAGCAGCGTGCGGGTTGCGCGGCGTGCGGTGCCTGTAGCGTCCTGCCGACGGTCGGAGGCTGACGTGTTGTCACGGGGCGAGCTGTCGATCCTGTCGGGGGTGCCCCGCACGACGCCGCGGTCGGAGTTCCTGATCACCGTCGCGGACAGCCCGCGGGAGCATGCGGCGTATCGCGTGCTGCGACACCGCGAATTCGTCGAGCGGCAGGCGCTTTTCGACCGCACCGACCTCGACGACATCGACAACGACCCGCGCACCACCGTCCTCGTCGCGACCCTGCCGGACGGGAAAATCGCGGGTGGAGTGCGCATTGCACCCACTCCGTGGGCGGGATCGACACACGCTGGCATCGGATGGTGGTTCGGCTCACGGCTCGTCGTCGCCGATCCGGGACTCGCGGCCGGGATGGGCGCCGCACTCGTCCGAGCCGCGTGCGCCCACGTCGAACAGCTGGGTGCGCTGCGGTTCGACGCGACCGTCCAGGATCGCTACGCACCGCTGTTCGCCCGGCTCGGCTGGCTGGACCACGGACCCGGTCCGCAGATCGCAGGCAGGTCCCACCGGGAGATGCGATACCCACTCAACCGAATTCAACGTACAGTCGACGGGACGAAAGCGGTTCTCGCCGAGGCACTCGCGCCGTTCGCAGACCAACCGGGCGGTCTCGGTGCTGCCGGATTCCGCGGCGACGACGGCGTTCCGGTGCCGGGCACCGATGTGATCGCGGCCTGCGACGCCATCATTCCGTCGATGATCGAACGCGATCCCGAATGGGCCGGTTGGTGTTCGGTGCTCGTCAACCTCAACGACCTCAGTGCGATGGGGGCTCGGCCGCTCGGTCTCCTCGACGCCGTCGGCGCGCCCACGACATCGCATCTCACCCGCATCATCCGCGGGATCAGCTCGGCCGCAGCTGCATGGCGCACACCCGTGCTCGGCGGTCACACGCAGGTCGGTGTGCCGTCGGCGCTGTCGGTGACCGCACTGGGCACGACGCCCAGTCCCCTGCCCGCCGGCGGTGGCCGGGTCGGCGACACCGTCACCCTCCACGCCGACCTCGGCGGCTCGTGGCGACCCGGATATCACGACCGCCAGTGGGACTCGACGAGTTCGCGCAGCAGCGACGAACTGTGCGCCATGACATCCCACCTCGCAACGGTGCGTCCCGCGTCGGCCAAGGACGTCAGCATGGCCGGGATCGTCGGCACGCTCGGCATGCTCGCCGAAGCGTCGGGAACCGGTGCAGAGGTGGACGTGACGGCGGTGCCGCGACCCGGCGACGCGTCGATGGGCGCTTGGCTCACCTGCTTCCCGGGCTACGCGATGCTGAGCACCGACCGCGCCGGCACCCGAAGCACTGTCCCCAGTCCTGCTCCGGTGATGACCGCGGAGTGCGGCCGGCTGACCGCGGAACCAGGCGTGAGATTGCGGTGGCCCGACGGCGAGACGACTGTCGCCGTCGCGTCGACGGTCACCGGACTGGGCGTCGCATGATTCCCCGGCGACCCGACCGGCCGACGGATCCGACCGGTACCCTTCGCCCATGAGGACGGTCACCCTCGGTGCCCTCGCCGCGCACTTCGGACGCGACGTGGAACGCGGTGTCGCCAAAGCGGTCGGCATCGTCGAATCCGCGGCGCGCGACGGCGTCGACCTTCTCGTCTTCCCCGATGCCTCACTGGGCGGTTACCTCGGCGATCTTCGACAACCCGACCCGGCCGAACTGCCGCCGGCGCTGCAACCGGACGGTCCCGAACTCGCGGCGATCGCGGCCGCCGCCGGTGACATGACCGTGTGCATCGGGTACACCGAAGCGGTCGACGACCAGCGGTTCAACACCGCCGTCTGTGTTACCGGAGACGGTGTCCTGGGCACACACCGCAAGGTCCATCAACCCGCCGGCGAGGCGCTCGCCTACGCCGCGGGCGATCAGTTCGGTTCCTTCGACACCCCCGTCGGCCGTCTGGGCATGCTGATCGACTACGACAAGACGTTCCCGGAGTCGGCGCGCACGCTCGCGCTCGACGGCGCGCGGATCATCGCGGCGTTGTCGGCGTGGCCCGCCAGCGTCACCGACCGTGCCGCGCGCCTGCCTGCCGACCGCCAGTCCCGGCTGTTCGACCTCTACGACTGCGCCCGCGCCGCGGAGAACCAGGTGTTCGTCGTGTCGTCGAACCAGACCGGGGTCATGGGGTCGCTGCGCTTCCTCGGACAGGCCAAGGTCGTCGGGCCCGGCGGCGACATTCTGGCGACCACCCGATCGAAAGGCGGAATGGCCACGGTGACTGTCGATGTCGATGCCGAAGTCGACCGGGCGCGGCGAGTCCTGAGTCACCTCGCGGAACTCCGACCGGACACCTACCGGTCGACGACGCCGGCGGACCAGCGATGAGCCGTACGCAGACTCTCCGCATCGCTCTCCTGACCTATTCGACGAAACCCCGTGGCGGCGTCGTCCATACATTGAACCTGGCCGAGGCGATGGCGCGGCTCGGCGCCGACGTCACGGTGTGGTCGCTCGCCCGCGGTGGCGACGCGGGCTTCTTCCGCGCTGTGGATCCGGCTGTGCGGGTGCGGCTCGTCCCGTTCCCCGACCGGGAGAACGAGACGATCACCCAACGCATCGTGCGGTCCATCGACACCCTGCGGGCCGCCTTCGACCCCGCCGACTTCGACATCGTGCACGCCCAGGACTGCATCAGCGCCAACGCCGTCGGGACGTGCATCCGCACGATCCACCATCTCGACCAGTTCACGACGCCGATCCTCGTCGACTGTCACGAAAAGGCCGTCGTCAACCCCTACGCCCGCATCTGCGTATCCCGTGCGGTGGCCGACGAGGTCGAGCAGGGCTGGGACTTGCATCCGACGGTGATCCCGAATGGGGTTGCGTACGAACGCTTCGTCGACGCGGCGTCGGACTCCCCCAAGGCCCTCGAGGCACGACGACGCTGGTCGGATCAGCTGGGCGACTACGTGCTCGCCGTCGGCGGGATCGAACCGCGCAAGGGCAGCATCGACCTCCTGCAGGCATATGCCGTACTGCGCGAACGTCACCCGCGACTGCAGCTGGTTTTCGCGGGCGGCGAGACCCTGTTCGACTACCGCGACTACCGTGCCGACTTCGACCGTCGGCGAGCCGAACTCGACGTCGAACCGGTCGTGCTGGGCAACGTGCCGGACGACGACCTGCCGGCACTGGTCGCCGCCTGCCAGGTGTTCGCGTTCCCATCGGTGAAGGAGGGCTTCGGCCTGGCCGCGATGGAAGCCCTCGCCGCGGGCCGTCCCGTCGTCGCGCGCGACCTCCCCATCCTGCGCGAGGTCTTCGGTACGACCGTCTCCTACGCCTCGACCGTCGCCCAACTGGCCGACTCCCTCGACGCCTCCCTCGTCCCAGACCCCGACCGCATCGCATCGGGCCGACGCCTGGCCGCATCTCTCACGTGGGACGACGCGGCACGTCGGCACCTCGAGTTCTATGCGAAACACCCCCATCCGGCGTCGCCGGTCGGCGCCCACGGATGAGCGAGTCCCGTCGGACCGAACGCATCGGGATGCTGGCGGTCGCCCTCACCGCGATCCTGTGGGGCACCTCGGGTACCGCCGCGGCGATGGCGCCCGAACTGAGTGCCGTGACCATCGGCGCCGTGGCCATGTGCGGTGGCGGCCTGTTGCAAGCCACGGTCAACGCCCGCGGGATTCGAGCCGCGTGGTCGTCGGTGACGGCACAGTGGCGGGTCGCTCTTCTGGGCGGGATCTGCGTGATGATCTACCCGCTCTGCTTCTTCGGGTCCATGCGCGTGGGCGGCGTCGCGCTCGGGACCGTCGTGTCGTTGGCGTCGGCACCGCTGGTGTCGGCGGTCATCGAGCGCGTGGCCGACGGGCGGAGGCTCACCCTGCGGTGGACCATCGCGTGCGCGCTCGGCATCGTCGGTAGTGCGGCGTTGGCCGTGTCGCGGAGCGAGTCGTCGCATGAGGACGCACTCGGCGGGAGTTCGTCGTCGGCGCTCGGTGTCGGTCTCGGCCTGCTCGCGGGTATCACTTACGCCGGGTTGTCGTGGGCGATGCGTCGGCTCATGAACAGGTCGGTGCCGCGCGGCGCCGCGGCCGGGACAGTGATGGGACTGGGCGGACTGTTTCTGCTGCCGGTCGTCGCGGTCGGGGTTCCGGCCGTGGTCGCGCACCCCGAGACCCTCGGCGTTCTCGCCTACCTTGTCCTTGTCCCGCAGTTCCTCGGGTACGTGCTGTTCAGTCGTGGACTCGGTCGGATCGACAGCTCGACCGCCACCACCATCACCCTGATCGAGCCCGCCGTCGCGACCGCGCTGGCCGTCGGAGTGCTCTCCGAATCCATCACCGCGATCGGTTGGGTGGGTATCGCAATGCTGGCGGCGGCGCTGGTCGTCCTGCTGGCTCCTCGCCTTCCGTCCGCAACCGGCCCGGCATCCACTAGCGTCGACGCAGGATCATCGACAGGGAGGTCGACGCATGAAGCAGTTCCGAGAGGCCGTCGAGGCGCGTGACGAGCAGGCGATGAGGGCCCTGCTCGCCGACGATGTGGTCTTCACCAGTCCGGTCGCATTCAAGCCGTATCCGGGCAAGGCCATCACGTCGGCGATCCTGCGGGGCGTGCTGCGGGTCTTCGAGGACTTCCGCTACATCCGAGAGATCAACGACGCCGGCGGACACGACTCGGCGCTCGTCTTCGAGGCCGTGGTCGGCGGCAAGAAGATCACCGGCTGCGACTTCATCCACGTCAACGACGACGGCAAGATCGACGACCTCATGGTCATGGTCCGGCCGCTGTCGGGTGCGCAGGCCGTCGCCGCGGCGATGGGGGCACAGTTCGATCAGATCGCCGCCGAGGCCGCCGCGGAGTCAGAGAACCCTGCGGAGTCCGAGGGGGTCAGCCGGTGAAACTCGGTCTGCAACTGGGCTACTGGGGCGCGCAACCGCCGACCCACCACGCCGAGATCGTCGCCGCGGCCGAGGCGTCCGGCTTCGACAGCATCTTCACCGCCGAGGCCTGGGGATCCGACGCCTACACCCCGCTGGCCTGGCTCGGGTCGTCGACGGAACGTGTCCGGCTCGGGACCTCGGTGCTGCAGCTCTCGGCCCGCACCCCCACCGCCTGCGCGATGGCCGCGCTGACCCTCGACCACCTGTCCGGCGGTCGGCACATCGTCGGGCTCGGTGTGTCGGGGCCGCAGGTCGTCGAAGGCTGGTACGGGCAGAAGTTCGCCAAGCCGCTGGCCCGGACCCGCGAGTACATCGACGTCATGCGTCAGGTGTGGGCGCGCGAGGCGCCGGTCAGCAGCGCCGGCCCCCACTATCCACTGCCGTTCGACGGGGTGGGCGCATCGGGACTGGGCAAGACGCTCAAGCCGATCACGCACCCGCTGCGCAGCGACATCCCCGTCATGCTCGGCGCCGAGGGGCCGAAGAACGTCGCGCTCGCCGCCGAGATCGCCGACGGGTGGCTGCCGCTGTTCTACACGCCGCGTATGGCCGACACGTACAACGAGTGGCTCGACGAGGGATTCGCCCGCCCGGGTGCGCGACGCAGTCGTGAGGACTTCGAGATCTGCGCGACCGCCCAGATCGTCGTCACCGATGACCGCGAGGGCACCTACGCCGCGATCAAACCGTTCCTGGCGCTGTACATGGGCGGAATGGGCAGTGAGGACACCAACTTCCACGCCGAGGTCTACCGCCGGATGGGGTACGCCGACGTCGTCGACGAGGTGACCGCACTCTTCCGAAGCAATCGCAAAGACGAAGCGGCGCAAATCATCCCCGACGCCGTGGTGGACGACTCGGCGATCGTCGGCGATCTGGACCACGTGCGTGAACAGATCAAGGTCTGGGAGTCGTGCGGGGTGACGATGATGCTCGTGTCGCCGGGCAGCGTCGCCGAGGTCGAGCAACTCGCGGAACTCATCCGCTGATGCTCTCCCCCGCCCGCGTCACCCTCATCGACACGGTGGTCTCGTTCGACGCCCCGATCGAGGTCACCTTCGACTACCTCGCCCACCCGGCGAATCGACCGGAATGGCAGTCGAGCCTGCGCCGCATCGACGACCTGCGCCCGATCGGTGACCGGGCGGGTGACGTCGGCACCAGCTGGACCGACGTCACCGTCGTACCCGGGGTGTCGCCGCGGATGGAGGTGACCGCCTGCGAGTCTCGTCGACGGTGGCAGGAGATCGGACGGTGGCGGTCCGTTGACGCGGTCCTGACGTTGACGTTTGTCGATCGGTCCGGGACTACCGACGTTCATGCCGAGGCGGTGCTGACGGTGCCCGCGATCGGCGGGCTGGTGCTGACGGTGCCCGCGATCGGCGGGCTGGTGCTGACCGCGACGCGATGGCCGGCGGCGCACGCGGTGCGGGCCGATCTCGAGCGCGCCGCACGTGTTCTGGCCGGTCGGGGCTCTCGGTGACGGGTCGCCCCTCGGGTAGCGTTCCGAGGGTGAACATCAAGAACGTGATCCTCGCCCTCGGCACCGCTCTCGTCCTGGCTGTCGCCGGTTGCAGCTCCGACTCCGATTCCGGTTCGGGCACAACCGAACCCACGGCGACCGCGGCGACCGGTGGCGCCGAGACCCCGGCAGCGGGAGCGGAGAGCTGCCCGACCGCACCCGCGAATGCCGACGCCACACCGCAGTGGACCGAGAAGGGCACCACCGGTGGATTGCAGATGGTCGCGTCCACCGCGACCGAGGCCCCTGACATCACGGTCGAGAACCCGTTCAGCGTCGACGAGACCCAGGTCAAGACGCTCGTCGAGGGTGACGGCGCCGTCGTGCCGGACACCGCGTCGGTGTCGGTCTGCTATGTCGGCGTGAACGGCCGCACCGGCGAGACCTTCGACAGCGCCTACGCGAACGGCTCCCCCTTGACCTTTGAACTCGACCGAGTGATCCCCGGCTTCAGCAAGGCCATCGCGGGGCAAAAGGTCGGATCGAAGGTGGGCGTCGCGATGACTTCAGCCGATGGCTACGCGCAGGGCGAACCGAGCGCCGGAATCGAGGTCGGCGACACCCTCGTCTTCGAGATCAGCATTCTCGGGGCGTCGTAGGAGGTTGTGGTGCGGAATCACTTGGTGACTTCGGGTCACCAGGTGATTTCGACACGGCTCCTCGACCTCGACGCGCTCCTTCGTCGCTTGCTCGGCCCGGCGGCTTCGCTCGGTGCCGGCTCAATGAGCGGGGGTGGACTTCTCGCCTCGCTCGGTGCCGGCTGAATCAGCGGGGAGGGGCAGTTGCTGAGGTCGTCGGATCGCTCTTCACCCCTTGGGTCTGCGGTTGCATACAGTTGGACCTCTGGCGTGCCAAACGCGTCCCTCTCAGCGTGATCGAAGGGCATATTTCCCTTCGATCGTGCTCAGGGAGACGAGATTTTTTGCGCCTGCCTACCCCTGACCTTGAGTTGCATGAGCAGCGAACCACGAAGGTCCCAGCCGTGAGATCGACTGGGACCCTTCGTGGCTCGTCGCTATCGCTACTCGCACCCCGGGGGCGGTGGGTTGGTGCTTGCGCTGCTCGCACCCCGGGGGCGGTGGGTTGGTGCTTGCGCTGCTCGCACCCCGGGGGCGGTGGGTTGGTGCTTGCGCTGCTCGCACCCCGGGAAGCGGTGGGTTGGTGCTTGCGCTGCTCGCACCCCGGGGGCGGTGGGTTGGTACTTGCGCTACTCGCACCCCGGGGGCGGTGGGCTGGTACTTGCGCTACTCGCACCCAGTGGAGCGTGGCCTGGTGCTTGCGCTACTCGCCCCCGGGGAGCGGTGAAGCGGCTCGCTCCTCGGGTGTGAGGAATCGTCAGATCTTGCGGTGCCGCAGGTTGATCGGGAGGCCGTCGGCGGGGGTCGGACCGGTGCCGTAGGTGAGTTCCGGGCGGTAGCCGGCCGGGACGTCCCACTCGAAACGCAGCAGCATCTGGTGCAGGATCGACTTCACTTCCATACCACCGAAATACAGACCGATGCACTTGTGGGCGCCGCCGCCGAACGGTGCCCACGCGAAGCGGTGGACCTTGTCCTCGCGGCGTTCCGGCGAGAAGCGTTCGGGGTCGAAGTGGGTCGGGTTGGGCCACCATTCCTTGCGCAGCATCGTCGCCCACGGGTGGATGCCGAGCAGCGTGCCCTTCGGGATGTAGTGGCCGCAGACCTCGGTGTCCTCGATCGCCATGCGGAAGAGCATCCCGACCGGGGCGTTGAGGCGCAGCGTCTCCTTGAAGGCCAGCTCCATGCTGGGGAGCTTGTCGACGTCGTCGTAGTCGATCGTCGGCTTGCCGAGGGCCAGGGACTCCTCGCGCAGGCGCTGCTGCCACTCGGGGTGCCTGCCGAGGAAGTAGGTCATCATCGACAGCGCGATGGTGCTGGTGTCGTGCGCAGCCATCATCACGAAGATCATGTGGTTGACGATGTCCTCGTCGGAGAACGTCTCGCCCTCGTCGCTCTCGGCGTTGCAGAGCACGCTGAACAGGTCGTCGGCGTCGTTGCCGCGACGCAGCGGGATCTCCGAGCGGAAGTACTCCTGCAGCACCTCGCGACCCCGGAGCCCCTTGGCCCAGGTCCAGTTGCCGACGTCTTTGCGCACGATCGCCTGACCACCGCGAACCGCCGCCTCGAAGGCGTGCTCCAGTCGGTGGGCCTCGGACTCGCTGACGTGGGCACCCATGAACACCTCGGTCGCCAGCGACAGGGTGAGGTCCTTGGTGCGGGAGTACATCTTGAAGCCGTTGCCCACCTCCCAGTTGGCGAGGGTCTTCTCGATGTGCGGGGTCATGATGTCGAGGTAGCCGGTGAGGCGGGGCCGGCTGAACGCCTGCTGCATGATGCGGCGGTGCTGCATGTGCTCGTCGAAGTCCATCAGCATCACGCCCCGGCGGAAGAACGGGCCGATCATCGGTTCCCAGCCGAGTTCGCTCGAGAACGCCTTCTTGCGGTTCATCCACACCGCTTCGATCGCGTCCGGACCGACGAGGGTGACCATGTTCATGCCCAGCGCACCCGACCAGGAGACCTGTCCGTACCGCTCGAACCGCTCCATGGCCGACTTGAGCGGATCCACGAGCGCTTCGAGGGTGTTGCCGAGCCACGGAACCCCTGGGTCACCCATCACCGGCTTGAGATCGGATCCGGCGGGCGGCTCGGCCAGCGGACGCTCCGAGCTCGGGTACATGCTGCTCGCCTTCGCCAGCACGCTCTGGATCTGCTTTTTCCGACTCGTCATGAACCTGCCACTCCCCGTTGTTCCGATGTGCGTTACATCACTATGCACCATTGGAACGGATTTTATCGTCTGTTTCAAGGGGGGTGTGCAGACGGGGTGTTCACGCAGGTTGTGCGAGCGTGTCGGCCGACCGTCGGGACGTCAGCACGCGGGGCGCCGAGACCCCCAGCGCGACCAGCACCGCCAGACCCCAGAGCAGGTACGACGACCCGACGAGATGCTGCCACCAGACCCAGGACAACTCGGCGTCGTACCGCTGCGGGATTCGCTGATGCGGCGCGACGGCGTAGATGACGAGCCCGGAACCGACGAGCCACCACCACATCGCCGACGCCGCGGGCCTGGTCGCGAGGTAGGTCAGCAGGATCAGCAACGGGACCACCCACACCCAGCTGTGGTCCCACGCGACCGGCGAGCAGTACAGAGCGGCGAACGCGACTGCCATCAGTGCCGCGACATCGTGCGGGCCGGACGGTTGTGGACCCGCCGGTGCAACCGACAACAGACGCCACGCGACCCAGGCGATGAACAGGCCGACGATCAGCGAGACGAGGAACCACGCGACGTCGGACTCGATGCCGAGCCTGCCGAGCTCACCCTTGATCGATTGGTTGTTCGCGAAGTGCGGACTCCCGATGCGGTCGGTGTCGAAGAGGGTCGATGTCCAGTAGGTGCGCGAGTCGTTCGGCCTCAGGAGATGGCCGAGGGCGGCGTAGGCGACCGCTGACGCCGCGGCCACGCCGAGTGCGCGCCAGTCCCGGCGGACGAAGAAGAACAGCAGGAACACCGCGGGGGTGAGCTTGATCGAGATGGCGAGTCCGATGAGCAGCCCGTTCCACCACTTGCCGCGGCCGAGTAGGACGTCGACGACGACGAGCGTCATCAGCACGATGTTGATCTGTCCGAAGTTGAGGGTGTCGCGGACGGGTTCGAGCCAGAGGCCGACCGTCGCGGCGGCCGTTGCGAGCCACCACAACTGGTGAGCAGGCCGCTCGACGAGGCAGGACAGGACGATGCGGCACACCACCAGCAGGCAGCCGATGGAGATCGCGGTGAACAGGGCCTGACCGAGGCCGAGTGGGACGACCGTGAAGATCGAGAACAGCGCTGCGGCAAGCGGTGGATATGTGAACGGGAGGTACGAGCCTTCCGCGAGTCGGGGCAGGATGCCGTACAGGTCGCCGCCGTCGAGCAGGACCTGTCCGCCCATGCGGTAGACGTCGAAGTCGATGCGATACGGGGCCGGCGGTTGGTTCGGCAGCACGACGATCGCGACCGCCGAACTGATGAGGAAGACGGCGAGTGTCGCCCACCGGGCCCGGGCTGATCCCAGGTATCGATCCAGCGCACGTCGCGGGTTTGCAGCAGTCACGAGCCCTCACTTCCGAGCGGGATCGTATCGCGGAGGGCGTGCGATTCAGGGTGGCCGGGCCGTGGCCGTGGAGTCGGGCGGCGCGGATCTCACGGGGACTCGTCGGTCGTCGGACAGTCGAAGGGTGGTCGCGCGTTCTCCGGTGGGTCGGTCGATGGGCCCGTGGCGAGTCGAAGTGATCGGGCGTCGCCGGGATCGGGCGAAGGGCGGGTCAGGCGGCTCCGGGTTTGCGTCGATCGGCCGGCATGATGTCGAGCGCGCCGTCGTCCGGATAGCCGTCGAGCATGATCGTCGCGACCGCGCCGAGCGCGCGGTCCCAGGCCAGCGTCATCGCCGGAGTCCACGAGTCCCCGCCGATCTCGCTCATCGCGGCGATCATGCATTCCGCGACCGCCGTGTACATCGGTCTGGTGACGCCGAGACCGGCGTGTCGCCGCCCCAACGCGTGCAGAGTCGTCGTCAGCCACTCGGCGTCGTCGAGATGCTCCACGACCGAGGCGACGGCGCTGCGCAACATCTCGGCCTGGGCCCGGGTGTCGCGGCCGAACATGGCGCGAACGGTGGGATAGCGGTCGAACAGGATCTCGTAGAAGCGAACGGTGAGGCCCGCGTCGGGAAGATCGACGAGTGCCAGGCTGCGTTCGAGCAGTTGTTTGTCCATGCAGGGACCTTGGTGCACCGGCATTGCGACTGGGCGCGCTGCGGGGAAGGCCGAGGTAACAGTGGTCTCACAGCGAACCGCAGCCGGTGTGAGGTTCGGGATCGTTCGGTCGTTTGGTCCGTCTTCAGAGGTTCTCAGCTGTCCCAGTCGACCGTGCGGGCCATGTTCAGCAACCGGCGTCGACGCGTCTCCCCCGTCGCACCCACCCACGCGATGAGACCGTAGACGTGTGCGCGGAAGTCCGGGTGCTCGTCGTGATTCTGCGACGACGCCCCGTGCCTGCGAGCGTTGTGGAGCAGGGCCCGCAGATTGTCGTAGTCGGATCTGGCGACCTGTGGACGGTCGTTGACGACGAGACCGGCGAGATGCTGGCGCTGATGGCTGTGCATGATCCGGACCTTCTCCGGGTGCACGGTGAATCGCTCGTCCTCGACGATGCGGAGCACGGTCCACAGCGCGCGGTCGGCGTTCATCGCGTCGCCTGAGAGCGCGAGGTCGTCGCCGTAGCGGGTGTAGCGGAGACCGTGGCGGCGGGCGTACCCGTCGAGCCGCCGATCGAGCGGCCGCATCACGAGATTCGCCAGATGCGGCGAGGTCGGCGCACCCTGCGGCAGGTGTCGTTCCCGGAGAAGTGCTGCGTGCGTGTGATCGATACCGCGGAGTTCATCCACAGGCGTTGCCGTGGTGCACAATTCGGCGAGCAGGCGGGCGATGTGCGGCGGGTAGCCGGCTTGCCGGAACACTGCTCGAACGCGCGGCACGGTGATCGTCTCGAAGCAATGCCGGAGGTCGACGCGCAGGACCACGGGACGGTCCGTGTGCGGCCAGGCGAAAGCAGCCGGTGACGACCCGGGTATGAAACCGCGCGCCGCGGGATGGGCCGGAATGCGCTCGACCAATCGTCTGAGCAGGCGACGTTGCGTCTCGCGCATACGAGGTTTCGGAGCTTCGATGACCCGGACCCCGTCCCGCTTCTCCCGCCGCCAGACCCGGTAGTGACGCAACGGCGCGCGCGCCGTTCGTAGCCATTGGCCGCGGTCGGCGAACCATTCGAGCTCGGGCACGGTGAAGTCGAGCCAGTGCGCGAACTGCTCGACATCGTAGAGATCGGGCAGAGCGTCGGACACCGTTCCCGCGGAACGTGGTTCGTGCAGTACGACGGGTTGAGCGGCGAGGGGTGCCGGGTGGGTCCACGGCGCGAGGGCCTGGATCATCACGGTCGCGGGATGTCGCGGTTCGTGAGGCGAGAGTTCGATGATGCCGGCGGCCACTTCGGAGGTGACCTCAGCAGGCAGGACCGCTGTCACCGCCGCCAGGATCTCCGGCCACGTCCAGGCGGTATACGTGCGCGAGAAGGCCGCAGCGACTTCCGCTGCCTCATGCGGTTGCAGGAACGGTTCGGTCACGGCGCCGTGTCGCGTCGTGGGCTGTCGTGGTGATGAACGACGGATGGGGTGACCAGAACTGTGTAGCGGCGCCGTGTGGCACGTGCAGCGTGCGCGCCGGCGTCGGACGCAGGGACCAGCTGTGACGTGCACCCAGGGGTTACCCCTGAGACGGATCGCGACGATCCACTCTCACCTTGCCCGTCGTTCATCAACCGACATGGTGCCACGGCGGTGAGACAGCCGAGGCGAGGACGCAGATCTGCGCGGGTTCACCGACGTCGCTCGCACTGAGGTCGAGGTCTGGTAGACCCGGTGTCTGTGGGTAGCTATGAGATTCGGCCGGTGGTTGCAGGCGACATCGATCAGATCTCGAGCCTGCACACCGCCATCTGGAAGGCCACGTATGCGGGAATGGTGGCTCAGGACCGGCTCGATGCGCTCACTCCTGCGGAGTCGGCCTCACGCTGGCGACAGACTGTCGGAGACCTCGCAGGCCATGCTGGGCGCGGCATCCGCATCCGGTGCGCGACCTCACTCGACACGCAGGAGATGGTCGGTTTCGCAACAGGCGGCCCGGCTCGCGACCACGACTCCCCGGCACCGACCGAATTGTGGTCTCTGAACGTCGTTCCCCGCCATCACGGCACCGGTGTGGCGGTGGACCTGATGACCTCAGTGCTCGGCGGAACGGATATCCCGGCCTACCTGTGGGTTGCACGCGACAACGCGCGGGCGGTCGCGTTCTATCGCAAACACGGATTCGAACTCGACGGGGCCACCCGTCACGACCCCGGCTGGGATTGTCACGAAGTACGCATGAACAACGCACTGTGATGACCGCCCGACCAGCAGGACCCTTCGAGGCTCGTCGCTTGCGCTCCTCGCACCTCAGTATCTGCGGCCTGCAGTCCGTCGTGGACTACGAAAGAACCCGTTGTGCTCGGCGCGAGCCCAATCATTGCTCCCTGAGGAGGCCGGAGCTTGCGGAGGCCGTCACGAAGGGGCCTGGTGAGTGGGGTTGCGAAGACCCTTCGTGACGCGCCCTCCGCAAGCTCCGGGCGCTCCTCAGGGAGCGGGGTTAATCGCCCTCCGCAAGCTGCGGGCGCTCCTCTGGGAGCGGGGTTGGTCGCCCTCCGCAAGCTGCGGGCGCTCCTCTGGGAGCGGGGTTGGTCGCCCTCCGCAAGCTCCGGGCGCTCCTCTGGGAG
>NZ_JBHXVK010000031.1:0-18244 GCF_042672305.1 Gordonia sp. NPDC127522
CACCAGCACCACCCTGTGGGCTGCGAGATCGACTGACCGACAGCTAGAAGAAACTGGCTCTAGAACTGCCTGGACCGGCTATCGGGGACCTGCCACACGGAGCTCGAACCTGTCACTACCTGTGCATCCAGCGACGACCCATGGGCCATCCGAAGGCCGGCGCAGCGAGCGCACCTCGTGCTCCAGCAGCACTTGCCCGCCGGCGTCGGTGATGATGCGTGTCAAACCTTCTGTGAGAGCACCGAAGTCGACGTCGGTTCCGCCTAGATGCCGGGTGGCAGCCATCGGTTCGTGATTGGTCCGGCCCTCCACCATCAGGGGCGCCCACTCGCCGATCGTGGCGGGATCTTCGGTGTACTCCAGCCCGTCGAACAGCGGAACCTTTGTCAGCGTCTCGAACCGCTGTCGAAGGTAAGCGACGTCGCGGCGACCGAATACTACGTCCATGTGCGGAGTGGCATGGATGAACGTGTCTGGTGACAACAGCCCCGTGCGGACTAGATGAGCCCACCACTGACGGCTCACGTGAAACTGCCCTGCGACCATCGACGCTTTGCGACCGTCGGCAGGGTCGGGCATGTAGTTGAGTTCGCAAAACCCGGTATGCCCGGTACCGGCATTGTTCCAGGGTCCGCTGCTTTCGGTGGCCAACCCAGTTGTCCGCTCTAGTAGCACAATGCGCCAATCGGGTTGTAGAACCGCCAGCATTGATCCCAGCGTTGCGGACATGATCCCGCCGCCGATCAAGATGACGTCCGCATCGATGTCCCCGAGCGAACCCGGCGCGACTTTCGAGGTTTCTCCCATGTGACACACGCTCCCGAAGTGGAGGATCAGTGAGTTCAGGATTCGCCGGGCACAGTCGTTCCGTCCAATGATCGAACTCGTCCTTATAATCCGAATATGGATCAATGGGCGAACCTGCTGGCTCCACAGCTACGGGCACTGGTGGAATTGGCCGCCCACGACGGGCACATGACCCGGGCTGCAGCCGCGCTCGGCGTGCCCCAGTCGTCGATGAGTCGTCGAATTCACGCTTTGGAGGAGCAACTGCACGTTCCACTACTCATTCACGACGGAAGGATCGTCCGCCTCACCGCAGCAGCCGAGCGACTGGCACAGCAAGTGCGTGAGCCACTGCGCCAACTAGCCCACGCGATCGAGGACGTGATCGGAGACGCTGACCCCGATCACGGGACCGTGCGGTTTGGGTTCCCTCTGACCATGGGGTCAGGACACGTGCCCGACCTCCTCGCCGCGTTCCGGCACCACCATCCCGGCATCAAGGTGCTCCTCAAGCAGGCACACGGGTCAGCGCTGAGTGCCGATCTTCGCGCGGGTGATCTCGACTTGGCAGTCGTCATCCCCGCCCCTGAACGACTCAGACACGTACGCATCGGCACCCAGCAGATTCAGGTCGTAGTCCCTCAGGATCACCCGCTCGCGGCGCGCGAACACATCCGGCTCGCAGACCTGAGGAACGAGACCTTCATTGCCAACCCTCCTAGCTATAACCTCCGCCAACTAACCGAGACCTGGTGCCACGAAGCGGGTTACACGCCGGACATCGCGGTCGAGGTCACGGAGTTCGCGACCATCCGTGAACTCGTCTTCCGTGGCCTCGGGATCGCTTTACTGCCCCACGACGACCGCCTACCGACAGGACTGACTGAGCGGCCGCTGACTGAGTCGTTCCGATATCGCCGAGACGTCACGCTCGCCTGGGGCGCCACAACCGAAGCAGCCCCCACCCGCCGCCTCAGCGGTTTCCTCCTCCACCATTTCAACTGACGCCCCGACCGCGCAGAGCTGGTGGAGGCAGCAAACCGATCGCACGGTGGTCCGGTGTCGAGCCGGTATGCGCTGAGCGTTGGATGGAAGAAGTGTCACCACCAAGACCCCTCAGACTGTCACCGATGTCTTGATCCAGAACTGTCACCGATGTCCTGCGAGATGACACTCGGGGTATGTTCGATCACTGGCCTGACACCCGCACCCTGCGGGTGTTCGATCCGCCCAGGCCCGTCATGATCGACATGGCGATCGCTGACCCGTCCTGCGGTCGCTCGTATGCGGCCGGCGGGGGAGTGTCACTGCGAGTGCGTGCATCCGCCGCACGTATCGAACCGACTATGCCAGCGCTGCTCATGGCATGGCTTCAAATCTCTTCTCTGCACTAGTCAAGTCATTCGAGGCCGGTGATGCGAACCTACAGGGCGTCGAGAACCGGGCCGAGTTGAGCGAACGGGGTACGCCAGAAACGTTCCATCGCGTTACGTGCCATCCGTTGACGTCTGTCGTCCGGATCGAATCCCTGTTGGGAAAGGAGGAGCTGTGTGCCCCGCCCGTGCGCATGCATCGACCACAACACCGGCCAGTCGGTAGCGACTGATGATCGTGTATCGTGCCAGCTCCAGGCCAGTCGCGCTGCGGGTTCGGCCTCCACGACCGTGCACGCGATCTCGGCAGGTGGATCGCTGGGGATCAGAAACATGAACTGTGCGCCTACCTCCGCCACGTATCCGACTGACTGTAAGAACCACTGCTGTATCACGGTGGAGTCGGTGAACGCCTGCCACACCTGCCGGGGTGCGTGGGGGTAGAACTGGCCCAACTCGATCCGCATCGGATCTTGGTCCTTATCGATCTCCATCAGTCTCCTTGCCTATCTGAGAAGAATCGCATCCGAGGTGGGTCGTTGGGATCGGCGATTGTGGCAGTCGGGATCGCAGCTGCGGTGACGGGCTTTCCGCGAGTGTCAGCGATGTGTGAAGTCGACTTGGCGGCGTGCGTTGGCAATCGCTGTGACAGTGCAGGTTCCGAGGTGACCGTGTCGGTCGAACATGGTGGCTGTGCCGATCGAGATGCCGTTCTGGGAGCGTTGATCATCGGCACGCAGTCCGAGTCCTACTCCGTCGGGCAGTCGGGTCAGCGCGAGCGTGGTGTCGATGTTGATGAACCCAGCGCCGGCCGAGCCCCAGTGGCAGACGAGGCTCGTGGTTTCGGCCATGACCGCAGCTCGAACGAACGGCGACATCTCTTCGCCGTCGACGAGAGGTGGAAACCGCTGCCAGACAGTCTTGCGTGACGCATTCTGATGCTGGGCGAAGTTGTCTGTCCATGTGCCGGTGCCGCTGGTGAACAGTGGGGGGCCGGGGGCATCGGAGCAGTCGGGTGGATCGGGTGGCAGGTCATCGGTGCGCCTCCACATCTGGCCCGGTGGCTCTTGGGTGGGCTTGGCGAATACTGCTCGGGCGCGGGCTGTCACAGCCTCGTCGCGGCCGACGGTGGCATCGATCAGCTGGAGACGCGGGCTGCGCAGCAGCTCGTGTGCCTGAGTTTGCACGATGTCGGCAGCAACGGGGGCGCAGAGATCGACTGTCAGCCGTACCGGTAGGAACGCGGCAAGATCAGCAAGGCCTTCGATCGCCCGGGCGAGGACTCCGCAGACGGCGTAACCGCCGATCTGGTTCGCGGACCAGGGGCCGATCGCCAACGGCTCGGGGACAAGTAGACCCGTGCTATGGCGTCGAAAGAATGACGTGGGGGCTTGGTGCTGGTCTGCAGACACGCCGATAGTGAAACACGTTCTAGAATCGGCGGGAAGGGTGAGTGAGCGGGAGTTGAGTTCTAGCCCCCTCGGCACTGGTTACGTGGTGGTGGTGGTGGGTTCGGATCGGGCGATGACAAAGATCCACAATTCGTTCATGCGGACCTGACTGACGCTCAGGGATGCCCACCCGGTTCTTGCCATGAGGGTACGCAAGTCACGCTCGCGCCAGTAGGTGAAACGTCTTGGCAGATCGATCTTTTCGGTGGACCACTGCGACCCGTCGCCCTCTTTTACTGTGAAGGCAAGAAGGCCGCCTGGTGTGATGGCTGCATGAGCCCGGTGCAGGAAGGTTTCGAACTCGCTGCGGGTCAGGTGCAGGAGGACCGCGGTGGCCAGGATCGCATCGTAGGGGCCTCCCAGGTCATCGGTGCGTATATCAAGCACGTTGGCGTCGTGACCGTCGGCGTGCATCATCTCTACGAACGCCGGCGTCGCATCCGTGCGCTGGACACCGAGGTGTGTGGACTCCAGGTATGTAGCTGCCCGTCCTGGGCCGCTTCCCACCTCGAGCACTGTCGCACCGGCTGGTAGGAGAGCGGTGAGGGAATCCAGGTAGGCACTCAGATGCGGCCCGAGCGCGGGTGTTCGTTCGGCGTAGCGGTCAGCGCGCGCTTGGTAGCTCGCGAGCGTTATGTCGTCGAGTGGTTGCATGGGCTACGCCGGTTTCGGTCCGCTCTTAGGATTGTTGAGGACTCTACCTCGAATTTCCGAGGAGGGTTCCCGTGTGTCTGTCAACTCTTCAGCGTTCGAACACTGCGTGGGTTCTGATTTCTCACGCGCCGGGCCGCCGACCCACAGGTACTCCGCTTCGGCGATTTTTCGCTTATAGTGACCGTTCACAGAGACAGGTGGCGGTGAATCCGGTTGATGGCGTTTACTTACCCATGGCGGCGGGTCGATCGCCCGGTGCTGGCGCTGCTGGCAGTTCTATGGATTACAGTCGTGCCACTCGAACTACCAAGCCTGCCGATGTCGGCCTGGTTCGTGTCTTTGCTGGTTCTTCTTGGCGTGTGGATCGGCGCTCAGGGCACTCTCGCTACAACGGCCTATCAAGCGTACATCAGTGTGGTTGCCCGGCTGCTTCAACGCGCCGTCATCACACATCATCGTGCTGCTCGGATATCTCATCCCCGCAAACGACGTGACGTTCCCCGATTCCCCCGGAAGAAGCTCCGGACCCGTTGTGTAGTCGAGCCGCGCGCTCCCACCCACCGCCTCGCCCTGCGCTGAGCACATAGACCCCGGTCGGGGTCTAAGAACCTGGTGCCAAATGGACTGCTGCGCAGGGTGATCACTCTCCCAATGTCCACCTGGTCTGAGCCCGACTGGCATACACCTTCAACGCCACCCTATGGGTGTGTGGTCGCCCTCATGGGTTGATCAGTCGTCGCATGCTTCACCACTGGCCTGGCCACGGGTGGGTTCCACTCGTCGATCGACTTTCTTGGAAGGCAGCTCATCGTGCTCGACTTCATCTATTACCCGGTCTCCGGGATCATGTGGGTCTGGCATTGGCTATTCAGCCATGTCACGCCCGACTCCCCCGGTGGAAACGGTATCGCCTGGGCACTGTCGGTGGTGTTCCTCGTGTTCACCCTGCGCGCCATCCTCTACAAGCCCTTCGTGAAGCAGATCCGCACCACGAAGAAGATGCAGGAGATCAACCCGCAGCTCCAGGCGATCCGTAAGAAGTACGCCAAGGATCGGGTCAAGATGACCGAGGAGATGCAGAAGCTGCAGAAGGAGCACGGGTTCAACCCCATGCTCGGCTGCCTGCCGATGCTGCTGCAGATCCCGGTCTTCATCGGTCTGTTCCACGTGCTGCGGTCGTTCAACCGCATGGGCACCGGCATCGGACAGCTCGGCATGAGTGCCGCGGAAACCCGGTCGCAGGGCAACTATGTGTTCAGTGCCGAGCAGGTGCAGAACTTTCTCGACGCTCGCCTCTTCGGAGTTCCGTTGTCGTCCTACCTCGTCGAGCCTGCAACAGAGTTCCAGGCGTTCGTCGAGCCCGGCTCCCCCATCGACTTCACGCGTCCGCAGATCGCGTTCGTCGTCGTGCCGATGATGATCGTCGCCTCGATCGCCACGCACCTCAACTCGCGCGCATCGGTGGCCCGCCAGCCGGAGGCGGCGCTCGAGAATCCGCAGACCCGGATGATGAACAACCTGGCGCTGTACGTCTTCCCGATCGGCATCCTCATCACCGGTCCGTTCTTCGCCGTCGCCATCCTCCTGTACTGGATGAGTAACAACATCTGGACCTACGGTCAGCAGCACCTCGTGTTCGGGCACATCGCCAAGGAAGAGGAACAGGCCAAGCGACTCAAGCAGGAGAAGCGCAAGGCGAATGCCCCCAAGCCGGGAGTTCGCCCGAAACGGAACAAGAAGTAGCGATCCACCGTCCTGGTAAGGGGAGGGTTACGCACGCGAATTGAACCTCGCAAGGGCGACCCTACGCACACGCCACTACATCTGTAGTCTGACTGGGTGGCTGAAAACGTGGAGCGCGTATCGGTGGTGACCGCTGCGGCGGTCCGGGTGATCGCGCGGGCGGGTTTACGGGGGTTGACCCATCGCGCTGTCGACGCTGAGGCGGGCCTGAGTGAGGGGGCGACCTCGAACTGCTTCCGGACACGGTCTGCCCTCATCGAGGGTGTTGTGCGGTGGATGGCCGACCAGGAGCTGGGGGACCTGGATGCCGCGCAAGCTGAGGGGAACGGGACAACCGCATTCGACCAATGGGCACAGGAGGGTCGCGAGCAGACGCTGGCTCGTCTTGAACTGATGCTCGAAGGAGTGCGTCAACCGGACGTTGCGACGGCGTTGGCGTCGCAACGGGCGCGGTTTGCGGCCTACGCCAGCAAGGTCGGTGCCGCCGAACGGGTGGGGCTGTCGGCTGATCAGTTGGTGGCGTTACTGGCCGGGGTCCAGTTCGCTGAGATCACGACCGGGCAGCCATTGCTGCCGCTGGTAGCGCAGTTGTTGGAGGGTCAACGGTGAGTGTGCCGATGGTCGGGGTGGCGGTACTGGTAAGCGCGGCAACGATAGTCGGTTTCAGCTCGTTCGGATACGGACTGGTGCGCATGGTTCGCATCGTGCTCCTAGGTCAGCGAGCCGAACAGTCGCGTGGCCATCCGGTCGTGCCACGTATGGCGCGGATGGTGGCGGAGTTCGCCGGTCACACTCGGATGGTGAAGTTCCGGACCGTTGGGTGGGCGCACTGGCTGGTGATGGCCGGATTCCTGATCGGATTTGTGTTCGTGTTCGAGGCCTATGGGCAGGCGTTCGACCCACACTTTCACTGGCCGGTCATCGGTGCGTCGCCGATGTATGGGCTGGCCGAAGAGTTGCTGGGGTGGGGCACGGTGACCGGTGGCGTGACGTTGGCACTGATCCGTCAACTCAACCACCCGCGGGTACCTGAGCGGCTGTCACGGTTCTCCGGCTCCAACTTCACCGCCGCCTACTTCGTGGAAGCCGTGGTGGTCATCGAAGGTCTCGGCATGCTCGGCGTTAAGACATTGAGAATCGCTGCCGGGATCGACGATTCGCCGGTGTGGGCCTCACCGACACTGCACTACATCGCCATGCCACTCGCGGGTGCGCCGGAGTGGACGGTATCGATGATGGCTGTGGTGAAACTGCTGTCGGCGATGGTGTGGCTGGCGATGGTCGGCATGAACATCAGCTGGGGCGTTGCCTGGCACCGTTTCTCGGCCTTCTTCAACATCTACTTCAAGCGCGAGCAGGACGGCGGCGTCGCCCTCGGTGCCGCGAAGCCGATGATGAGCCAGGGCAAGGTCCTCGACATGGAGACCGCCGACCCCGATGTCGATGCGTTCGGCGCAGGCAAGATCGAGGACTTCTCGTGGAAGGGCTGGCTGGACTTCACCACCTGCACCGAGTGCGGTCGCTGCCAGTCGCAGTGTCCCGCATGGAACACCGGCAAGCCGCTGAGCCCGAAGCTGCTCATCATGTCGCTGCGCGATCACGGCAATGCCAAGGCGCCGTACCTGCTGGCCGGTGGCCGCAAGGACATGGGCGGTGACGAGGTCGGACTGGTCGACGCCGACGGCAACGTACTCGAGGACAAGCTCAACGCGATCCCCGAGGCGGCGCGCGCCGAAGCGGCACGCAAGCTCGTCGGCGAGTCGAAGGGCGACCTCGGTGGCGGACTGGGTGTCGAGTCGGTGGACGGCGAGTTCGACCCCGAGGCACTCGGTGCGGTCATCGACACCGAGACCCTGTGGAGCTGCACCACCTGCGGTGCGTGCGTCGAGCAGTGCCCGGTCGACATCGAGCACGTCGACCACATCCTCGACATGCGCCGCTACCAGGTCCTGATCGAGTCGGACTTCCCGACCGAGCTGGCCGGCATGTTCAAGAATCTCGAGAACAAGGGCAACCCGTGGGGTCAGAACGCCTCCGCGCGCACCGCCTGGATCGACGAGATGGACATCGAGATCCCAGTCTTCGGCAAGGACGTCGAGTCGTTCGAGGGCTTCGAGTACCTGTTCTGGGTCGGTTGCGCCGGCGCCTACGAGGACCGCGCGAAGAAGACCACCAAGGCCGTCGCCGAACTGCTCGACATGGCCGCGGTGAACTTCATGGTTCTCGGCGAGGGCGAGACCTGTACCGGCGACTCGGCACGACGCGCCGGCAACGAGTTCCTCTTCCAGATGCTCGCGCAGCAGAACATCGAGATGCTCGGCGAGGTCTTCGCGACCGCACCCGAGCAGCGCAAGAAGGTCGTCGTCACCTGTGCACACTGCTTCAACGCACTGGGCAACGAGTACCCGCAGCTGGGAGCGAAGTACGAGGTCGTGCACCACACGCAGCTGCTGAACCGCCTCGTGCGCGAGAAGCGCCTGGTCCCGGTGGCACCGCTCGGCGAGGGTGTCACCTACCACGACCCGTGCTACCTGGGCCGCCACAACAAGGTCTACGACGCACCGCGTGAGTTGATGGGTGCGGCCGGTTCGACGCTCACCGAGATGCCGCGCCACGGCGAACGGTCCATGTGCTGTGGTGCCGGCGGCGCGCGCATGTGGATGGAAGAGCAGATCGGCAAGCGGATCAACATCGACCGGGTCGACGAGGCGCTCGATACTCTCGGCGATACCACCGGCGATCAGGTCAAGAAGGTCGCGACCGGCTGTCCGTTCTGCCGCGTCATGCTCACCGACGGTGTGACCGCCCGGACGAGCGGTACCGAGTCCGAGGGCAAGGTCGAGGTCGTCGACGTCGCGCAGTTGCTGCTCGAGTCGGTGAAGCGCGACCGGACCGAGGTCAAGCTCGGCGGCCGGTTCCTCGGACCGCGTCCCACCCTCGCCGAGCCGGAGCCGGAACCCGAGCCCGAGAAGGTCCCCGCCGCGGCGGCAGCATCCACGTCGGCGACGACCGAGGCGGCCCCGAAGCCGAAGGTCGGCCTGGGCATGAAGGGCGGCAAGAAGCCGGGCGCGGCCAAGACCGCAGCGCCGGAGGCACCCGCCGAGAAGGCGCCCGCCGAGAAGAAGCCGGCGTCCAAGGGATTCGGCATGAAAGGCGGCAAGAAGCCCGGCGCCGCGGCATCCGCCGCCGCCCCGGCCACGGATTCCGCACCCGCCGAGGCCCCGGCCCAGGCACCCGCCGAGAAGAAGCCCGCCGCCAAGGGCTTCGGCATGAAGGGCGGTGCCAAGCGTCCCGGCGCTACTAACAAGCCTTCCGCTACAGGTCAAGCCTCTTCTTGATCCCCATCCCCGTTGGTCTCGATAACCGTGTCGATCGGGCTCACTTTGAGCTTCGTCAGTTGGGTGCAGCTCGGTCCTCGCTGTGTGATGTGGTCATGCGGGTTTCGTGGCAGTTCCAGTCGGGGTCGAAGCGGGTGACGCCGTCGAGGCCGAATCCGTGTTTGCGATAGAACGCCACTGCCCGCGCGTTGTCGCGTAAGACCCACAGGTAGACGGGGCCGTCGGTCCCGCCGAGGACCGTGGTCATCAGCTCTTGGGCCACGCCGCTGCCGTGGTGGTCGGGCAGAACGTTGAGAGACCACAATTCGGTCGGTGCGGGCGGATCGTCATCGCGGGGTGGGCCGCTTGTTGCGAAGCCGACAATCTGTGGGGTGGCGGTGAGGGCCGCGCAGACGGCGCGGATTCCTCGCGCGGCCTGTGCTGTGGGGGTGCCGAGGGATTGGCGACGTCGGGCGAGTGCCTGCGCATTGTCGAAGGCATCGAGCTTGGTCTGGTCGACCATCCCCGGATAGGTGGCTTTCCAGATAGCGACGTGGGCGGCAGCAATCTGTTGCGCATCGTCAGGTCTGGCGTCGCGGATCGTGTACCGATGCATAACGCCTGTCTAACACACGGCGGGCTCCGGACCTGGTCTGCTCAATCGGACATACTGCGGCCGCAGAGACACTGCGGACTACTCACTGCGCGGCTGAGGATGACAGTGTTGAGATACGTAGTGCTGCAATCAGTTCGCGGTACAGAGCGTCCTGGTTGAGGAGTTCGGTGTGTGTGCCTTGGGCGCGGATGGTGCCGTCGTCGAAAACGATGATGTGGTCGGCGTCAATGATCGTGGACAGGCGGTGGGCGATGGTGATGACCGCTCCGTGTGCGGACAGTTGTAGATGGCGGCGGTGATGGCGGATTCGGTGCGGGCGTCGAGTTGGGCGGTGGCTTCGTCGAGCAGCAGCACCTCGGGCCGGGCCAGCAACGCGCGGGCCACCGCGATGCGTTGACGTTCCCCACCGGAGAGGGTGGTTGCGGCGATCTCGTGGTCGAGCCCCTCGGGCAGGGACCGGACTTTGTAGGGCGACGGTGTCGAGGGCCTGCCAGATGTCTGCTTCGGAAGCTTCGGAGGCGGTGTAGGCGATGTTGTCGCGCACGGTGCCCGGCACCAGCGGCGCGTCTTGTTCGACGTAGCCGATCCGGGACCGCACCGCGGGGATGGTCCACTGTTCGTACGGGACTCCGTCGAGCAGGACGCGTCCAGCGGTGGGATTGACGAACCTCAGCAGCGTGGAGAACACGGTGGTTTTGCCCGCTCCGGACGGGCCGACCAACGCCAGGTGCCCGCGCCGCGGGACACGCAGGCTCACCGACCGCAGCGCGGGGTGTTGATCGGGGGCGTAGCGCACGGTGAGGCTGTCGAACTCGATCACCGGCCGGTCCGGGTCAATGCGATGATCCGCGGTCGCGCCGGGCGGGTCGGTTTCGCGTTCGAGGGTGGTGACTTCGTCGATGCGCCGCGCTGCGGCCAACCCTGATTGCGCGGACCGGATGCTCACCATGATCATTCCCAGGGGTGCATTGAGGGCGAACACGTACAGCAGGAAGGCCACCAGGCTAGGTACGTCGAGCGCGCCGGTCGATACCCGCCACGCCCCCACAGTCAGCACACTGATGAGCATCAGGTTGATCGCCAGCCCGCTGAACACGTCGGCCGCGGCTTCGAGCCGGATCGCCCGAACTCCGAGGGTCCGGGCATCCTCGACGTGGCGGTTGAGAGCTTCCAGCTCGCGGTTCTCAGCGCGTGAGGCCTTAACGGTGCGGATCGCGCGTACGGTGCCGTCCAGTCGCGCGCCGAGCTGGCCGAGTTGCTCTTGGACCTGTTGCTGCACACGAGACAACCGGGGCATCAACGCCAGCGACAACGCCAGCGTCAGCCCCATGACCACTGCGGCGACCGCGAGCAGGACGACATCGAGGTAGGCCATTAACGCCAGGCTGCCCACCAAAGACACGACCCCATTGACCAGCAACACAACGCTGCTGGTGGCGGCCTCGCGAATCAGCGTGGTGTCGGAGGTGACCCGGGAGGCCATCTCGCCAGCGGTACGGGTCGCGCCGATGCGTGCCCGCAACAATGCGGCGAGCATCGACCGTCGGGTGGCGCGCACGATACGCTCAGCCATTGCCCCGAGCATCACCATCTGCACATATCCGACACCGGTGGAGACCACCAGCACCGCCACAAGTACCAGTGCGGCCTCGAGGACCGAGCTACGGGATTCCAGCCGCTCTAGCACTTCTCGCGTCACCAGCGGGCTGATCAGCTGCGCGGCGGTACTGACCAGACCCAGAACGAGCCCGACACTGAGCACCGCCAGCTCTGGGCGCATCCACCGGGCCAGCAAACCCCAACCACCGTGCTCGGACACATCATCACTGCTTGTCTTCCCCGACATGTTCGCCACACTAAAGCCGCCATCAACTAGCTGTCGCGGCAAAGATCCTCGTCGTGCCAGGCTGAACTCCTGGCAGCCTTGGCTCAGACGTGACGGCGGAACGCGAGACCAGCCGCCAATGTTGTCATCTCAACTCGGGGGTGGCATCGGCTGGATCGCATGTCGTTCCCTGATGGTAGACAGCTTTCCACGTCGAGCCTCGCCGCCTCCACAGTGTGCAGCGCCGCGACAACCGCTCCTGGAAGCGCAAACGGTAGGTGACCAGATACACGTCGGCGGCAAGAGCTATGGAGCAGAAGTCAGTGATCCTCCAGGCTGCGTCATTCGGATCCTGGCCATCGCGATACCGCTGTTCAACGACGTCGAGGACGAAGTGTCGGGTGTACACCACTCCGGATGCGCCTACCTCGGAAAAGTCAGGCTCGAGCAGAGCTTCGATCGCCCGACGATCAGCTCGCGGCGGGAGGCGATGGAAGATCGGTTCCAGGGCCGCCAATTCTCGATCTACCGCAGTATCGCTGCTCACGACGTCATCCTGGCAGGAAGCGGAAGCGCCGACACTCTAGATTTGCTGAGCTGTTCACCCAGCTGACGGACTAGGGGGCGCCGCCGATCCAGCAGGTGGGTGGGCTGTCGTTGGCAGTCCGAGGTCGGTGTGTCGTCGGAGTCGGCGCTGCACTTCGGTTCTCTTGCTGCGCAGAAACGACAGGGTGAGATCGATCCCTTCGATTTCGCCGAGCCAGTTCTCGGTGTGGGCGCGGTCTCGTCGCTCCAGAAGGCTGGCTTCGATGTCGTCGAGGCGCGGGAGCATCTTGGGGTCGACGTGGAGCATCGGGCAGCGAATGCAGGCGTGTTCGTGGCTGCATGGGGTGGCGTAGGGGCGACCGCAGCCGCCGAGTTCGACTTTGCGTTTGTCGAAGTGCGCTTCGAACTCGGCCCATTCGGCGTTGGTGACGGACGGATATTCCTCTGGTGGGCGTAGTGCGCGGCGGCGTTGGAGGTGGGCTTGGTAGTGGCGGGTGACGTCTTCGTTGAAGACGGCGACGTAGCCGCGGGTGGTTTCAAGGTCGAGGTGGCCGAGCAAGGCGGCGCCGATGTGGATGGGTAGGCCATTGTTGACCAGTTCGGTGGCGAACAGTCGGCGGAAGTCGTGGGGCCGGAAGTGAATCCCTTCGAAGCGGGGGTCGGTGGTGGCGATGTCGGCGCACACGGCCCGCAGGTGTGTGCCGATCGCGCCGGTGGTCATCACTTCGATGCGTTGGCCGATGCGGCGTTTGGAACAGGAACGGCTGCGGGTCGCTGGTGATGCGTTCGTAGTCGTCGTACCGGGTGGCCAGCGGCACTGTCGACTTTCCGGCGGCGATGCGGCGGATGATGCAGGCGATGACGTGGAACAGTTCCGCAGACATGGGTATCACTCGTTCGCGGTCAGTCTTGGACGGTGCCACTACCAGTAGCGCGATGACTTCACCGTTGGGTCGTCGGTACTGTCGCACGCTGAGCTGGGACAGTTCGGTCAGTTCTTCGATGCGTAGTCCGCTGTGCCGCAGTGTTTCTACGATGGCCCATCCCCAGAACGCGGCGTCTTCCTGTCGGGTGACATCGATGCCCTTGTCGGCCTGGTGGTCGTGCACCCGGACTCGTGGTGTGGCGCCTTGGGCGATTAGGCTGCGGTCTTCACGGGAGTAGATGCGGGTGTAGGTCCGGTCGCCGACGCTGAACTGAAGGCGATCGTCGACGCCTGTGGCGGCGTCGAGGAGGGTGCGCCACGTCTCGTATCGCGTCGCGACGGCGTCGATGAGTGCCGGTAGCAGCGGTTGCAGGGTGCGGATGGTGGCGTGGGTTCGCTCGCGGACGCGGTGTCTGTGGTTCATCAGCATGCGGATGTCGCTGCGTGGGACGGGGCAAGGCGCGGCCCAATGCGCCCATTTTTCGGGTTCGTGCGTGGCCCACAGGTTGATGTCGAAGTACATGGTGCGTACCGCGCTGAGGATGCCCGCTTGGTCGGTGCGTGGGCTGCCGTCATCGCAGACGGTGATGAGTTCTCGCCACCGGGCGTAGAGCTCTTGGGAGATGCGGAGGTCGGTTTGTTCGGGGTTGAGCTGCTGGATCGCCAGCCAGAACAGCTTCGTGATGAGGTTTGCCTGTCGTGTCAGTGAGGCGTAGTCGATCTCGGCGCCGCGGCGGTTGAGGTAGTCGATGAGGAGCTGCCGTACCGGCTGGCTGGCGACCGGATATTGGTCGACCATCTGTGTGGTTGTGAGCTGCGGTGCCCGCAGGGCGCCCCGCAGGGTGGGTGGTGCTGAGGCTCGGAAGTGCCCGCATCCGTGCAGGATCTGCCAGGCCAGGTGTCCGACGTATTTGCCGAGGTGTTCACCGTTGCGCCCGGTGGTTTCGCGTGTGCGGACTGCGTAGTCCATGAATGCTTCGGGTGTGAGATCGGCGATCGGGATGCCTTGGTAGGTCAGCGCGGTGCATACGTCGAAGGCGGCCCACCGTTTGAACTTGTCGCTAGCATCGGTCTCGTTGACGGCGGCGATGAAGCGCTCCAGCTCGGGATCGCTTTCGGCTTGCGCGAACTCGTGGGAGTAGCGCATCAGTTTGTTGGCCCGAAAGGCTTGCAATGTCGGGCGGATCACGCGCAGCGCGAACAGCGCTTCGAGGCCCTGCGCGAATTCAGCGCGGGCAGTCGTTGTGCCTGTGGGGGCGGCGTCGCCGGCAGGCAACAGTCGAGTGTTGAGGTCGCATGCGTCCCAGCGCTGTTGCCACGTCTCGCCGGGATAACTGCGCAGGTAGTCGCCGATCTTGTCCAGGCCGCCGGTTGCGGCTGCGCCGCCGTTTGACGGGTTCGGGCCACACGCTGGTAGCCAGCACAACGATCGTCGACATGGGGGCCGCTGACAGGTCGCCGTAGCGGTGCACTGCCCGCGGCGCGGCGGGTTGAGCGACGATCGTGGGTCTGGTGTAGCGGGTTGGGGGCGCTGCGTCATTGGGCTGGCGGGGTATCCGGGCACGTTCACTGCCTCTATTCACCGAACACCGTCGCGATGTCGTCGGCGTCGTAACCGGGGCTGTAGGTGGGTTCGGGGCGGGAACGAGTGAAGTGCTCCTGGAGTTTGTCGTGGAGTTCCTCGATGCGTGGTTGTAGGTATTGCTCTGTCGCTGACAGGTGCCGGTGGCGCAGGATGGTCTGTACCTCGGGAAGCGTCAGATTGGGGTCGTTGACCATCCGGGTGGCGGCGGTGTGCCGTAGGTCGTGCAGAGTCCAGTTCGTGCCCAATACGACGTTGGCACGCTGCATGATTCGCCGCATCGCCCAGTACGTCAGAGGTCGCGGCTCACCACGCAAGGTCCGCCATACCGGTTCGGCCAATCGCGGTGTTCCGTGCTGGTCGAAATACTGGGCCAGATAGACGAACGCCTCAGGCGAGCCCGGTACCGCGGCCACTTCGCGGCTGCCCTTGGACACCACCCACAGCTTCTTGTTCGCCCAGTCCACGTCTGCTCCAGTGACGCCCAAGAGTTCGCTGGCCCGGGCACCCGAGGACACGTAGAAGGCCAGCAACGCACGGTCACGGTCGTGGGACATCGTCGCGAACAGCTCATCCCACAGACCATCGGGGATCGATCGAGGAACGCGGCGTGGGCTCCGTTGACGCAGCGGTCCTCGCCGCTGCGGCGCATCAGATTCGAGCGGGCTGTGATGGCGGGTCATCCGGCGTCGCGCGGCAGACGCGGGAACCGGGTTAAGAAGCGGTCCGTGACCGTAGAGGAGGTGGAACTCGTAGAACCCGGAGACGACGGTCAGGGCATGGTTGATCGTCGACGGCGCATATCCTCTGGCCAGCAGCGGCTTTCCGGTGCGTAGGTTCACCGATCCGGGTTGCGGTGCCGATAGGTTAGTGCGACGGCGTTGCGGATTTGGTGTGGTCCGTAGCCAACCCACCAGAAGTTCGACGTCGGAAGTGGTGGCGCGATCCCAGTCGACGTTGACCACCATCAGAATCCTCCACCAGCGAAGCAGATCGTGGGCATACGATCGCACCGTCAAGGGGCTCATATCTGACAGCGTCAGACTCGTCAGGTAATCGACGATCGAGGCGACCTCTGCGCCGTCGATGATTACCACGTACGCCGGAACCGCTGGAGGCAGACGCCGCGAAACCTCCCCGACAGCGGGCACATCGACTCGCCCCTCGAGCACGCTGCGTCTCAGATCGTCCATCAACTGCCTCCCCACAGGTTCGATACACGTGTTGGTGCAGTTAACAGGACAAATGGCTTGTGGCGCGGTGTTTGTCAGATGCCGGTCGAAAGCGCCAACCACGTCTCGTCGGCCGTCATCACGATGTGGGTGCCGCCCGAGGCGCTGCAACCACGAGAGGACGCCGCCGAGCGATGACCGAGAACAACGACGGAGTTGGGCCCACGAATCGCGTCGCACCCAAACGCGGCCGCGTCGCAGTCGGCGAGCTGACGTTGATCGTGCGACCGCCCGGTAGGCCGGCCGGTGTTCGGGTCTACACCGACGACGAAGCCACCGAGGCCCAGGCGTACGCCGACGAGGTCGGCGGACAGGTCGAACGACTCGGAGAAGCCACAAGCTGACTCCGCTGGCGCTGCGCTGCCGCCCTCCCCGGCGGGTCGGTTGCCACAGGGCCATCGTGGTTGCCTGTGCAGGGTGGGCGAGTCGACGCCAGAGTAGTCAGGGCTGGGTGTCGTGTTCGGACCAGATCACCTCATCCGGGGTCTTGTCGGTGCGCAAGCCTTTCCACGAGGGATGTCGCAGCCGGCGGGTGAATTCGCGGTACTCGATGGTGCCGATCAACACCGGTCGCACCCACCGCACGTTTCTGATCCTGGTAGGGGAGTGCTCTGCGGTGAACGGATGCTCAGGGCGCGCTAGCGCCGCGAGTTGTTCGGCGATCTCGCGGCGGTTCCGCTGGGTGAACCCGGTACCGACCTCGCCGAGGTAGACCAACTCACCCGAGGGCCGGTAGCCGCCGACCAGCAGCGACCGCACCATGGTCGGGCCGCCGGTCCACCCGCACACGATCACTTCGGCGCTGAGCCGCAATGGGACCTTGACCCACGCCGGGGATCGCTGCCCCCGCACGTATCTCGACGTTGCTCGCTTGGCGACCACACCCTCCAGGCCGAGCGTCGTCGCGAGCTCGAGCATCGGTTCGGCGGAGCTGTCAGGCCAGTACGGGGTGACCTGCACCGCGCCGGTACTGGTGAGCGAGGTGTCGAGCAGTTCGCGACGCTCGAGGTAGGGCAGCGGTCCGACGTCGGAGCCGTCGAGCTCCAGGACGTCGAACAGATAGAACGCCGCCGGAACGTCGGTGAGGAGCCGCCGGCCCGGCCGCGGGGTGTGCATGCGTCGTTGCAGAAGCGAGAACGACGGCCGTCCGGCGGCGTCGAGAGCCACGATCTCACCGTCGACCACGACGTCGCGGCCACCACTGGCGTTCACCAGGGCGGCCGTGATCTCGGGATAGGTCGAGGTGATCGGGCTGAGGTTGCGGCTCAACAGCAACACCTCCCCGCTGGCGACGCGGGCGACACAGCGCTGACCATCGAACTTCATGTCCCACGACCAACCCGCGCCCGACGGGGGAGGGCCCGCAGTTGCAAGCATCGGCGCCATGGAAGCCATACGCTCCACTGTCCTCGCTCACCGACCGGTCGGTGTCTATCCTCAGGCCGTGATCGAACGCGTACGCATCACCGCAGAGACCACCGCGATCAACTACGCCGCCCGATTCGGCTACCCAGGCCGCACCCTCGCCGACTATCTCGACCAGCTCGGCGGATGGGACGGCCACGTCGACGACCCGTTCGGCACACGGCCGTGGATCTCCCTGCGCGCCTTCGACGGAGCCGACCCCGGCCTGTTCCTCAAACTCATGTTCTCCGTCCCACCACCCGGCGACGACTTCCCACCCGTCTACGGCGATGAGGTGATCCTCGCCGAGTACGACCTCCCCGAGGGCACCGTCATCCCACGGTGACAGCACACGCGGCGGTGCCGGTGACGACTGAAGCCGCCGACCCGAATGGGTCGACGGCTTCAGTGTGTAGAGGGACGGTGCCGGTCAGTGCGCCTCTCGGCGAGTGGCCGCACGCAGCGGCGGAAAGGGGTGAGGCCCGGGGCAATGAGCCCGCCACCGTCGCACGAGTCAACGGTGACCCCACCCGTGGTATTCCGCGCAGCTGGCCGATCTATTCGTTTCCTTCTGTGGCGTGCCCTCGCCCATCTTGAAAGGCACTCTCGAATCCACCCGGGTAGCGTCACAGGTTTCATCCGCATTCTGTCGACTCGTGTTACGGCCCGGCCAGAGTCGCCTGCGTTCGCGCGCAGTGCCTTCGCTCAGACTCGAACTGACACTGCACGGGCTTTGAATCCGTTGCCTCAGCTCCGTGGGTCTTCGGTCGGATCAGGAGCGGCCTCGCGC
>NZ_JBHXVK010000032.1:0-17874 GCF_042672305.1 Gordonia sp. NPDC127522
CAGCACCACCCTGTGGGCTGCGAGATCGACTGACCGACAGCTAGAAGAAACTGGCTCTAGAACTGCCTGGACCGGCTATCGGGGACCTGCCACACCGCTCCGCCATCAGAGGCAGCGCGGGGGATTGACGGTCGCGGTCGATTCTGGCGGCACGGATCCCGCTCGCAGAGAGTCAACGACCCGGTCTGGTCGAACCAGGCGTGTTATCGCGACACCGATCTGCCAGATCATTAAGCAAGTTCGAAACCGTTCCACACCGCGAACGCGACACCGAGCACACCCCATGCCGTCCACCCGCAGGACGACGATCGCCAACGTTCGGTCACACCCTGCTTTCTTCACTCTCTCCGTGGCTTGCGCTGCCTTTGACCTCTCCGTTGAATGTCTTCAGCACAGTCCGAATGCCGCGGTACTTGGTAGAGGTGTCGTTGGCCAGCGCATCGTCGAACTTCTTGCCCATCTCAACGTGGGTGTCGTAATTGGAGTGGACGTCTGGGGTGAACCAGTTGTCTGGAGTACTCGCGCGGCCTTCGAAGATCTGGTTTTTGCTTCGCTGGAACGATTCGGCCTTGCCGTCACCTATCCAGGCGATCTCGTCTCGCTCATCGCGGACGTGAATGGCCGGATAATCGACAGACGCGGTGTGTAGTGGTGTACCGAAGGTCACGACCCCTGCCACGTTGAGGAGGTCGCTGTTCGCAAGGTTGATGGAATCGATGCCTCCCTGGCTGTATCCCACCAGCAGGATCTCCTTGTCCTTGCCGGCGTTGGGGTAGTTCTCGTTGTAGACCTCGGCCAAAACTGCATCGAGGAGGTTCAGGTCGCCGACGGCGTGGATGGCCCCGTAGTTCTCGAACATCGACTGCACCGCGCCGGACTCTGTTGCGGTTCCGCCTACGTAGACGATCATTCGGTAGACGCCATCCGCACCTTCCACATGCTCTATGTAGAACGGCTCTTGAGCGTTCGTCTTGGACCACAGCGTTGTGAAGAGTTGGGACGTCGACAGGGGATCGACCGAAGGTGCAATTTCTTCCGGCTCGTGGTCGCGCGGAGGGTAGCTGACCTCGCTCCCGCTCACCGCGACGACCTGGCCGAAGAGAGTGCGACGGAACCCCGTCAGGAACTCCAATGCGATGCGGGTGGTTACTCGTGAGGCAAATCCCCTTTCCTGCAGCGCAATATCGATCGACCTGACCACGGATTCGACCCGAGCTATCGACTGGCTGACGACGACCAGCGCGTCCTTGATGACGTGCCACGCATAGTTCTGGACGAGATAGCGCTGTAGGGAGTCGCTGTAGCCGTCGAGTTCGGGAGCGAACCCGGCCTCTAACTGTGCGATTTGGTCCTGGTAGTCCGCAGATCGGATGGGCGTGGAACCCGTCACCAGTCGGGATGCCACGGTCGACAGTTCACTGGTTCCGCTGAAGATGAGGATGCGTTCCTGGCCGGGTTCCAGCCAGGTGAACGCCGACGTGTCTGCGATGCGGACCTCGTGGGTCGTGGTGGTGACACCCCCGTGGCCGTCATCGACCACCACGATGATCCGGTCGTAGTGTGAGTATTGGTTGTAGCCGTATAGGTCGGGCGACGCTTGTGGCGTGTAGATGATCACGCCGTCGTGGAGCGTGGCGGTACCTCCGTTAGAGGTGGTGATCGATACGACGGTGACCTCGTCGTTATCGGCGTCCTCCAGCGTCAGCGTGAATGCCGCGTCGCCGACGAACTTCCCACCGGATCCGGCGACCGGGGTGATCTCCGCAGTCGGGTTCTGGTTGTAGAACGGCACGTGGATCGAGATCGGAACGGTGACCGTCCCGCCGTCGTGGCCGTCGCTGACGATGACGTCAAAGGTCGTGTCGTAGGCGCTTTCGTGTGCCCGCACCAGGTCGGGGGTGTAGCGGATCTCGACCGGCCCGTCCGACCACCGGACGATCTCTACCGAGCCGACCGAGGGAGTTGTTGTGCTGTAGCGGATTTGATCGAAACCGATCCAGTCGGGGAACTGTCCCCAGTCGGCGTCGTTCACGTTCACAAGGTAGGTGGCGAACCCGAGGTTGGCATTCGGATGCTCCTGCGGGGTAACCGTCACCTCTGGAGCGTTGTTGACCTGGGTGAACTCGATGTCGATCTCTGCGGCAAGGCCCGTGGGAGTATTGATGCCGTCGGAGGCGCCAACGACGAATAGATCCCAGACACTCCCGTAGTGGAGGTATCCCGGATCGGTCACCGTGTAGGTGAAGGTGCCGTCATTGTTGTGGACCACGGTTCCCTTCGACGGCGCCATGAGTACCGAGTAGGTGATGGGATCGCCGTCGGGGTCGGTGGCCTCTGCCCGGAAGGTGACCGAGCGGCCGTCGTCGGAGCGCGAAATCTCGACGAGGGATCCTGTGGGTGCGTGATTGGTGACCGGCGGTGCGTCCCGTAGGGGGATGCCGGGGATGCCGGGAGACGGGGAGTTTGATTGCGGGCCGGTCGGCATGTTGATGATGCTGCCGAGCATCACCATCGATCCGTCGGGGGCCTTGGGTGCTTGTACTGAGAGGATCTGCCAGCTGCCGGGAACGGTGGCGTACGTGGCGGATTCGCCGGGGGTGAGGATGTCGTAGGTCAGCGTCTGTCCGCCGGGGGTGCCGCGGGTGATCGCGATGTCGTCGGTGCCGTCGTTGTAGACGGTGACGTGATCCTCGTCTACCACTGAGTAGCTGACACCGGCCGTCACCGGATTCCCGGTGACGACGTTTTCGACGAAGGTGGCGTCGCCGGAATCATAGAAGCGATCGTCTGGGTCGACGGCTGCGAAGTCGACCGGGGACGAGCCGGCGAGCGGGATGTAGTCGTGAATCGACTCGGTGGCACTGCCCACGGCAATGGTGTCGCTCAAGAGGTCTGACGGCGTGACGATGATGCGGCCGACCACGGTGGGCGAGCCGTCGACGCGGGGCGTCTGCACGATGTAGGCGCTGAACCCGAGTGGCGTCACCAAGGACGACCGGGCGACGGTGTGGCTGTCGCCGGACCGGATGATCGTCAGACCCTGGTCGCTGTAGGTGGGGTAGTTGAGGTTGGCGATCGCGATGTCGACGCCGCTGTTGTTGTGCAGAGTGAACGCCCCCGAGCCTTCAGCGGGAACGCTGTAGGTAATGCCGGCGGGCGGTGCGCTGCCGGTGAAGCCAGCGCCCCAGTCGGCGTCGCCGTAGTTGACGAACTGGTCGGTGGGGTCGGTGGCGTTCTCGGCCACCGTCAGCGACACCAGCCACGAGTGATATTCCTCGAGTTCCTCCGGGCTCATGTTGAGCAGGTCCACTGGTCCCACTCCGAAGAACGACTTCTGGGAGAGTGCGCTCGCACTGGTGACCCGGAATGTTATCGGTTGGGCTGGGGATTCTTCTGCGTCGGCGGGCAGGCGTACGAGCGTGGTGTCGAAGAACCGCTGGATCATGGCGTCATCAACCGTGACCAGATCGGCTTCGTCATCCCAATGATGTTTGCCCAGAGAGCCTTCGGCGATCGTGCGGGCAGGGATGAATCGGCTGTCGCCCGGTGCGATCAGCTCCAAGTACTCATCGTCGCCCCGGCTGCGGCGATTGAGGACGCCGATGAGCATCGCGCCCTGGTTGAATAAGACGAGTCCTTCGACGCCGCCGCTCTGCTTGAGCGTGTAGAACAGTGAATCCGGTTCCACCCCGGCGGGCATGACAGCAGAAGTGCTGGCGGCGATGATTGGGGTGCTAGTTGCTACATCTGAGGCCACCGTGAGGGTGAACACTGGCGGGGTCTGATCGGTCACCGGCATGGCAAGCGGCGCATTCGACTCGGTGCCGACGTCTAAATCGGTGTCGGTGTCCGATGCCGAAGTATCCGGTTCCGACGACTCCGGGTCGCCGGTCGGGGTGAACCACCACGACGGCTCGCCGGGGGTGGGCGTCGGGGCGTCCCCTGTTGTCGTGCCGTTCGGCGTTTCGGGCTCAGGGGTTTCGATGGGGGGCGCGGCCGGGGTGGGCGGTGCAGGCTCACTCCCGTCGGCGGCGTCGCTCGCGTCGGGTGAGGCGGGGGTCTCCGGGTCGCCCGAAGCAGTGGGCGGAGCCGGGGAATCGTCTGCAGGAATGTTGTCTGAGGGATCGACGTCAGAACTGCTCGCAGGTGAGTCCGGGCCGTCGGCGTCAGATGCTGAGTCGTCGGAGGCAGAGTTGTCGTCGCTGCTCGAGCTGGAAACACCCGACGCCGGGTCGGCCCCGCCCTCGGCGGCGGCGACCGCCACCGGGCCCGCCATCAGCAAGGCGGCGGCGATACCCGACGACGCGGCCAGACGCTTGGTGACAGTGAACTTCTTGACCGACGACTTGGACACGGGACACTCTTTTCTGTGAGGCGCTCGAAAACGACTTTTCGGGCATGCGTAACTCTATGGAGCGCAGCCGCGGAGAGCGAGGCGCGCAGTGTAGTCGGTTCGGACGAATTCCGATCCGTGCGGCAACTGCCCTCCCCAGGAGCGGTTACCACCTGCGTGTATCTCAGGACAAGTCAGCAACGGCGATCCGGTCAGGCTCCGGTTAGAGATGCTGCGCAGGCTGGAATTTCCTGGCATGTATCGCACTAGTACTCGCGCCTTCTGTCGGCACGAAGGTGCTGAGTGAGACAACCGTGCATGCATCCTCTATCGGAACTCAGCGAACACGCACACTCCTGCCACGCGCAGGCATTGGGGAGTTCGCAGGACGGTTGATGTAGCTCCCGTCGAGGATGTATAGCGTCGAGATGCGGACTGTAAGCAATCGGGTCATACGCCCGCTGCGCACATGCACCCCGCGCGAGGCGACCGCATCGGCACTGTGCCTGGTTGCAGGGCACTCGTTAGCCCGGCAATTTCTTCGAGAGTGCAGATGTCGTCTTCAATAGACCTGAGAAGCAAAGCAATCTTTGTCGGCGCGGGTCGGCCGACGACTCGATACTTGTCGCGGATCCTCGTGATGTGAGTGTGGACCGTGGATTCGCTGACGAAGAGTCGCCGTGCGGCTTGCTGCTTGGAATCACACGCGAGCCATACGATCAGCACCTCGATCTCCCGCTTGCTCAGGGCAGGCCGCCCTACCGAATGAAGAGCCTGAATCGTCATCGTTGCACTCCTGGGTCTCCTGTGGCCGGCAGGAGTGACGTTAATGACGCTGGTAGTGCCTGTAACAGACCGATCTAGTGGGGGCACCCGCGATGGTGTCACCACCCCGGGGGGCATCGTTAGCTAGGCGAACATATGCCGCGCGTCCGGTCGCCTAGGTTCCAAGGGTGGGATACTCCTCCACATGGCTAGCTGCGATCTCGGTGCGTCGTGTGCCGGCGGCGTCGGTCACGAGTACTGAGGCCACCGTGTCCCGTCCGGGTGGCCACATGCGTACACACACTCGCCCGCCGGCCGCTTCCTGTAGGGCGTGTGTGGCGGCCTCACGAACTGAGGCTATGACCGCAGGGTCGTGATCTAGCGTTCCGGAGTCGTCGAGGAAGATGACCTCAACACCCCGCTGCCGTGCGCTGTATGCAGCGTCGTCGAGTTCAAGGGTGGACAGGATCGGCGCTCTGAGCCGATCGCGTAGGTGGGCTTCGAGCAATGCACACTCGGCTCGCACTGCTGTTGAGCGATATCTGAAGGTGTTCGATCCCACCTGGGCCGAGAAGATCGTCGAACTGCTCCAGGAAGTACCCATTGGTTGTTGCCTCGAGTGCGTAACCGAGGCGTTGACATCCGTGCACGATGGTTTCGACGACCTCGCGTTGCCGCGGCAATAGCGGTTCGCCTCCGAAAAGCAGGACCCGGGAGCGCGGAGCGTCGCCAGGCAGAGCTGCGGTGTCAGCCGCCATCACCTGCAAACCGGCCATGGCTTCGTCTTTGCTAAGCATGCGATTAGTGACGATGCGCTGTTCAGCATTGCTTTGGAAGCAATAGGAACAACTCAGGTTGCATCGGTAGGTTGTGATGAAGCTGTAGTTCTTCGGTTCGCCGACGCTCGTATAAAAATCCTCGAGTTCGTCGATGCGTTGCGAGATCCAGGCGTCCTCATCGAACTCGGACAACTTGGTGAGATATCCCTGCGTTAACAACCGGTCAGCCACATCGACGGAAAGCGTGTCTATCCGCTGGTTTTGCAACGCGCTGATGATCGGCGTTGTGGCGAACATCATGACGTTCCTGGGGTGGTTCATCAGCAGGTACCGATCGCCGGCGAGATGGATCCATTTCGTGTAATGGCTGATTCGGGTGGCAACGTCTGACTGGGAGGCTGTGGTGGTCATGGTCCGCCTTACGCAGTGGCTGAGCTCGCGATCACCTCGCGATGACAAAAAGTTAGGTTGTCGATTGCGGTGGGAACAAGACGAGGAAGCCGGGGGCACCCGTCTTGGTGTCATACGTTCGGTGGACCGTTCACTCGCGGCACCGGCATTGGCTGTGAGTGTCCATCCTGACTACGTCGACGTATGGACCTGCTCAAGCGCTGGCCTCCAGTGTGGGTGTGTTGGGTCCGAGGAAGATGCCTACGCCGGTGATCCCTACGACACCGCTGGTGGCCGCGCAGGCACGCGCCTGATCGTCGGTGATGTTGCGGGGGTTGGTCCCAGACCGCTCGCATGCACGAGTGGCTGTAGATGACCGGGGTTGTGGGAGATCTCGCACATCCAGCCCGGTTCGGGCGCTGCAATGGGAGCCGGGGGGTGTCAGATGGTCTGTGTAAGTCCAGTGCTCATCAGTGAGAGGAAGATGTATGAGCATGGCGTTAGACGACAAGCAGCAGGGGTACGGCGACGAGCAGTTGCCTGAGCTGGCCGAGCCGCGCTCGACCGCGGAGGTGGCCGAGGCTTTGCAGGCTTCGGGCATGGTCGATGAAATGCTGGCGCAGATCGATTCCGGCCAGGTCCAGATCACTGGCGAGGGCGGGTTGATCCCAGGCCTGATCAAGCTCGCCCTGGAACGCGGCCTCAAGGCCGAGCTGACCGATCACCTCGGCTATGCCAAGGGTGACCCGGCCGGTCGCGAGCTACCCAACGCCCGCAACGGGTCGAGCCCGAAAACGGTGGCCTCCGAGGTCGGACCGGTGGAGCTGAACATCCCTCGCGACCGCGATGGCACATTCACCCCGCGCCTGGTCCCCAAGGGGTCGCGTCGGCTCGGCGGCTTGGATGACATCATCATCTCCCTCTACGCCGGCGGCATGACGTTGCGCGACATCCAGCACCATCTCGCGTCGACGATCGGCACCGACCTCTCGCATGAGACGATCTCGAAGATCTGCGACGAGGTCCTCGACGCGGTCGATGAATGGCAGAACCGGCCGCTGGAGGCGCTGTATCCCGTCATCTACCTCGACGCGCTGGTGGTCAAGGTCAAAGACGGATCGCATGTCCGAAACAAGCACGCCCACATCGCTATTGGCGTCGACATGGCTGGGATCAAGCATGTGCTGGGGATCTGGATTCAGGCCGAGGAGGGAGCGAAGTTCTGGGCCGGGGTGTGTGCGAATCTGGCCAACCGCGGCGTCAAGGACGTCCTGATCGTGTGCTGCGACGGGCTGACCGGATTCCCTGAGGCAATCGAGGCGACCTGGCCGCTGGCCACCGTGCAGACCTGTGTAGTGCATCTGATCCGTAACTCGATGCGGTTCGTGAACTACAAAGACCGCAAAGACGTGGCCCGGGCGATCAAACCAATCTACACCGCCCCGGACTCTGAGACCGCCCGGCGCGAGTGGGAGGCCTTCCGCGACTCGGAGCTCGGGCTCAAATACCCCAGCGCGGCCCTGGCTTTCGACCGCGCCTGGGACAGATTCATCCCGTTCCTGGCGTTTCCGCCCGAGCTACGCAAGGTCATCTACACCACCAACTCGATCGAATCGCTGAACTACCAGCTACGCAAGGTCATCAAGAACCGAGGACACTTTCCCAACGACATCGCCGTCCGCAAACTGTTGTGGCTGGCCATCTGCGACATCGAAGACAAACGCGCCGCTCAACGCCTCAAAGAACGCGGGAAACGGCGTTCAGAACCACGTAAGGCTCTCGGCCGACTGGTTGAAGGCCAGGTCGTCACCAACTGGAAACGAGCCCTCGGGCAACTCGCCCTGGCCTACCCCGACCGGATCGAACCCCACCTCGACTAGACCCAACGAACTACACGAAAATCAGGAGTCACGTTCTTACACAAACATCTTGACAAGCTCGGGAGCCGTCGGGCACGATCCCGGTCGTGTTCATCTCGGCGATCAGCTGTCGTCCCCACCGGGTGAGACCGGGCCGTCGGCATCCAGGCTCACTGGAGGCTTGGCAACCACAGCCCGGTAGCTATTCCACGACCGCCGGCGTCAGTGCCTACACGTTCATCCCGGAGTACCTGCCCATCGTCGAACGCGACGCCACGATGCTTGTCGTCGACCTGCGTACCAGCAATCGGCGTGGCCTTATCCGAGAGTTCGACAAAGTCGACAACGACGACGAGACATCGACCTGGACCGACATCGCCACGCTGCTTGACGCAGCTAATCAATGCCCTAACCCACCGCACCAGCTTCATGGGCTGACAGCCCGCTACCCAAGACGGACGACTGATCTGGAACTCTGCCCGCTAATGGCACGGCCACAGAGGAGGCATCTAGACGTTATGTCAGATACCCTTCGAACCCTTTCTCCCCCAGAAATTTTCAAGTGCCGATAATTTACCTTATGTCAAGTAAACCTGACGCATAGTCGAGGCGCCGCCCCGCTGTCGCCCTTTCCTCGGACCCGAATTCACCGAAATACAAGCTCTACCCCGCGACGGCATAGGCCGCCAGTCGCGGCCTACAGTTGCCCGTCAGCCGCGTTAGCAGGGGAACTGTAGCGGGGCAGGCACCTCCGCCAGCGGAGCAGTCCGACGGCCCAGGACGCTCTCAGCGGAGCCCGGATGTGGCGCCCGCCGGAACAACCCACCCCAGACGCGCTACGTTCCGTCAGTGAATCAAGACGCAAGCGGATCGTCAGTGCCGACCGCACTGCGGTTCTCGGTTCCGTTCGCGGCGCTTGGCCTCGCGCTTGGCGTTCTAGCGGCCGCTGGATGGCGTTATACCGTTCCGCGTCTACTCTTCGATACCGCCCCGCCTCAGGTGCCAGAAGGCAAAATTGGGTACATGCTCGTTGTCAACTCACTGGAGTGGGTGACCGGGCCGACATGGTGGCCGACTTTCGCGCTGTTACCCGCTATTGGTTTAGCTACCGGACTCATCGTCGGGATTCTGGTCGCGCGTTGTGTACGAGGTCTCAGTGCCCGCCTTCGGGCCGCCGCATCGGTGCTGGGGTGCGGCGTCGTCGGTGCGCTCACAGGTCTGGCCGGTGCAGTGTTTGCTCATCGGGAGCAGCCCAGGATCGGGTTTATCAACACTGATGGACCGACCTCGATTGACTACAACAACCTCGACGGCCACCTGCTGGTGCACGGCGCACCGCCACTATGGGATCTCAGTCCGACGTACCTAACGTTTCCCGTGGTCGGCTTCATAGTCGGGGTTGCAACCGCCACGATCGCCATAGGCACCCGCCGTTTGCGACATCCCTCGTCAAGGGGGTTCCGTACCGACAAACCGCGGCTGAGGTGATCTGGCCCGAACACGACGCCCAGCCCTGACTACTCGACCCCGCCCAGGCCCGAAAGGGCGTCGGGGCATCAGTCGCAGAGTGACGGGCTAGTAGCGCAGCAGGTTGCCGAAGCCGCGCTTGTCCATGCTGAGGACAAGGCTCTTGCTCGGCTCGTTGTACAGCAACCACTCCCTGATGCCCTCGGCCTGCCGGGATCGAGGGGCATCTTCAAGATGAAGGCTGGACAGTAGTTGTCCGACGAAAACCGGCTTGGGTCGCTGCTCCCCGGCAGCCACAAATGCGCTGTCGTCCCATAGACGATGCGAACTACTCATGGCGTGTCCAACCCTGTCAAATACCAATTGCGGCCAGTCGCGACCGAAATTTTACTGTCTGCACCTGTAGCGTACCTATAGCGGCGCCGCGCGGGTATACCTGAGCGGGATTTCCGCAGATCAGCCGGGCGATACCGTGACGCGAATTACTGGGTCCGGTCCGGTCTCATCGACTTCAAGAACCGTAATCGTCACGAACGACGGCAGTAGCAGTTCGCGCTGGTAGCGCATCCGGTCGTCACCGGCGAGCGACACCCACAACGCGCGTACCCCGGCCGGAATCAGGACCTCGATCAGCGCCGAACCACCGTCCAGCGGCGGTCGCGTGAACTGCTCGATCGCGACCTGACGGTCGAGCGATGTGCCGAAGAACCCGGCGAGTGATACTTCCTGTCCAACCAGCTCAGCAAGATCGGTGTTAGCGACGCCGAAGACCTTGCGGGTGTTCCGCACCCCGCGGTACGCCCGGACCGGCCGGCGCAGACGATGTCGGCGCACTAGTTCGTCCAAGTCCTCGGCATGGATCATGAAGTGCGGGTCGTCGGACTCGCCGCGAGCAGCTTTCTGGAACTCGTCGTAGGTGCGGTCGTCGCGTTGCCATTCGTGGACGATGTCGCGCTCATACGGCGTAAGCGCGGAGACGTCATCGGCGAACTCAGCGTCGAGGACTTCCGCCGCGGTGTCCCGCTCCGCAGGGGTAGGTCCGCCAAGGGGCTCGTCGTCTGGTGTGGAAATCAGCGTCGGACCTTCCGGTGGCGGCGGCGGTGGTGCGTCGTCTGAATCGTATGCTGGTCACGTGACAGCAGCAGGAGCATCTGTGTCGCTGTTGATAGCTGTCAGAGAGAATTGACTGTCTGGTTCCTGACATCCGGGTCTACATTCTGGCCGGGTACCGAAACTGCGGGTCAGTGTCGCGAGAGGTCCCTAAGCCGCGACGTCACCCGGCGCATGCAGCTGGGCAATCGTTTCAGCGTGCTCGGCGAAGGCCATATGCCGCAACTAGGCCGGGACGCTGGCTGAGTAGCGATTCCAGCCTGCTGTCCGGCCACATCTCGATCATCGGCGCGTTGCCGGTGTTGTTGTGCCGCTCGATCCAGTCGACCGCGTCCACCGTGAACCGCCCGCTGGTCGCAATGATGAGCCCATTGACCACAGGCGGGGTCCACAGCGGCATGTTCGCGAGGGTGTCGGACACAGCGCTCACGTTCACCGATTTGCTGAGCCAGTGCTTTGCCTGGACGATTACCCGTTCCCGCCGTGTCGTACCGCTGCCGTCGTGCAGCACCCGATCGAGCCCGAGGTCGCGCCCTCGGTCGGGAGCGCGCGTCGCCATCAGCCAGGTTACGTTCTCGTATTGCGGAATTCCCCGCAGGACGTCGAAGAGCAGCCGCTCGAACTCGTCGTCGTTAAGCTCATGCCACTGCATAGCAGTCGACGCCGCACCCGTAACTTCTGCCTCCGACGCGGCTCCGAGGTCGATCTCAGGAACCGGCAAAGGGTCAGTTTCGCCGAAACCTGCAGAGTCGATGTCGTTACGCACGCTCGGCCAATCCATCGAAGCTATATCCCGCCAGTCGTGCGGCTGCGCGAAACGGAGGTGGCGGTGAAGGTCGGACCACCGGCCGCGACGTTCCACCGTATCGCCAAGCAACCGCTCAATCTCCTCTACAGCAGCAAGCACGGCCGCTGCATCCTGTGCACGGACCGGGTCGTTTCCAGTTGCGGGAAGCCCGACACTTACTTGTCCGAGAATGGCATCGACTGTTTCTGTCAAGGTCTGAAGCCGACCACGAATCGCTTTTCGTCTAGCACGATGCAGTCTGTAGCGGTATCCGGCGAGGTCCCGGTCCGGTTTCTCGATCGCTTCGTACACGCCTGTCGCTACTTCGCCGATTTCGGCGTATTCGAGGAACCCTTGACCGACCGCCTCGAGGTCTGGTAGCTCACGATCGATCCGCCAGTTGTCGATTGGAGGCAGTCCAGCGCAGAGATCCTTCCAAGCCCGCGCAAGGTCGTCATACTCGGGGTTGGATCCGAGTGCCGGCCCACTGGGGAGCATTGGAGAAGCGCGACGCCACACCGCCTCGAGCTTCTCGAGGTTCGCCGCAGTCTTGTCAAACGCGTCGAGTAGTGCGTTGAGGTCCACAATGCTCCCTGCTGATCGGCTGGCGTCACTGCGTGTGCGGCATCGCTCGCTGAATATGAAGTCTCGCAGGCTGCCCCGGCGCTAGGGAAAGGTGGTACCGACTTACACAGCAGTGTATTCGGCATAGACTGATGTGGAGCGCTGTGGGTCTGGCAACATCGCAAACCTTAAGAGAGTCAACGCGTCACGCTCCGCACGGGCGCGTGAGCGAGTTCATTCTTGCGGAGCCTGCTCGTTTACCTCGTCCGTGCCTAGCGACGGCTCAACGTCTCGCGCGAGAGCCCGGAGCTCGCGGTCCTGGGCCTCGTATCCGGGTCGACCGACGTTCTCGAAAGGGTTCTCCGGCAGAACAAAACCGTAGCCGGCGTTTTGGAGGTTCTTGCCCCGCACACCCACACGCATCGAATCAACCACTCGGTCGACGATACGCGGATCAGCGCGGCGCATGAGATGTCGTGTTTGTTCGATCTCCTCTTCGGACGCAGGTGATACGCCCTGTTGCTGAGCATGCTGGCGCTTGCCCTCGATATGTTCGCCGAGACGGAGCTGCCACCCGATTTGATGCACACTGTCCACCACGGCGCGGACTGCGTCGGCATCGGCAGCCTCGCTCGGCGTAATCGGATCACCAGCTGGGGAGACGTCGACGTAGAACCCACGTTGTTTGAGCTGATTCTGGTCGCGCTTCCATTGTTCAATCGTGCCGAGGACCTCAGCGTTCCTCTCCGGGTCCGACGGTTCCGTACCGAACCAGTACTCTTCGCGCACCAAGAAGTCGTGCACAGTTTCGAGCTTGAGGCTGTGCATCCCCCATAGATTCAAAAGACGCTGATCTACGAAGGACTGGCCGTCGGTGGAGTGAACGATCTGAACACGTCTTTCGTGCAGGGCGATTGCCTTCCCCGACTCTTCCATGCCGAGGATCGCGAGAGATCGGGCGAGTGATGCGTCGCCACGATCCAGCATGGCGGCGGCGGCTTGCAGTAACCGATCCGCATTCGCGAGCAGCGCATCCTGCAGCGCGACGACCTGATCGGGAGTGAGGTCTGCTGGGAGGAGTCGTTTGCCCGCCATTCCCCGAGTCTGCCTCAGGCATCCGGCTTTCATGTCTCGGGAGGCCAGTCCCATTTCGTCTCAGGTTGCCCTGTGTTGACCAGGACGTTGCCCTGAGTTGACCAGGACGCCGGCCCCGGCACTGTTTGCAGACCTATTCAGCGAGGCTCCACCGTGCAGAGCTCGTGTGCGACCGTTGCGTGCGCTCGCACCCGAGTGCAGGCTAAGCGCCATGAGTGAGCTTTCGCGGGTGGAGTTGATGGGCCGGCACGCAGCCAGCGCCACCCTGCACGTGTCTGGGGTGGTGACCTACCTCAACGCCGATGAGCAACGCCAGCAGTTCCGGTGGTGGCATGGCCCGGCCTCGAGGTGGCGCATCGCTCTGTCGGACGGCACCGTCGTCTACCTCCGAGATGCCACCGGCCGCAAGCTATCAACGCAGCTCCGGCGACGAGCTCCAGGAGCTCGGCGGCCGGATCGCCGTGCCGATCCTGGGTCCGGTCAGTCCTCTCGACGCGATCGCCCCGGGCTCTTTGCTGAACAACATGACCGACCACGCCGCAGTCGCCGCCGGACCGCTGCCCACTGACGTCGACGGGCGCCGAGCGTGGCGAGTCATACTCTCTGCCGCAGGCGCAGACATGTTCATAGACGTTGACGACGAAACCGGGATTCTCGTCCAAGCTCAGGGCGCAGACTATCCCGAGCCAGCGTTTACCATCACCGACCTGCAGACCGACGACCACCGGGACGCAGCCTGGTTCGCGCCCTGAAAAACTCAATGGGGTCGGTGCCGATTCTCCTGTTGGCCGAGTGCCCAGATGACGATGGCGACAACCAGACTGGTGTTCGCGTGTTAGTGTGCTGCGCATGTCGAGTCTGCAGAAAGGCGCATGAGGCGCCCCGCTAGTTCGCCAGTTCGGATTGCCGGGATCGTCCGATGACGCCGGCCCGAACTCCTCCCTCCACATCGCGTGTGCTCACCGTGTCACTGAGCGCGCTAGAGATTGAGGACGGCTCGATCCCGCCGCCCCGAATCGGCTCCCTCACCACTCTGTGGCTGGACTTCCACGAAACCTCGGACGTGGCGCCGGGCGCTGCGACGGTGCACGCGGTGCTGGATCTGCGTCCGACACCACGCCTGGACGGCAGCAGTAAGCGGCCTGATCAACGCAGGTGGTACTGGACCGGCGATCTCATCGGTGACGGGTGGCGGGCCACGTGGATTGGTCGACGGCCCAGGATGGGTCAAGTCGAGTTGACCGGGCAGTTCCGGCAGTCGGGCGGAGTCGCGTTCAACCGCAACGCCACCGTGCGTGGCCGCGTCACCCGGGTGCAAGTCCGAACCACCCCCTACCACCATCGCGAAGGGGCGTGGCAACCCGTCCCCGACAGTCCGTCGACCTACCACGATGTCGACGAGGCGCCCCGCTGGTTCGACAGAGGCGGCATGGACGACGCCGATCCCGGTTCTGACGCAGTGTTTTCGGTGCAAACAGGTGTGATGATCGACCTCGATCTCGACGACGTCGACCCACCACCCCCGCGGCCGCGGATCGAACCGGAGAGTGTGGCGGCCGGCGACCACGGCATTTGGGTGGTCGACAATCAGCTACCCGTCGCTGTGCTGCTGGCGGGCGACACCGCCACCGAGTACGTCTTCCCCGGGACTATCACCTCGGGCCGTACGATCCTCGCGACGCCGACCGGGTGCACGATCACCGAGGGCCTCGAAACCTACCACTGCACCGTCGGCGAACCCATCCACAAGCCCACCACCGTTCTGCCACACGTTGCCCTCGGCGACGTCTCCCTGCGGTGGGAGCGCGTGGACAACACACACTGGCGAGCACTTCTCACCTCATCCACGGGTGAGCAGGTGGCCGTCATCGACCTCCCCACCGATCAGCAGCTGCGCGGCATGGTCACCGACAGCGGGGCGTTCGTGGTCGCCGTGCAGGACGCGGATGACTCCGACCAGACAGTGCGGTTGATGCGGATCACCACCGCTGGCGAGGTCACCCGGGGACCGGCGATCCCGATCGCGCCGCGACAGTGGATAGACACAGGCAACAGTCTGTTCCACACCCCCCTCAGGTTTCGGCAGGGCAAAGACATGTATCCCATCAACAGCGACCTGAGCGCGGGTGAACCCGTCAGGCTCCCGGACTCGCCGTTGACCGCAGGCCAAACCGCGACAACGGCGTGGATCAGCACGCACCCGCCAAGCCAACACCAGCCCACCGGTCCTGCCAGCTCGGGGCGCAGCGACCACACCCACGACAGTCGTTCGCGACGTCAGTTCTGGGTCGTCACCCTCCTCGACGCCGACTCCCAGCCATTCGTCAGCTTCCCGACATCCAGTCCCACACCAGCACTCACCACCGACCACCACGGCCGCCACTGGATCACCGACCACGGCCTACGCCCACTGCCCACCGATCCCATGACATGGTCCGACCCGATCAACCTCGACGCCGCCATCACCACCACGATCTACCCGTCACCACCGCCGTGAGCGTCAGCAGGACCAGAGTGCGCTTCCACCGAGTCGTGCGCAAGATCGGCTGTGTCTAAACCAGTTTTGTAGCTGAGAGCAGAGGCACCCCGTGATACTCCCGGCGATCCTCAACCGGCACCTCGACAGCAGCCGACCACTCCCGCACCTCGGTGAGTGTCGATCCTGGCACTTGGCCTGGAACCCGAGTGCGCGCAATGGTGGGTCGCCCTGCGCCCCAAGTGGCACCTCGAGGTGCAGCTCGAGCCCGAACCAACTCAACAGTCATCCCTTGAGGGTGAGAAGTTCGCGCGCTTCACTTCAACCGGCACAGGGGGTGACGTGCACATCAGGTGCACCACGTTCGGGTCGGTCCCCGAGACGGTCGACCTTACCGGTGCAGTGCACATCACCGGCGACGCAGAACACCCTGACGTTGCAAACAACGGACTACCGGCGCGACCAACTACTTCCGCGTCCGTCGTCCGCCTCCAGCTGGTTACTATTGCGCTCGAATGGACGCGCGCGGACAACATCGACCAGCCAGATCCCGCCCGTCAGTTCGACACCCTGCAACCGGTCGCCGGCACCGAACAGTTCCGGGAGCTTCCCGACCACCCCATTCTCAGCCACGATCTGTTCGACACCGATCACAACAAACCGCGGCGGGAACTGCTGCTCCTCGACCTCGAGACCAAGTCCGTGAGGTAGCAGCTTAAGAGATATGCCAGGACTTGAACGAGCGGCAGTTATGACATATGCAGTCGAATTCGCCTTAGCTCTAACGATTTCGAAGCGCCGATAGTAGATACTACGTCTGCCCGCTTGGAGGATTTGCTTGGATGGGCGCGATACATGCAGACGTCAGATGCGCATCCCTGCAGCTACCGTCGTTCGCATCCAGGTATGGCCCGGTTGGAGTCGCTACCGGCTAAGGTAGGGCCATCGTCGAGTCGAGCGAACGTAGCGCGAAGCGTATCGAGTGTCGCTCGGCCGGCGATCTGGGGGCGCCATGAGACGTACCACCTGGCGCTTAACGGGGGCGTTAGAGACCTCGACGTTCGGTGCCTTGCGTGGTGGTCGTGCGCGATCGACTCTAGACAGATCAGCACGGTCTGCGTGTCGTCGACTAGATCGGCCGCCGAGGCCGCACCGAACGCCTTCGAGCGCGACCAATTGGGTCTGGTTGGGGCAAGGAAACGCTCAACGAGACGATCCCACCCACTGAGCGTGCTATCGATGGACGCTAGCGGATAGCTGGCCAGGTCCTCTGGGTTGACGGTAGCGCGCGTTGCAAGGGGGTGGGTGTGATGCAGCAATGCAACGACTGACTCCTCAGTGAGCGGAGTGGTGCGGATGGCGGGGTCACGGTACGCCTCTCCTATGGCCAAAGTAAGTGCACCACTTCGCAACTGATCGAGCACCTGAGTCTGTGGCAGGGTGGTCTGCTCAATGGTCGTGTCTGGAAATGCGTTACGCAGTGCAATGAGCGCGCGGCGGGGCACCTGCAGCGAAGGCTCGGAGACGTGCACACGTATTGACTTGGGATTTTGGGTGCCCAACTGTTTGACCGCTTCGACGGTTGCGTTCATTTCGCGGAGCATTCGGCGACCATCTGCGGCGAGTAGGTGGCCTGCCGGAGTTGGAGTGACTTGGCGGCTAGTCCGTTCGAATAGCTGCACACCCAACTGACCCTCGATGCGGCGTATCGCCTGACTCAAGGCCGGCTGAGCGATGTGCGCCAGCGTGGCAGCCCGGGTGAAATTGCGCTCAGACTCGACTGCGATGACGTACTCGAGATCGCGCAGGGTCACATTGAGCATGCTCACATGCTAGGTCCATCGGGACACTGTGTTGGTCTAGTTCGACATAACAGTCGATGCTGTAATCAGCGATTGCACGAGCAGAGTCTTCATCGTCAGGCAGCAGGTCTTCGGGGCAGCGTAGGGTCGACCGCCTTGCGTCGCGCCCAGGTAAGGAGTCTCGTGAGGGAATTAACCGGCCAGGTGGCGGTAGTGACTGGGGCGGGTCGTGGTCAGGGCCGTGCCCACGCGGTGGCCCTGGCTCAACATGGGGCAGCGGTCATCGCCATCGATGCCTGCGAAGATCTCACCAGTGTGCCCTACGGGCTCGCGCGACCCGATGAACTCGAACTGAATCACCCCTGGTTTGATGCCGCTTCCTTCTGAGTCAGGAAGGATGAGCTCATGCCTAAAAAGATCGATCCAGAGGTCCGTTCAAGGGCTCTG
>NZ_JBHXVK010000033.1:0-16698 GCF_042672305.1 Gordonia sp. NPDC127522
GATCCCCCCGACCGAGCTCGAAACGCTTCACTACGCTGGCCTCGGCCCCGAGGACCAGCCCACATTGGAGGCGGCACAGAACCTAGGGTGATTCAAACAGACCAAAAGCATGGTTGATGAAGCTGGCGGTGAATGCGTCACGATTCGTGCCGACGTTCGGAGCAGCACACGAATGGGCGAAGCTATGCGTGAGGCGCTTTTTGAATACGGACGCATCGACATCTGTATCGCCAGCGCTGGTGTAGTGAGCTTCGGTTCGGTGGAGTCTCTTAGCGATCAGCAATGGAGAGCAGTCATCGACACCAACTTGACCGGAACTTTCAACACCGTCCGCGCCATCATTCCACCGATGGTCAAAGCAGGCTACGGACGAATCGTAACGGTGGCCTCTATGGGAGGCCGCGCGGGAGCTCCACGTCTAGGCCACTATGCCGCCTCGAAATGGGGCGTCATAGGTCTCACCAAAACAATCGCTTTGGAGCTTGCCGGGACAGGTGTAACTGCGAATGTTCTCTGTCCCACGACAGTGTCAACCGACATGGTGCACAACCCCGCGATGTACGCGCTCTTCGCTCCCGACCTAGTTAATCCAGACCAGGATCAGGTGCAGTCCCGCTACGCCAGCCTCAACCCCATGCGCGTTCCCTGGATGGATACGTCGGACGTGACCGGCGCAATGCTCTACCTGGTCTCCGGTAATGCCAGATATGTCAGTGGTGCGACCGTCGAGATAAGTGCAGGAGTTTCGGCTCGCCTGCCGTAGCACCTACAACACCCTGTCTCACTAAAGAGCTAGCCGAAACACTTTTCGAGACCAAGAAAAGTGCCAGCCAACACCTTCTCCTCTTGATCGAGCAAAAGCAACTGCAGGAGCTTTAGGCCGTGACCATTGATACACGAATAGCTATCGGAGCCGAGCTCCCGGAGGTCAGCTTCAGCTGGACACCCTCCGACGTCGCGCGATATCACTTGGCAGTGGGTGCGGCGACCGACCCCACCGACAGGGCGGGTCTAGCCTATGTCGATGATGTAGCGCCCAAAGTGCTGCCGTCTTTCGCTACGGTCGCGGCCTCCCTGCACACAACCGAGCCGCCTCAGGTTTCCTTCCCTGGGGTGAATATCGACCTGGCGAAAGTGGTCCACGGTAGCCAACAAGTTGTCGCCCACCGGCCGCTGCCGGCACGCGGCAAAGCGATGACACGCACTCGAATCGCCGCGATTCAAGACAAAGGTTCAGCCGCGGTAATCATCTTGGAAGGCGTCACTAGAGATGAATCTGGGGAACTGCTGTGGACCACACGCTCGTCGATTTTCGCCAAAGGGGAGGGTGGTTTTGGCGGTGAGCGGGGCACTTCGAGAAAAGTTCAATACCCCGACCGGGAGCCCGACTACCGCGTATCTGTGCCGACGCTGCCCCAGCAGGCTCTTCTCTACAGACTTTGCGGGGACCGCAACCCGCTGCATTCGGATCCAGAGTTCGCCGCCAAGGCGGGCTTCACGCGTCCGATCTTGCACGGCTTGTGCACGTACGGGATGGTGTTCCGAGCGATCGTCGATACACTCTGCGGCGGGGACGTGGCCGCAATAGGTGACTTCTCGGCTACTTTCGCCGGCGTTGTGTACCCCGGCGAAGAACTTGTGGTGAGCGTATGGGTAGACGGCGAACAGCTAGTAGCCACTGTCGCGGTGAGTGACCGTGAGGGCGCTCCCGCGTTGGCAAACGTGGTGTGTTCACAAGCTGGGTGACCTCGACACGGGTGCGGCATCGTGGGAACCGGCCTCGGAGAGCGATGCCTGTAGCAGTTGCTGGCGTGCTCGCAAAGGCCGTACAACGGGTAGGTGGGCAGCAGCGCAAGAGTCCCGACAAGCATCTGCGGTCGTCGCCGACCATGCGGTGCCCGCTTACTGGTTGACTGTCCATCCTCCGTCAACGGTCAGTAGTTGGCCGTTGATGTAGGACGCTAACGGCGACAACAGAAACAGGATGGTCCACGCCATTTCCGCCGGATGGCCCATGCGGCCCAGCGGGACTCGACGGATGACCCGGGCTCCAGCGTCTGAGCCGATAAACCCGCTCATCCGCGGCGTGTCGGTCATACCGGGAGCGATCGCGTTTGCTCGGAGCCGTTGCCCATGGTGAACGGCCAGGTGACGGACGTAGCCCAGCACGGCAGCCTTGCTCGCCGCGTACCAGTCGTTCTCAGCTCCGATGCGGGTACCAACGACCGACGAGGTCACTACAGTGGCCGCATTAGCGGGCGGTCCGGCTTCCAACCACTCAGTAGTCAGTCCTCGTACGCTACCCACGCTGATTCGGACCGCGTCATCGAACTCGAGAGCAATGTGCGACGAGGGCCCCGCGTTGTTAACTAGGTATCGAGGGATGCCTACTGTCGCGGCCGTCTCGTTCAGTGCGCTCCGGCGGCTGGCGCTGTCACTGACATCGGCAAGTTGGGTGTGTAGACGTGCTGCAAAGTGTTGCCGACCAACTCCGGCCTGAAGCTGGGCGAGCCCCTCGTCGTCTCGGTCCCACGCAGACACGTGAAGCCCAAGAGATGCGGCGAAGACAGCGGTGGCGCGGCCTATTCCACTCGCGGCGCCCGTGACGATGATGGCGTCTTCGGGTGCAAATCCTAGCGCAATCGTTGAGGGGTCTGTCATAGGGGGCATGTCGGGTCCTTTTTGGATACCTACCTGCAGGGGTGCGATCTCGGCCGAGTAGATGTTCGGCTGCGTTTCTACGTAGGAGTATCGAAACGGGGTGATTTGAGGAGGCCGGTCACTTTGTGCTGCTTTGCTGTTCGCGAAGTTGGCGTTTATGTATTTTGCCGGAGGGGTTGCGGGGTAAGTCATCAACGAACTCGATGTCGCGCGGCACTTTGTAATTGGCGAGACGTGCCCGGCACCAGGCCGCGATGGCGTCTTCGGTGGCTGTGGACGTGGGCTCGGTGACGATCCACGCCTTACCAACTGAGCCTAGCCGGGGGTCGTCAATTCCTACTACCGCACAATCACGGACGTCGGGATGCTCGTGGAGAACGTTCTCTACTTCCGCGGGATAAACGTTGAAACCGCCCGCAGTGTACATGTCTTTGAGGCGATCGGTGATGGTCAGGCAGCCATGCATGTCGAGGTGTCCCACGTCGCCGGTGTGTAGCCATCCATCCGTGTCGATGGCTGTTTTGGTCGCTGCTTCGTCCTCAAAGTAGCCAACCATTACATAGCTTCCGCGGAGCAGAATCTCGCCGTCGTGTCCGGTCCTCTGTTCCACTCCGTCGCTATTTACGATACGAATCTCGATACCGGGTATGGCAGGTCCGGTCGTAGCGGCTATGTGCTCAGGGGCTTCGTTCGGTCGCGATTGGGTCGCTACAACGCATTCGGTCAACCCGTAGGCCTGCGCGACTGTGTTGATGCCGAGGGTTGTTCGCATGTCACGGAACAGCGAGGGTGGGACTGAGGCAGCCCCGGCGATCGAGAACCGCAGGGAGTCAAGATTGTAGAAAGCAAGGTCACGGTGATTGATTAGTGAGATGAACAGGGTGGGTACGCCAGGCAGCACCGTAATTTGGTGTTCATCAATGAGTTGGAGAAGCTCGGTGGGCTCGAATTTGGCAACGGGGTAGATCGTGCAGGCCGCGCTGAGCGCGGCGATTATTCCGGCTTTGTATCCGAAGGCGTGGAAGTAGGGATTAACGGTGGCGTATCGGTCATCGGCGGCGAGTTCGGCGCCGGCCGCCCACGCGGCGGCGACCCCGGTTGTCTGGGCATGAGTGCTCATAACACCTTTGGGATTTCCGGTGGTTCCGGAGGTGAATAGAATGTCACTCAGGGTGTCAGCTTTGACCTGGGCCGTGAAGGCAGCGACATCCGATGGCGGACGGCGGGCGGCGCCGGCACGGAACTCAGACCAGCTAAGAGTCTTCTCATTTCCCTGGGATCGAATGTCGACGAGGGTGGTGAGCGAGGGGAGAGGCCCGTCGGGCTCGGTCGCTTTCCCGCCGCACGCCTCGTTCAGCATTGCCGAGTAGTTTGTTTCAAGGAACCCGTCTGCCAACATGACAAGCTTTGCGCGCGAGCGTTGCAAGATAGCGCATACCTCCGCGCCACGGTAGCGCGTGTTGAGCGGTACCGGCACGACTCCGATGAGGTGGGCGCCCAGTAGAGCGATGATGAACTCAGCGGTGTTGGGCAGCCAGATGGCCACTCGATCGCCAGGTGCTACCCCGCGATCGAGATAGCCTCCGGCGGCTCGCTGGGCCTCTGCCAGCAGTTGCGAGTGGGTCAGTGTGACGGGGCCGTCGACCACCGCAATCGCTTCTGACCATCGTGCGGCATTTCGGTGCAATAACGCTGGGATGGTGGACGTTTCCATCAGAACTCCTTATCCTCGACGAAATACATGTTTCGGGCAGACCGGTGGGCGGCGATCAAGAGCAGGGTCTTATTTGTCGTCAGATCTACCCAGGTAGATCTCGTGCAGCAGAGTGCTTCCGCGATACTTGTCGGGGGGGCCGGATGAGACGACCCGCCCGGAGTCGAGTACCACCACTGAGTCGGCGACCTCAAGCGCGCTGTCAACGAGCTGCTCAACGATGACGACAGCCAGGCCCTCGTCACGCAGTTGGGTAGCTGTCTCGAATACTTCGGCCTGGATCGCTGGTGCTAGTCCGGCTGACGGCTCGTCGAGCAAGAGTATTTTCGGCCGAGCGGCTAAGGCCTGGGCGATAGCGAGCATTTGTTGCTGGCCTCCGGAGAGGCCGCCTGCCTTGTCGCCCCGTTTGCCATGCAGAATCGGAAAGCGTTCATAGGCGGTTGCGAGTGCCTCTTTGCGGTCGTTCGACCTCAAGGACCAGCCCTTTGATGAGTAAGTCCCCAGCAAGAGGTTCTCTTCGACCGTACGGGTGCGAAAGACCCTCTTACCTTCCTGGACAAGTGAGATCCCGGCGGCGGCGCGGCGATGTGCGGGCGTGGCCGTGATGTCGCGATCACCGATGAGTACCGACCCTGTGCGTACGGTGGGCAGCAAGCCGGCGATTCCGGCCATAAGGGAGGTTTTACCTGCTCCGTTACGACCAAGGACAGCGCAAAGCTGTCCCGAGGTGACCGCAAGACTCACCTCGCGCAGCACGGTGACGTCGCGGTATCCGCCAGTAAACTCCCGAACGTGCAACGTCGTCATGGCTGATCTCCTGCGGCGCCGTGGCTGACGCCGAGGTACTCCTGAGAGACCTGGGCGTCATTGCGTATGACTGAGGGAGGACCCTCGACGAGGGTGCGACCTGTAGAGAGAACGTGTACGTGGTCGGCCACACGCATGACGAGGGGGAAGTTGTGCTCGACAAGGATGATGGTGGCGCCCGCTTCACGAACCATGTTCAGCACGTGCTCGAGGCGGGCTAAGTCGGCCTCGTCAAGTCCTGAACCGACCTCGTCAAGCAACAGAACTGCGGGGCGGGCGGCAAGCGAGCGGGCTAGCTCAACCATTCGCCGTGTTCCCAGTGGCAGCGAATCAGCATCTTGATACGCCGCGGCTGTCAATCCCAATGTGTCGAGCAGCTGATGGGCTCGCTCGGTGGCCTCGAGGAGTCGCCGCCGGTGACCGGGTAGCCGAAGCACCGTTTGAGCGAGCGTAGCGGGGTTACCAGCGTAAGCACCGAGCGCTACGAAGTCGGCTGTTGAGACACCCCTTGGCATAATCGGCGTCTGGAAAGTTCGCTGAACGCCGACGTGGGCTACACCATCAACGCTGTGTGCAACTAGATTCGTTCCGTTGGCTGGGTCACCGAGGGTTACCGTTCCCTCGTCGGGTTTCAGAAACCCGTTGATGATGTTGAGGACGGTCGTTTTCCCAGAGCCGTTAGTGCCTATCAGGGCTGTGACCTGGCCAGGTTGTGCCGTGAACGAAACTTCCCTGACAGCGTGATTGCCGCCGAAAGACTTAGAGAGGTTGTCGACGTGGATGGGTCGACCGGGTAGTGAGCCGAGTTCGAGTCTAGCCTCGGTGGCCTCGGAGACGTTCTGGCCCGGGGCCGGCAAGTACCGCGCCAGTCGAGCTCGCGCTAACCCCACGATTCCGTCTGGCAGGGCAATGGCAATTACGGCGAGGAAGAGACCGTAGATGATCAGTTGGTACTGATTAGAGGCAGTGAGCGAATCCTCCGTGAAATGCAAGACTGCTGCGCCCAGTATGGCGCCGTAAATTGATGTGCCGCCGCCAAGTACTGATGCAGCAAGAACCGTGATCGCTAGGCCGAAGGTGAAGGAGTCTGGCGCCACGAACCCGTCCAGCCATGCGAAGAGGGCCCCACCAAGCGCTGGAGCGACGGTGGACAGGGCATACACCTTGAGCTTCGTTCGGTAAACCGAGAGACCGAGTGCGCCGGCAAGTTCAGGACTCTGCCGCAATACTAGAAAGCTCGTTCCGTGCGGTGAGAGAATGATATTCCGGACGATGAGAAACCAGGCCGCAGTGACGAGAACGATGACGATGTAGTACCCATAGGCCCCGATCTGCGCGCCGAAGAACGTGGCTCGGTCCACAGCCATCCCGTCGCCGCCCGCTGTCCAGCGCTGGAAGATCTGTATCAGATTAGGCACTATCAGCACCAGGAAGAATGTGACCATCGCCAGCGGCCATCCTGATAAACGGAGGCTCGGCACTCCGGTGAGTAGACCGACTGCCAGGGCCACCGCTATCACCACTGCAATGCCGACGAATAGATCCGTTTGTCCTAGGGACATGCCGACGAATCCTGCTACGTAGGCGCCAATAGCGTAGAACGCGACCTGGCCGACAGCGAGCTCACCGGCATAGCCAAGGACCAGGTTCAGTCCGGACACCATCAATGCAAGTACCGCAATGAGCATGATGTGCCGGGCGCCGGTCGCATTGATGAGGCCAAATGATGGACCGATCAGTAGAACAAGGAGCAAGATGACGGGAAAGTAGGTGAACAGTTTCTTAATTGCGTGCATTCTATACCGCCCTTTGTGCGGGAGCCCCGAAGAATCCGCTTGGCTTGATCAGCAAGATGACGAGTAGTAGGGCAAATATCATGACTTGCGCGTACTCAGCTCCCAGATACCGGGCGCTAATAGCGCCGAGTAGGCCGGTGGCAAACCCGCCGATGAGACCGCCCAACTGATTGCCAGCGCCACCTATGACGACCGCGACAATTCCCAAGATCGCAAGGGAATGTCCTAGGTTGGGGTCAGCATAGGTGTTGCCTGCCACAAAAAGGCCGAGCCCTCCGGCGACTGCCCCGGAGAGAGCGAAGGCCCCCATCCCGATCCCTTGAGCGTTTACTCCACGTGCCGTTGCGGCGTTGGAATCCTCTGCGCTGGCCAATGCCCCCAAGCCGATCATCGTCCGCGAGGTCATTAGGTGTAGGCCGACCGCGACGACGACGACCAGCGCCATGATGAGCAGATCGTTGGGACGGACGAGTCCACCGAGTAGTTGCACTGTGTTACCGCTGAGAACGGTGTCCACGGTTTTGGGCTGGTCACCGTAGATCACAATGATGATGCCCTCGATGACTTGACTGATGCCGATCGTGACTATGAGCGCAGTAAGATGCCGATGCTGTGCAATTAAACGGCGAAGTGCGATTAGTTCTATCGCGGCGCTGAGGGCCGCCAAGATCAATGCACCCAAGAGAACCGCTAAAGGCCATGGGATTCCCACCTGCATCGTCAGCGTGTAGGCGATGTAAGTGCTGGCGGCGACAATGAAAGCGTAGGTGAAATTCACAACGGACGCCGAGAGAAGAACGATGTTGTATCCGACTGCCACCAGCGCATAGAGACTTCCTAATACAAGGCCCTGCCAGATGGTGGTCATGAGGAACTTCCTGGTACGTACATACCCTGATCATCGAAGGCGCCAGGCTCGATGTAGACAAAAGTTTGAGGTGGGGCGATTGGGAAGTGGTTCTCGGGTGTGTATCGATAAATGTTCGGCCCTTTAGAGTCTGTTACCCACGGTGTAGCACCTTCGCCGGCTATAGGCAGTTCGTAGAGAGCCTGAACGAGGGATTGGGTGTCAGTCTTGCCCCCATTATGCTCAGCGGCGTAACTCACCAACTGGACCGTTGCCGCTGCAACGGCGGGCATCCGCACCCCAGTCTCCGGCAAAGACTTCCCTTCGGGTGTCGCTTTCACCTGAGAGATGAAGTCGTCCATCTCTGCTGGGGTCCGACCCTCATCAACCGTCCAATTTGCCTGGATCACTCGGATGCCGTCGAGCTGGGTTGATGAGAAATTGTCTACAAAAGGATAGGTAGCGGAAAGTTGGGTGGAAAAACTGGGAATAGTCCATCGCATGCCAGCGCGAGATCGGATGATGTACTGCACCGGAGCTCCGTAACCCTCGAAGATCAGCGCGTCTGGCTCGCCGGCCTGTAGCTGCGCTAGCTGAGGTGTTACGTCAAGCGCACTTGGCGGGAAGCCCACCGATTGGAACTCAAGTCCTGCCGCCTGGACGTCACGCCGGTAACCGGCCTCTGTTGCCTGGCCAGTTGGATCGGTGGAGAAGATCATCGCGATCTTGGTGAAATCTCGCTCTTTTGCGACGTCGACGAAGGGCGGGATGTAGGCAGCAGTTGGCTCCGCGGTACCGAAGTGGAAGGGGAACTCCGCAGGATTGTTGAGCTTAGAAGCGACAGCCGCGCCGACGCTGAGGATCCCTGAGCGAGTGGTGATGGGTAGCAGCGACAGTGCGACCGCCGACGAACCTCCTGGATAGACCAGACTTGGTGCGGCACCAGAGTTGATGCGCTCTTGAAGGGCGCTCACCGCTTTGGTCGGATCGTTCTGGTCGTTGTTTACGTCCAGGACCACCGGGCGTCCTCCGATCCCGCCGGCCTGGTTGGCCTGCTCGACTGCGACCTTCATCCCAGAAAGCAGGCCCCGGTTGAGTGTGGCTGTCGCTCCAGTCAAGTCGGCGGTGAAGAACACCCGAAACGGACCGCTCGAGTCCGACTCCTCTCCCAATCGTGGGCCACCACACCCTGCTGTCACCACCATCACGGCCAACAGCATCGCCACCCAAGTTGAAGTCGACCTGCCTATCTGGGCACCCACTACATAGTTCCTTCCCAACCAAATGCTTGCTTGGTGGTTACCATACATGTTGGACGAGCTCGTGTACCAAGAAATGTCGGCCGTTCTTTCTGCCAGCTTGTTTGCAAGCTGGCACGCGACGCGCGTTCGTCAAGAACTGCAGAGCACTGACCGCCGAAGGGGAGTCGACCAATGGATGCGAGACTACAAACTTTCTCGACCCGACTTAACGAGAATCTGATCAGAGAAATCAAAATTTGTGCTGCCCGTAAGAACCTTACGGTTCAGCAGATAGTCGATGAGGCGCTCCGACATTGGCTCGATGTTCACAGATCCACAGAACCAGACCACCTGGAGTCGCCCGGTTGAACGCGGCTGGCTATCTGAATCAACGGTGTCGCAATTGTGAACCATTCGTAGACATTGAATAGCCGGTACTCGAGCTTGTGTCAGCATTAATTCTTGTCAGACTGAACGAGGCTGGATTAGAGCGCACAGCACAGGAAGTGGAAACACTAATGGCAACAGAACGACGAAACGCCCACCCGCAGGACGGCGTCGCCCGTCGTGGCTGGAGCGTGGGGACGCGAGCTACGATGGTGCTGGCCGCCCTCACCGTAGTGCTAGCGGTCGCGCATCTGTGGTGGTCAATTCCGGCGTGGGATGTGTGGGTGGCCGGCGGGTTGACACTCGCTGCGTTCGTCGTGGCCCTGGTCCGACGAGCACACCGCTCCGCCAAGCTCGAAGAGGAGCTCTATTGAGGGTGTCGCCCCGCAGCCGGAAGCCGGCGGCCCGCGGTTGCGGATTAAATGACTTGGGCTGTCGTGGATGATGTTCCCGACTACCGCCGAGCACGCGCGTTCATCGAACAACGCCTGAATGCTTATGTCAGCCTGCGTAGGTGAACACCTGTCTCCCAATGATTTTCGAGTGCCGATAATAGATATTATGACATTTTCGCAGGCAGGGGCTTCACTATGGACCTAACCGCGACCGCCGAACCAACGACGCGTCGCCGCATCTCAACTACCTGTCACTAGTCCCAGGTGCGCTGTCATACGACAGACGGTCGGTAATCCGTCGTCGATCACGTCGCGCTGACGCCTAGTGCTGAATTGCTGGGCCGGGCCGCTCTGAGCCGATGCTTGCCATCACCTGCGCTCCGTCGATGTACCGAACCACGACGACGGCGGTGAGTCGTGGTTCTGCCGCCGCCGCCGTTGGTGTTGATTCATCACGTGTCGCACGCTGGTGCGTCATACCGACAGTCATTCGGATGACGCTTATGCTCAACGACCTACTCTGCGAATGTTCCACTCCCAGTTGGGGAAGTCTGTCTCGAGTTGGCTGATCCGTTCGGCCGGGAGGCGACCCCTTCGGTACTCTGTTCGGCGTTTGGCCACCCAGGTGCCAATCGGGAATCCGTCGATCGTCGCGTGGCGGGGTGGTGAGCTGGAACCGTGTACGGCGACGTAGCGGTGCAAGTGGTCCAGGCCGACGTCGAACGGCGCTCTCGCCCGAAGGTTCCATTTCCAGTCGGGGAACTCTACTTCGATTTGGTGGACGCGTTCGGGGGGCATCTGTCCGGCCCTGTACTCGGCTCGGCGGCTGGCGACCCAGGTACCAACGGGGAATCCGTCGATCGTCTCGTGCCGGCGGGCGTTGCTGGTGCCCTCGGCAGCAGCGTAGCGGCGCAGATTGGCCAGGCCGGCGTCGAAGGACGTCCGGGCGTTCGTCTTCCACTGCCAGTCGGGGAACTCGGACTCGAGGCGCACGATCCGCTCGGCCGACAGCCGACCCCGCTGGTAGTCGTTGCGGCGGGTGTTGACCCACCTGCCGATCGGGAATCCGTCGATGACGTCGCGCTGGCGGGGGTTGCTGGTGCCGTGCGCGGCCCGGTACCGGTGCAGATGGGCAATGCCCTCGTCGAATCGGCTGGCCACGGTCGTAGTGTGCCCGCCGAAGCGACGGAGGCGCTATACGGTTCTTGTGTGGCGGTGGAGGAGAACGATCCGAAGCACAACCCGGAGTCCTTGACTTTGTCTGCGGCCGCCAAGGAGGCCGGCGTCCGAGTGCAGGTGTTGCAGATGCTGATTCAGGATCGAAAGATTACAGCTGGGATCGCGCGTACCCGGAACGGGCACGCGTACTTGCATCGCGACCATCTGCCGACCTGGTCCCAGATTGAGGCCACTCTGGCGAGCATGTATGTCGAGCGGTTGACCCGAACGGACGCTGCGTTGAGAGCTGTTGAGACCGAAGTCGAAGCTCTCCGCAACGACCTCACCGAGGCCCAGGAACACCCCGATGCTCCCCTCGGCGACGATCTCCTCGAGGTGACGAAGAATCCCTACGACAGGACCGTGAGCACGCGGACCATGTCGGGGGCGATCGCGAAGTTCAGGGACGCCGTGATCGACCTGGGCGATGCCCGGCGGCATCTCGACGACGTGCGGCGCACGGTGTGACCCCCTCGCCCGTAGACACGGAAAGATGCCCCTCTGGGGTTGGAATCCCGTCAGGGGCGCCTCTCATCGCATCAGCGTTGCTCCTGTGAGGAACCCATGGCATCGGCATACCGACCACGGGCTGTGCGGCCCTCCCTCGACGAACCCCGGGTTGGAATCCGGGTGCCGAAGCGCTGATAGCGCTCTACGTTCTGTGCTGCAACGCACCGCCGTCGACACGCCGCTACGATCGAGCGGATGCGCGGCCAGGCCGCCGGACTGGCCACCGCGCCCAGGCGACGGGCCTCGGCCCCGGCCTCGAAGGAGCGAGCAGTGGAGCCGATCACCCAGGCCGAACGCCAGCTCCTCGCTGGTGCAACTGCAGCAGGACGGTGCAATCTCCTAACACCAGCTGAACAAGCTGAACCGGAGTGGGGGCTGGCCGAAGCCGCCGCCACTTGGGGTGAAGACCGGCAGATACGTGCCGACTACCTCCGCCACCTGCTGGTCGATCAGCAGTTGCCCGTTCACCTGACCGGCGCTCGCATCGACGGCATCCTTAACCTGACCGGTCACACGCTCACCCTCAGTCTCCCCCGCTGCATCCTCACTGGAGCCGCCTGGTTCGACGGGGCGACGTTCGACCGGGACGCCCGGTTCGAGGGGGCCACGTTCACCGGGGAGGCCAAGTTCAACACGGCGACGTTCACCGGGGACGCCTGGTTCGGCGGGGCGACGTTCGACCGGGACGCCCGGTTCGAGGGGGCCACGATTACCGGGGCGGCCAAGTTCAACACGGCGACGTTCACCGGGGACGCCCGGTTCGACGCGGCGACGTTCACCGGGGGCCACCTGGTTCGGCGGGGCGACGTTCGACCGGGACGCCCGGTTCGACGGGGCGACGTTCACCAGGGACGCCTGGTTCCGCAATGCGACGTTCGCCCGGGACGCCAAGTTCAACAGGGCGACGTTCACCGGGGCCGCCTGGTTCGACGGGGCGACGTTCACCGGGGCCGCCTGGTTCGAAGATGCGACGTTCACCGGGGCCGCCGTGTTCCGCGAGGCGACGTTCCCCAGAGCCGCCTGGTTCGACGGGGTGACGTTCACCGGCGCCGCCTGGTTCAACGAGGCGACGTTCACCGGGGTCGCCCAGTTCGTCGAGGCGACGTTCACCAGGGACGCCTGGTTCCGCAATGCGACGTTCACCGGGGACGCCTGGTTCGACGCGGCGACGTTCACCGGGGCCACCCAGTTCGACGGGGCGACGTTCACCGAGGACGCCTGGTTCCGCGGGGCGACGTTCACCGATGCCGCCTGGTTCCGCGGGGCGACGTTCACCGAGGCCGCCTGGTTCAACGAGGCGACGTTCACCAGGGCCGCCTGGTTCGACGGGGCGACGTTCACCGGGGACGCCCGGTTCGGTGGGTCCCGGTGGCGCACGCTTGGCTGGTCGCGCACGGTCTGGGAGACCGCTTCGGTGGAATCGGCGGGGTTGGTGGCCGTCGAGATCCTGCTCGATCGGGCGGTGTTCGAGCAGCCGGTACGGCTAGAACTGGTGGCGGGGAGAGTCAGCATGGAGCGCATGCGAGCCACCGAGCGTCTGCACTTGGTTGTGGCTGGTGCGCATGTGAGCCTCGAAGATGCCGACTTCGCCGAAGGCTCACTCATCGACGCCGCACCAGTCCAGGTACCAACCACTGTTAACGAGACCAGCGGGAACGAAGTTCAAGAACAGCAGCTGCAGGAGTCTGGCACCGGTAGGTGGGTGTTCATAGCGCCTTTCGACATATCGGCCCTCGATCCGGAACAGCGCCTCTCTCGTAGTCTCATGTACGCCTCGCTATTTCTCGAGGCTGACCTCAGCACCGCCCTCAATCACACGCCAACGGCCTCGGTGACTTCGCTGCGGCGGACGCATGTCGCCGGAACCACGCTTTCCGGGATGGACCTGAGGGCCTGCACCTTCACCGGCGCCGACGGCCTCGACAAGCTAGTCATCGCCGGCGATGACATCCTGACCAACCACCGCGGAGAGAAGGACATGATGCGGGCGTGGCCCGCTCGCGGACGGAAGTGGTGGCGGACGAGCCGACGCGTCTTATACGACGAACACGCCGTTCGTCAGCTGCACCCAGCCGCTAGCGACACCGCTGGGACCGGCGAGACGACGCTCGCCACCGATGAACTCGCTTCCACGCCACCCGTCCCCGGCAGGCTTATGCGCTGGCAAGTGACCCCGGAGTCCCAGGCCCCGGGCGCCCTCGTCGAACCAGCCGGCCCCGGTGAACTCGCTGCCACGCCGACCGCACCACTGACGTATCGCAGCGTGTCCGCCACCTACCGATCCCTCCGCAAAGCGCTCGAAGACAGCAAAGATGAACCCGGCGCCGCCGACTTCTACTACGGCGAGATGACAATGCGACGCCTCGCCGCGACACCGCTCTCTGCGGAACGGTGGCTACTCACCTTGTACTGGCTGATCGCCGGGTACGGGCTACGCGCGTGGCGGGCCCTGGCCATTCTCGTTGTGGTGATTGCGGTCGCGGGCTGGTGTTTCACCAATGACGCTTGGGCGGTCAAGACGGTGACCAAGACGCCTACGTCCGTGAACCTCAATTCCGGGGTCATCACGTCGTCCGCATCGACGGCGGATGGGTTATCGCTGATGCGATCCTGGTTGTTCGCCGCCCAGGAAGCTGTCGTCCCCTTCCGGCCCGCTGGACTGTCGGGAGTCACCCTCACAAGCTGGGGGCACCTCATCGACATCGCCGTTCGCATCCTCGGACCGGTCATGCTCGCGCTTGCGATCCTGTCCGTGCGCAACCGCACCAAGCGCTGATCTTGTGGATGATCCACACCTGGCCGCGCCCTAACGGGCCTCTGACTTGCGCGAAAGTTCAAGGATGCTGTGTCCGAACTCGGCGAAGCTCGCCGCATTTCGACGACGTGCGCCGAACAGTGTGACCCGCTCCCCTACCTGGGACGACCGTCTTGCCGGCCCGGCGGGCGATGTCGAACCGTGCGCCTAGAATCCGACAGGTGGGAAATGCGGACACCGAAGCGCGGATTCTTGCTGAGGCGTACCGCGGGACGAAAAGCCATGTGGCATACCTCGATGAGTCGTACCAGGCTCCCGATCCGGTCGCTGCCCACCGTTCCACGTTCTATCTGTTCACCGCAGTGATCGTCGCGCACGACAGCATGGACGAACTTCGCGAGGGCCTGCGAGAGATAGCGGATTCGAACTGGTGGCACACCACCGATGCGTTGCAGGAGTCCGGGGGGTTAGACGCTACGAGGGACATGCTGGACTTCCTCGCCGAAGGCGGCGAGGCGTGTGTGGTTGCCCACCAAGTACCTGTCGATAGTTCCGATCACGACGCCGAAGACGCGCGGCGCGCCTGCTATCGCGCGCTGGGGTCCGAGCTCGCCGGAGGGAGGCCTGGCGGGTGGGACCCAGTGGAGTTGTTCGTGCTCGAACGACGAAACCAGAACAACTTCCGCAACAAGGATGTGAAGAACCACAAGGAGTTGGTGCAGGAGAAAGCCGTCCCCCGACACACCCGCCTACTCCAGACATCCCCATCGGTCGAGCGCCTACTGTGGCTACCCGACCTCGTGTCCGCGGCATACCGTCGGACCATTACGCACAGCGACGCCAGCAGCAAGCTGTTCGACATCGTGGAACCACGAGTCCACTTCATCCACGTAACACCCTGAGGGCAGAGGGGTCGATCGACGACCCTAGAAAAAAGAGCAGCCCCTGGCTGCCGTAGCTACACCGAGGGGCCTGATCGACTGTCCGGGAAAACACCAGAGGGCCGATTCATTGCTCGCAGCCATAATAACAACATCACCGTGGGAAGTCATCCCGCGTCGCGTTACACCCAAATCTTTCCTAGAACAGGCCCGGGGGATACGTTAGCGTAGTGTCATAGGGGGCGCTAGCGGAAGGTCTAAAGTAATCACTTCATCATCATCTCCATGTATAGACGGGCTGGAGGACGTGTGAACGCTCCTGACGTAGCCCTCCAACTCGCCCGGACCCGCCGACTCCGTGGCGGCGGCGCTCCACTACGTCGTGCCTTCGTCCTTCTGCCAGGACCAGGAGCGAAGGGACCCCTGCAGTCACTCCTCAGCAGCAAATCGAGCGGCGGCGGCGGTGGACGGGGCGGCGGCACCCGGCTCGCGCTCTTGCTCTCGATCTTGTGGGTCAGTTCGGAGGGCGACCACAGCAGTCAGCGGCCGGCCCGCTTCTGGGCCCAGCTGCTAGGCCTGGGAGATGCCGAGCAAGGCGTCCGCGTGGTGGGCGCGAACCTCCGCGAACTCGAGCGGCGAGGCTTCATCAGCCTCGAGCGGGCGGGTGAGAACGAACCACCCATCGTCCGCCTACTGAACGAGACCCTGACCCGCGAGCCCTACACCGTCCCCGCGTTGGACGGCGATTCTTACTTCCGGATCCCGGAAACGCTCTGGACGTCAGGCGCGCTGGCGAGGCTCGACGGGCCATCACTGGCGATCTACCTGATCCTCCTCTACTACTACCGGCCGGGTCGCCCCGGCGTCTGGTTCTCTCCGCCGGCATTCCATGCGAAGCACGGGCTTTCCGAGGCCACCCGACTGAAGGGCATCGCCGGGCTAGAGAAGCAGGGGATCATCACGACCTCGTGGGAACCCGTCGACCGGGTCGGCGGCACCCTGAACCGCACCTACAGACGCCGCCGCCTCGAACTCACGCCCCAGTACGCCCCTCCAGCTAGTTTCGGGCGGCCCGTCGAACGCAGCACCGGCACCTGATGCGATTCGTGCGGTACACTGGTCCACGGTGCGGGATCGCGATTCACGATGATCAGAGTCCCCGTCCCGGCGATGGTGCTCCGCAGTCCACCGTATGGGCTGAGAACGGACCAGGAACCCTAGCCGCAGACGACAAAACACCCCGGACAGCTCCCGTTCCTGCGGGAGCTGTGCGCGTTTTACCAGGTAGAAGGGCTAGGCAGCCCCGCTGGAGCAGGCGGGCTGAGCCACGGTGACCGGTCATGCGGACCGATTTCAAGCCGGGATCGAGCACTTGCACCGATATGTCGCCGTGCACGGTTCCAGCTCACCACCCCGCGGCGCGACGATCGACGGGTTCGCGATCGGTCAGTGGGTTGTCAACCGCCGTGCCGAGTACCGGCGGGGC
>NZ_JBHXVK010000034.1:0-13915 GCF_042672305.1 Gordonia sp. NPDC127522
GCGCGAGGCCGCTCCTGATCCGACCGAAGACCCACGGAGCTGAGGCAACGGATTCAAAGCCCGTGCAGTGTCAGTTCGAGTCTGAGCGAAGGCACCGAAGCAAACGTGGGACGGGATTGTCCGGTTTCGTAACGATGTCCGAGTGGGTTGCTATAGGTAGTTGACATTCGATCGGCCAGTGCGTGCCGGTCGCCGCTTGTGTGAAAGGCTCTCCCGCTCAATGGCTATGCCCCCGCTCCCCCCTGCCGTCTCCTCGTCGGAGTCGCCGGCCACCCCTTCACCTCGCAGGACTCGCACGCGGGTCTTGGTCGGCAGCTTCGCGGCTGTGGTGGCCCTGGCGCTGGGAGCGTGCGGGACCACCGACACCACTGCGGAGAAGGTGGCCGACACCTCGACCCTGCCTGCGGCGACGACGTCCACGGCCGCGACGTCGTCGGAGGTGTCGCTGCCCACCGCGACACCGGTGGTCACGGTGTCGGCGGCGCCGGCTGCGAACAAGGCGCTGGCCACGCTGGACACCCTCGAGGTGAAGGGTCGCGCACCCAAGACCGGGTATGACCGTGCCCTGTTCGGGCAGGCCTGGACCGATGACGTAAACGTCGACAGCGGCCACAACGGCTGCGACACCCGCAACGACATCCTGCGCCGCGACCTCACCAACATCATGCTCAAGCCCGGCTCGAACAGCTGCGCAGTGCAGTCCGGAACACTCGCCGACCCCTACACCGGCACCACCATCCCATTCGTGCGTGGACCCCAGACCTCGTCGGCGGTGCAGATCGACCACGTCGTCGCGCTGTCGGATGCATGGCAGAAGGGCGCCCAACAGCTCTCCGCGGCTCAGCGAGCGGACTTCGCCAACGATCCGCGCAACCTGCAAGCCACCGACGGCCCCACCAACCAGCAGAAGGGCGACGGTGACGCCGCGACCTGGCTGCCGCCGAACCGCTCCTACCGCTGCACCTACGTCGCCCGTCAAGTCGAGGTCAAAGCCGCCTACCAGCTGTGGGTGACCCAGGCCGAGAAGGACGCCGTCACCCGCATCCTCGGTAGCTGCGGCGCCGCGGTGCCGGCACCGACGACCCGCCAGGTCCCCAACACCCGCACCTCGACAGCGACACCGATCCCGGAACCGACCTACACCCCGCCGACGACCACCTACACCCCACCTGCGGCTGAGGCACCCTCATCGGCCTACTACGCCAACTGCTCCGAGGCCCGCGCCGCGGGCGCCGCACCGGTCTACGCCGGCCAACCCGGTTACAGCAGCAAGCTCGACCGCGACGGCGACGGCGTGGGCTGCGAATAGCGCTGATCTACACTGCGAGAACATGGCTCAATTGAAAGTCGACCTGTTCACGACGGCGTTGGTTGCCGACCGTCTGGCGGCCGCTCTGACGTCGGTGATTGGCCGACCGGTAGAACTTCCTACCATCACGACGTCGAGGGCGGTAGCGGCCGAAACCTTGGTCGCGCAGTGGGAGACTGAGAATGTGGGCCGCGCACCGGATGAATCGCGGCATGCACGTGAACTGAGCTGGCTGCTCGTTTCAGAGACCGACGCAGCCGCTGCTGAGGCCGCTGTCCGAGAGCATCTGACAGCCCTCGACGAAGGTCAGCAACGAAGCGAGACTCCCTGGATGACCGCAGTCCTCAGCGATTAGACCGCGCTGCCAGCCCCGGCGGCGCTTGCTGCGCCACCGGCGTGGCTACCGAGGCACCACAACCCCTGGCGGTAGTTCGTACTCGGCGAGGATCACCGCGTCGCCGTAGACGGGTGGGAAGTCGTCGCCGGGTGGTGGGACGGAGAACATGAGTTTGAGGAACAGGCCGGGGTCGGCTCCGTCGAAGGCGCGCAGGGAGATCCACGGCCGTGTGCCGAACGGGTCGTCGACGTGGCCGTCCCATCCGCCGAGCTGGTCGAGATAGATCCGAAGCGTCAACTCGTGATCGACGCACTGTCACCTAGCCAGACGAATATTGGGCGCGCGTGAGCTACGTCATATCCGTTGAAGTCGGTGGTACCGCAGTTCGGGGCTCTATTGGGCATTTCCGCTGTGTGCGCGAAATCTGTTCACAGTCCCAAGTCGAAGATGGGGCCCCGTCGGTGGCGCGTAGCGGGGAACCAAGCAGTTGTGAGGTGGCGCGTCGTGTGCCACTATTCTCGCCGTTCACCTTGTTGTGCCGAACACATAGTTTGTGATGTTGCAGTTCGGGCGTTCTGTCGAACTCGCAGCGCCGGGTCCCGCGTGCCGTCGCACGGTCGTGGGTGACGAAGGGTCGGGTCGGGATGTTGAAACGCAGTTGGTTGGTCGCGTCGTCGGTGTGTATTGCGCTGGCGGCGTTCATGTCTGGTACCGGGGTCAGTTCGGCCGCGCCGACGCCGTTGGCGACGAAGTACGACTCGCTGGTCACCGATGACGGTTGGAAGATCGAGTTGCGCGCCAGCGAGTTGGTCGTGAACCCGATGAGCAACATCGCCAACAGCTTTGCCTCGCGTGAGGGCTGGGTGTCGGCACGTGTCGGTGCCCTGATCACCCCGGCGAAGGGACGTCAACCGTCCCAGCCGGTGCAGTCTGCCGTGCTCGAGCAGTTCCTCGTCGTCGGGTGCCAGGTCGACGTCAGCGACGGGGCGACGTTCGGGTTCGGTTCGTCGATCGGACCGAGTGCGAACGTCACGATCAGCGGTGTTCCTGGCGTGACGGTCGGCGGGTCGGCGTCGGTGAGCCCGTCGATCTCAGCCAAGCTCAAGCCGGGCCGGATCACCGAGATCTCGTTGGGCAAGAAGACATTGCAGACCAACCGTGCCTCGATCCGCGCCAAGCGAGTCCACGTCAGGGTCGATGGCTGCGCGGGTCCGACGACGGTGCGCGTGATCGTGCGGTTCTCGACGTCGACACCGACCGCTGACGACACGATCAACATTCACTCCGCCCGTATGTGGCTCTAACCCAGCAGACGACGATCGGGGATCTAGACATGGGAGACATCCGTTTAACAGCCGGGATCGGGCACAAGCGATCCCTAGCCGCCGTGATTGTGGTGGCAGTGTCGGTTCTCGCCGTGCTAGGCACGCTGCTTGCGCCGGCTGATCCGGCAAACGCGGAAACACCAGCCGAGCGGTGTGCGCGTGAGACGGCCGCCTACAACAGTGCGTGGGCGCAGGCATGGGCGGCGTCGAATGGTCGCCCGGTATCAGAGGCGCCACCTCCACCAGTCCCGTATCAGTGCTTTGACCCAGGTCCCTCGACAACGCCGAGCACATCGATGCCATCAGTAGAAGCCCCGGGGCTCCCGACGACAAGCGAGACCGCGACTCCTGGCGGGCCCGTAATCGGCGGACACGCGCCGACTGACATCCCCGCACCAAACTCGACGTCAACACCTATAGTTCCGATCCCGCCACTACGTGACATTCCGGGTCGCCGGGAAGCGGTAGGGCCATGCAGCATCACCACATGCAAGCAGTGGAGTCACACGTACAGTGCAGAGACCACGAAGAACATGTGGACGGTCTACAAGAACGGCGGACTGATAGCTGGCAATACAGGCTGCGCTCTACTCGGTGCGCCGTTCGGTGTAGTCACGAGCATCGTTGGCGCCGGAGTGTGCCAGCTCGTGCTCTCGTCGGCGTTTAACAGCACACCAAGCCTCCCCGAGGGAGCTCAACTCCACTTGACGGTGACGTACTCCGTGTTCGGAGCATCCGTTGATCGTGACAAGACCTATCTGATCGTCCCCGGTCAAGCGGTGCCGGCGGAGTAGGGCGTAGACATGATCGAGTACTTCGCCGGCACAACAATCGGCGTCGCAACCGTATACCTGCTGTTCTGGCTAGTGCGTTCCGAACGAGAGATCGCTGGAGGGGTCGCGATCGCAATAGTTGCCAGTACGATCGTGGCAAGTGTGGTCGCCGTTGCACTGGTTACGCTCCTTGTTGCAGATCCGGTCGTCGATGTTCTGAACGGTCTCATCACGGGAATCTGCATCGGTATCATCTCGCGGGTGGCAGGGAGTTTTGCAAAGCGATGAGAACCACCAAGTTCGCAAACAGGAGTCTTTCGATGAAGTTCAACGCGTTGCGGCCTATCGCAAAACTTTCGGTCGTCGTCGTTGCAGTGATAACTATTGCTCTTGCTGCGTGGGCAATGGAATCTTCTGACAAGAGAACCACAGCGCAGGCTGCGCCCGCACTCAGCACGGCAGACCAGATGGTCCTGTTGCAGATGACGGCAAAACGCTTTTATCAGTCGGCCTACTCGGGTAACGCGCAGGACGTCTATACGTTGCTGACATCACGATGCCAGATGAAGACACCTCTAGACGCGCTAACCGAGGCGATTCCGAGTGCGCCACTCACAGATCCGGCCGACTGGAAATACTTCACAGAGCCTGTGGGTAAGCGCGTCAGTCCAGCGATAGTGACACCATTTTCTCGAGACAAAGTCGAGGGTAAAGAGACTCAGTGGTCGTTGGTCGGAAACACGTGGCGGATAGACACCTGCTGAGGTAATACCAATCATTGGCAGTACGGTGGACAAATTCAGCGCGGCGGTCCTGATGGATCGCTTGGTCGAGTGGTGAGATCGGCGATAGCGGCTGCGAGATTGCGTACATCATCGGGATTCTTGTCACACCGGAGCCGCGATCGGAACACCCTCATTCGTGACCGACAGCCAGTCGGTATGACACACATCCGCGAGACCCGTTGTCTCTCAGCCTGATACGTGTATCGATACTAGATATGTATGACGTTTCCCCAGGAAGGTAGGCATTATGTTCCTCGCGTCCACTGAGCACGATGTCTATGCTGCGCTCAATCGTTACCAGCAGGCCAAGTCGCGAGGTTCGCGGCGCGACATCCTCGCGTCGCTCACGCCGGATTCGCCTCAGCGATAGTTCTATGCCGGTTCCGACGAGGGCTTCGACATCAAGCGGAAAGCGCTGAACGTCGCAAAGTATCGCCTCGAGTTCATCGAGCGGCGTGACCTGGGGTTGAGGGTGCGACGCGACGTTCTTCGCGGACTCGGCTGAGACCTGAACCGACACTTCGGATGACGGATCGTTGCACACCCGTATCCGGCCGGAATTTCTCATCGAGGTCAAGCGAGGTGTCGACGGCGCGTTGTTGGTCCACGACGTCGTCAGTGAACGCCGCCAGTCCGACCGCGAGCTCGGTATGAAGGTTCCGGGCCAGCCAAACTGAGTTCCAGATAGTCTCGAATGCTGCCCTGGAGCGTCCTTGGATCTTCACACAACAGGAGTTCGGGATGAGATGTAGCCACCTCGACGGCCCTGCGTGCTCGTGCACGCGGTTGTCGATGGGTCGCAATGTGCGCACCTCAACCCTGCCCATAACCACGTCCAGATGGTGGGCGATCCTCGCGATCCTCCTTGTTGGTGCCCCACCCGTGGTGAGTTGCTCAACCCCAGCCGATACCGTCGTCCCGCCGTCAGCGACACAAACCGAGTTGGCGCTGGCTCGACAGGGGTTAGCAGTACGCGAGTGCACAAAAGCGTTTCACCATCAACACGCTCACTCCGAAGACGTGGGGTTGGCGAACTGGACTGACGGCGGATGGCACCCCGACCCCAGTGGGGCCACGCAAGGATACTGGGTGTACACAGCCGAGGTAAGTCCTCACCTGCACGAGAAGCGTGAGATCCAGTGCAAGTTGTCCAAGCTCGCCACGGGGCAGTTTTCGGCGAAGATACTCATCTGAACCGGTGAGGCTGTCGTCCCAGATGATCATCGAGACTGACGGCGCGTGTTTGTGCAGACGTTGCTGTTCCGTGGCGGGATGATGGCGGGATGAGTTCGCAGGCGTTTTCAGCCGGTCGGGTGGCGGTGGCGACTGCGGCGTCGCGTGTGACTGGGTTTGTGCGTACGGTCGTGCTGGCCGGCATTCTGGGGGCTTCTGCGGTCGCTGATGCCTACAACGGCGCGAACACGTTCCCGAACATGGTGTATGCGGTGCTGCTGGGCGGGGTGTTGTCCAGCGTGGTGGTGCCGGTCCTTGCTCGATCCCGGCTTCGCGGCAGGGTCGATGACGAGGCGTTTGTTCAGCGGCTGCTGGTCGTATCGGTCCTCGGGATGCTGACGATCACTGCCTGTGTGGTGGCGGCGGCTCCGTGGATCGCCGGCGCGTTCGTTGCCGAAAGGCCACAACGCGACTTGGCCACTGCGTGGTCGTACATGTTCCTGCCTCAGGTGTTGTTCTATGGCGTGGCCGCCATGGCCACTGCGATCTTGCAGGTCCGGAATCGGTTCGGAGCGCCGGCGTGGGCGCCGGTGGTCAACAACGTGATCGTCATCGCCACCGTGGTTGTGTTCGTGGCGGTCCCTGGGCCCGCGGTCCTCACCCCGAGCACGATCAACAGCGCTCAGCTCGCCGTCCTGGGTGCCGGTACGACCCTGGGCATTATTGGACAGTCGCTGTGGTGCGTTGTACTTCTGCGTCGCAGCGGTTTCCGGTGGCGCTGGCGGGTCCGGCTGCTCCCATATACCTGGCGTCCGTTGGTTGTCGGCTCCTCGATGGCCGGCTGGGTGTTCGTCTACGTCGCCGCATCCCAGGTCGGGGTCGCAGTTGTCACCAGGGCGGCTTTCGACCACCAGAGTGTGTCGGCGTATACCTACGCCGACCTGTTGCTTCAGATGCCCTACGGCATCCTGGCGGTGTCGATTCTGACCGTGCTCACCCCGCGGATCGCGAACGCAGTCGCGGCCGATCACACCGCCACACTGCGCGCGCAACTACGAACAGGCGCACGCTATCTGCTGGCGCTGTCGATACCTGTGGCCGGCGCGCTGGCCGTCTTCGCACCCACCGCCGCCACCCTCGTGTTTGTCGGCAACATTGATTCCGAGCAAGCGCGCCAGATCGGCCAGGCCGTCGCCGCCAGCGCCTTCGGACTTCCCTTTCTCGCGCTGGTGATGCTGCAACTGCGGGTGTTCTACGGGCAGGGTGACACCCGCACGCCCGCGCTGATCAATGTGGCCATGGTGTCGGTCAAGGTGTCAGCCATCACCGTAGGCATACACGCACTCAACGGGATTCCCGTCGTTGTGGTCCTCTGCGCCAGCGGAGCACTGTCGTACCTCGTCGGCGCGGTGGCCGGGCACCTGATCCTGCGCCATCGCTTCGGACTCCTCGGATTCCGTCGAGTCGCTGAAACCTCCGCCCGGGCCGGGCTTCTCACCCTCTGCGCAGCCGTCTCAGCGCTCGGGACGATGTGGGCCGCCGACCAGAGCAGTCCAACCACCGACACAGTCATCACCAACATCCTCACGCTGGGTGCCGGCACCCTCCTCAGCACCTGCGTCTTCGCCTATCTCCTACGGATAGTGCGCATTCCCGAGGTCACCCACGCCGGTCGCCTCGCGATGCGCCTGGCCAGCCGATGAGATGCCGACAGAGACTAGAGCCCAACGCCATTGTGGGCACCTGGCCGACGGGTCATCCAGGTTCGGGCAGACCACCGCCCGCTGCGACCCCGACCGCGGGCAGGACCTGGACGGGACGACCTCCTGTTTACACTTCGTGGTCGTGCCCCAGCTGAAACCGGGACTCTCCCCTGCGCGGCGGGAGATTCAACCTCCGAATGGTGATCTGCACCTGTCCGAGCTACCTCGGACGGCCGAACTGCATACGCTCGGCGCAGGAACCACCGAGGACGTGGTGGTGGGCCTGGATAGGGCGCTGATCTACGGCGTCACTGGTGGTGAGATCGTTCGAGTCGACCCTTCCACTGGGCGACGGAGCACCTTCGCGGACACCGGTGGTCGGCCGCTGGGCCTGGAGGTGTGCGACGACGGTCGACTGATCGTGTGCGATGCGCACAAGGGGCTGCTGCGAGTGGAGCAGTCCACGGGCGCGGTGGAAACGCTGGTCGACCAGATCGATGGCGTTCAGCTGCGGTTCTGCTCGAACGCCGCAACCGACCCGGGCGGCACGGTGTGGTTCACCGAGTCGACCGACCGGTTCGACTTCGAGCACTACATGGGTGTGCGCTGCTGGAGCACCGGCCGTCGGGACGGCTCTTCCGCCGCGACCCGGACGGGACCGTGACGACAGTCCTTGATGGCCTCCACTTCCCCAACGGGGTTGCCCTCGCACCAGATCAGCGCTCGTTGCTGTTCACCGAGACGGGCAACTACAGCCTGTCCCGGTTGTGGTTGACCGGTCCCCGTCAGGGCGAGGTCGAGGTGCTGCTGTCGAACATGCACGGGTTCCCCGACAACATGTCACGCTTCGCTGACGACCGATCGTGGATCGCGATCACCAACCCCCGCAACGCGACCCTCGATCGGTCAGCAACCTGGCCCGGATTCGTACGGTCAGCTATCTGGCAGCTGCCGGACATCATGCGGCCCAATCCTGAAACCATTGTGTGGGCGGTGTGCGTCGACCCCGACGGCCGGGTGGTCGATGAGGTGCGCGGCGTGCATCCCTCGTTCGACACCGCCACCGGCGCAGTCGAACACGCCGGCAAGCTGTACCTGGCGAGCGTCTGGCAGGACTCGCTACTGGCGATCGACCTCCGCCACAGAGACGCCCGGGAACTCACGACTCGTGTCGAGCATGCGAATGCGTTGTGGCGCAGCGAAACAGACAACCTGTGACGTGACGTCGGCCATGATGGAGCAGGCGGCGAGCTGCAATGAGTAGTGGCCATGCGCGGTTCGAGGCCGGGATCGCCCACCTGCACCGCACGCCGCTGAGCATGGTTCCAGCTCGCCGGCCCACGACGCCACGATCGACGGCATGACAATGAGTATCAGGCGAAGATTCGTCCAAGTCCTGCTAGCTATCACCCTGGCCACGATGGTCGCCACGGGCTGCTCCGACTCCGAATGGACTACGGACCCATCGATAGAATCGCACCTGTCATCGACAGCTGTGACTGGGACTGGAGGGACGCCCGCAGATTACGGCGAGATCAGATTGGTGATCGAGCTGTCGGTTGACGCAATGCGTGAAGACGACAAGCCGGGGTTCGACAAAACCCAGTGCGCACGTTTCCGACCGTCAACACCCGTACCCTCCGGCCCGGATCGCTATAGCGGAGTGTTCGACGGGCTCTACGTGTAGCGAGTCGAGGACATCGACGTCGAAGGTGCGACAGCTACAGCCAAACTCACGACGAAGCAGGGTGAACAACTACGCACGCAGAACTTGAGTCTCGTGCGAGAAGCCGACCGCTGGGTTATGTGCTGAAGTGGGGATGACTTGCGCAGGATGCAGCGGCCCGAATATGCAGCGGGAGTCCGGGATGAGACACCACCACGACGACAACTCTGGTGTATTCGCGCACGAGGTTGCCGATGGAACTCAGTTGGCGTGGTCGGCGAGCCGAATCTCGATCGACTCGGAAGGGATGGTCACGCAGCGCCGGACCACGGTATCGGCGACTCGCTCTGCGCTGGAACAGACGATCGAGGACACGATCAGCGCTGCGGGCCGCGAACTGTCTGAAGTGCGGGTGACGGGGTTCGGGTACGACCTCCTATACAAGGACGGTCGCCGTGTTGAGTTCACCCTGACGCCGGTCTCGCAGGATTGGCGATGCCGTGACTGCGGGACTGAAACACGCGTCCTCGACGAGTACTACATGGTCGTCGACGATCTCTGGGCGATGGCCGTCTCGGCCGAAGACCGAGGCATCTACCTGTGCATCGGGTGCTTGGAGCATCGGATCGGGCGTCGGCTGGTGCGAGCCGACTTCGCCAAGCCCTCGGTTGACGGCCGAATCTCCGACAGCCTTCGCGACCGCACCCGGTAGCTGGACCGCGTCAGGTGGCGCGAGCGCCCGAGGCCGAGACACCAACCGGTCATGCCTGCCGACGCCGGCGCAAAGAGACTGTCGGCGTCGAAGCTATCGTAAAGTGCCGGTACCAGCGGCGCTCGAGCTCGAAGGCGACCACCAGCGCCACAAGCCCGACGCCGCCGAACACCACAAGGCTGTAGCTGCCGCCGACGGTGAGACCTACGTTGTAGGCGATTGCGATGGCGACAAGACCAGCGAGCACAGTCACGCTGGGCCACCGCCAATAAACCGCCGCCGCAGCCGCCACCCAAGGAAACATCGTCCAGATCCCGATGTGGCCAAGGTAGAGGGACGGGACCAGCCCTAGAATCACCAGCGCGAGCAACGCCCACGGCGTGGGAACCCGGAAGTATCGCATTACTGTCACCGGGATCGCCACCACAAGCAGTTCTTCCGCCGTGATCCAGATGACGACATCGATCCAACCGGCCACAGCGTCGATACCAGCGCCATCGGTGGTGTCGATCAGTCCCCACTCACCGAGAACTCGTTCGAAGATGTCCGACGCGACGACCCCCAACAGGACCGCGCCCAGTGCTCCGACCACCACCGCAACCGGCGGCGTACGCGACGACCACGGCCAGCGTCGCAATGAAAACCACCAACCAGGACAGCGCGACACCGTGAGTGCGGCACCGACCGCAAACAGCATCCACAGCCATCCAATGACGTAGGTAAGCGCCGGCGACGACGGCACCACCCAGACTCGCCCGATCGGCCCCAACAGCCCCAAGATTGCCGCGTAGCCGAACAGCAAGACAGAGTATGCGGACGCAGTCGTTCCGAGAATGATCACTGCTTGGCCGCGGCGCGCACGCCGTAGTAGGCGATAGCGCGGCGAGTCCAGAGGACCTGTGTCGGCCTCTTCGACATCACTGCCTCCGCCGGCCACGTCTTTCGAGGATGAGCCAGGCGCCGACACCACAGCGCCAGTTCGCTGTGACTCCGGTGCTTGTGTGGTGGCTGGGCCGCTGGGCGCCGAGCCGCGAGACTGTCGGGCGATGTCGAGGGTTGTGCCAATTCCCAGGCCCACCACCCCGGCTAGGCACGCCCACACCGTTGACGCCGTGAATACGACTGCCGTGGACATCGCGGCGACCGCCTCGCGATTTATGCCCTGCCGCACTGCCTCGTAAAGCAGTTCGTCATATCCCGCAGCGAGGCTACCGACAAACAGCGGCACGCCGAGCGCAAATCCGGTTGTCAGCCCGGCGCCCAGCCACCATCCCCGGATGTTCCTCACCACCACCCCGCCCGCGCGGTGGGTGGAAGGAACTGTGGTGCTACTTCGGCGATTCCGTTCAACGCGTCCTGGACTCGCTGATGCAGGGCGACGCCTTCGGCCCGCCAGTACGCGGGGTCGACGCTCTCGCCTGCCCAGGCGTCGTTCCATGCGCGAAGATCATTAGCCAATGCCTGTTCCAGGCCGAGATTTTCCGGCTCCGCGGGATAGTTGTCGGTGAACGTTTCCCACAGGGGGCCGCCCACCCACTCGGGGAACATGCGAATCACGCGTAGTCCGTCGGGCAGAACCACCGGTTGCGAGTGCTGAGATCGGGCCGCCAAGTAGCGCAGCTGCATGTCCGTGCGGGCACGCCACTGGGCATACGATCTCGCAGCGATGCGGTAGTCATAGCCGTGCAACCACGTCAGAGTCGCGCCCGCTGAGGCGGTGTCAACGGTGGCTAGCGACCACAAAGCGCCCTGATCGGTGAAGTAATAGCCGGCATCGTCGATGACATCGGTGACATCGCAATCCCAGTAGTCGGTGATCTCGAGACGGTACTGCGATCCTTCAAAGACGAAGCCGAACAGCCGAAACCGCGCTTCGGCACCGTCCCAGTGCGCGCGGTACTCGGTGACCTCATCGTTCTTCATACGCGAACACGCTACTGTGGCCGCCCACAGCAGCGCCCGTCGACCGACCGATCACCGGATCGGCGAATATTCCACTGCCAGTCGAGGAATGCGGTTTCGAGCTGGGTGATTCGGTCGGTTGACAGTTGGCCCCGCCGGTACTCGGTGCGGCGTTTGGCCACCCAGGCGCCGATGGGAAATCCGTCGATTGTCGCGTGGCGGGGTGGCGAGCTGGTGCCGTGTGCGGTGACGTAGCGGTGCAGGTGGTCCAGGCCGACGTGGAACGGCGCTCGTGTCCGCAGGGTCCACTGCCAGTCGGGGAACTCAGCTTCGATCTGGCGGACGTGTTCGGGAGACATCTGTCCGGACCGGTACTCGGCTCGGCGACTGGCAATCCAGGTACCGATCGGGAAACCGTCAATCATGTCGGGCCGACGGGCGTTGCTGGTCCCCTCGGCAGCAACGTAGCGGCGGAGGTGGGTCAGGCCGGCAGCGAACGACGTCCGGGCGTTGGTCTTCCATTGCCAGTCGGGGAACTCGGACTCGAGTTGCGCGATCCGCTCCGCGGGCAAGACGCCACGGCGATAGTCCGTGCGGCGCGTGTTGACCCACCGCCCTATCGGAAATCCGTCGATGACGTCCTGCTGGCGGGGGTTGCTGGTGCCGTGCATGGCGACGTACCGATGTAGATGGGCGATACCCTGATCGAATCGGCTGGTCACGGTCACCTAGTGTGCCTGTCGTCCGGCGGACGGTCGACCACCCACCCGAAGTCTCACCACGACCACCAACGGGTCGCGGCGAGTATTACTTCTGGTGTCTAGCTGTCGCACGGCGTGGGATCTATACTGGGATCAAGAGGTGATCACCATGACAGCAGCGCATCCTCGGCCGGATTTGGCCGCCTATGCCGAAGCGGCACGTATGTCGCAGCCCGAACTCGTGGCTGCGTTGCGCGATCTGCTCGGCGCGAAGCTCGTGGCCTACCTGGGGCGGGTGAGCGAGACCCGGGCGGTGCGGCAGTGGGCTGAGGGTACCCGCACTATCGCCAACCACGACGACGTCGAACGGCTCCGGATCGCCTACCGCGCCGCCCGCCTGATCACCGAACGCGACACCCCCGCCGTCGCCCAAGCGTGGTTCCAGGGCCTCAACCCGGTCCTCGACGACCGGGCGCCGGCGTTGCTGTTGCGCGACGGCGAGCTCGCCGACGTCGGCCCCCAGGTGCTCAACGCTGCCCGCCAGTTCGCCGCGGTGGGATGAACCAACCCCGCACGTCGACGATCGGCACCCCCCACGGGCCGATCACCACCAGCATCCGGGCCGCCACGCCCATCTATCGGGTCGGGTACGCGCCGAGTCCGTGGGAGTGGACGCCGTGGGAGTACGCCACCGACGGCCGCTTCGCCGGCCGCTGGGACGACCCCGACGGGGTGTGGCGCACCCTGTACTGCGCCGGCACTCCCCTGGCCTGCTATCTCGAAGTCCTCGCGTTCGCCCGACCCAGCCCGCAACTGATCGCCGAGCTCTACGACATCGACGTCGACGACGAAGACGAGCAGGACTACCCCACGCTGCCACCCGGGCACGTCCCGCGATCGTGGTGCGAGGCACGAATGCTCGGCCACGCCACCCTGACCGGACGGTTCGCGGTGCCCGCCGCCCCGGACAGCCTCGCCACCATGCGGACGGTGTTTCGGCCGCTCGCGATCCGTTACGGGCTCGATGACCTCGACACCGCCGCGTTGCGGGACGGCCGCCCCCGGGGGCTCACCCAGGCCATCTCCCGCTGGCTCTACGCCCTCACCGACCACGGACACGCAGCGGTCGACGGGATCGAGTTCGACTCCCGCCACGGCGACCAGCTGCGGATGTGGGCGCTCTACGAACGCGCCGCCGACCCCGACATCAGCCCCCACATCGACGTTGTCGACCACTGCCCCATCGACGCCGCGGATCCACAACTGGGTCGCGCCCTGACCCTCCTCGGACTCGAGTGGACCCCTGCCTAGAACAGCCTGAAACAGGCAGTGCCGCACCACTGAACGAGCATGAGGCTAGCTCGACCAGCCGTGGTAACGCCTACGACCGTCTCTTCGACACCGGGATCGCCCACCTGCACCGCTACGCCGCCATGCACGGTTCCAGCTCACCACCCCGCGGCGCGACGATCGACGGGTTCGCGATCGGTCAGTGGGTTGTCAACCGCCGTGCCGAGTACCGGCGGGGC
>NZ_JBHXVK010000035.1:0-11746 GCF_042672305.1 Gordonia sp. NPDC127522
GATCCCCCCGACCGAGCTCGAAACGCTTCACTACGCTGGCCTCGGCCCCGAGGACCAGCCCACATTGGAGGCGGCACAGAACCTAGGGTGATTCATCTTGACCAGGTCGCCGGCGGTGATGGTGTCGGGGCTGTAGTCGCCGGCGGTGCCGTCGGCGATCTGGGCGGTGCGGATTTCCTGCCAGTAGGTGATGGTCGCGGCGCGCTCGGCCATGCGGGCGATGAGGCGTTCGCGGTACTCGCCGGTCGCGGCGGTGGTCTTCTCGGTGTGCTTGACGCCTCGGCCGTCGGTGAACAGGGTTCGGGTGTGTCCATCGAGGGCGCGTTGATCGGCGCGCTGCTCGGCTTCGAGTTTGTCGATGCGGTTCGCGACGGTGACCGGGCTGTAGCGCAGTTCGGTCGTGCGGGCGGCGGATTCGGCGCGGCTGGCGGCGCGGTCGGCTTCGCGGTCGGCGGCCACGGCTTTACCGAGGGCGTTGTGGGCGCGGTCGATCGCGCGGCGGTGCCGGCCTTCGCTGTGGTGGCCGACCTTGATCGGCTCGCCGCCCGGGGGGAGTGCGGCCGTGGCGCGCTGTTCGGCGGTCCATGCGGCCTCGGCGTCGGCGGCGCGGCGGTCGGCCTTGTTCTCGAGTGCGGCGACGCGGTCGGCTTGGCGGGCGGCGCGGTCGGCTTCGACCTGGGCCGGGTCACGGTGGGTGCGGTCGATCTCGACGGTGACGGTGTGGCCGGCTTCGGTGAGGGCGCGGGCGGCGCGGTTGATCTTGTACTCGTTGGGCTGGCGGTCGCGGCTGGACTGGATCCCCATCATGCCCAGGGAGCGGAACCAGCGAAACCCGTTCGCGCGCAGTATTTCGTAGGTGCCATCGCCTCGGATCATGCCGTCGGCGAGGGTGCCGTCGGCGGCGGTGTGGGTGATGTCGATCGCGGTCATGGTGTGGTGTTCCTTCCGGTGGGGTGGATGGGTGAGGGGTGGGTTAGTGGGCGTGGTTGGGGCGATGTCGGTCGATGTCGGGCCAGCGGCCGGGGGTCAGTCCCTCGGTGAGGTCGCCGGGCTGGGTGGCGGCGGTGGCGGCGCGGGCGAAGATCTCCCATAGCTGCGGGCCGGGGTGGTGGTGGTCGGCGCGGGCGTGGGCGATGACGGCCTGCTGCCAGCTGATCCATGCGCCGGCGGGGCCGTGTAGTGCCGGGGTGAGGTGGCGGTTGCTGGCGGCGGCGGCGCGTCGTGCTGCGGCGCACACCTCGGGGTGGGTCTTGGTGAGGGTGCGTTCCCGGCGGGGGTGGTGCTCGGTGAGGGTGTCGAGGGTCCAGGCGAGGAGGTCGACGTCGAGGAGCATGCGGTGACCGGTGCGGCGGCGGGTGTCGGCGGCGAGGTTCGCAGCGGTCCAGAGGAAGCCGGCGCGGGTGGCGGCGTACTCGGCGGGCACGACGGCGGGGCTGTAGGTGTCGGGGGTGGTGAGGGTGGCGGTCATGGCTTCGGGTCCTTCCCGGTTGTGGGGTGTGCGGGTGGTCGACGGGCGGTCAGCTGAGGGGGTGGTCGTGGACTTTCACCTGCCGGGGGGCGTCGATGCCGTCCAGGGCGGGCAGGGTGGCGGTGCGGTGTCCGGCGGCGTGGCGGCCGGTGAGGGTGAAACCGTGCTCACCGGGGGTGACCGGGGCGAGGTACCAGCTGGTGCCGGACGGATTGCCGAGCAAGCCGGGCACGTACTCGGTGCGTGAGGCGCCGGTGTCGGCGTTGATGGTGGTCACCTGGGTTGCCCAGGTCACCGACACGAGGGCGAACAGCGGGCCGTCGTGGTCGGTGACCGGCTCGCCGGTGCCGGTGGTGAGCGGTTCGACCGGCGTCCCGGGGTTGGGGTGCCCGGCGAAGGCGTCGACGCGGCCGATGATGTACGCGGCGGTGCCGTCACTGAGGGTCGCGGGGATGGTGGTCAGTGCGGCGCGGCTGGTGGTCATGGTGTGCTCCTTCGTTTCGAGTGCGGTTGGTCAGTGGTCGGTGTGCAGGTCGCGGCGGGCGGCGGCGCGGTCCTGGCGGTTGGCCTGGCGCTTGGCGGCGCGGATGGTGTGGCGGCTCTGGTGGGTGCGGCTGACGCGGGTGAAGACGTCGCGCTGGGTTCCGTTGCGGGTCGGGCGTGGCATCGTGGGTTCCTCCTGCGGCCGGGTGGTTTGTTTGACACCTGCCATCTCGTTGCCGGCGGGAGGTCGGTGCAAGGGTGTTCACAGCGAAAAAGTCATCCGGGGCGCAGCCCTGCAAACCCGTAGGGCGGATTAGTTTTTCGCGGCCCTTGTCGCCGGGCCGACCAGAGGTACGAGACTGGAAGGGGGCAACAAACCCCCGTTCGTGTGCGGCGCAGCCGCGCACAGGTATCGAGTCCGGCCGGCAGGCCGGTCGATGTGGAATGCCGGGCGGCAGCTCGGCCAACAGGGCTGTTCGGCGTAGCCGTTCCGCTGTGGTGGCCGTTACCGTGGTGGGTATGTCTTCTGTGGAGCGCGCGTTGGCTGATCTGTGGGTGCCGCTGGTGTCTGAGGTGGAAGCGGTCGCCGAGGGTCGGGCTGTGTCGGGTCCTGACGCGCCGCGCACCGATCTGTTGTGGCGGGAGGCGATGCCGCCGGGGGTGGAGGCTCAGATTCTCTGACCTGAGCCTCCGGCCCGCCGTGCTAGACGTCGTCGGGGGTCGGGAAGTGCCCACCGAATAGTTGGTCGGCCAGGCTTGCGGTGGGCACGATCACGCCGCTGAGTGCTTGGGGGGCCATGCCTGTGCGTTGCGCGGCGTCGAGCAGGCGGGCCAGCGCGGGCGGCTGTGTGTCCTTGGGAGTCTCGGCGGCGATGGTGTCGAGCACGATGCCGGCCATGGTCCCGTCGCCGGCCAGGTAGTGCATGGCGGCCGCGATGGTGAGGACGTTCGCGCGGTCGCGGCCACGCAGCGGTCGGGCGAGCTCTGTGAACACGTGGGTGGCGGTGATGGGGTCGTAGGCTGCGGTGCGCAGCAGGGCGTCGCGGTAGCGATGGTTGTCCCGGATGAGCACGGCGACCTGGGCGGACAGCTCGCGCGGAACGTCGGTGGGGGCGTGGGCGATGGCTGAGACGACGGCCTTGGCGGCGAGTACCGGCTGAGGGGTGATGTTGTTGGTCGTGATGGGGTCGGTGGTGGCCAGGCGCGCGCGCATGGCGGACCGGGACGCACCGATCGTGTGGCCGTCGACGATGCGGCCGACGCTAGTCGGGCTGTTGCGGTAGTCGGCGGTGGTGCCGACTTCACCGGTGCTGTGGTCGATGTAGGGGGCGCGTTCATCGCAGTGGGGGGTGTGCAGGCGACGGGTCGTCTCAATCCCACGACGGCGCAGGGCGTCGCGCATGATGCGGGTTGCATCGGCTCCGACCTCGGGGTCGACGCTGACGGCGATCACGACGGCGGTGGTGGCCTGGTTCTCTTTGAACACCTCGGCGATGTGACCAGCGGCGACGTTGGTTCCGGCGATGTCGTGACGGGCGGTGAGTCGTACGGTGTCGACGTCGAGGCCGATCGCAATGATGGACTCGGACGGGACGTAGCCGAGCAGTCCGGGGATCGCGGCGATGATGTCGGCGGGCGCGCTGGTGAGGCGGGTGCGGCGGCGGTCGGCCATGGTGGTCGCTCCTTTGAGTGTGCGGGATCGCTTTGCTACCGGAGGACTCTGGCTGGAGGTCACCGACACCAAGGAGGAAAGCGTGATTGTTTTCGGGGCGCTTGCGCCCTGCAAACCGCTTTCGGCGAAAAGAATCTCGCGCCTTGGTGGCGGGGACTGGAAGCCATAGGCTCGGAGGTGCAAAGCGATCCGGGACCACGCTTTTCACAGCGCGGCGTAGCCGCTTCCGATCAGGTGTCGGCGTAGCCGGCAGTCTCGTGCCGTACTGCCAGCAGTCAGGCTCGACGCGACCACACCGGACGCAACCCCGCAGTCGGGGATCTCAATGCGAGAACGCAACATCGACCCCGGCTAGGACAAGCTAAGCGCTCGGTTCACGGGGAGGGTGGTAAGACGCTGCGAATGGGTTAGATACGTCTCGCCCTCAGGGTTTGATGCAGCCTTGCTGTCTCGGGCAACACCAGATGCAGGCGCGGTTACGGCCTTCTAGTCGGCTTGAAGGAATCGAGTAATCAGGTCTGTGGCGGCGTCCGGGTCTCCGTGGTTCTGAAAGTGACTTAAATCAACTTTTACGAACACGGCGTTCGCGGTGAAATACGCTGTCTCGCCTACTGTGCCGACCGCTTTGATGGAGAGTGCCCGAGCGGTGTCATCGACGACCGTGGCGACGAGGTGCACGGGTGTGTGCAGTGGCACTGGGTGTCGGTACTCGACGGTGAGTGTTCGAGTGACTGCAGGTGTGCGGGCGATCCACAGGGTGAATCCCATGATGTCGTCGCAGGCTGCTGAGATGGCACCGCCATGGGCTAGGCCGGGTGCTCCTGATTGGCGTTCGTCGAAGGTTAGATCAGCGTAGACGTGGTCGTCATGCCTGTATACCTCGAGCTGGAGTCCGCTGGGGTTGTCGCTGCCACATCCCATACATGATGGCGAGTGCGCTGGTAGCCGCTGATCGAAGCTCATTGGGTGGTCCTCTCTGCGGTCCTCGTTCGGTGTTCGAGCACTCGCAGTTTCGTTCTGTTACCGACGGTATCGTTTGTGCTGTTGGTCTGGAGCGGGAAGTGGGCAAGGGTGGAGATCGCCGATATCGATGATGTGGACCCGAGGCGGGTTCGCTCGCGGGCGCGGTTGTTGGACGCCGCCGCGACCCTGCTCAGCAGCGGTGGGGTCGAAGCGGTCACCGTGGAGGCTGTAACCCGGCTATCTCGCGTAGCCCGCACCACGCTGTATCGACATTTTGAGAGCACCACTGACCTGGTGGCAGCAGCCTTCGAGCGGTTGTTGCCTCAGGTGGACAACCCTGAAACCTCGCAATCGATTCGCGATGACCTGGTCAAATTGATGCAACGCCAGGCTGCCCTCATCGAACAGGCTCCGTTGCAGTTGACCACACTGGCTTGGTTGGCAATGGTTCCCAAGCAACCTGGCGAAGAACCAAACACACTGGCGCCGTTGCGGATGCGCGTAGTCAACCAGTACCGAGAACCCTTCGATCGAGTGTTGACAAGTAGCGCGGCCGCCGCTGAACTCGACGATCCGGACTTGACCATGGCGATCACTCAGCTGGCAGGCCCTCTGGTCTTCGCCAAGCTCACCGGGATTCGCGCGATGGATGTCGCTGATCTCGAGCGCCTCGTCGATGACTTTCTTGCGGCGCACAGGCGGCGCCCGCCTACATAGCCTCACCGCCTTCCACTTTTACGCTACAACTTGTAGCGTAGCGCTACCGATGGTTCCGCTGTGGGCCAGATGAGTTGGTGAGGTACTGCGTATGGTGGTCCATCGTCCCGATGACAAGCGCTTGGCGAGGCGGCCGTTGGTCGAGCGCAGCGAGTACAGCTCCACGTTGGGACGAATCGCGCGGTTCACTTTGACGCACACGTCCCTGGTCATCGGGGTGTGGATAGCTGTCGGGGTGGTGTTGGCGGTGCTGTTTCCTCAGTTGGAGACGGTGGTGCGGCAGCAATCGGTAGATCCGATCCCTGCAGGGGTTCCGTCCTTTCAAGCTCTTGATCAAATGGGTGGCGCTTTCGGGGAAAAGGGCGCTAAGACCACTGTCTTCGTGACCATGGAGAACCCGAATGGGCTTACAGAGGTCACGCGAGAGCGATACGACGCGTTGGTCGTACAGCTCCGTGAAAATTTTGACGATGTGCAATCGGTTCGTGACTTGCTGTCGGATCCGATCACTGCCCGCCAGGCGTTGAGTGAGGATGGCAAGGCCTGGTATTTGCCCGTCGGGGTCTCGGGGACCCTGGGCGGTCCGGCGGCGACTCATGCGGTGGAAACCGTCCGCGAAACCGCACGCCGGGTGTTTGAAGATACTGGTACCGCGGTTCATGTCACCGGACCCGCAGCCACGTTCAGTGATCAGATCGTGAGTGCCGAGAGCGACCTGGTCGTGATCACTTTGGCCACAGTCGCGCTGATCGCCCTGATCTTGCTGGTGGTGTACCGATCGCTGTTCACAGCAGTGGTGCCGTTGCTGGTGATTGGTGTCAGCCTTGGGGTGGGCCGCGGCGTCTTGTCCGCACTAGGTGAGCTCGGAATGCCGGTGTCTCAGTTCACCGTCGCGTTCATGACGGTCATTCTGCTCGGGGCCGGGGTGGACTACTCAGTCTTTTTCATCAGCCGCTATCACGAGCGGTTGCGCCAAGGCGCGCCTACCGCGGATGCTCTTGTGGACGCTACAGCGACGATCGGACGGGTCATCTTGGCCTCGGCGGCGACGGTGGCACTGGCATTCCTGGCTATGGCGTTCGGCGAACTGAGCGTCTTTTCCACCTTGGGTCCGGCCTGCGCGATCGCGATCCTCATCGGGTTCCTCGCCACTGTCACCTTGCTGCCGCCGGTGCTGCAGTGGGCAGCCCGCTTCGGTTGGGGCAACCCCCGACGAGACCTCACGCGCAAGTACTGGAATCGCGTGGCGGTGCTTGTCGTCCGCCGCCCAGTCCCCCTTCTCGCTATAACGATGGTGGGGCTGATCGTGCTGAGCATGATCGCGATGGGTATCCGCATCACCTATGACGACCGACAGGGCCAACCCGCGACGACCGACAGCAACCAGGGATATGCGCTGCTTGACCGCCATTTCCCCACAGATGTGACGGTTGCTGAGTTTCTTGTGGTGGATGCGCCGATCGACCTACGCACCGCCAGCGGACTTGCCGACCTCGAGCAGATGGCTTCGCGGGTATCCCAAATTCCCGGGGTGACTCGCGTCATCGGCGTCACCCGTCCCACCGGTGACAAACTCGAACAGGCCGAGCTGTCGTGGCAGAACGGTCAGATCGGGGACCAGGTGGCAGGCGCCGTCGCAGACGGCCAGCAACGAAAAGGCGACCTCGAGCAGTTGCGCTCCGGTGCCAACCAGCTCGCCGACGGGCTGGCCCAACTCGACACCCAGCTACGCCTCAACCTGACGCCACTCGCCGGTATCCTCACCCAAGCAAGCACCGCCGGTCAACAAATCCAGCAGTACCAACCACTCCTGCGCCAGCTCGCCGCGTCCGCGCCCGCACTCGACCGCGCCTCACAGAACGCCCCACAACTTGCCGCCCTGACCCGCCAAACATCCGCGGCGCTGGCAACAGTGACCTCAATCCTACCCCTCCTCGACTCAGCGCCCTGGTGCGCCCAAGTCCCCCAGTGCGCAAACCTGCGCGCACAGATTCGCGACCTCAACGCCACACTAGGGAGTGGACTGCTCGACCAGATCACCACCCTGTCAACACAACTCGCACAACTAGACACACCCCTCACGACGGTCACCGACCAACTCACCGCAACCGTCAACTCCCTCGACTCCACCCTGAGCACCATCAACAACCAAGACCTGCCCGCTAAGATCACTCAACTCCAAACTGGCGTGAGTCAGCTCGCCGCAGGATCACGACAACTCGCCGACGGCGTGTCCGCGCTGATCGACAGCAACCTTCAGCAACTAGCCGGGATGGCCACCCTAGCCACGCAACTCCAAACCTCCGCCCGCGAAACCGCCGGAACAGACTCCGCGACCGGCTTCTACCTGCCACCTCAAGCCAACGCAGACCGCCGCTTTGTCGATGTCGCTCGCCAATTCGTCTCGCCCGACGGCCATACCGTGCGCTACGCAATACAAACCAGCTTCGACCCCTACAGCACCGAAGCCATACAACTGACCAATACCATCACCGATGTTGCAAACGCCGCCAGACCGAACACCACCCTGGAGGACTCCCACATCGCAATCGCCGGATTCCCCGCCATCAACGCCGACCTGCAACGCCTACTCGCCGACGACTTTCGACTCCTGGCACTGGCAACCCTCATCATCGTCGGCCTGATCCTAATCCTTCTCCTCCGAGCACTCATCGCACCGCTGTATCTCCTAGGAACCGTCGTCCTTAACTACACCGCGGCACTGGGCATCGGCGTCCTAATCTTCCAACACATCCTCAAAACCGAGATCGCCTGGCCTGTACCGCTATTGGCTTTCATAGTCCTCGTCGCCGTCGGCGCAGACTACAACATGCTGCTCATCTCTCGCCTACGCGAGGAATCCCAGAACAACATACGAATCGGCGTTCTACGAACCGTCACCAACACCGGATCGGTCATCACCTCGGCCGGCCTCATCTTCGCTGCTAGCATGTTCGGCCTCATGGCTGGCTCGATCTCCATCATGACCCAAGTTGGACTGATCATCGGTATCGGACTACTGCTCGACACCTTCATAGTGCGCACCATCGTCGTGCCGGCTATCGCGACACTACTGGGCAAAACCAGCTGGTGGCCGAACAACGAAACCGCCCCAGCCAGAACCATTCCGAAACGGAGCAGAAACCAGGTGTAGACCACCTACCGTCACGCAATGGCGGCCGCGCAAAGACCCACCAGCCGCCGAACAAGTGCGATGAGGGCAGGCAAGAGCGAGCGCCTCAAGCGGAGATTGAGCGCTGGTAAAGCGACCAAATTGGTACATCCTCGCCGATGACGCCCACCAGGTGTGGGCACGGCGGCATCGCGCATTGACGCCGAGCAACTACCTGCACTCGTTGCCCAGCTGCGCTCGCGATGGGCGGCACGCGCTCGCGGCTTGCCCTTCGATTAGCCGAATGCGAGCGGCGTCTGAAGTTCTCCGGCTCGGGCGCTGACCTCTAGGCGGCTGTTGGCTCGGACACTGCCGAAACGGAGCCCGGAGACGGACGCCAGGTCCGATTATCGCGGATCAACGCCCACACAACGTCAACGAGCCGTCGAGCGAGTGCGATGAGAGCGTGGATGTGGGAACGCTTCTCGCCCCGTTTGCGCCGGTAAAACTCGCGCGATGGTCCCTCGCGCTGGGAGCTGTTGAGTGCGGCCATGAAGAACACCTTCCGCAGCCCTCGGTGGTAGCGCTGGGGTCTACGCAAGGTGCCGCGCCGGTTTCCGGAGTGGTGCGGTACTGGAGCAAGACCGGCGTAGGCGGCGAGTTTGGCGGCCGAGCCAAACGAGGCGGGATCACCACCGGTGATCGCGACGAGCTCAGCTCCACTTCGGGTTCCGATGCCAGGCACGGATTCGAGAATCGGTGCCAAGCGATGACGATGGAACACCTCAGCTATCTGCTTCTCAACGTCGTTGATCTGGCGCGTGAGCGCGATCAGCGAAGCCGCCGACTGTTGTACCAGCAGTGCCGTGGTTGCCTCGCCAGGCAAAGCGACAGTCTGCGCGGCCGCCGCGGCACGCGCCTTGCTGATCATCTTCGGAATAGTCGGTCGGCGCACGCCGTGACCTCGTAAGTGGTCATAGATCTCCTCGTCGGAGGCCACAGCAATCGCCGACGGTGTCGCGAACCGGGTGAGGAACGCCAGACCGGTCAGTGTCGAGTAATCGAAACACCGTTCCAGGGCAGGGAAAATACGGGTCAGCAGGCCACGTAGGCGGTTGATCCCTCGCGTGCGCTCGGTCACCAGGTCACTGCGGTGCCCGGTCAACAGATCGAGTTCGATCGCGACGTCGTCGGGCACCGAGACTATCGCGAGGTCGCCACGTAGGCGGGCTGTCTGGGCGATCACTACCGCGTCGCGGGCATCGGTCTTGCCCTCGCCCACGAACGCGCTGGTCATGCTGTGCACGACCCGGCCGGGCACATAACGGACGTGCTGGCGCTGGGCAGCCAGCACGCCCCGCAGCAGTGCTGACTCGGGCGCGGTCATGTCGATCGCCCACACCACCGTCTCGACACCAGCGACCCGATCGACCAGCGCCTCAATCGCAGGCTGATCATTGGGGAGCCGCCGAGACCACAGCACCGATCCCGCCTCATCAACCGCGGCGGCGTGGTGCGCGTGTCGACCGACATCTATTCCTACCCAGACTGTTTCGTCCATACTGCCCCTTCCGTATACGTCTGGCTCGTCAGGGTGTTTCGCCGGGCACACCTTTACACAGCGACACGTTCGCGAACACATCTCAATCAGCGGCCGAAACGACCCGTCACGGCCCGGGGTGACCTTCCACGCCAAGCCACCAAGGGCAACGGGTGATTGTCGAGCCACGCCCCGAGCCGCGGACGAGCGTCCGAGGCGACCGCCCCGGACGTACTCCAACGTAAAGGTGATTGTGCGGGAGCGACGCGGGTTCGGTAGGGCTTGGTGTCGCGGTAGCTCTGGTATTTGCTGTTTGTTTGTTAGATTGGCCAAATGGTAAATAACACAAACCTCGACACTTTAATTACAGATTTTCAACAAAGCATCGATGACATTAAGAGACATACCTACCTTTGCCTGTCGCTCTACGAGGAGAGAGATAGGGGAGACGAATTAGTAAAGATGGATTTGCCAAACGCGCGACACATCTACGAGAGTTCGCTTCTTTCGGCCGTCGTGGCATGGCATTCGTTCGCGTCCGACTGGATACTAACCGCCATTGCGTGTGACGTGTCGACGATAAACAGCAAGCTACAGGAAGCGCAGCCGGCATCTTTCAAGGTCAAAGGCCAATTGGTGGTCTACGCTCGGCCGCAGTTGATTCGCCGGAAACCGTCAGTCTCCGAGGTCAGAGACCTGCTTGAGGGCTCGAATCGGGGTAGCAATTTGTCCATTTACGACCAAAACGCATGGAGTCGGTTTAGGAACATCCTTGGTCCTGAGTATTCGGAACGGGTCGACAAATTCAATACGGACGACTATACGGTCATGCGGCTAAGCAACTTGATGAGAAACTACGCGGCCCATAAGTCCCAGCAGGCTCAGGATAAGTTGAACCTGGAATTGCGCAGCGACTCGGTGAAGGATCTGGATAAGCGTGAAGGAGTAGAGTTCACATACGACAAGACGCGCGTGAAGAACTTAGGCAAGTATCTATTCGCTTACAGTCCCAACCCAAAGTTGGGACAGAACACACGGTTGGGATACCTGTTGTATCGGTTGAGTGGACTGTCGGAGAAGCTTCGTTGAATGTCCGGGCGCGTAGCGCCCGGAGGAGTAGTTGAGCGGCCGGAGGCCGCCCATGTTGCAGTGCGAGCGCGAGCGAGCTCCGCAGATCGGGTCTGGTGCCAGGCCCCGACGGGGCCTGGCCGGGGCGCGGCTACGTCGTCCCGTAGATCGGCGTCTTGGTGAGGATGAGGCATTCGCGGTTGTCGTCGTCGGCGATGATGATGGCGTGGCCGTTGGTGAGGAGTTCGGCGAGTCCGAGTGCCCACTCCGACATTTTGAGGTCGAGCATGTTGGCGATGTCGATGAGTGCCGGCGGGTTGTCGGTGCTGGCGCTGTCGAGGACGTTGGTGGCTCGGATGATCTCGCGGGCTGGTTCGGTGACGTCGATGTTGGTGATGGTCCAGGCCATGGTGACTCCTTCGATTGGGTTCGCAGGGTTGCGAACGTCGGAGTTGGTGGGACCGGGCGGGGTGGACTGTCAACCCATAGGACCCGTGTGCGCCGGAGGCCAGTTCGGTTGCGAGCGTAGCGAGTACGGGTTACCGGGCTGGCCGGAGCGTGTGGGCGCAGCGTAGCGGAGAACACTCGGCAGCGTGCGGGTGTGGGTTGACGGGTCGGGTCCCCGGTCGGTCACACTTGGTCGACGTGCGCGCTGCTGTGGTGACCGTCCACCTGAGTAGGTCTTTGACTCCCGGTGGTGGCCGGCGCGGAGCGGAGCGGAGT
>NZ_JBHXVK010000036.1:0-9743 GCF_042672305.1 Gordonia sp. NPDC127522
CACCTAGATCGATCACCACGACCACACCCCGGAACCGACACATCCCCGCAGCAGGAACCTCAACCCAGGCTGGACCCTAATTCAGCAGGCTCCTAGGGAGCAGAAGGGCTCAGAGGTCGAGGGTGAGGTTCCCGCCGGGACTGCGTGAGACGCAGGTCAGCATGGTCCCGGCCGCGCGCTCGGGCTCGGTCAGGATGTTGTCGCGGTGGTCGACCTCGCCGGACAGCGTCCTGACCTTGCAGGTGCCGCAGAACCCTTGACGGCACGAGTACGGCACCGAGGGCAGCACCCGGCGGATCGCGGCGAGCGCGGATTCGTCTGCGGCGACCGGGATCTCCTGACCGGTCGAAGCCAGCGTCACCGTGAACTCGGAGCCATTCTCCACCGGTGGCGGGCTGAACCGCTCGTAGTGCAGCTCGATGTCGGCGCGTGTCGCGAGATGACGGCGAAGCCCCTCCAGCATGGGAACCGGGCCGCAACAGTAGACGGCGAGGTCGGCGGGGGCGTCGACGGGACCGACCAGATCGGCCATGCTCGGCAGTCCGTGGACGTCGTCGGTCCGGATGGTGACGCGGTCGCCGAACGCTGCCACCTCGTCGAGGAACGGGATCGACTCGGCGGTGCGGCCGGTGTAGATCATCGACCAGTCCAGCCCGAAGCGCTCGGCCGTGGCGAGCATCGGCAGGATCGGGGTGATGCCGATTCCGGCCGCGACGAAGCGGATTCGGCGCGCAGGTGATCCGTGGCCGGGGACCGCGAATGGAAAGGCGTTGCGGGGACCCTTGATCGAGAAGACGTCGCCGATACGCAACGAGTCGTGGACCTCGACCGAACCGCCACCGCCGTCGGGAATCCGGCGCACCGCGATCCGGTAGTGCTCCCGATCCGCGGTGTCACCGCACAGCGAGTACTCCCGCATGCGTCCCGACGGCAACAACAGATCGATGTGCGCCCCGGCGTGCCAGTTCGGCAGCGCGCCACCGTCCGCGGCGGCGAGGGTGAGCGCGATGACGTTCTCGTCGCGCGCGACCACCTCGCGTCCGACGATCCGGACCCGGGTGGTCCCGTCGCTCACCGCACCTCGGCGCAGCGGTGACAGCGGCCGCCAGACCGGCCACCAGGCCCGGAACATCATGGTGCCGACGGTGAGCAGCGGGTCATGCCGCCATCGGCCGTGCAGGTGGGGCGGTGGTTGCGTGAGTGTTGTCGAATGCGGATGCGCGCGTTGGTTCATGACCCTGCTCTCCCGTCCGCACTCACGCCGCGTTGCGCGCGGCCGGCGAGCTCGCGAGATAGGCGACCGCCTGTGCGGTGCTGCCGATGTCCTCCGGCCGGAACCCGGGTCGGAAGTAGCTGAAGGTGGCGAAGACGATCGTCCGCATCTTCGGCAGCACGCCGGCCCGCACCCCACGGTGGTAATGCCAGGTCTTCTGGAAGTAGTTGTACGACAACGACGTGTCCTGGCCCATGATGAAGCGGTAGCCCCGCTGGATGAGGATCAACAGGATCGGCAGCACCACGAACATCGCCCGGCCGCGACGCAGATATCCGTCGCCGAAGTACGCGGCGACATCGTGTGCGACGGCCCGGTGCTCCACCTCCTCGGCGCCATGCCACATGAACAGGTCGGTCATCGTGGGGTGCGCCCCGACCCGGGTCCAGGTGTTGTTCAGCGCGAAGTCGCCGAGGATGGCGGTGTAGTGCTCCAAAGCCGCGATGAGCCAGAGGCGTTCGACGAGGTGCTTGTCGCGGGCCTCCTGGGTGCCACCCTCCAGCGGTCCGAGTACCTTGCGGAAGATCCACTCCATCTGCAGCTGGTAGGGCCGCGGGTCGATGCCGTGGTGATCGAGGAACTCCCACAGGACGTGATCGTGGGCCTCGGCGTGCATCGCCTCCTGGCCGATGAATCCTCGCATGCGAGAGGCGAGTTCCTCGTCGTCGACCAGCGGAAGGGCCTCGTTGTAGGTCTGCACGAACCACCGCTCGCCCTCCGGGAGCAGGAGATTGAGCACGCTGATGAAGTTCGACGCGACCGGGTGGCCGGGTATCCAGTGGAGCGGGACATCGTCCCAGTCGAACGCCACGTTGCGGGCGTGCAGCTCGACGGGCCCTGGATCGGCCGACGATGCGTCCCCCGGTGCACGATTGTCGTTGTGCGTCATGGCGTTCACCCCGTGATGTTCTGACGGGCGCCGATGCGCGACAGCCACGGCGCGAAGCGGTAGATCCGGTATCCCACCTTCGCCTCCACGGTCACCGGCACCACCGCCTTGTTGTGCTCGATGGCAGCGACGATCTCACCGGCGACCCGGTCCGGAGTGAATCCCCGGCGCTGGTAGAACCGGTCGAGCCGATCGCGGCGGGCCTGTTCGGCGTCGGCGTCGAGGCCGGCGATCGGCGTCGAGGAGACGATGTTGGTGTCGACGAGTCCGGGACAGATCGCGCTGACGCCGATGCGGTGTTCGGCGAGCTCGGCGCGGAGCGACTCGGAGAAGAGGAGTACCCCCGCTTTCGACGCCGAGTACAGGCCGAGGCTGCGTGACGGCGTGAACGCCGCGGCCGACGCGATGTTGACGATGTGCCCGCCGACCCCGCGCTCGACCATCTGCCGGCCGAACTCCCGGCTGCCGGTGACGACGCCGCGCAGGTTGACGTCGAGGAGCCGGTCGACCTGCTCGTCGGTGGCCGCCAACACCCCACCGGCCAAACCGATTCCGGCGTTGTTGACCACGATGTCGGGAATGCCGTGGGCCTCTCGGACGCGAGCGGCGAAGGTGGTGAACTCGGCGGTGTCGGAGACGTCGAGGAGGTAGGCGTGTGCGGCCGACCCCGCGGCCTTGCAGGCGCGGGCGGTCTCGTCGGCGGACGCGGGGTCGAGGTCGGCCAGGACGAGCTCGCACCCGCGTTCGGCCAATGCGAGGGCCGTCTCGCGTCCGATGCCGCTGCCCGCGCCGGTGATCACGACGAGTTTGCCCGCCAGCGGTTTCGGTTCGGTGAACAGGCGTGCCCGCTCGATGACCGGGGCCGGGGCCCCACTGTTGGTCTGCACCGCAAGGAAATCCAGGACGAGATCGGTCAGATAGTCGGGGTGGGTGTAGGGCAGCCAATGTCCGGTCGGGGTGTCGCGGCGCCAGAGTTTCGCGACGTACGTCGGCGTGATGTCGTAGATGGCCGGCCGCAGCGCGATGTCGCGTTCGTTGACCACCTGGAGCACCGGCACCGTGGTGGTCCGCGGATCGGGCCGCAGGAGTTTGGCGCGGATGTTCGCGCGGTACAGGGCGAGGCCGCTCACCATGTCGCGGCGCAACGAGTCGGCGACGTCGACGTTCTCCGGTGGCGTGCCCTCGACCGCGCGCAGGAACTGTTTCCACACCGCCGGATTGCCCATCGCGCGCAACAACACGTTGGGGAGCACCGGAAGCTGGAACAGCCCTGTGTAGGCCGACGACATCGACTGCGCGAGCACATTGCGCAGGTGTCGAGGGGTGGGGCTGGCGACCTGATCGCGGACGAACTGACCGAGGTGGTCGAGGTTGGGGCCGGACACCGAGACGAATGAGGCGATGCGGGCGTTGGCGCGCGGGCGGCTGACGGCCTCCCATGTCTGCACCGATCCCCAGTCGTGTGCCACCACGTGTACGGCGTCGTCGGGACTCACCGACTCCGCGACCGCGTACAGGTCGTCGGCGAGCTCGTCGAGGCGGTAGGCGGCGACCCGCCGGGGGCGGTCGCTCTCGCCGAAGCCGCGGCAGTCATAGGCGACCACGTGATACTGCTCCGCCAGCCGCGGCGCGATGTGGGTCCACAGGTGGTGGGTGTCCGGCCAGCCGTGCACCAGCAGCACCGTCGGTTTCGACGGATCGCCCAGCTCGTAGGTGGCCAGCCGGATCCCGTTGTTGCTGACGGTCCCCGGACTCCACTCGGGTCGTCGAATCGCCTGTTGAGCCATCTGTCACCTCGTTGTGTGTGCTCCGCCGATGGAGGTACACGTTACCAACGGTTACACAAATGTCCAGACCCCGGCAAAGCAGCGAGGGCCCGGTCGGATGACCGGGCCCTCACCAGGGACTTCTCGCGGAACTCCGCGGGATCACTGCCGATACGACGACAGGAAGTTGCCGATCCGCTCCACGGCCTCGGTCAGATCCCGGGACCACGGCAGCGTGACGATGCGGAAGTGGTTGTGGTCGTCGAGGTTGAACCCCGTCCCCTGGACGACGAGGATCTTCTCCTGCAGCAGCAGGTCCTGGACGAACAGTTCGTCGTTGTGGATCTCGTAGATCTCGGGATCGAGGCGGGGGAAGGCGTACAGCGCGCCCTTGGGCTTGACGCAGCTGACCCCGGGGATCTCGTTCAGCTTCTCCCAGGTCACGTTCCGCTGTTCGTACAACCGGCCACCGGGGGAGACGAGGGCCTCGATGGACTGGTAACCGCCGAGCGCCACCTGGATCGCGTGCTGGCCCGGCACGTTGGCGCACAGGCGGGTCGACGCCAGGATGCCCATGCCCTCGATGAACCCGCGCGCGTGGTCCTTGGGTCCGGTCATCACGACCCATCCGGCTCGGTAGCCGCAGACGCGGTACGCCTTCGACAGGCCGTTGAAGGTGAGGCACAACAGATCCGGCGCCAGCGAGGCCACGTTCACATGCTCGGCGTCGTCGTAGATGATCTTGTCGTAGATCTCGTCGGCGAGGATCAGCAGCGAGTGCTCGCGGGCGAGTTCGACGAGCTGCTCGAGGACCTCGCGGGAGTAGACCGCGCCGGTCGGATTGTTCGGGTTGATGATGACGATCGCCTTGGTGCGGTCGGTGATCTTCGCGGCGATGTCGGCGACGTCCGGGTTCCACCCGTTCTCCTCGTCGCAGCGGTAGTGCACGGGCTGCCCGCCGGACAGCGAGGTCATCGCGGTCCACAGCGGGTAGTCGGGTGCCGGGATCAAGACCTCGTCGCCGTCGTTCAGCAGCGCCTGCATCGTCATCGTGATGAGCTCGGAGACGCCGTTGCCCAGGATGACGTCGTCGACGTCGAAGTACGGGAAGTCGGGGATGAGCTCGTAGCGGGTCACCACGGCACGACGCGCGGAGAGCACACCGGCGGACTCGGAGTAGCCCTGCGCGTAGGGGAGGGCGTGGATCATGTCGCGCATGATCACGTCGGGGGCCTCGAAACCGAACAGCGCCGGGTTGCCGATGTTCAGCTTGAGGATTCGATGGCCCTCCGCCTCGAGCCGTTGCGCGTGCGCGTGTACGGGACCGCGGATCTCGTAGCACACGTTCTGCAGCTTGAGCGACTGCTCGAGCGGCTTGAGGTTCTGGTTGAGGTGCGAAACATGGGGCCTACTCACGGGTACATTGTCGCAGCCGGTGGCAAATGCGTTTCTGGCGCGTGTCGGGGTGCCCGCTTCCCGGTCCCGCTGGTCGTCGGCTAGTAGTCGACCGCGTCCCTGATGAGCGGACACGTCATGCAGTGCCCGCCGCCGCGACCGCGCCCGAGTTCGGCCCCGACGATGGTGATGACCTCGACGCCGGCCTTGCGCAGCAGGGTGTTGGTGGTCGTGTTCCGGTCGTAGGTGATGACCACCCCGGGCTCGAGGGCGACGGCGTTGTTGCCACTGTCCCACTGCTGGCGCTCGGACTGGTACACATCGCCGCCGGTCTCGATCACGCGCAGCGAGTCCAGGTCGAGCGAGCGCGCGACGGTGTCCACGAACGAGCCGGTCCCGTGGTCGATGACGTCGACGCCCGGTGCCGCGTCCGACGGCAGCAGCGAGAAGGTGTGCACCGCGTCGATGATCCGGGGGTAGAGCGTGACGATGTCGCGGTCGGCGAAGGTGAACACCGTGTCGAGGTGCATGGCCGCCCGCAGCTTCGGCATGCCCGCGACCACCACCTGATCGGCTGCGCCCTTCTCGAACAGGGTCTTGGCGACCTGGGTGATCGCCTGACGCGAGGTCCGCTCGCTCATGCCCATCAGGACGACGCCGTTGCCGACCGGCATGATGTCACCGCCCTCGAAGGTGGCACGGCCCCAGTTCTGTTCGGGATCGCCCCACCAGACCGTGGAGTCGACGAAATCGGGGTGATACAGGTAGATCGCCTTGTAGATCAGCGTTTCCTCGCGCCGCGCCGGCCAGTACAGCGGGTTGAGCGTGACCCCGCCGTACAACCAGCAGGTGGTGTCGCGGGTGTAGAGGGTGTTCGGCAGCGGCGGGAGCAGATACTCACGCGCGCCGACCTGCTCGCTGGCGAGCTTGAGATAGCCGGAACGGAAATCGTCGGGCAGATCGTCGGTGGCCAGCCCGCCGATCAGGACCTCGGCGAGTGCTCGCGGGGTGAGCGACTCGAGGTAGCTCCGCGTGCTGTCGACGAGGCCCAGGCCGACGCGGTTGGCGACGATCGTCCGGTCCAGTAGCCAGTCACGCGCTCCCGGTAGCTCGAGCGTCGCCGCCAGGACGCCGTGGAGTTCGAGCACCTCGACGCCCCGCTGGGTCATCTTGTTGACGAAGTCGGCGTGGTCGCGCTGGGCGTTCTCGACCCACATGACGTCGTCGAAGAGCAGGTCGTCGCTGTTGGTCGGCGTCAAGCGTCGGTGCGCGAGTCCCGGGGAGCAGACGAGCACCTTGCGCAGGCGCCCGACCTCGGAGTGGACCCCGTGCGCGGTCGTGCCGGCGGTGGCGGAGGAGGTCATCGGGGACAAGGCCTTTCGATCGGGGACGGTTCGGAGGGGTGCTCTCCCGAGCGGTGCTTTCCGGAGCGTGTCACAGGGTGATCGCCCCGGTCGCCAGCGCGCCGATTCCGAGCACGGCGCCGACGACGAGGATTCCGCAGAGCGCGGCCTCGGCCGGTCGGAAGATCCGCGCACCGTTCTCCCGGCGCGCCATCACGTACAGGATGGTCCCGGGCGCATAGATGATGCAGGACAGGATCAGGAACTCCGGACCGGCCGCGAAGACGAGGAACACCGTGTAAACGGTCGCGAGGACGGCGATCGCGAGCGCGCGACGTGCCTGCGTCCCGGACCCGCGTTCGGGGAACGCCACCTTCACCGCGAAGGCCGCCGCGAGGAAATAGGGGATGAGCGACAGGCTCGTGCACAGGTCGAGGAGGAAGTCGAGCGAGTCCTCGGCGAACAGCACGACGATGATCAGCGTCTGGACCATCAACGAGGTCAGTGCGAGTGCCGCGATGGGGGCGCCGGCGCCGTTCTGCCGGGACAGGAAGCGCGGCATGTCCTTGTCCTGGGCCGGGATGAACAACACCTCGGCGGCCATCAGGGTCCACGCGAGGTAGGCGCCGAGGACCGAGATGACGACTCCGAAACTGATGAACGCCGTCCCCCAGCTGCCCACGATCTCGGCCAGCAGCGGAGCCATGGACGGTTGGCGGAGCGCCGCGATCTCGGCTTGCGGGAGTATCCCGTAGGAGAGCAGGGTGACCGAGGCGAACACGCACAGCACGCTGACGAAGCCGAGGATGGTCGCACGGCCGACGTCCTCGCGTCGTCGCGCGTAGCGGGAGTACACGCTCGCGCCCTCGATCCCGAGGAACACGAACACGGTGATGATCATCGTGTTGCGTACCTGGTCGAAGATGGCTCCCGCGGTGACGTCCTCGGTGCCCCAGAAGTTGTCCGTGAAGACGCCGACGTCGATGGCGACGGCCGCGACCGCGATGAACACCAGAATCGGCACGATCTTGGCGACGGTGACGATCCGGTTGATCGCGGCGGCATCCTTGACGCCGCGGGCGATCAGGGCGGCGAAGACCCAGATCCCGACGGTCGAGAGCAGTGCGGCGATCACGGTGTCACCTTCACCGAGCGCGGGCCAGGCCTTGCCGATGGTGCTCATGATGAACACCCAGTAGAAGGCGTTGCCCGCGCACGCGCTCGCCCAGTATCCGAACGCCGAGTTGAAGCCGACGTAATCCCCGAAACCGGCTTTGGCATAGGCGAATACGCCCGAGTCGAGCTCTGGTCGGCGAATCGCCAATCGCTGGAAGACGAGTGCCAGGGTCAGCATCCCGACCCCGGCGATGGTCCAGGCGATGATGGCCGCGAAAACGCCTGCGGACGAACCGAATCGGGCAGGCAGGGAGAACACCCCGGCACCGATCATCGAGCCGACCACCATCGCGGTCAGGGTCGGCACACTCATGCCGAGTGGCTGTTTGACCGCGCTGTCCTCGACTGCCAAGTTCGCCTCCCGGCGGTCGGATTCAGTGAACTGTTGCCCGTGCTCACGATGTCACAGTCAGCGGTCCTCGGCAGGATGTCGAGACACGACATGCAGAACCAGGTGGCAGCGGCCCGACGGCCCGCCCGATGCAGAACGGGCCCCGACCGAATGGTCGGAGCCCGTTCTGCGGGTACTGCTTCTACTTGTGGCCGGGCCGCTTCTTGCCGGCCGCGATGCCGAAGCCCTTGGCCTTCGACGCCCCGGTCTCGGCGACCGTGCGAGCCGCGGACGAACCGTTGCTCGACGCCGCAGGCGCCGCCTCCGTGTCGGCGTCGTCTGCGTCGCCCGGGCTCTCGACCTCGGCCGTCCCCGCGTCGGCCTCCGTCGCCGGAGCCTCGGTGGCCGGGGCCTCGTCGACAGGCGCTTCCGCCGCCTCGGTCTCGCCTGGCGCCTCCTCGGCCTGCGGGGCCTCGGGTTCCGACGCCGGTTCCGGCTCGGGGGCCGCTTCCGGAGCCGGAGCAGCTGCCGGTGCGGCCTTGCTCGCGCCGCCCGGTCGCTTCTTGCCCGCGGCCATGCCGAAGCCCTTGGCCTTGGCCGGCTTCTCCTCGGTCAGCACGGCGGCCGAGCCGCCCTGCGGTGCCTCGGCGGCTGGAGTCTCAGCAGCCGGAGCCTCGGCAGCGGGTGCCTCGACGGTCTCGGCAGGTGCGACGTCCGTCTCGGGAGCGGGGGCGTCCGCAGCCTCGGCAGGTGCCGCAGCCGGCTTGGCCGCGGCCTTGCCGATACCGCCGGGCCGCTTCTTGCCCGCGGACATCCCGAAGCCCTTGGCCTTGCCGGGCTTCTCTTCCGTTGCGGTAGCAACAGCTGATTCCGTCGCCGATCCCGCGGTAGCCGACTCCGCTGTCGTCGTTCCGGCTGTCGCCGAAGCCGATTCCGTGTCCACGGTCGGGGCGGCGTCCGGGGCCGATTCGCTTTCGTCGACCTTGCTCTCGGCGGGCGCGGTCACCCCGGCGGCGGGGGCCGCCGCGTTGGTGGTCTTCTGACCCGGGCGCTTGGCCTTGCCCATGCCGAAGCCCTTGGATGCGGGCTTCTTCTCGGCCTGCGGCGTCTCGGTGGTGGCCTCGGCGACCTCCTCCTTGACCGCCTCGGACGACTCGGTCTCGGCCGGCACCGGCTCGGCGGTACCACCGGCGGGCTTGCTCGCGGCACCGGGACGCTTGGCGCCGCCCTTCATGCCGAAGCCCTTGGCTGCCGGCTTCTTCTCGGCGGGTGCCTCGGCTGCGGTCTCGGCGGCTGCCGACTCCGGGGCGGCCGACGCCGCTGCGGCACCGGGCTTCTTGCCGCCCTTCATGCCGAAGCCCTTCGATGCGGGCTTCTTCTCGGCGGGTGCTTCCGGTGCCGCGGTCTTGGCCGCCGCGCCCGGCTTCTTGCCGCCCTTCATGCCCAGGCCGACCTTCGGCTTCGGCGCGGCCTCCGTGGTCGCGGCCGACGCAGTCGCCGCCGCGGGCACCTTCTCGGGCTCGGGTTCCGGCTCCGGCTCGGCGAGGGTGGGACGCGGTCCGAGGAACCG
>NZ_JBHXVK010000037.1:0-9519 GCF_042672305.1 Gordonia sp. NPDC127522
ATCGAGGAAACGAGATCGACGCCGCGGGAGGTCGCCACGGCGACGAGATCGCCGGTGGACACCCCACGCGCGCGCAGGGCCGCGGCGACCGCGGCCGACCGCTTATCGAGCTCGCGATAATCCACCGTGATCTCGGGATCGGCCACCGCGGGCCGATCGCCGAACGATCGCACCGAACGCGCAAACAACTCCGGCAAAGGCGCGTCACTGTTGATGGTCCGGGTCACCGGCGCAGTCAACCTACGCCGGTAATCCGCGTCATCGAGTAGGGCGATGTCCCCGGGCGTCACACCGGGGTCGCGACCAAACTGCGTGAGGATCCGGATCAGTGCGTCCGCGTATGTTGCCACCTGCTCGCCGCTGAACGCGGCGGGGATGTACAAAAGTTCGAGGACCAGCTGTCCGCCCCGTCGTGACGTTACGAAGCTGAGGGGGTAATGCGTCGAGTCCCGTGTCTCGACATCTAGGACCGACACCGTATCTTCGGTGCCGCTTTCGGTAATGGAGTCCGTATCGACCGGGTACGACTCATGAACTGCGAGCGTGTCGAACGCCACCGGTGACGTGACCGACGAGAGGATGTCGGACAACCCCAGGTGTTGGTGATCGAGGACCGTCACCTTCTTCGCCTGTACCTCGGCGAGAATGTCCAGAACCGAGGACTGCGGATCGACGTCGACGACCGCGGGCAGCGTGTTGATGAACAGGCCGACCATCGACTCGACTCCATCGAGATCCGACGGCCGCCCGGAGACGGTTTCGCCGAACGTGACCACCCGGTTGCCCGTCAGCCGTGACAACAGGATCGCCCATGCCACCTGCAGCGCGGTCGCCGTGGTGATGCCGTGGTCGCGCGTCAGCGCGTCGACCGCCGAGGCGACGCGAGCATCGACCGCCACGTCATGCCGCTGCGGGAGCGTGTCTGCGGTGGCCTCGACGCCCGGGGCGACCAGCGTCGGTTCGTCCACGTCGGCGAGGATCTGCGCCCAGGCAGCCACACCGGCTGCCTGATCGGTCCCGTTGATACGGCGCAGGTAGTCGGCGAAGTCCTGGGTGGTCCGGGCGACCTGTCCGGTATAGGTCTGCCCGGTTGCGTACAGGGAGAGCAGATCAGCGAGAACGAGCGGGCCAGACCATCCGTCCAGGATGATGTGGTGGTTGGTGACTATGACCCGGGTGGTGTCCGGTCCACGGACCACCACGAAGCGGACGAGTGGCGGCGACGCGAGGTCGAACGGGCGGATCCGTTGTGCATCGGCGAGTTCCGCGACGATCGTGTCGAGGTCTTCGGGTGCTGCGCCGGCGACCGGCGTACTGCGGTCCACGACGTCCCACGGGATTTCCACCGACGGTGGCACGACCGCGACGACGGTTCCATCCGCAGTGCGCACATATCCCGATCGCAGCACTCGGTGGTGGGCGAACAGTGCCTGCGCCGCGCGCTGGAGCGACGTCACATCCACATCACCGCCCAGCGTCAGGATCGCCTGCGTCACATAGACATCGACGGCGCCTTCGGAGATACCGCCCTGCGCGAGCTCGGCCTGGAAGTGCAGTCCCCGTTGCAACGGCGTCAGCGGCCAGATGTCCGCGCCCGGGTGGGACGCCGCCAGTGCGTCCAGTTCGTGCTGGGTGAGTCCGGTGCCCGGCACGTCAGACGGCGACAGTCCGATCGACGCGCCCGCCCGGACCAGGTCGACGACGGCCGAGAGCTCGTGCGCCCAGAGGCCGAACAGCGCGTCGATCTCGTCCTCGGTGAAGAGTGCGCCCGGGAAGTTGGCCCCGGCCACCAGCTTTCGCCTACCGTCCGCGTCGTGCGACGTGGTGACGGTGACACCGAGCGCGGCCAGCGACACCATCGCGCCGGATGCGGACGAGCCGAGGACCGGCGCGTCGGGCGCGTTGGTGAACGGCAGGGCGTCGGTCTGCGCAACGGAGGCCCCGCTGCCTGCGCCGAAGTAGTTGAACGAGATGGTCGGCAGCGGTCGTGACGCGAGTTCGGCGTCGGCTCCGGGCCCGTACCGCAACCAGCCGAACCCGATGCCGTTGTCCGGCTGGGCCAGTCGTTCCTCCTTGGCCGCCTTGACCGCGTGCACGACGTCCTCGCCCGGGTCGAGGGACACCGGGACCAGGGTGGTGAACCAGCCCACCGACCGGGACAGGTCGGCGCGGCGCGGCGACGGCCCGGTGGCGAGTACCTCTTCGTATCGCCCGTGCCCCTCGGTGAGGACCGTGACCGGTGCGGTGTCGGCAACCTCGCGATGGGTCTGCCACGACCGGACGGCGCGTGCGAACGCGCCCAGGAGCACGTCGTTGACGTTGCCGCCGAATGCCTCGGGCACCGACGTCAGCACCGCCGCCGTGACGTCGGCGTCGATCTCGACGGAGACGAGGCGTTCGGTGGACATGCGGTCCCGGCTGCGGTCCAGCTCGACGCCCAGCGAGGTAGGGCGGGCCGGGAGCCGATCGAGCCAGTGACCGATCTGTTCCGACCACGAATCGGCCTTCGCCGCAACGGCGTTCGTCCACGCCCGAGCACTCGTCTGTTCTGCTCGCAGATCGATCTCGCGACCGCGGGACAGCTGCGCCCAGCCGGTGACGAAGTCCTCGATCAGGACCGGCCACGACACGGCGTCGACGCCGAGGTGGTGGATCACGACGAGCACGCGTCCGGCGCCGCCGGGGTCCCGGACGATTGCGGCACGCACGAGACGGCCGGTCGCCGGATCCAGCGTGGCCGAGATGGTCCGGAACGCGGCGCGCAGATCGGCGTCGAACCCGGCGGTGCCGATCGCCGCGGTGCTCGTGACGCCGCTGACGGCCTCGGCCGCGTCGAAGCCGTTGCCCGCGACCGACTGCCAGCCGTCTTCGGTCTCGATCAGCGTCGCGGTGAGCATCGGATGCGCGGCGACGACCGCGGCGAGCAGTTCGCTCATCTGCGCGACGTCGAGGTCCTCCGGCGCCAGCAGCACGGCAGCCTGGACGAAGTCGGCGAAGTCGGCCGGCTCCCGGGAATGCTCGATCATCCAGTGGACGACCGGCGACACCGTGACCTGGCCGACGCCGGCCGGTTCGCCCTCCTCGAGCATCTCCAGGCGTGCGGCCCCGTTGTCGGCCGTCGCGGCCATCGCCCGGATCGTGCGGAGTTCGAAGATCTCGCGCGGGGACAGGTCGAGACCGGCGGCACGCGCCGCCGAGGCCAGCTGAATCGACATGATCGAGTCGCCACCCAGAGCGAAGAACGACTCGGTGACCGAGACGCGGTCGACACCGATCAGGTGCGCGACGATCGCGGCCAGCGTTTCCTCGGTCGAGCTCGCCGGCGCCACATAGTCCTCGGTGTGCACGCCGAAGTCGGGTTCGGGCAACGCCTTCCGGTCGATCTTGCCCGCGGTGTTCAGCTCCAGGAACGGAACCGTCACCCAGACCGTCGGTCGCATGTACTCCGGCAGCTCCGCCGCCACGGCCGCCTTGACCGAGTCGAGGTCGACGTCCTCCGGTGCCACGTAACCGACAAGATGGTCGGCGCCGGTCGGGGCCTTGGCGACCGTCACGGCGGTGTGCACGACGCCGTCGACGGCAGCGATCACCGACTCGATCTCGCCGAGTTCGATGCGCTGGCCACGCAACTTCACCTGGAAGTCGGTGCGACCCAGGTATTCCAGCGAGCCGTCGGCCTGCCACCGCACCAGGTCGCCGGTGCGGTACAACCGGGAGCCCGGTGCGCCGAAGGGGTCGGCGACGAAACGCTCGGCGGACAGGTCGGGGCGCGCCGCGTAACCGCGCGCCAGCTGTACGCCACCGAGGTAGAGCTCACCCGGGACACCGGCAGGCACCGGCCGCAGCCGGGCGTCGAGGACCCAGGTGGACGTGTTCGCCACAGGCGCGCCGATCGGGATCAGCGCGGGGGCCGAGGTCACGTCCGCGACGGCGACCTCGACCGCCGCCTCGGTCGGACCGAAGAGGTTGACGATCTGCACCTGCGGCAGCAGGGCGTGCAGCCGGGCGACGACGGCCGCGGGCAGCGCCTCGCCGGACGCGAACACCCAACGGAGCGACGAGAACTCGGCGAACCGAGCATCCGGGACGAGGTCGAGGAAGATCGACATCATCGAGGGCACGAAGTGCACCGAGGTGGCCCGGGTCTCGACGATCAGGTCGGCCAGGTACTCCGGATCGGTGTGTCCACCCGGACGGGCGACGACCATCGTCGCGCCGGTCAGGAGCGGGCCGAACAGCTCCGGCACCGAGACGTCGAACGTGTACGGCGTCTTCTGCACGACGCGGTCGCCGACGGCCCAGGCGAACTCACCGAGTCCCCACCAGAGGCGGTTCATCACGGCGGCATGCGACACCGTCACGCCCTTGGGGCGGCCGGTCGAACCGGAGGTGAAGAGCGTGTATGCGGCGTGGTCACCGCGTAACGGCGCCAGACGCTCGGCGTCGGCGACCGGCGCGGCTTCCGTCGGCGGCGTCGAGGTGTCCACCTCGACGACCTGCACGCGGTCGCCGAGGCCGTCGATCGCGGGCGGCAGGGTTCCCGCGGCCACCAGCACGATCCGCGCCTGGGCGGTGTCGACCATGTACTCGACGCGGTCGGTGGGCGCTCCGGGATCGATGGGGACGTATTGGCCACCGGCGGCGAGGACGGCGTGCACGGCGACGACCATCTCCACCGACCGGTCGATGCAGACACCGACGGCGACGTCCGGCCCCACTCCGGATCCGATCAGTACCCGCGCGAGATCGGCGACGCGGGAACCGAATTCACGGTAGGTGACCTCACGGTCGGCGAACCGCACCGCGATCTGTGCCGCGTGTGCGGCGACACCGTCGGCCACCGCCTCGGCGATCACCGACCGGCCGAAGGTCGCCGACTGCCCCACGGACCACTCGGCGACGCGCGCGCGGTCGTCGGCGGAGACCAGGGCCAGGTCGCCAACCGCACGGGATCGGCGCCCGGCGCCGGCGAGATCGCTCAGCACCGACACCAGCCGGGTCGCGAGTTCGGTCACCGTCTCGGGGTCGAACAGGTCCTGCGCGTAGATGACCGTGCCCGACCACGCGCGACCGGGGACATCGGCCGCAACGGCGACGGCCAGGTCGAGTTGCGCCGAGACCTGTGGCGGGTCGACCGGCGTGATGGACAGTCCGGCGAGTTCGGGCGCGTCGGCGGAACCGCCGCCGCCGACCGGCAGTACGGCCCCGGACAGCAGCGACTGGTCCATGGTCAGCATGACCTGGGCGAGCGGTGCGAACGCCTCGGAGCGGATCGGATCCAGATGTTCGACGAGGGTCTCGAACGGGATATCGGCGTTGGTGAAGGCGTCGAGATCGGTGGCCCGAACCTGGGCGAGCAACTCGTCGACCGTCATGCCGGGCACCACGCGCGACCGCAGTACCAGGGTGTTGACGAACATGCCGACGAGCGGATCGAGCGCCCGCGATCCGCGGCCCGCGACCGGTGTGGCGATCGCGATGTCGCCGGTGGCCGAGAGGCGCGCGAGGAGCACCGCGAGGGCCGCGTGCACGACCATGAACGGGGTGACACCGTGCGCACGAGCGGCGCCGGCCACCGCCTCGGCGACGTCGGCCGGGATCTCGAAGCCGATGCGGCCGCCCCGGGCGGTGGCGATCGCCGGGCGCGGGCGGTCGGCCGGAAGCTCCAGCACGTCGGGAAGGCCGGCCAGGCGGCCGGTCCAGTGGGCGAGCTGCCGGCCGAGGACGGACTCGGGGTCGTCGGCTGAACCGAGCTGCTCGTGCTGCCAGATCGCGAAGTCGGCGAACTGCACCGCGAGCGGGACGAACGTCGGGGTCTCCCCGGCGCTGCGCGCGACGTAGGCCGTCACCATGTCGGCGACCAGCGGCTGCAGCGACTCGCCGTCGGAGGCGATGTGATGGGTGACGAGGCCCAGGACGTGGGTGTCGGCGTCGATCTGCCACAGGCACGCGCGGACCGGCCACTGGGCGGCCACGTCGAAGCCGCGGGACACCTCGGCCTCGAAGTCGCCCTGGGTATGCACGTGCGAGAAAACGAGATGCGCGGGCACCTGGTCGGCATCGGCGATCACCTGGTGCGGACCCTCGGCGTCCTGCGGGAACGTCGTCCGCAGCACCTCGTGCCGTACCACCACATCGGCGATCGCCGCGCGCAGTGCCTCGACATCGAGCCGGCCCGACATCCGGACGACGGCCGGGATGTTGTAGGTGGGCAGGCTCGGATCGAACTGGTTGATGAACCACATGCGCTGCTGTGCGAACGACAGCGGGATGCGTTCGGGGCGAGGCGACACCGCGACGATCGGGGCGCGTCCGTGAGCGTGCCGCGACCCCGACGCGATCAGGTCGCGGACGTTCGGCGCATCGAAGAGGTCCCGGACCGTGATCTCGGTGCCGAGCACGTCGCCGACGCGCGCGGCCAGGCGCATCGCCGACAGCGAGTTGCCGCCGAGGTCGAAGAAGCTGTCGGTCACGCCCACCCGGTCGACACCGAGGACATCGGCGAAGACAGCGGCCACCGACTCCTCGACGGGGGTGGTGGGAGCGACTGTCTCGCCGCTGCCGAAGTGCGGCTGCGGCAGGGATTTCCGGTCGATCTTGCCCGAGCTGTTGAGGGCGATGTCGGGCAGCGGCATCCACACCGTGGGACGCATGTACTCCGGCAGTTCCCGGACCACGGCCGCCTTGACCGCGTCCGTGGACACGGTGTCGGGGGCGAAGTAGGCCACCAGATGCTGTCCCGAGCGAGGCGACTCGGCCACCGTCGCGGCGGCGTGGACCACGCCCGGTACGGACGCCAGAACCGTCTCGACCTCGCCGAGCTCGAGTCGCTGGCCGCGAAGCTTCACCTGGAAGTCGGTGCGGCCCAGGTATTCCAACTGGCCACGCGCATTCCAGCGGACGAGGTCACCGGTCCGGTACATCCGGCCGCCCGGCGCGGCGTACGGATCGGCGACGAAGCGATCCGCAGTGAGATCGGGGCGCGACGCGTATCCCCGCGCCAGCTGGACACCCGACAGGTACAGCTCACCGGGTACGCCGACCGGCACCCGGTGCAGGCGCGAATCCAGAACTCGTACAGCAGTATTGGGCACGGGGACGCCGATCGGCACCGACGTCTCCCCCGCCCGCACCTGATGAGCGGTCACGTCCACCGCCGCCTCGGTCGGACCGTAGAGATTGTGGACCTCGTTGCCCGGCAACGCCGCCACCAACGCCTGCGCCACCGGCGCGGTCAACGCCTCACCCGAGGTGAACGTCAACCGCAACGACGACAGCTCACCCACCCGATCGCCCAGGACATCGAGGAACACCGACAACATCGACGGCACGAAATGGATGACCGACACCCGCTCAGCCGTGATCAACTCCGCCAGATACCGCGGATCACCATGCCGCTCCGGCTCGGCCACCACCAGCGTCGCCCCCACCGCGAACGGCAGGAACAACTCCCACACCGACACATCGAACGTCACCGGCGTCTTCTGGACGAAGACATCCGAGTCCTCGATCGAATACCAGTCCCGCATCCACTCCAGACGGTTCACGATCGCCGCATGCGACACCGTCACACCCTTCGGCCGCCCCGTCGACCCCGACGTGAACAGCGTGTACGCCGCATCGGCGGGCTGCAGGGGCGCGAGCCGTTGGTCGTCGGTGACCGGTGCGGTGGCGAGGTCGACCTCGGCGGTCGCGTCGACCACGACAACCGAGACCGATTCACTCAGTGCCGCAATTGATTCCGGCACAGGACCGGCCGCGACCAGGACGTGACGCACACCCGCGGTCTCGACCATGTAAGCCGCGCGATCGCGTGGCGCGGCCGGATCGACGGGTACGTAGTGCCCGCCGGCGGCGACGACGGCGTGAATGGCCACCATCATCTCGATCGATCGCGGAAGGCACACGGCGACTGCGTCTCCGGGCTGCACGCCGGAGGCGAGCAGGGTTCGGGCGAGGGTCCACACCCGAGCACCGAACTCCCCATACCGCACCGACCGGCCGCCGAACGACAGCGCAAGCGCGTCCGGGTTCTCCGCGACCCGGGCGACGAGGGCGTCGGGCAGGGTGACAGCGGGAACGGCGGTCTCGGCGCCCGACTCGGCGCTCTCGATCTGTGCATGCGCGGCATCGTCGAGCAGGGTGATGTCACCCACCGGGGCGGCGGGAGACGTGACGAGCCGGCGCAGTACCTCGACGAAGCGCGCGCCGAATTCGGCGATCGTCGGCTCGTCGAACAGATCGGTCGCGTAGATCAGCGAGACGTCCCACGCGGCATCTGGTGTCGCGGTCACGGTGACCGTCATGTCCATCTGGGCGGCGACCGAGTCCCGCTCGACCGGCGCGATCCCCAGTTCGGTCACCGCGTCGACGACCGCACCGGCCGACATGGCCGGATCGAACGACAGCATCACCTGGGCGAGCGGCGAGAACGCCTCTGAGCGAACCGGATTGATTCGCTCCACCAGGGCCTCGAACGGCACGTCGGCGTGCGCGAACGCGTCCAGGTCGGTGACCCGGACCGCGGCAAGCAGCTCGTCGAAACTCATACCCGGCCGTACCTCGGAGCGAAGGACCAAGGTGTTGACGAACATGCCGACGAGCGGGTCGAGGGCACGCTGACCACGTCCCGCGATCGGGGTGGCGACCGCGATGTCCTCGGTGGCCGACAGCCGGGCGAGGACGACCGCGAGGGCGGCGTGGACCACCATGAAGGAGGTCATCCCCCGCTCGGCGCGCAAGGCGTCGACGGCCGCGGCGACGTCCGCGGGGATCTGCAGGCTGTGGTGTGCACCGTGGTTGGACGCCACCGCCGGACGTGGACGATCCGCCGGGAGTTCGAGGACCTCCGGCAGTCCGGCGAGCTGGGCCGTCCAGTACCCGAGCTGGCGACCGATGATCGAGTCCGGGTCATCGGGGTCGCCGAGGACGTCGTGCTGCCAGATCGCGTAGTCGGCGAACTGCACCGCCAGCGGGCCGAACTCCGGCTCGGACCCCCGGCTGCGCGCCTGGTAAGCCGCAACGACGTCGGAGACCAGCGGCGCCAGCGACTCACCGTCTGCGCCGATGTGGTGGAGGATGATCGCGAGGATCGCCTCGGTGTCGTCGATGCGCCAGAGTCGGGCCCGCAGGGGCCACTGGGCGGTGACGTCGAATCCGGTTCCCGCGGCGAGTTCGAGCTCGTCGGCGGAGTCCACCAGCGCCCAGTCGAGTCGCGTATCAACCTCGCCGGTGGGGTGGATCAGCTGATACGGCTCGCCGGCGTCGTCGGGGAAGGTCGTGCGGAGCACCTCGTGCCGCTCCACCGCGTCGACGATGGCGGCGCGCAGCGCGTGGGTGTCGAGCGGACCCGTCAGGCGCAGTACCGCCGGGATGTTGTAGGCGACCGAGTCGGGCTGGAACCGGTTGATGAACCAGATTCGGCGCTGCGCGAACGACAGCGGGATCCGGTCCGGGCGCGGCGACACCGCCACCACGGGTGGCAGATTCGCGCCGCGTCCGGCGACTGCCTCGACGAGG
>NZ_JBHXVK010000038.1:0-1193 GCF_042672305.1 Gordonia sp. NPDC127522
TGGTGATGTTGTGGGTGTTGTTGGTAAGTCCTCGGCCGATTAGTACCAGTCACCTGAACACATTGCTGTGCGTACAGTTCTGGCCTATCAACCCCATGGTCTGTGGGGGGCCTTAACCCCGCGAAGGGGGTGAGAAACCTCATCTTGGAACAGGCTTCCCGCTTAGATGCTTTCAGCGGTTATCCCTTCCGAACGTAGCTAACCAGCAGTGCCCCTGGCGGGACAACTGGCACACCAGAGGTTCGTCCGTCCCGGTCCTCTCGTACTAGGGACAGGTTTCCTCAAGTTTCTTACGCGCGCGGCGGATAGAGACCGAACTGTCTCACGACGTTCTAAACCCAGCTCGCGTGCCGCTTTAATGGGCGAACAGCCCAACCCTTGGGACCTACTCCAGCCCCAGGATGCGACGAGCCGACATCGAGGTGCCAAACCATCCCGTCGATATGGACTCTTGGGGAAGATCAGCCTGTTATCCCCGGGGTACCTTTTATCCGTTGAGCGACACCGCTTCCACTTGCCGGTGCCGGATCACTAGTCCCGACTTTCGTCCCTGCTCGACATGTACGTCTCACAGTCAAGCTCCCTTGTGCACTTACACTCAACACCTGATTGCCAACCAGGCTGAGGGAACCTTTGGGCGCCTCCGTTACCTTTTAGGAGGCAACCGCCCCAGTTAAACTACCCACCAGGCACTGTCCCTGAACCCGATCAGGGTCCGAGGTTAGAAGTCCAATACGATCAGAGTGGTATTTCAACAACGACTCCATGAACACTGGCGTGCCCACTTCACAGTCTCCCACCTATCCTACACAAACCGAACCGAACACCAATACCAAGCTATAGTGAAGGTCCCGGGGTCTTTTCGTCCTGCCGCGCGTAACGAGCATCTTTACTCGTACTGCAATTTCGCCGAGTCTGTGGTTGAGACAGCAGAGAAGTCGTTACGCCATTCGTGCAGGTCGGAACTTACCCGACAAGGAATTTCGCTACCTTAGGATGGTTATAGTTACCACCGCCGTTTACTGGGGCTTAAATTCTCAGCTTCACCACCGAAGTGATTAACCGGTCCTCTTAACCTTCCAGCACCGGGCAGGCGTCAGTCCGTATACATCGTCTTACGACTTCGCACGGACCTGTGTTTTTAGTAAACAGTCGCTTCTCTCTGGTCTCTGCGACCCACACCAGCTCAGGTG
>NZ_JBHXVK010000038.1:1289-2586 GCF_042672305.1 Gordonia sp. NPDC127522
CTGGGTCCCCCTTCTCCCGAAGTTACGGGGGCATTTTGCCGAGTTCCTTAACCACAGTTCTCTCGATCGCCTTAGTATTCTCTACCTGACCACCTGTGTTGGTTTGGGGTACGGGCCGTGTACCAACTCACTAGAGGCTTTTCTCGGCAGCATAGGATCATGGAATTCGCCACAACGGCTACGCATCACCTCTCAGGCTATGTGAGTGACGGATTTGCCTATCACTCGCCCTACAGGCTTACACCAGTACAACCACTGACTGGCCCCACTACCTTCCTGCGTCACCCCATCGCTTGCCTACTACCAGCCAAGGTCCCATGCATCACCCCAACTCGGCACCCGAAGGTGCTCCCGGGGGATCAGGATGGTTAGTACAACTGATTCAGCATGGGCGCGGATACACGGGTACGGGAATATCAACCCGTTGTCCATCGACTACGCCTGTCGGCCTCGCCTTAGGTCCCGACTCACCCTGGGCGGATTAGCCTGGCCCAGGAACCCTTGGTCATTCGGCGGCAGAGTTTCTCACTCTGCTTTCGCTACTCATGCCTGCATTCTCACTCCCACACCCTCCACACCTGGATCACTCCGGCGCTTCCACGGATGCAGGACGCTCCCCTACCCACCCACACACCTGGTCGACCCTCCGTAGAAGATCGACGGGCTAACGTGTGAGTGCCGCGGCTTCGGCGGTGTACTTGAGCCCCGCTACATTGTCGGCGCAGGATCACTTGACCAGTGAGCTATTACGCACTCTTTCAAGGGTGGCTGCTTCTAAGCCAACCTCCTGGTTGTCTTCGCGACCCCACATCCTTTTCCACTTAGTACACGCTTAGGGGCCTTAGCCGGCGATCTGGGCTGTTTCCCTCTCGACTACGAACCTTATCGCCCGCAGTCTCACTGCCACACTCTCACTTACCGGCATTCGGAGTTTGGCTGACGTCAGTAACCCTGTGGGGCCCATCGGCCATCCAGTAGCTCTACCTCCAGTAAGAAACATGTGACGCTGCACCTAAATGCATTTCGGGGAGAACCAGCTATCACGGAGTTTGATTGGCCTTTCACCCCTACCCACAACTCATCCCCTCCATTTTCAACTGAAGTGGGTTCGGGCCTCCACGACGTCTTACCGACGCTTCACCCTGGCCATGGGTAGATCACTCCGCTTCGGGTCTAGACCCGGCGACTCTTTCGCCCTATTCAGACTCGCTTTCGCTACGGCTACCCCACACGGGTTAACCTCGCCACCGAGCACTAACTCGCAGGCTCATTCTTCAAAAGGCACGCCATCACCCGC
>NZ_JBHXVK010000039.1:0-1738 GCF_042672305.1 Gordonia sp. NPDC127522
TGAGACAGTGCCCAGATCGTTGCGCCTTTCGTGCGGGTCGGAACTTACCCGACAAGGAATTTCGCTACCTTAGGACCGTTATAGTTACGGCCGCCGTTTACTGGGGCTTCAATTCGCACCTTCGCTTACGCTAAGCGCTCCTCTTAACCTTCCAGCACCGGGCAGGCGTCAGCCCCTATACTTCGCCTTACGGCTTCGCAGAGACCTGTGTTTTTGCTAAACAGTCGCCTGGGCCTATTCACTGCGGCTCTCTCGGGCTTGCACCCTAACAGAGCACCCCTTCTCCCGAAGTTACGGGGTCATTTTGCCGAGTTCCTTAACGAGAGTTCTCTCGATCACCTTAGGATTCTCTCCTCGCCTACCTGTGTCGGTTTGCGGTACGGGCACCTCTCACCTCGCTAGAGGCTTTTCTTGGCAGTGTGGAATCAGGAACTTCGCTACTATATTTCGCTCGCCATCACAGCTCAGCCTTTACGGGAAACGGATTTGCCTATTTCCCAGCCTAACTGCTTGGACGCGGATATCCAATACCGCGCTTACCCTATCCTCCTGCGTCCCCCCATTGCTCAAATGGTGAGGAGGTGGTACAGGAATATCAACCTGTTGTCCATCGCCTACGCCTTTCGGCCTCGGCTTAGGTCCCGACTAACCCTGAGCGGACGAGCCTTCCTCAGGAAACCTTAGGCATTCGGTGGACGGGATTCTCACCCCTCTTTCGCTACTCATACCGGCATTCTCACTTCTAAGCGCTCCACCAGTCCTTCCGGTCTGGCTTCACAGCCCTTAGAACGCTCTCCTACCACTGTTCGAAGAACAGTCCGCAGCTTCGGTGATACGTTTAGCCCCGGTACATTTTCGGCGCAGAGTCACTCGACCAGTGAGCTATTACGCACTCTTTAAATGGTGGCTGCTTCTAAGCCAACATCCTGGTTGTCTAAGCAACTCCACATCCTTTTCCACTTAACGTATACTTTGGGACCTTAGCTGGCGGTCTGGGCTGTTTCCCTTTCGACTACGGATCTTATCACTCGCAGTCTGACTCCCAAGGATAAGTCATCGGCATTCGGAGTTTGACTGAATTCGGTAACCCGGTAGGGGCCCCTAGTCCAATCAGTGCTCTACCTCCGAGACTCTTACCTTGAGGCTAGCCCTAAAGCTATTTCGGAGAGAACCAGCTATCTCCAGGTTCGATTGGCATTTCACCCCTACCCACACCTCATCCCCGCACTTTTCAACGTGCGTGGGTTCGGGCCTCCATTCAGTGTTACCTGAACTTCACCCTGGACATGGGTAGATCACCTGGTTTCGGGTCTACGACCACGTACTCATGCGCCCTATTCAGACTCGCTTTCGCTGCGGCTCCGCATCTTCTGCTTAACCTTGCACGGGATCGTAACTCGCCGGTTCATTCTACAAAAGGCACGCCATCACCCGTTAACGGGCTCTGACTACTTGTAGGCACACGGTTTCAGGATCTCTTTCACTCCCCTTCCGGGGTGCTTTTCACCTTTCCCTCACGGTACTGGTTCACTATCGGTCACTAGGGAGTATTTAGCCTTGGGAGATGGTCCTCCCGGATTCCGACGGAATTTCACGTGTTCCGCCGTACTCAGGATCCACTCAGGAGAGAACGAAGTTTTGACTACAGGGCTGTTACCTCCTATGGCGGGCCTTTCCAGACCTCTTCATCTACCTCGTTCCTTTGTAACTCCGTACAGAGTGTCCTACAACCCCAAGA
>NZ_JBHXVK010000040.1:0-1726 GCF_042672305.1 Gordonia sp. NPDC127522
GCCGCGGTCGCCGCGGCCCTGCGCGCGCGTGGGGTGTCCACCGGCGATCTCGTCGCCGTGGCGACCTCCCGCGGCGTCGATCTCGTTTCCTCGATCCTGGGTGTGTTGCGTTCCGGCGCCGGCTATCTGCCGCTGGACACCACCAATCCGGTCGACCGCCTGCGTTTCATCGTCTCCGATGCCGCGCCGAGCGCGGTGATCATCGACGACACGACCGCGGACTTCGAACTGTGGTCCCAATTGGGCACCACGCCGGTGGTGCCGGTCGCGCAGCTGATCGCTGAAGGTGCCGCTGCGGCTCCGGAACCGGTTGCCATTCATCCCGATTCGCGTGCCTACGTGATCTACACGTCGGGTTCCACGGGCCGGCCCAAGGGTGTCGAGGTCACCCACCGCGACGTGGTGACCCTGATGGACACCGCCGCAGATGATTTCGACATCGACGAGACAGACGTGTGGACGCTGTTCCACTCGTACGCGTTCGACTTCTCGGTCTGGGAGCTGTGGGGACCGCTGCTGACCGGTGGCCGCTTGGTCCTGGTCGACCGGGATCTCGCGCGGGCGCCGGAGGAGTTCCTCGATCTACTCGCCCGCGAACGGGTCACGGTGCTGAGCCAGACGCCGTCGGCGTTCTACCAGCTCGCCGAGACCCGACGACGCCACGACACCCCGCTGTCATTGCGCTACATCGTGTTCGGCGGCGAGGCGCTCAGCTTCGAGCAGGTGCGGCGTTGGTTCGACGACCATCCGGACGAGACCACGACGCTGGTCAACATGTACGGCATCACCGAGACGACCGTGCACGTCAGTTTCCGGCCGCTCGACCCGCACTCGGTGGCGGCCGACGACGCGAGCTTCATCGGCCGGCCGCTGTCGTCGCTGGCCATCCACGTGCTCGACGACCGGCTGCGGCCGGTCCCCGAGGGTGTCGTGGGCGAGATGTACGTCACCGGTGGGCAACTGGCGCAGGGTTACCTGAAGCGCGCCGGGCTGTCGTCGACGCGTTTCGTCGCGTCACCCTACGGCGAGCCCGGAACCCGCATGTACCGCACCGGCGACCTCGCCCGTCGCGTGGGTGACGACATCGAGTACCTCGGGCGCGGTGACGCGCAGGTCCAGTTGCGTGGCTACCGGATCGAGTTCGGCGAGATCGAGGCGGCGCTGCTGGCGGTGCCGGGTGTGAGCGCGGCAGCGGCCCGTGTCGTCGACATCCCCGGTCGCGGTGAGCAACTCATCGGTTACCTGGTCCGCGACGAGCAGGGCGCGGTCGACGCGACCGAGGTCCGGCGCATCGCCGGCCGCGCGGTGCCGTCGTACATGGTCCCCGACCAGATCATCGACGTCGAGAAGCTGCCGCTCACCGCGAACGGCAAACTCGACCGCGACGCCCTTCCGGTACCCGACTCGGCCACCGTGGTCGAGGAAATCGTCGCGCCCACCGGCCCGCAGGAGACCGCGGTCGCGCAGGTTTTCGCCGAGGTGCTCGGAGTCGACGAGATCGGGGTCACGACAAGCTTCTTCGACCTCGGCGGCAACTCGCTGTCCGCGACCCGCCTCGCCTCGCGCGTCGCCGACGCACTCGGTACCGAGGTGTCGGTGCGAGACGTGTTCGAGGCGCCGTCCGTCCGCGACCTCGTCGAGGCAGTCGCCGGACGCGGCGCGAATCTGCCACCCGTGGTGGCGGTGTCGCCGCGCCCGGACCGGATCCCGCTGTCGTTCGCGCAGC
>NZ_JBHXVK010000041.1:0-1471 GCF_042672305.1 Gordonia sp. NPDC127522
GGCGAATTCTAGGGGTCCTCGCAACACCGGTTGGTTAGACTGGCACAAGTAAATCACGCAGACGTTCGGCTGGGTTTCTCCAGTCGAGCGTTTTGCGTGGTCGGCCGTTGAGTCTTTGGGCGACGAGTTCGAGGTCCTCGGCGCTGTGTACTGACAAGTCGGTTCCCTTTGGGAAGTATTGGCGCAGTAAGCCATTGGTGTTCTCGTTAGAGCCGCGCTGCCATGGTGAATGCGGGTCGCAGAAGTAGACCGAGACACCGGTGGTGATGCTGAACTGCTTGTGCGCCGCCATTTCACAGCCCTGGTCCCAGGTCAACGACCCTCGCAGATGCTCGGGTAGAGAACCGATCAGCGGGATCAGCACGTCGCGAACCTCCTCGGCTGTGTGCCCGCCAGGCAGATGCCCGAGCAGGACGTAGCGAGTCGTGCGTTCGACCAGCGTCACGATGGCCGATTCCGAACGGGTACCGACAATCAGGTCACCCTCCCAGTGGCCCGGAACCGCCCGGTCCTCGACCTCAGCCGGCCGATCGGAGATCATCACCATCTCGTCGACAAACCGGGCTGCGCGGCGCTCTGGAGACCGGCGAGGCTTACGACGTGTGCGTCCGGTGCGCAACGCGTCGGCGACTTCACGGCGCAACCCGCCGCGGGCCTGAATGTAGATCGCCTGGTAGATCGTCTCGGTACTCACTCGCATTGCCTTGTCATCGGGGAACTCGACGATCAAAGCGTGACAGATCTGTTCGGGAGACCACTGCTGGGCAAGTTTGTCGCGGACGTAATCCCGAAGCGGCCCAGCGGTGGCGAGTTTGGACTCCTTCGGCCGTAAACGCGCACTCGCCCAGGCTGTTTGAGCCCGACAGGGACGGTATACCCCTGACACTGAGTACGCATCAATCTCGCGTTTGATCGTCGACGCCGCCCGCCCCAACCGGCGTCCGATCTCGCGCAACGAGTCGCCGGCACGGTGCATGTCAGCGATCTGCTCACGCTCAGACAAGCTCAGGAACCGAGGATGCAGCTGGGCTTCGATCCTGGCCACCGACGGCCGTCGCCCCGCTGAGTCGTACGTTGTCATACCGGTCTTGTAGTCGATGCGGCGACCATCGGGATGAAGGCGCGCGTGAGCACCTTTGCGTATCCCTTGATCCCAATCCTGCGCAGTCCGGATATTGACGCCCACCTGCTGGGCGGCGTCGCGACGACGAACGCCAGCCGCCCGCAACTCGTCATAACGAGCGCGCCCGGGATGCCCAGAGGTCCCCGGCTTGCCAAGCCCGCGTAACCCGGCTCGACGCACCCAGCCAGACGCAGTACTGCGATTGACACCCACACGCCGAGCGGCAACCGTGACACTCCCGCCTTCGCGATCCAGCGCCTCGAAGAACCGATCCTTCAACTCTGCAGAAACCACGATCCCCGCAACTCCCTGAAAGCCAGGGTGTTGCGGGGATCGCTAGAACCCGCC
>NZ_JBHXVK010000042.1:0-1416 GCF_042672305.1 Gordonia sp. NPDC127522
GAGACTGCTGAAATAGTCGGCGTCGTTTCGGTGTGGGGTGAGCGGGTTTGCCTGGTGGGCTGGGATCCTGGTGGGTATGCAGGGTGAGCCGGATCGTCAGGGTGAGTTTCTGGATGTGAACTCGGTCGTCGGGCATTTGCTGGCCGAGGGCAGTGTGTTCGCGTTTTTGGCTGCTCATCGCGAGCAGTTGTTCCCTGCGGAGATGTTCGCGGACCTGTTTCCCAGCGGCCGGGGCCGTCCGTCGATCCCGCCGGCCACGATGGCGTCGGTGATCGTGCTGCAAACGCTGCAGGGTTTGTCCGATCGCGAAGCCGCTGATGCGGTCACTTTTGATCTGCGGTGGAAAGCGGCGTGTGGATTCGTGTTGGGTAACAAAGGTTTTCATCCGTCGACTCTGACGTACTGGCGTCGGCGACTGGCAGCCAGCGACCGGCCGTACCGCATTTTCGAGGTGGTACGCGAGGTCATCACCACCACCGGGGTGCTCGCGGGTAAGAGCCGTCGAGCGCTGGATTCGACGATCTTCGATGACGCGGTGGCCCGCCAGGACGCCGTCACCCAGGTGATCGCGGCGATCCGGCGGGTCGCCCGAGAGGTCGACGGTGGTGCGGTGGTGGTCGAGCAGCGTGCGACTCGTCTGGCCGCGTTGACCGGCGGCGGCTATGACCGGCCCGGCAAGCCGCGGATCGCCTGGGATGATGAGTGTGCTCAACAGGACCTGATCAGCGCCCTTGTCGAAGATGGGTTGGCCGTGCTCGACGGTCTGGACCTCGAGGCCATCGAGAAGGAGCCGAGTAACGAGGCCCAGGCGCAGGCGGTGGCATTGCTGGCATTGGTGACCGGCCAGGATGTGGAACCGGCACCAGGTTCTGATGGCACCGACGGACGCTGGCGCATCGCGCCCCGGACCGCCCCGGACCGGGTGATCTCTACCGTCGATACCGACACCCGGCACGCCCACAAAACCCGGGCACGCCAGCAGGACGGGTTCAAGGGCCACATCGTCAATGAACCGGAGACCGGGTTAGTCACCGCGATCGAGATGACCAAAGCCGCTGGTCCGGACACTTCCGACGGAGCAGTCGGGGCACGGTTGTTGCTGAGCGATCCGACCGTCGCCGACGACGCCGACGATCGTGAGGTGCTGGGTGATTCAGCGTATGCCTCCGGTGACATGCTGGCCACGCTGGCGCGGACACGATGGAACGCGGTGATCAAACCCAAGCCACACATGCCGGCGGTTGCTGGTGGTTTCGTCATCGACGATTTCACCTTCGACGCCGACGCGAACACATTGACCTGCCCCAACAACCTGACCCGGCCGGTCAGCGCGAAAGGCCACGTCACCTACGGTGCGGCCTGCCAAGACTGCCCACTTCGGGCACGGTGCACCACCGCGGTTCGTGGACGCAAAAT
>NZ_JBHXVK010000043.1:0-1403 GCF_042672305.1 Gordonia sp. NPDC127522
GTGCCTTCGCTCAGACTCGAACTGACACTGCACGGGCTTTGAATCCGTTGCCTCAGCTCCGTGGGTCTTCGGTCGGATCAGGAGCGGCCTCGCGCAGTCCACCGCCAGTCGGGGAATTCGGTTTCGAGGCGGCGGACCCGGTCGGCCGACAGCCGGCCCCGACGGTAGTCGGCGCGACGGTTCGCCGCCCACTGGCCGATCGCGAAGCCGTCGACCACCTCACGCTGGCGGGGGTTGCTGGTGCCGTGCACTGCCTCATACCGATGCAGGTGCGCGACGCCGGCCTCGAACGCGGCGGCCGATGCTGCGTCCTGGGGGTGCCACTGCCAGTCCTGGAATTCGTTGTCGAAGAGCGAGATTCGGCCAGCGGGTAGTCGGCCTGTGCGGTAGTCGGCGCGGCGGTTCGCCGCCCACTGGCCGATCGGGAAGTCGTCGATGACGTCGTGCTGGCGGGGGTTGCTGGTGCCGTGAACGGCCCGGTACCGATGCAGGTGGTCGATCCCGGCCGTGAAGGCGGCATCGAGCACGTTCCACCGCCAGTCGGGGAACTCGGTTTCGATGCGGCGGATCCGCTCGGGCGACAACCGGCCGAGCCGGTAGTCGGTGCGTCGGCTGTCGACCCAGGCGCCGATCGGGAAGTCGCCGATCGTTGCGTGGCGGGCCGGTGAGCTCGAACCATGCGCGGCGACGTAGCGGTGCAGGTGTGCGATCCCAATGTCGAACCGCCGATCGTCGGCGCGACGACGGCGAGCGGTCGGGGAGTCGTGCTCGCTGGGCACGGCGTCACCGCCTGCTTTTCGTGGCGGCGGGTCGTACCGTCCACCGCCAGTCGGGGAACTCGGTTTCGATGCGGCGGATCCGCTCGGCCGACAGTCGGCCTTTGCGGTAGTTGGCGCGGCGAGTGGCGACCCAGATACCGATCGGGAACCCGGTGATCATGTCTCGCTGAGGGACCTGGCTGGTCCCGTGGGCGGCGACGTAGCGGCGGAGGTGGGACAGGCCGGTTTCGAACGCGGCCGCGGAGGCTTCGTCCTGAGGCAGCCACTGCCAGTCCGGGAACTCGGACTCCAGACGCGCGATCCGCTCGGCCGACAGTCGGCCTCTGCGGTAGTCGGCGCGACGGGAAGCAACCCAGGTGCCGATCTCGAAACCGTCGACCACATCGCCTTCTCCAGCGTTGCTCGTGCCGTGGACGGCGACGTAGCGACGCAGATGGGTCACGCCGACGTCGAACATCGCGTCCCGCACATTCCACACCCAGCCGGGGAACTCGGTTTCGAGGCGGCGGATCCGCTCCGGCGACAGCTGGCCCCGCCGGTACTCGGCACGGCGGTTGACAACCCACTGACCGATCGCGAACCCGTCGATCGTCGCGCCGCGGGGTGGTGAGCTGGAACCGTGCA
>NZ_JBHXVK010000045.1:0-1358 GCF_042672305.1 Gordonia sp. NPDC127522
TGAATCACCCCTGGTTTGATGCCGCTTCCTTCTGAGTCAGGAAGGATGAGCACATGCCTAAGAAGATCGATCCGGAGGTCCGTTCGAGGGCCTTGCGGTTGCTGGAGGCCCACGGCGGCGAGTACACGTCGTTGACTGCCGCTGCCGAAGCGATCGCTAAGCAGGTCGGTGTCGGCGGGGAGACGGTACGCCGCTGGGCCGTGCAGGCACAGGTCGATGCCGGCGCCCGCTCCGGGACCACCTCGAAGGAGTCCGCCGAGATTAAGCGTCTCAAGGCGGAGAACAAGCAGTTGCGAGAAGACGTTGCCATTTTGAAAGCGGCGACAACTTTCTTCGCGGGGGAACTCGACCCCCGCAACCGATGATCGTGGCGTTCATAGATCAGATGCGCTCCAACGGTTTTGCGGTCGAGTCGATCTGCCGGGTCCTGCGTGAGCAGGGCTGCATGGTTGCCGCACGAACCTACCGGGCATGGCGAACACGCACGCCTGCCGCACGAACCGTCTCCGATGCCCACGTCGTCGATGCGGTGCGCACCGTGGTCTGGCGCACCGATGACGACGGCCGACGGAAGATGACCCCGGAGGGCCTCTACGGGCGGGTGAAGATGCGCGCCCATCTGCACCGCACGACACTGCCGGGGGTGTCCTACGGCGCCGTTGATCGAGCGATGAAAGTGTTAGGTCACAACGGAATTAGAAGGTCCAAGGGAGTCCGCACGACCGTCCGCTCCGCTGATGGTGTGCGCGCGGAGGATCTACTGAACCGACAGTTCAGTGCCGCCGAACCCAACCGAGTCTGGGTGACCGACTTCACCTACTGCCGGACCTGGGCCGGGTGGGTATACGTAGTGTTCATCATCGACGTGTTCTCCCGTCGAATCGTGGCCTGGCACGCGTCGACATCGAAGAGCGTGGACTTGGTGACGGTCCCGCTTCGGATGGCCCTGTGGCAGCGGAAACGGGAAGGGCATCCGGTGAAAGCTGCTGAGCTGATTCATCATTCGGATGCGGGAAGTCAGTACACATCGGTTACACTGACTGAGCGTCTGCGACTCGAAGACATCGCCGCGTCGATCGGAACGGTCGGGGACGCCTACGACAACGCGCTGGCCGAGTCGGTGAACGGCTTGTACAAGACCGAATGCATCCGGACCACGATCTTCCACTCCGGTCCGTACAAGACAGTCTCCGACGTCGAGTTCGCGACCGCTGGTTGGGTCGACTGGTACAACAACAGCAGGTTGCACTCGAGTATCGGCCAGATCCCCCCGACCGAGTTCGAAACGCTTCACTACGCTGGCCTCGGCCCCGAGGACCAGCCCATATTGGAGGCGGCACAGAACCTAGGGTGATTCA
>NZ_JBHXVK010000046.1:0-1286 GCF_042672305.1 Gordonia sp. NPDC127522
TGGCAGGTCCCCGATAGCCGGTCCAGGCAGTTCTAGAGCCAGTTTCTTCTAGCTGTCGGTCAGTCGATCTCGCAGCCCACAGGGTGGTGCTGGTGGGTGCATCGGGCAGCGTACTCGGCCGGGGTCTGGTAGCCCAGCGCCGAGTGGCGGTGCCGGTGGTTGTGGTCGTCTTTGAAATCGTCGATCACCACGCGAGCTTCGAGCAGGGTGGGCCAGCAGTTGCGGTTCAGGCACTCGTCGCGAAGCCGGTTGTTGAACGATTCGATGAACCCGTTGTTCCACGGCGTGCCGGGCGGAATATAGGAGATGCCTACCGACCCTGCACAGAACGCCTGGAGCGCCTCTGAGATGAACTCAGGGCCGTTGTCCATGCGTAGCACCATGGGTGGGCCACCCCAGATCGCGAAGGTCTTCTCCAATTCCTCGACCAACCGGTCGGCGGTGATCGAGCGATCCACGATGTTGAGCAACGACATCCGGGTGTGTTCATCGACCATTGATGCGATCTTGACCTTCTTGCCATCCACGGTCGAGTCAAACTGAAAGTCCAATGCCCACACCACCTTCGGCGCATCCGCCGCCACGATCGGCACTGACGATTGCCCGGCTCGTTTGCGCCGCGGCGCCCGGCGCACCTGCAGGCCCTCCTCCGTCCACAGCCGATGCACCTTCTTCTTGTTCACCTCGATACCGTCGTCGAACCGCAGGTGCGCCCACGCCCGCCGGAACCCGTGGCGAGGGTTCTGACGGGCGTAGGTTCGTAGCTGCTGGCGCAGGCCAGCATCCGGGTCAGCCGGGGTGTGCGCTTGCGGCAGTTGACGATACGCTGAACGAGCAAGCCCAACTACCCTGCACGCCTTGCGTTCTGACATGTTCATCACGTCTTTGAGCATGTCGATCGCGGCGCGTTTGGCGGTCGGGCTCAGAATTTTCCCTTGGCGATCTCCCGCAGCGCGTCTTTCTCCAACTCGGCGTCGGCGAGCAGGCGCTTGAGCCGGCCGTTCTGCTCGCGTAGCTCCTTGAGTTCCTTGGCGGCATCAGCGTCCATACCGCCGTACTGGCGGCGCCAGTTGTACAAGGTGGCCGCAGACACCTCGAGGTCGGCGGCGATCTCCTCGCCGTTCTTGCCCTCGGCCGCCAGTTCATCGGCTCGGCGCAACTTGCGCACGATGTCCTCAGCCGAGTGACGCTTCCGTCCCGCCATGATCCCTATCGTCCCTTCTCCGCCCTCAACAGGGCAATCAGGACTCTAGAACCACCCGGACCGGTTCACGGGGGACACGCCA
>NZ_JBHXVK010000047.1:0-1260 GCF_042672305.1 Gordonia sp. NPDC127522
AGACTCGCTTTCGCTACGGCTACCCCACACGGGTTAACCTCGCCACCGAGCACTAACTCGCAGGCTCATTCTTCAAAAGGCACGCCATCACCCGCCCCGAAGGCACAGGCTTTGACGGATTGTAAGCGTCCGGTTTCAGGTACTATTTCACTCCCCTCCCGGGGTACTTTTCACCTTTCCCTCACGGTACTAGTCCGCTATCGGTCACCAGGAAGTATTCAGGCTTACCGGGTGGTCCCGGCAGATTCACAGCAGATTCCACGAGCCCGCTGCTACTTGGGGACACCGTCACGCAAGACCATGTGTTTTCAGCTACCGGACTCTCACCGACTACGGCAGACCATTCCAGGCCACTTCACCTAACACACAGCTTTTTGACTCACGCTTCCACAGGCAGATGGAAGAAGACGAACCCCACAACCCCACACACACAACCCCTACCCGGTATCACATGCGCATGGTTTAGCCTCCTCCGCTTTCGCTCGCCACTACTCACGGAATCACAATTGTTTTCTCTTCCTATGGGTACTGAGATGTTTCACTTCCCCACGTTCCCCCCACACAGCCTATACATTCAGCTGGTGGTAACACGACATCACTCGTGCTGGGTTTCCCCATTCGGACACCCTCGGATCACAGCTCGTTTGACAACTCCCCGAGGACTATCGCGGCCTACCACGTCCTTCATCGGCTCCTGGTACCAAGGCATCCACCGAACGCCCTTACACACTTACAACAACACCTACAAACAACCCCCCACCCACAACCAGCACAAGCCGGCCATGAACGAGGATCGAATGTAGACACCACAAACACTACAAATTCTGCTAAATCACAGACCAGCACTCCAACAACAGTCGAAGCATTGGTTTGAAATAAAGATGCTCGCATCCACTATGCACTTCTCAAACAACACACGCCGATCACCACTTGGCCGCTCCACACCCCATCACAGGATGCATCAGCACGACCTCACGATGACCAGCTCAGAGAAAACGTGTGTTCTCTCAGAACCCCGATAGTGTGTTGGGAGCAGCGAGCCAGTCACCCGGCAAGCTCACCACCAGCGCCTGCCCATATGAGGCCGGCACCTTGCGTGGCGTGTTTGATGTTTCACCCTTGAACACACACGCGCCGCAGAACAAACGCCTGCTGAAACACGTGTTGTTGTGTGCTCCTTAGAAAGGAGGTGATCCAGCCGCACCTTCCGGTACGGCTACCTTGTTACGACTTCGTCCCAATCGCCGATCCCACCTTCGA
>NZ_JBHXVK010000048.1:0-1140 GCF_042672305.1 Gordonia sp. NPDC127522
TGAATCACCCCTGGTTTGATGCCGCTTCCTTCTGAGTCAGGAAGGATGAGCTCATGCCTAAAAAGATCGATCCAGAGGTCCGTTCAAGGGCTCTGCGGCTGCTGGAGGCCCACGGCGGCGAGTACACGTCGTTGACTGCCGCTGCCGAAGCGATCGCTAAGCAGGTCGGTGTCGGCGGAGAGACGGTACGCCGGTGGGCAGTGCAGGCACAGATCGATGCCGGCGCCCGCTCCGGGACCACCTCGAAGGAGTCCGCCGAGATCAAGCGCCTCAAGGCGGAGAACAAGCAGTTGCGAGAAGACGTTGCCATTCTGAAGGCGGCGACAACTTTCTTCGCGGGGGAACTCGACCCCCGCAACCGATGATCGTGGCGTTCATAGATCAGATGCGCACCAACGGTTTTGCGGTCGAGTCGATCTGCCGGGTCCTGCGTGAGCAGGGCTGCATGGTTGCCGCACGAACCTACCGGGCATGGCGAACACGAATGCCTGCTGCTCGTACCGTCTCCGACGCTCACGTCGTCGATGCGGTGCGCAATGTCGTCTGGCGCACCGATGACGACGGCCGACGGAAGATGACTCCCGAGGGCCTCTACGGGCGGGTGAAGATGCGCGCCCACCTGCACCGCACAACACTGCCTGGGGTGTCCTACGGCGCTGTTGATCGAGCAATGAAAATGCTAGGCCACAACGGAATTCGAAGATCCAAAGGGGTCCGCACGACCGTCCGCTCCACTGACGGTGTACGCGCGGAGGATCTGCTGAACCGACAGTTCAGTGCCGCCGAACCCAACCGGGTCTGGGTGACCGATTTCACCTACTGCCGGACATGGGCCGGGTGGGTGTACGTGGTGTTCATCATCGACGTGTTCTCCCGTCGAATCGTGGCGTGGCACGCATCGACATCGAAGACAGTCGAGCTGGTGACGGTCCCGCTTCGGATGGCGCTGTGGCAGCGCAAGCGGGAAGGGCATCCGGTGAAAGCTGCTGAGCTGATTCACCATTCAGATGCGGGAAGTCAGTACACATCGGTTACACTGACCGAACGTCTGCGACTCGAAGACATCGCCGCGTCGATCGGAACGGTCGGGGACGCCTACGACAACGCGCTGGCCGAGTCGGTGAACGGCTTGTACAAGAC